>NZ_JBHXNI010000017.1:0-5656 GCF_042721735.1 Achromobacter sp. NPDC058515
GGCGGCCAGCCATGCCACGCACCGGCTGGCCGCCCGGCCGGCTTACGCGGCTCCGCCCCAGCCCGTCGTCGAACCGCTGCCGCGGCATTCGCCCGCGGTGGGCGGACTGGTGCCCTTTTCCACCGTGGACTGGCCGGGCCAGCTTGCCGCCGTGGTCTTCATTTCCGGCTGCCCGTGGCGCTGCCACTATTGCCACAACACCGAGCTGCAGACGCGCGCCGCGCGCTATGACTGGCGCGAGGTCCGCGAGTTTCTCGAAACCCGCCGAGGCCTGCTGGACGCCGTGGTGTTCTCCGGCGGCGAACCCTTGAGCGAGCCGCGCCTGCCGGCGATGATCCGCGACGTCAAGCGCATGGGCTACCGGGTGGGCCTGCACACCGCGGGCATCTACCCGCTGCGCCTGGCCGACGTGCTGCGCCACCTGGACTGGGTGGGCATGGATATCAAGGCCGACGCCCAGGGCTACGACGACATCACCGGGCGGCGCGATTCGCAGCGCCCCGCCCTGTCCTGCCTGACGCAGCTGCTGTCGGCCGGCCCGGACTTCGAATGCCGCATCACCTGGCATCCCGACTGGCTGGACGAAACGCGCCTCCTGGCCCTGGCGCAGGAGCTTGCGCGCCGCGGCGTGCGGCGCTTTGCCGTGCAGGCGGCGCGCAGCGCGCCCGGCGCGCCCGTCGCCCGCGCCTTGAGCACGCCAGCCCAGGCGGCGCTGCGGCAGGCTTTCGAGGAATTCGCCTATCGCTAACGCAGCCGCGCCTTCAGCGTGGCATAGAACCGCGGCGAACCGACGGCGCCCACATTGCAGCGCGACCACGGCGACACCGCCGTGGGGTCCACGCTGAACACGCGGCCGGGCGCCATGATGACCTTCTCGGGCATCAGGTTCGCCGCCAGGGTCAACGAGTCGGCCACGCCGGGAAAGGCCGACCACAGATAGAGCGAACTGGTCGGCCGGGCGAACACGTCGGCCCCGAGCGAATCGAGCACCTGCAGCGCCTGTCCGGTGGCGGCCTCCAGCCGCTGGCGCAGCCTGACCAGGTGGCGCTCGTAGTGGCCTTCGCGCAGCATCACGTCCACCATGCGCTCGCAGTATTCGGAGCTGCTGACGTGGACCAGCGCCTTCAGGTCGGCCAGATCGCTGGCCAGCGCCGCATTGCAGGCGATAAAGCCCACGCGCAAGGCCGCGGAAAACGATTTGGAGAAGCTGCCGATGTAGATCGTGCGCTCCAGCTGGTCCAGCGCCGACAGGCGCACGGCGGAGGTCGGCTTGAAGTCGGCCAGCGGATCGTTCTCGACCACCATCAGGTTGTAGCGCTCGGACAGTTGCAGGACCTTGTAGGCCTTGGCCGGCGAAATGTCCGAGCCGGTGGGGTTGTGCGCCAGCGACTGGGTAAAGAACAGGCGCGGCTTCTCGCGCTGCAGCAAAGCCTCCAGCGCGGCCAGGTCGGGGCCGTCCGGCAGGCGCGGCACCCCCAGCATGCGCACCCCGGCCAGCTTCAATTTGCCGAACAGCGGGTAGTAGCCCGGATTGTCGACCAGCACGGCGGCGCCGGGCGGCGCGAAGTAGCGGATCACCAGGTCCATGGCTTCGTTGGCGCCATGCGTCAGCACCAGCTGCGGCGGCGCCACATTGACGCCGACAGCGCCCAGCTTGCGCACCAGGCTTTCGCGCAGCGGCGCATAGCCGAAGCGGCTGCCGTAGCGGAACAAGGCGCCCAGCCCCGTGCGCACCACTTTCTGGTGATAGCGGTCCATGCGCATGTCGGCCAGCCACTCCACCGGCGGAAAGCCGTCGCCCACCGCCACCGCGTCGGGCTGGGTCTTGAGCTGTTCGCGCATGAGCCACACGATGTCCATGGCGCGGCTCAACTGCCCGGGCTCCTCGTCGGCGGACGGACGCGCCTGCTCCACATCCAGCACAAAGAAGCCGGAGCCGCGGCGCGGTTCCACCAGGCCCCGGGCCACCAGCATTTCAAACGCCACCACCACCGTATTCTTCGCGTAGCGGTGCAGCTGCGCGAGCTCGCGCAAGGACGGCAGCTTGTCGCCCGGGCGATAGACGCCGTCGGCGATCTGCTGGCCGATCAGCCCGGCCAGGCTTTCGGCGATGGGCGCGGCGCGCGGCCGGCCGGGCATGTTCGCTTCATCCACGCGGGGATCCCCACCTTGTTATTGCCAAAATTGGTGCAGTGCGATGGTACTGTTTGCCCAAACTGTACCTCTGAATAGCGGTACAGTTTACCTAGAATCAGGCCACTCGATTCTTATACGGAGACACGCCATCGTGGCCGATTCACGCCTGCCCAATTTCCGGGCCCTTACCCCCGCCCAACGCCTGGCCGCCATTGCCGCCGCGGCCTCGCTCACCCCCGAAGAACAGCAGCTGCTGGCCGCCCCCGGCGCGCTCGGCCTGGACCGCGCCGACGGCATGATCGAAAACGTCATCGGCGCGTTCGAGCTGCCGCTGGGCGTGGCCGGCAACTTCCAGGTCAACGGCCGCGACGTGCTGGTGCCGATGGCGGTGGAAGAGCCATCCGTGGTCGCCGCCGCGTCCTACATGGCCAAGCTGGCGCGCGAATGCGGCGGCTTCGAGACCTCCAGCACCCGCCCGCTGATGCGCGCCCAGGTGCAGGTGCTGGGGCTGACCGACCCGCATGGCGCGCGGCTGGCGCTGCTGCGCGAACGCGACCGCATCCTGACGCTGGCCAACAGCCGCGACAAGGTGCTGATCGAACTGGGCGGCGGCTGCCAGGACATCGAGGTCCACGTCTTCCCGGACACGCCTCGCGGCCCCATGATCGTGATGCACCTGATCGTGGACGTGCGCGACGCCATGGGCGCCAACACCGTCAACACCATGGCGGAGGCCGTGGCGCCGCTGGTCGAAGAGATCGCCGGCGGCTCGGTGCGCCTGCGCATCCTGTCCAACCTGGCGGACCTGCGCCTGGCCCGCGCCCGCGTGCGCCTCACGCCGCAAGTGCTGGACACGAAAGAGCGCAGCGGCGCGGAGATCATCGAAGGCGTGCTGGACGCCTACACCTTCGCCGCCATCGACCCCTACCGCGCCGCGACGCACAACAAGGGCATCATGAACGGCATCGACCCCGTCATCGTCGCCACCGGCAACGACTGGCGCGCAGTCGAAGCGGGCGCGCATGCCTATGCCAGCCGCTCGGGCCGCTACACCTCGCTCACCCAATGGGAAAAGGACACCTCGGGCGCGCTGGTCGGCACCATAGAAATGCCCATGCCCGTGGGCCTGGTGGGCGGCGCCACCAAGACCCATCCGCTGGCCCGGCTGGCGCTCAAGATCATGGACGTGCGTTCGGCGCAGGAACTGGGCGAAGTCGCCGTGGCCGTCGGCCTGGCGCAGAATCTGGGCGCGCTGCGCGCGCTGGCCACCGAAGGCATCCAGCGCGGCCACATGGCGCTGCATGCCCGCAACATTGCGCTGGTGGCGGGCGCGACGGGCGCGGAGATCGACACGATCGCCAAGCGCATGGCGGCGGAGAAGGACGTCCGCACCGACCGCGCGCTGGCCTTGCTGGAGGAACTGCGCGCCTCTTGATGCGCCCGGCCTGGCAAGAACAGAGGCGGCGCGCGGAATTCCCGCGCGCCGCCTGATCACAAAGGAGAGAGACATGAAACAAAGCCCCCCGGCGCCACCCGCGCGCCTGGCCGAAGTCTGGAGCGACACGGTGGACCTGAGGCAGCTCGCCTGGGCCATCGGCATCGGCATCACCATCAGCGTGGCGGGCTTCTATGCCGCCAGCCGCTGGCTGCGCGGCGTGGTGGCGTCGCCCGAGCTGGCCCACGCCTACGCGATGCTGGCCGGACTGGCCGGCTGCGTGCTGGCCGGCGTGATTTGCGCGCGCCTGTTCCCGCCCAAGCGCGAAGTCATCGAGCACAGCTCCACGCATGATCCGGCCTGGCGCGCCGAGGTGCTGGCCGAGCTGGCGGAGCAGCCCGGCGGCCTGGGCACGCTGGCGGACCTGCCGGAGGCGGTGGTGCGCGAGCTCAAGGAACTGGACCTGTACGACCTGTTCGCCGAGCCCGCGGCCAAGGCCGCCGTCCCGCCCGCCCCCGCGGACGCGCGGCGCGGCGCCGCCAAGGAGGCCCTGGCATGAGCGATCCCATTCTGCTTGAACAGATCATGGTGGCCGCCGCGATGGGGCTGCTGGGCGCGGTGGTGTTCGCCGCCATCGGCCTGGTGTCGGGCACCGACGAGACCACGACGCTGGCCCCGCTTACCCTGCTGGTGGTGCTGCTGGGCGTGCCGCCCGCGGGCGTCTTCACCTTCTTCCTGGCGGGCGCGGTGGCCAAGCACATGACCCACGCCGTGCCCACGGCGCTCCTGGGCATACCGGGCGACACGCTGGCCACCCCGCTGCTGCAGGACGCGAACATGCTGCGCAAGCTGGGCGTGCCGCATATCGCGCTGCGCAAGATGGTGTCCGGCGCCATCGTCGCCGCCTTCGTGGCGGTGCCGCTGGCCGTGCTGTTCGCCGTGCTGCTGGCGCCGTTCGGCGCGGCCATCACCAAGTCCGCTCCGTGGATCTTCCTGGCCGCGGCCGTGCTGATCGCCTACTTCTCGGCCGGACGCTGGGCGGCGGTGGCGCTGCTGGTGCCCTTCGTCATGGTCATCATCGCCCTGCAAAGCCTGACGGCCAAGTACGGCGTCAAGCTCAGCATCAGCTACTTCCTGGGCATCGCCATCGGCCCGCTGATCGCCGACCTGTTCACCGTGATCTCGCCCCAGGGCCGCAGCAAGATGATGCGAGACAAGGTGCGCACGTTCTCGCTGGCGCCCGACGTCAAGGGCTGGTCGGGCTACTTCCCGAACCCGCTGAAGGTCATGGACCGCGTGCAGACGCGCTGGACGCTGGCCACGGCGGCGATATCGAGCGCCACGTTCGTGTTCAGCCCGGTGGCCATGACCGTGGTGCTGGGCGAACTGGTGGGCTCGCGCGTCAAGCACGCCTATCATCGCCTGACCACGGTGCTCAGCGCGCGCAACGGCGTCACCGAAGCCACCTACATCGCCGAGGCGCTGATCCCGCTGATCGCCTTCGGGCTGCCCCTGAGCCCGGTGGCGGCCGGCCCGGCCGCGCCGCTGTTCAACGCCCCGCCGCGCTTCACCGTGGACGCCGCCACGGGCCAGACGCACAACCTGCACAACCTCTTGAACCACTGGGAGTTCCTGGGCTACGGCATGCTGGCGGTGCTGCTGGCCGCGGTGGTGTCCTACCCCTTCGCCATGAACTTCGCGCGCCGCGCCGCGCTGTTCGTATCGCGCAAGGTCAGCCACGAAGCCATCATCGCGACCTTCGTCGGCCTGATCATCGTGATCAGCATCTGGGAAGGCCAGTTCCTGGGCCTGCTCGTCATCCTGACGATGGGCCTGTTCGGCGGCCTGCTGTCGCGCCTGTTCGGCTTTAACACCGGCGTACAGTTCATGGGCTACTACACCGCCGTGCTGTCCGTGCCGGCGATCATCAAGCTGCTGGGGTAAGACGGGAGACCGGGACGGGGCCTCGCGGCCCCGTCCCAGGTTCCCGCCCCTACCGAAAGAACTTGACCACCACCCAGGTGACATCGCGGCCGTCCACTTGGGGCATGATCGACTGGTGCATGAAGGTTTGCGGTCCGGTGG
>NZ_JBHXNI010000017.1:5750-170762 GCF_042721735.1 Achromobacter sp. NPDC058515
GTACCACCAGCCTTCGGAAGGAATCAGCTCGCCCACGACGACGTGCGTGGGCGTGGGCTCCACGGGAACCGGGCCTGGCGCCAGGCCGCGGCTCTCGGGCGTGGGCCAGTCGCTGTCGTCGTCGAAGCGGGCCAGCCAGCGCTGGGTGTCGCGGCGGTTGAAACGCTCATTCGGATCGCCGTCCCATTCGCCGAAACCGATCAGGTCCAGCTGCGGGTGGCGTATGCGCCTGAGCAAGCGGTTGAGCAGGACGGGCAGTTCAGGCAAGCCGTTTTCGACGGGATAGAGCTCGGGTTGCGGGCCGAGTTCGATCCATTGCCCGCAGCTGAGCGTATCGATGCGGATTCGCGGGTCGTTGAGGCGAGTGGCGACGTCCTCGCGGGTGATGGAGAGCTTTTCGCGCCAGGTGTCGGAGAGGAAGAATCCCCAGGTGGGCGGCCGGATGCCGGAAGGAAGGTCGGGCGTATAGGTCATGCCGAACGGATAGTCGGTGTCCAGGCCATAGAAATGCGGCGTCAGCGCGCGGTCCCAGACTGCAACTTCCGAACGCATGCCAAATGCCAAAGGGTTTGCCATGGCGAAGCCACTGTATACCTGCGCGGGCTTCAGGCGGCCGATGGTGTCGAGAACCAATCGCCGCCAGGCGTCCTTGTTGTCCAGCCACCATTGCCATCGAAAGTAGAGCTGTATGGACGAATACCCCGCCCCATCGTTGCCCCGATACGACTGTCGCCACAAATAGGCGGCAGTCGCGGGAGAACTGTTGTGGTTCTTCTCGTCGGTGAACTTTACGTAGAAGGCCTTGTCCAGGGGCGTTTTTTTTGCCCATTCGCGCAGGTCCCCCAGTCGTTTTGAGCCATAGGGATGAGGTCGCTCGGAGTCGGGATGTGTCGCAATAGTGTAAGGATTTCCGAGAAACCTTTCGAAAGCTTCATGGACGTCGACCATGGAGAGTGTGGTGTGAAGGTAATGGGCGGGATCATAGGTGAAATAGAACGTGATGAACGGCGTCACCGACATTTCAAAATCGCCATGATTGACCACGTAGTTCGGCCATTCCTTCAATTCCGAGATCATCATGGCGACCATATCTTGATCGAGCAGCGGATTGACAGTGCTCATCGGCGCCTCCCAGGCTGACCTTTGTTTTGACCGTCGGCGCCAGATTTGTAACCTGTACAGTCCTCCGGTATTCGGATAAGAGCCACTTTATTCTTGTCTCCGTTCATGAGAAAAACGTAGTCGTTCATTTGCATGTCCCTCACCCAATCATTCGGAAACTTGATCTCCACCGCCGCAAAGACATTCCCCACTTCGAACGGCTGCTGGCGATACTCCACGATCACCAGATCCGGCGCCAGGCTTCCTCGCGGGCGCGGCCAGAAGGGGAAGTATTCGCTGACCCGCCTCGGACGAGTCGGCGGATCTCCCAGCATCGCAGCGTATGTTGTTCCGCTGTAATTCGGCTCAGCCTTAAGCGGGCTTTGCCATCCCAGCAGGTCGTCCACCGCTTCAAACACCAATGATGCCGTCGTCTGCTTCAGTGCGATGTCAATCGTGGTTTCGATGACCTCGCCGGGAATCTTCTTGCGTATCCGCCGCGGCACGGTGATCGGCGACTTCAGCGCCCATTGGCACACCGTGCTGATGACGGGCCGGAACGGTATCTTGCGCTCGATGTAGTGGTGGTAAGTCATGTTTTCGTTGCGGCCTCGCGATACCGTGGAGTTGCCGCCCGTCCGCACGAACGTCGAACTCTTTTTTTCGATCTCTTCCTTCATGCCCTTGACCACTTCTTTCAGGACAATCTCAGCCTCCTTCTTGCGCTGATTGATCTGAGCCAGCGTTTCCGCCGCCTCGACCGCCGTTTGCGCGGTTTCGTAGGCGGCGTAAGCGCGATAGGCGCGATATCCCCAGATCAGGGCCGCGGCAGCAGGCGCTACCATGGCGCGTCCCCTTCCCCATGTTGATCGAGGAACTCCTCGTCCCGCAGGCCCGGTTCCGGAAAGTGGGGATTGGCGACGTCCAGCTCGCCAACCAGCGCGTCGGGATCATCGGGGATTCTCTGGTCATCGCGCATGATGGTCTTGTAGGTTTGCACGCTGCGTGCTCGCGGCGTGTCGATGAACTCCGTTTCGCCGTTCTGGTCGGTCAGGCCCTCCAGCAGCAGCGTGCCGCCCGCCATGATGCGATAGCGGTAGCGTTGAAAATCTCGTTCGTCCGTCTTGCGCAGCCGGAACCGGCCGGCGTAATCGCCGGCGGCAGCCTCGGGAGACTTGAAGGCGGGCAAGGCCGCGCTGCGGCCGGTCGGGCCCGAGAAGTTATGCGAAGCCGCCTTGACCGTGAAGGTTCCGGGCATGCCCAGTTCGATGTTGCCGCCGGCCATCCTGATGTACGCCCCCGCGCAAAGCAGCGTGATGTGCTTGTCCGCGCCGATCAGCACATGCTGTTTGCTGGCGGTGATCTCGACGCTTTGATCCGCCTGGACCCGGATGTGGTTGCGCTGCGCCTGCAGCAGCATCTCCCCTTGATGCGCAATGTGGCGCATGTCGCCGCCTTGGGTGAACAGGCCCAGATCGCCGCCGGCGTTGACGACCACCCTTTCTCCGGCGCTGATCTGCTGGTTCTGTTGGGCGATGCTGTCGATGTGTGCGCCTGCGGTCAGCGTGATGCCGGCGGGGGTTCCCGCGGCAATGCCCGCGGGCGCGCTGAGTGCAATCGCGGATTGGCCGCCATCGCCCGGACCGTCCGCCTCGTCGTTCGCCCCGCCCCCCAGGTCGCGGACAGCTTCCGCCAACGACTGCTGCGGCGCGGCGTCGTGCGCCACCCCTTCATGCTCGCCCGCGTATTCACCCAGGTTCCGCGCCAGTTCCAACGCTGCTTCCAGCACGCCGACGATCTCCGAACGGTCCAACTGGCCGCCCCGGGCCCGAATCCGCGCCTCGGTGGTCAGCAGCAGGCCTTTGGCCGCGCGCAATGCCCCGCGCTCATCCGTGCGCAGCTCAAACCCCTCTCCCCTGGGCTCGCCGCCCGAGGGGCGCGGGTGTGTCAGATACCCCAGGTGCAGCGCCGTCGCGCCGTGATCGCTCATCAGCGCCGCGCTGATCTGCTCGGAGGTGTCGTCCAGGCGAAGTTCGTTGGCGCGGTTGCCCTTGTGTTCCTTGCTTTTGATGGTGTTCAGGATGTTGTGGCGCGGCAATTCATAGGGCGGCAGGTTGGTTGCGCAATAGGTCCGGCCCACGATCAAAGGCTGGTCGCAATCGCCGTCCACGAACTGGACGATGACTTCCTGGCCGATGCGCGGGACGGCCATGTGCCCCCACAGCGCGCCGGCCCAGTTCTGCGACACGCGGATCCAGCACGAGCTGTGTTCATCGTGGCGGCCCAGGCGGTCCCAAGGGAACTGCACCTTGACTCTTCCCCAGGAGTCGCAAAACAGCTCCTCGTTCGGCGGGCCGACGACGGTGGCCATCTGCGGGCCGTCGATGCGAGGCTTGGGGCAGGGTTCGGGCTTCCAGTCGACCTTGTCGGGGACGAGTTCGGCCGTGTAGTGGTACTGCGTGCCTTGCTCGGAACCCGCGCCCTCTTCTTCCTGGCTGGCGTGCTGCACGCCGTGATGCCGCATGCGCACCGGTCGCCAGCCCTGGTTCCATTCTTCACGCGGATGGCCGGTCAGGTCGAAGGCGAGGCCCGGGGCCAGGCGCGCGTCGTCGCCTTCCGCGAACGCCACGCGCGCATCGCGGCGCCGGCCCAGCAGCCGGGTGTGCGTATAGGGTTCTCCGGCCTCGTCGCGCTTGTATCGGCCGGGATAGTCGTAGCGTTCGTAGCTCGGGGCCTGATGGTCCAGGTCGGCGGCGACAGGAGAGTGTTCCTGGTTGTACCGGGGATTCGTGTAGGTATAGTCGCGCTGGGTCTGCACCGCGGTGCGCACGCGCTCGGCGTAGGCGAACCGGCGCAGCGCGGGCTCGGGCTGGTCGCCGCCGGCGGCGGAGTTGTAGACGACCGGGCCGCCTTCGATTTCACCCTGGGAGTAGATGCTGTCTGCGTGGATCAGGCGATGGCTCTTCTCGGCGTGTTCGTAGCGGTAGAAATAGCCTTCCTCGGCGGCCAGGCGGTGAAGGAACTGCAGGTCCGTGTCGCCGGCCTGCACGCAATATTCTCGGGGCAGGTGTTCAGCGGCGGTGATTTGCTCGTAGTCGGAGATGCCCTGGCGCTTGATGACATCCGCCATGATCTCGGGCGCCGGCAGGTGCTGGTAAATGCGCCAGTCGGAACAGAGCGCCGCGCGGGCCAGGGAGGGCTCGACAACGGCCCGGTAGCGCGTGCGCTGAAAGCCGGTGTCGGCCTGCTCGAACTCGGAGACGATGCCGTGGATATGGCGTGTGGCCTGCGCGCCGCGCCAAATGGTGAACAGCGCGGGCTGGTCCAGAATCGCGCCGAAGTCCACTGCCGCGTCAAAACTGGAGAGCTGCACGCACAACCGGTAGGGCTCTGACAGGGCCTCGTCCAGCGTGAACTCGATAACGTCGAATGGCGCGCCGCACACGGGCGCGAAGGTGAAACGCAGGTCTCTTGCATGCGATGGCACGGTCCCTCCCGGAGCCTCAGACGGATGCCGGGATCTTGCTCAACGCAGACCAGGCTTGTCTATAAGACAAATCCGATAATGAGGCGAGCTGGGCGGCCAGGAAAAGCGGCGCCTGCGGCCTCAGATCTCAATCGCCACTCCAACCGCGATGATGGCCAGCACCAGGCCCGCGATAGCCGTGTAGACGTAGTCGCGCTCGCGCAGAAAAATCGCCAGCATCAGCGCCACCCGGGCGACCGGCAAGAGAATGAACATCGCCACGCCGGCTTTCACCACGTCGTATCCGCTCCATGGAAGTGCAAGCGCCGCCGCAAACGGCGCGGCGGCCGTCAACAGCACGCCCGCTGCGACCAGGGCGCAGGCGAACCACGTTCCGTGCCAGAGCAGTCCGGCAATGACCTGCTCCGTCCGGTCGACATTGTCCGATCCAGGCTTCATCCCGCCCTCCCCAGCAGATGTATTCCGAAGGCGCTCAGCAGCATTTGCGCCGCCAGCAACGCCAGGACGATAACAAAGAAGATGCGCAACTTGTCGGCCGGCAGCCCCATCAGCAGACGCGCGCCGACGAGGGCGCCGACGACCGAGCCCAGTGCGATCGGGCCGGCGATGCCGATGTCGATGTCGCCGCGCACGAAGTAGGCGCCGGCGCTGGCGGCGGCGGTCACGCCGATCATGAAGTTCGAGGTGGCGGACGAAACCTTGATGGGGAGCCGCAGCGCGGTGTCCATCGCGGGAATCTTCAGCACGCCCGAGCCGATTCCCAGCAGAGCGGAGATCAGGCCCGCCCCGTACATCAGCGCCATGCCGAGCGGAACGCGGCCGACCTGGTAGCGCACCTCCCGTCCCGACGCGTGGTCGGGAAAGCTGGAATGCAGGCGGAGCATCGTGGCCCAGGCTTTGGCGTCCGGGGCGCTTGCGTCGATCGCCTCGCGCCGCCGTGCAAGCATCTGCCTGGCCGACAGCGCCAGAATCGCGGCGAACAGGCCATACAGGAGCGATGTTGACGCGATGCCGACCAGGAACACGCCCGTCAGCGCGCCGAGCGTCGTGGCGGTCTCCAGCACGATGGCCAGCCGGATATTGGTCAAGCGGCCCTTCAGAAAGGGCGCTGCGCTGCCGCAGGAACAAGCGATCACCGACACGAGACTCGCGCCGATCGCGACATGGATGTCCACGCCGAACAGCAGCGTGAGGATGGGCACGATAAAGATGCCGCTGGCCATGCCCAGCACGCCGCCCAGGGCGCTTGCCCCGAAAGCGGCCGCGAATAACCACAGGATTTCCATTGCGTGGCCCTTCGTCAGGTACGTTCGCGGGGACGCCGCGCCAGGCGCGTGACGAAGCTGATAAGGTCGCCGCGATAGTGCAGCTTTTCGTAGTCGATGGGCCGCTGGCCGGTCGTGTAAGACGTGCGCTCGATCAGGAAGACCGCGCTGCCTGGCCCGACGGCGAGCGCGCGCGCGACCTCGGGCGCAGCCGTAATGGCTTCAAGCCGGTACTCCGCCTCGGTAAGCGGCAGATCGTATTTGTCTTCAAGCAGCGAGAAGATCGGCTCGGCGTCCAGGTCGTGGGTGACGACCTGCTCGCCAATGTCGCGCGGCAGATAGGTTTCGTCGAAGGAGATGGCGACGCCGTCGGCCAGCCGGACACGCTGAATCCGCATCACCAGAGTCCCGGCAGGCACGGCCAGCTGCCGGGCAACGTCCGCGTCCGCCGGCACAATCTGCTTGTCCAGCAGCCTGGCGGTCGGGGTGCGTCCGAGCGCGAGCATGTCCTCGACGAAGCCGGTCAGCTCGGTCAGCTCCTGGGTGATCCTCGGTTGCGCGACGAAGGTGCCCTTGCCGCGCCGGATCTCCACCAGGCCGCGGGCCACCAGGTTCTCGATCGCTTTGCGCACCGTCGTGCGGCTGACATTGAAGCGCGCTATCAAGCGGGCTTCCGTCGGAAGCTGGCTGCCCGGGGCGAGGATGCCGCCGGAAATTTCAGCGGCCAGGGCTGCTTCCACCATGGCGTATTGAGGGCCGTATTCTGGGTTCGGATTCATGCCGTGATCATGACATCATGATGTCATGATGTCAAAGCCAAAAGCATGCCCGCCATTACCGCCCCGCTTGATCCTGCGCAAGGCGGGGGCTTCCCCCTTGCCCTAGCCTCTGTTCTCTTGACCAGAGGAAAGACTCATATCATGACGTGGTTCAAATCACTCACCCTCGCCGGACGCGAGTTGCTGCCCATCGTCCAGGGCGGCATGGGCGTCGGCGTATCCGCTCATCGCCTGGCCGGCGCGGTTGCCAGCCAGAACGCCGTGGGCACCATTGCCAGCGTCGATTTGCGCCATCACCACGCCGACCTCGTGGAACAAACCGAAAAATGCAATGACCGCGACATGATCGACAGCGCCAACCGCGAGGCGCTGCACCGCGAAGTGCGCGCCGCGCTGCAAACGGCGCAAGGCCGCGGCCTGGTGGCGGTCAATGTCATGAAGGCCGTGCGCGACCATCCTGCCCTGGTGCGCCAGGCCTGCGAAAGCGGCGCGGAAGCGATCGTGATGGGCGCGGGCCTGCCGCTGGACCTGCCGGAGATGACGGCCGACTTCCCCAAGGTGGCGCTGGTGCCGATCCTGTCCGAAGCGCGCGGCGTGGCCGCGGTGCTGAAGAAGTGGATGAAAAAAGGCCGTCTGGCGGACGCCGTGGTCATCGAACACCCGGGCTATGCCGGCGGCCATCTGGGCGCGGCGCGGCTGACCGACCTGCACGACGAGCGCTTCGACTTCAAGCGCGTGCTGGCGGATTGCCATGCCCTCTTCGGCGAGCTGCAGCTGGGCCGCGACGCCCCGCGCCTGATCGTCGCGGGCGGCGTCGGCAGCCATGAGCAGGTGCGCCACTGGCTGGCCAACGGCGCCGACGGCGTGCAAGTGGGCACCGCCTTCGCCGTGACCCACGAGGGCGACGCGCACGAGAACTTCAAGCGCGTGCTGATCGATGCGGACCCGGACCAGTTGGCGGAATTCACCAGCGTGGCGGGCCTGCCGGCGCGCGCCGTGCCCACGCCGTGGCTGACGCGCTACCTGCGCCAGGAAGGCGCCCTGCAGGCCAACACCCGCTCGGACCCGCGCCGCTGCAGCCAGCGCATGGACTGCCTGAGCCAGTGCGGCCTGCGCGACGGCATCGCGAAGTTCGGGCAGTTCTGCATCGACCTGAAGCTGGCGGCCGCCATGCGCGGCGAAGTCGGCCGCGGCCTGTTCTTCCGCGGCGCGTCCAAGCTGCCCTTCGGCAGCGCCATGCGCTCGGTGCGCGAACTGATGGACTACCTGCTGCACGGACAGATGCCCACCGCCGCATAAGCAAGTCGCCGAGGAGGCGGATTTCCCTAAAATAATTGAACGACGTACAATATTATTCGTCGTTCAATTATTTTATCCGCCATGTCCTCTATCGACCCCTTTCTGTCCGACGCCAACGAGCCGGACACCGGCCGCCGCGAACGCAAGCGCCAGCAGACGCTGGACCATCTGGCCCAGACCGCCTACCGCCTGTTCGAGACGCTGGGCTACGACGCGGTCACCATGGAACAGATCGCCGCCCAGGCGGATGTCTCCAAGGGCACGCTGTACAACCACTTTCCCGTCAAAGAGGCTTTGCTGGCCCATCGCTTCCACGGCGAACTGGCCGCCACGCTCGCCGAGCTGTGGCCGGCGCTGCAAGCCTTGCCCACCCTCGCCTTGCGGCTGACACGGATGCTGCATGCCTCGGCGCATTGGTCCGAATCGCATCGCGCCTATCTCGGCCCCTACCTGCGCTATCGGCTGGCTACCCTGCAGCCCGGCGGACGCGACAGCGAGCGCTACCCGCGCAGCGGCCTGCAAACCGTCTTCGCCACGCTGATCCAGGACGCGCAGGCGGCGGGCCAGGTGCGCGCCGACCTGGCCGCCGACCTGCTGGCCCATCACATGCAGTTTCTCTACCTGGGCGCCATGCTCCGCTGGCTGGACCTGCCCGGCGCCAGCCTCAAGTCGGAATTCGACGCCGCGGTCAGCCTTTTCGTGCAGGGCGCCGCCTCGGGGAGCTCGGCATGACTGCCCTGGTGCTGGACTGGGCGGCCGCGGCCCAGGCCGGTCCCCTGGCGGCCGGCGGCAAGGGCTGGCAACTGGGACGCATGGCGCAATTCGGCGTGCCCGTGCCCGACGGCTTTGTGCTTGCGGCGCAGGCCAGTTGGGAATACCGGCCCGGCCAGGATGTGCCGCCGGCCGTGGCCCAAGCCTTGCATGAGGCGCTGCGCGCGCGCGGGTGGCTGGAGCGTCCGCTGGCGCTGCGCTCATCGGCGCCGTTGGAAGACTCCGCCGGCGCCTCGTTCGCCGGCATCCACCTGTCCTGCCTGAACCTGCGCGGTTCAGCCGAAGCCCTGCAGGCCTTGCGGCGCATCTGGGATTCCCTGTGGACGCCCCACGCCCATGCCTACCGGCAGCGGCTGGGCCTGGCGCAGGACCCGTCGGCGTCCGGCATGGCCGTGGTGGTGATGCCCATGGTCGACGCGGCGGCCTCCGGCATCGCCTTCACCCTGGACCCCGCCACCGGACGCCACGACGAGATGCTCATCCACGCCAACTGGGGCCTGGGCGAATCGCTGGTGAACGGGCAGGCAGAGGGCGACGAATACCGCCTGCGCGAAGACTATCTGCGCCAGGCCTGGCCGCTTGCGGCGCGCCGCATCGGCGCCAAGCGCCATGCGACCTGGCCCGCGGCCGGCGGTCCGGGCACGACGCTCGCCGACACTGCCGCCGCGCGCGCCGCGCAGGCCGTGCTGACCGATGCGCAGGCGGAGGCGCTGGGCGATACCGTGCGCGACGCCGCCCGCGCCCTGGACTATGCCGGCGGCGGCTACGACATCGAATGGGTCTGGGACGGACAACGGTTCTGGATCGTGCAGGCCCGCCCCATCACGGCGGCCGCGCGCCACACCTATCCCGCGCTGCGGGAGCAGCCCGCGTACTGGTCGCGCGGCAACACCCGCGAGGTCTTGCCGCAGCCCATGTCGGCGCTGGAATGGGACGCGGGCCGCGTGATGGCCCAGCGCATGCTGACCTGCGGCTTTGAACTCAGCGGCTACGTCGCCCTGCCCGGCGTGAGGCTGGCGGCGCTGTTCCAGGGCCGCGCCTATCTGGACGCCTCGGTCATCCAGTGGGTGGGCTACGACGCGCTGGGCGTCAAGCCTCGCGACATGAATGCCCTGCTGGGCGGCCCCCAGCCCGAGATCGAGGTGCCGCCGCTGACGGTCGCGCAGCGCCTGCGGCATGGCGCGCGCATCCTGCGCTATCTGCGCCGGGCCGCGCCCTTGCGGCGGCAGACCGCCGCCGATCTGCCCGTGCTGCACGCCCGCGCGCAGGACTGGCTGGACGCGCCCCTGCCCGATTCCAAGGCGGGGCTGGGCGCCCGGCTGCGCGAGCAATTCCAGACTGTGCTGGCCGCGGACGAACTGTTCTTTCTGCAGGGATCAGGCGGCGGCGCGCTCTCCAAGCTGCTGGAACTGGTGGAAAAGGCCGTCCCCGGCGAGGGCCACGCGCTGACCGCCGCGCTGATGGCGGGCGGCGAACCCAGCGTGACCGCCGCGCAAGGCTATGCGCTGATGGAGCTGGCGGGGCTGGCCGCGCAGGATGCGCAGGCCCTGGCCTGGCTGCGCGCGCCGGACCGCGACAGCGCCGCCTGGGCCGCCGCGCTGCCCGACGGCAGCGCCTTCAAACAGGCCTTCGCCGCCTTCCTGCATCGCTACGGCCACCGCGCCGTCTACGAAACCTATCTGCGCAACCCGCGCTGGCGCGAAGCGCCCGGCTACCTGCTGGACAGCGTGCTGAACCTGATCGGCGCCGATCCCGCCGCGCTGCGCGCCCGCCAGGACGCGGCGGCCCGCCAGGCATGGCAGCGCGTGCGCAAGGCTTTGCCCTTCTGGCAGCGGACGCTTGCCGCCAAGCTGCTGGCCGCGTCCCGTATCGAAGGCAATCAGCGCGAAGCCGCCCGCAGCGTGCTGGTGGCCTACCTGGCCGTCGCGCGCAAGAGCGCGCTGGAACTGGGCAGGCGCATGGCCGGCCCGGACGGACTGGCGGCCGCCGGCGACATCTTCCATCTGAACGCCGCCGAGATCTTCGCGCTTGCCGAAGGCCGGACGGCGGCGGCGGCCCTGGGCCGCCGCGCCGCCGCAAGACGGGCGCAGCTGGAGGCCTGGGCCGCCTTGCCGGACCTGGACGTCATCACCGAGTACGCGAAGGAAGGCGCCACGGTCCCCGAATCTGGCGCGCGGGCAGCCAGCGATTCCCCCGACACATGGCGCGGCACGCCGGTGGCGGGCGGCCATGCGCGGGGACGCGCGTTTGTCGCCCGCACGCCGGACGAGGGCCTGGCCATGCCGGCCGGCGGCATCCTCGTCGCTGCCTCCTCCGACCCCGCCTGGACGCCGCTGTTCCTGCGCGCGCAAGCCCTGGTGATGGAGGCCGGCGGCTACCTGTCGCATGCCGCCATCGTGGCGCGGGAATTCGGCATACCCGCCGTGGTCAACGTGCAAGGCATCCTGCAAGGCGTCGCCACCGGCGACATGCTGGATGTGGACGCCACGCGGGGCACGGTGCGCCGCGTGCCGGACGCCGGCTAGGGCCCCGTCGCCAGGTCGAACTGGAACACCGCGCCGGGGCCGGCGCGCTCCACCAGCCGGATCTCGCTCTGGTGCAGCTGCAAGATGCGCTGCACGATCACCAGCCCCAGGCCCCCGCCGTCGCCGGGGCCGCGATTCAGCGCGGAAGCCCGCGTAAACAGCCCCGCGCGCAGCTCCAGAGGAATGCCCGCGCCGGAATCGCTGACCTGCACCCGCACCCGGTTGCGGTCCAAACCCAGCTGAAGCTCGATCCGACCGCCCGGCGGGCTGTGACGAATGGCATTGTCCAGCAGGTTCGTCAGCACCCGTTCGATCAGCCCCAGGTCCGCGCGCACCGGCGGCAGCGCCTGCGGAATGTCCGTGGTCAGCCGCTGCTGGCGCGCCTCGGCGGCCAGCTCGAATTTCTGGATCACGTCCTGCACCAGTTCGGGCAGGGAGAAGGTCTCGGGCTCCAGCCGCACCAGGCCGGACTCCAGCCGCGCCAGCTCGAAGAGCTCCTGCGCCAGCCGGCCCACCTTGCGGCTTTGCGCCAGGGCGATGTCCAGGTAGCGGCGGCGCTCGCCTGCGTCCAGGGTCTCGTCCTTGAGCCGCAGCGTTTCCAGGTAGCCGTGCAGCGAGGTCAGCGGAGTGCGCAGGTCGTGCGAGATATTGGCGACCAGGTCGCGCCGCTGCTGGTCCTGCCGCGTCAGCTCGCGCCACTGGTCCGAAATCCGCCGGCCCATCTGCGCGAACGTGCGCCGCAGCACCACGATTTCATCGCCGCTGCGGTCCGGCACGTCGCCCGGCTGCTCCAGCGCGGCCAGCGCCCGGCCGTCGTCGCCGTCGAAGGCGCGCACCGCCCGCGTCAGCCCGCGCAGCGGACGGGTGATCAGGGCGAAGGCGGCCAGGCCCGCCGCCAGCCCCAGCAGCGCCACCAGCGCGATCGACCACAGTGTGGTCCGCAGCACCGAACTGCGCGACACGGACATGGCCAGCGCATCGTGCGCCTGGCCCTGCAGCACCACGTAGACATAGCCCTTGTCCTGCCCGTCCACGCGCACGGGCGCGGCGCTGAACACTTTCTTCGCCCCCAGGCTGCGCGGATCGTCGCCCGCGATAGGCAGCATCCCGCCCGCCAGCAGGCGCTGCACGGGCGCCAGATCCACGCGGTCGCGCTTGATCTGGCCCGGCGGCGCGGCGTCGCCCACGATGCGGCCATCGTTGGACAACAGGTAGACCTCGACCGCCGGGTTCACCGTCATCAGCATGTCGAACATCGAACGCACCGCGCCGGGCTTCCAGCCGTCGGCGTCCATCAGTTCCGTGGCGCCGGCGATGTGTTGCGCCAGCCCGCTGGACAGGCGCTGCACCACCTCCTGTTCGTAGCGCGAGTTGGCGGCGACCTGCAGCCAGGCCGAGGCCCCGCAGCAGGCCAGCAGCAGCAGCGCGAACACGCCGGACAGTCGCTGGGTCAGGGTAAAGCGTTTCATGTCGGGCCTCCCGCGCCGCCCGGTCCCGCCGCGAACTTGTAGCCCCGGCCCCAGACAGTCAGGATGCGCTGCGGGTTGGACGGGTCGGCCTCGATCTTGGTGCGCAGCCGGTTGATGTGCGTATTGACGGTGTGCTCGTAGCCTTCGTGCTGGTAGCCCCACACGTGGTTCAGCAAGTCCATGCGCGAAAAGACCTTGTCCGGGTGGCGCGCAAAGAAATGCAGCAGGTCGAATTCCCGCGGGGTCAGGTCCAGGCGGCGCGCATCGACATCGACCGTGCGCGCGATCGGGTCGATGGACACGCCGTGCAGGGCCAGGCTGCCGGCGTCGATGCGCGCATTGCGCTCGATGGCGTCGCTGCGGCGCAGGAGCGCGCGCACCCGCGCCACCAGCTCCAGCATGGAAAACGGCTTGGCCAGGTAATCGTCCGCGCCCAGCTCCAGGCCCAGGATGCGATGCACCTCGCTGGAACGGGCGCTGGTGATGATGATGGGGGTGTAGCGCGCCATGGCGCGGGCCCGCTTGCAGATTTCCAGGCCGTCGATGCCGGGCAGCATCAGATCCAGCACCAGGGCGTCCCAGCCGCCCTCTTCCAGGCGGCGCATGCCCTCGTTGCCGTCGGCCGCGTGCTCGACCGCATAGCCCTCGTCCCGCAGATGCAGGCGCAGCAGCTCGGCGATGTGGGCGTCGTCTTCAACTATCAGTACGCGTCGGGGCGTATCCATGGGGCGCTCTGGAGGAATCGATGGGGCTATTGTCGCCAATCCGGGCAGGCGAAAGATCACATTTAATTTAACTTTGCGTGAGGACTTCGGTATCGGCCCCGGGGAAGAATGGCTCCAACGACAGCAAGCCCCGGAGACGCCCATGTTGGCCCGCCCCCTCATGCACGATACGCCATCCGCCCTGCCCGAAGGCGCCATCCACCCCGGCTGGCTGCGGGCGACGCACTGGATCAACGCGCTGGCCGTCGTCGTCATGACGATGAGCGGCTGGCGCATCTACAACGCCTCGCCCTTGTTCGACTTCGCCTTTCCCAACGGCATCACGCTGGGCGGATGGCTGGGCGGCGCCCTGCAATGGCACTTTGCCGGCATGTGGCTGCTGTTTGCGAACGGCATTCTGTACCTGGCGCTGAACATAGCCACCGGCCGCCTCTGGCGCAAGTTCCTGCCCGTCACCCCGCGCGGCGTCGCCCGCGACCTGGCCGCGGCGCTGCGCGGCAAGCTGTCCCATGCCGATCCGCGCCGCTACAACCAGGTGCAGCGGCTGGCCTATCTGTTTGTCATGGCCGACGTCGCCGTGCTGATCCTGTCCGGGCTGGTGCTGTGGAAGCCGGTGCAATTCGACCTGCTGCGTGAGCTGATGGGCGGGTATGAACTGGCGCGCCGGGTCCACTTCTTTGCCATGGCGCTGCTCACGGCCTTCGTGGCCGTGCACCTGGCGATGGTGGCGTTGGCGCCCCGCAGCCTGATCGCCATGATCCGCGGCAAATAAGGAGCATTCCGTGAGCGAAAAACGACGCCTCTCGCTGCTGGGCCTGGACGGGCCGGCCATCCTAAACGAAGCCAGGAAGCTGCTGGACAAGCGCGTGGAGCAACCCTCGCGCCGCGCCTTCCTGCGCCGCACGCTGACCCTGGGCGGCGTGGCCATGCTGTCGGGGTGTTCGCTGTCGGACGACGAGCACGTGGAAAAGGCGCTGTCCGCCGTATCGCGCTTCAACGACCGCGTGCAGGGCTGGATCTTCGACCCCAACCAGCTCGCGCCCACCTACCCGGAATCCATGATCACGCGGCCCTTTCCGTTCAACGCCTATTACGGCATCGACGAAGTTCGCCACGTGGACGAGGAATCCTTCCGGCTGGAGGTGACCGGCCTGGTGGCCGACAAGCGCCGCTGGCGGCTTGAGGAACTGCGCGCCATGGCGCAGACCGACCAGGTGACGCGGCACATCTGCGTCGAAGGCTGGAGCGCCATCGGCAAATGGGGCGGCGTGCCGTTCTCAAGCTTTCTCAAGCGCGTGGGCGCGGACCTGGGCGCCAAGTACGTGGGCTTCAAGTGCGCGGACGACTACTACACCAGCATCGACATGCCCACGGCGCTGCACCCGCAGACCATCCTGGCGCTGACCTACGACGGCCAGACCCTGCCCCCCGAATACGGCTTTCCCATGAAGCTGCGCATGCCCACCAAGCTTGGCTACAAGAACCCCAAGCACATCCAGGCGATTTTCGTCACCAACACCTACCCGGGCGGTTACTGGGAGGACCAGGGCTACAACTGGTTCGGCGGAAGCTAGGTGAAACCCCTCTTGCCCCTCTCCATCCAAGGAAATCATCATGAAAGCACTCACCACCGCCGCATTGTCCCTGTGCCTGGCCTTTGGCGCCACGGCCGTCCACGCCGCCGACAACATGGGCAAGGACGGCATGTCCAAGAGCGGCATGTCGAAGGACGCCCCGGCCCAGGGCGGGATGAAGAAAGACTCCATGTCCAAGGAAGGCATGTCGCATGACGGAATGAAGAAGGACTCGATGTCCAGAGAAGGCATGTCCAAGGGTTCGATGTCGAAGGATTCGATGTCGAAGGATTCGATGTCGAAGGACTCCATGTCCAAGGATTCCATGGGCAAGGACGCCATGGGCAAGGACGCGATGAAAAAGTAGGCCCGGGCGCCAGCCGGCTCCCCGCCGGCCCTCCCCGCCGTCCTTGCTTTCAACGGAGCACGCCATGACACTCAATCGCAGACACTTCCTGGGCCTGGGCGGCGCCGCAGCCATGGCGGCCGGCCTGGTCCCGCTGCTGGCCGCCCGCAGCGGCCCCGCCGCCGCGGCCGCGTCCTTTCCCTTTGCCTTGACCGACGCGCAATGGCGCGCACGGCTGACGCGCGAGCAGTACCAGGTGCTGCGCCGCGAAGGCACGGAACGGCCCTACACCAGCCCGCTCAACGACGAACACCGCAAAGGCGTCTTCGCCTGCGCGGGCTGCGCCCACCCCCTCTTTTCCTCATCCACCAAGTTCGACAGCGGCACCGGCTGGCCCAGCTTCTGGCAACCCCTGCCCGGCGCCGTGGGCGAAACCCGCGACCGCAGCTTCGGCATGACCCGCACGGCAGTGCATTGCGCCAACTGCGGCGGCCATCTGGGCCATGTCTTCGACGACGGCCCCCGCCCCACCGGACTGCGCTATTGCATGAACGGCGTGGCCATGACATTCGCGCCGCAGGCCTGAGCCGCGGACGCCTCACCCAGGATCCGACACCATGTCCAAGCCTCTACCTATCCGCAGGCTCTGCGCCGCGCTTGCCGCTGCCGGCGGCCTGCTGGGCGCGGCCGCGGCGCCCGCCGCCGAGCGCGCCTTCATCATCCCGCCTCCCGCCGCCGACCAGGCCAAGAATGCCGCCGCGCAGGAAAAAGCCGTCATCGCCGGCGGCTGCTTCTGGGGCGTCCAGGCCGTGTTCCAGCACGTCAAGGGCGTGAGCGGCGCGGTTTCCGGCTATGCCGGCGGCCAAGCCGCCACCGCCAACTACGACGCCGTGAGCGGCGGACGCAGCGGCCACGCCGAAGCCGTGGAGATCACCTACGACCCCAGGCAGGTCAGCTATGGCCAGCTGCTGCAGATCTACTTCTCGGTGGCCCATGACCCCACCCAGCTCAATCGCCAGGGCCCCGACCACGGTACGCAATACCGCTCCGCCGTGTTCCCCGCCAACGACAGCCAGCGCAAGGTGGCCGAAGCCTACATCGCCCAGCTGAACCAGGCCGGCGTCTACCCGAAGGCGCTGGCCACCCGGATAGAGCCGCTGCAGGCCTTCTATCCCGCCGAGGACTACCACCAGGACTACCTCGTGCGCCACCCGAACAGCATGTACATCGTGATCAACGACATCCCCAAGATCGAGAATCTGGCGAAGACCTTTCCGGAGCGGTATCGGGACAAGCCGGTGCTGGTCAATGCGTCACGGCCGTGACACCCTGTTTTCCGTTGACGTAAACTCAACCCTGCTTTACGGGGCAAGGTCCATGACCTCGCCCCGCCCTCCGACCGACCTGCTCGGCAAACTCCCCGACCCACATGTTCCAAACGGAATAATCGCCTGGAACTCACCGCGACCGCAGAGAGATTGGCCACGTGTGCTTGTTCCGCAACGGCTGCGCTTTGCAGGCGTGCGTCCCGAAACGCAGCCGGTCACGGCGCTTGCATAACGAGGGAGGCTTGCAATAATCCCCAGGTCGCCGCAGCGCGGCATAAACCAATAAGAATCCAGGCAGTCACCAGGGGAGACACCCACATGCGCTTTAGCCTGCGCCAAATGGAAGTATTCAGGGCAGTCATGCTGACGGGCTCGATCAAGGGGGCATCCCAGCTATTGTTCACGTCGCAGCCCGCGCTCAGCCGCATCGTTGCGCACACCGAGCTGACGCTGGGATTGACGCTGTTTAACCGGGTAAAGGGAAAGCTCATTCCCTCCGTCGAGGCCGAGGCCCTGTTCAGGGAGGTTGACCAGTGCTATCAGCAGGCGCTGCGCGTGGATGACTTTGCGCGCGGCCTGATAAGCGGTCCGTCCGGGGTGCTGAACCTGGCCTGCAGCCCGGCGCTAAGCCGCGGCATGGTGGCCATGGCGATCACCCGTTTTGCCCAGCAGTATCCAAATATCCAGGTCAACTTCCACCTGACACTCCTGAATCACATGGCGCAGGATCTGCTGAGCAACAAGGTCGACCTGGCCATTTCCGTGCTGCCTGTCGAACATGCCAACCTGCGCGCGACGCCGTTCATGGAGGGGCGCATGGTTTGCGTCGTGCCGCAAGGACATGTGCTGGCGCAGCACGAACGCGTGAGCATCGCCGACCTGGCGCGCTATCCGCTGATAGCGCATCACCCCAGCATTCCGTTCGGCCAACTGGTCTCGGCGGCCTTCCACAACGCCGGCATTTCCTTGCAGGCCAGCATCTATATCCACCAGACCGACATGGCCTGCAGCCTGGTCCGGGCTGGGGCCGGCGTGGCCATGGTCGACCAGTTCACGGCGGAGGGCATGGCGTGGCCCGACATTCAGGTCCTGCCGCTTGCCGAGGACATTCCGCTGTACCCCAGCATCGTGCGTTCGGCCTTCGATACCGGAAAGAGTCACGCCGAGAAGTTCGCCGAGATCTTGCTCCGGCGCGATTAACCTGAAGCTATACCCCATTATCGAATCAGCACTCGCCCAGTCCGGCCCGAATCTCTAGGATTTCGCTCATGACGCCGGCTTCAGGCCGGCGCGATAGGTAAATCCTGTGGAGACGGCAACAATGAAGTTGGGACTGATAGGCTTGGGCAACATCGGCCAGCATTTTGCAAATCGCCTCTTGGCCGCGGGCCATGAATTGATCGTGCACGATCGTTCTGCCGCTGCGCAAGCGCGCATCGTCGCGCGCGGTGCTCAAGGCGCGGATAGCGTAGAGGCGCTGGCCGAGCAATCGCCGATCGTGTTGCTGTGCCTGCCCATGCCGGCGGTGGTGGCCGACGTCGGCGCGCAACTGGCCCGGACGAAAG
Organism: Achromobacter sp. NPDC058515; assembly: GCF_042721735.1. Classification (NCBI taxonomy): domain Bacteria; kingdom Pseudomonadati; phylum Pseudomonadota; class Betaproteobacteria; order Burkholderiales; family Alcaligenaceae; genus Achromobacter; species Achromobacter sp. NPDC058515. The sequence continues at coordinate 23,985 of NZ_JBHXNI010000017.1, forward strand.
GCGTGCGCATCCTGGTAGACCTGTCCACCACAGGCCCGTCGGTGACCAAGGCGGTCGACGCCTTGATGGCCGCACAGGGCATCGCCATGATCGGCGCGCCGGTCAGCGGCGGCACCGTGGCGGCCGAAAAAGGCACGTTGGCCGTCATGGCAGCCGGCCCCAAAGACGCCTTCGACGAAATCGAGCCCGCCCTGCGCGTGATCGGCAAAAACGTGTTCTACCTGGGCGCCGACCCCAGCCTGGGCCAAACCACGAAGATCATCAACAACACGCTCTACGCCACCAGCATGGTGGCCAGTTGCGAAGCCCTGGTCTATGGCGTGAAAGCCGGCCTGGATCCCAAGACGCTGCTGGACGTAATCAACGTTTCCAGCGGACGCTCGTTCGCCACGCTGGAACGCATTCCGCAATGCGTGCTGGATCGCAGCTTCCCGGTGCGGTTCACTACGGAACTGCTGCATAAGGACGTCAAGATGTGCATCGACGAGGCAGAGAAGCTTGGCGTGCCTATGTCGGTGAACCCGGCCGCGCGCCAGTTCCTGGCCTTTGCCATTTCACAGGGCGACGGCCAGCGCGACAACGTCTACCCGATCCGGCACATCGAGCAATGGGCTGGCGTGGAATTCGGCTCCAAGCCCGAATGAAGCGGAGCCGAACCATGAAGCGACGCCTGCTCTGCGCCTTGCTGGCCGCCTTGCCCGTGCTTGCCTGCGGCGCCTATCCGAACAAGCCGGTGCGATTGATCGTGCCCTTTACGCCCGGCAGCATCACCGACGTGGTGGCGCGCTCTGTGGCCAAGGGACTGGAGAGCGAACTGTCGCAACCGGTGGTCGTGGAGAACCGGGCAGGCGCCAACGGCATCGTCGGCACCGCTTCGGCCATCCGGTCCGAACCGGACGGCTACACCCTGTTCATGGTTGGGGTCAGCACCGGCGCCAGCAACGTCAGCGCATTCAAATCGCTGCCCTATGATCCGAAAAAGGACTTTGCGCCTATCGGGCTGGTCGCCGAGGCGCCTTTCATGCTGGTGTCACGCAGCGACCTGCCCGTCAGGAACGTCAAGGACCTGATCCGCCACGCCCGCGACAATCCCGGCAAGCTGACCTATGGCTATGGCTCCGGCAGCGCGCAGCTGTGCGGGGCGCAGGTCGTTTCGATGGGCGGGTTCTCCGCGACCGCCGTGGCCTATCGCGGCGTTCCCCAAGCCATGACGGACCTGATGGGCGGCGTGATCGACTTCACCATTGCCGACATGGTCAACGGCCTGCAACAGTCGCGGGCCGGACGCGTCACCGCGCTGGGCGTGACCAGCAAGCAGCGCTCGACGTTGGCGCCCGAACTGCCGACCTTGGCCGAGGCCGGGCTGCCGGACTATGACCTGAGCGTATGGTTTGGCATGGCAACGCCCGCTGGCACGCCCGCCGACGTCATCGCGCGCGTCAATACCGCCTTGGGCAAGGCATTGGCGTCGCCGGCGCTGCAGCAGCAATTTGCCACCAACGGCCTGACAGTGCGGACCTCGACACCCGATGAGTTCCGGCAACTGATCGCGTCGGACATCGAAAAGTGGGGCGCCATTTTCGTGGCCGCCGGCCTGGCCCCGCAATAGCGCCTCGCGCCGTCGTCCGTTTTCATTCCGAACACAAGGAGCAAACCAGCATGGCCATTCAAATCCGCAAGAAGTTGTTGAACGTAGAGTCGATCTATCACGAGGGCGGCCCGGTGCGGGACAAGCCGATCAAAATGGCGTCGATAGCGGTGATCATCAAGAATCCCTATGCCGGCCGCTACGTTGAAGACCTGTCCCAACTGGTCGAGGAATCCAAGCTGCTGGCCCGGGACATCGTGCCCGAACTCATGGACGCTGTCGGAGGCCCGCAGAACGTTGAGGCCTATGGCAAGGGCGCAATCGTCGGGCTGAACGGCGAGCTTGAGCATGGCGCCATCTGGCACGAGGCGGGCGGCTGGACGATGCGCGCCGTATTGCCCAAGGCCAAGTCGATCGTGCCCGCCGCCAAGGTCGTCGCCTCGGCGGGCACCCGCCTGCAAATCCCGCTGCATCACATCGAAGCCTGCTACGTCCGCAGCCACTTCAGCACGATGGACGTCGGCGCCATCGACAGCCCGCGCCCCGATGAACTCCTGTATGCGCTGGTTGTGTCCACAGGCACTCGCGTGCATGAACGCCTGGGCGGCCTGCGCGCCGACAATCTGACCGTGGGCGACGGACAACGCTGAGCCATCCCGCGTCCGTCCCATGGCGGGCTCGGGACTTCATGCGCGGCAGTACCCTGGCGGCGCGCCGCCGGGCCATTCATAACGATTAGGCGCTGCGCGGATCCTTGTTGTGCCGGACCGACGCGCGCCAGCAAGGAGACAAATCATGGTGAAGACCATTGCCGCCGCGTTGGCCGGCCTGCTGTGCATGTCGGCCACGGCGTTGGCCCGGGCCGAGAACTGGCCGTCGCGTCCGATCACCCTGGTGGTGCCACTGGCGCCCGGCGGCAGTACCGACGCCACTGCCCGGTTGATCGCCCAGAAACTGCCCAAGGAGCTGGGCCAGCCCGTCGTGGTTGAGAACCGTGCCGGAGCAGGCGGCAACATCGGAGCGGCCTTCGTCGCCAAGGCCGCCCCCGACGGCTATACCTTTCTGATGCACACCACCACCTTGGTCACCAACGTGACGCTGTACAAGAACATGCCGCTGGATGTGCAGAAGGACCTGACGCCGGTGTCGCGGGTGTCGTTGATCCCGAACGTCCTGATGGTGAATACGGACTTTCCCGCCAAGACGCTTGCCGAATTCATCGCTTACGTGAAGGCGCGCAAGGGTGTCGTCAACTACGGCTCCGCCGGCAACGGCACGTCGCAACACCTGTCGGGGTCGCTGCTCGGCCAAATGGCCGGCGCCAACATGACGCACGTGCCGTACAAGGGCGGAGCGCCCGCCAATACGGATCTGCTTGCCGGGCAGATCCAGGCCGTCTTCTCTCCCATGGTGGAGATCCTGCCGTTCATCGACAGCGGCAAGCTGCGCCCGCTGGCGGTGACCACGGCCCAACGCTCGCCGCGCCTGCCCGATGTGCCCGCGGTGGCCGAGGCCTTGCCCGGCTACGAGGTTGTGCTGTGGAATGGCGTGTGGGCGCCCGCCGGCACCCCGCCCGCGATCGTCCAGCGGATGAACCACGCCATCAACGCTGTGCTGAACGACCCCGACGTGCGGAAAATCCTGAACGATCAAGGTTCGGCGCCGGCCGGCGATACGCCCGAAGACTTCCGCAAGCTGGTCAATACGGAAATCAAGAAATGGGGCGACCTGGTGAAATCATCGGGCGCGCGAATCGAATGAATCGACAAACAGAAAAGAGGATGGGAGACATGAAGCCTGTACTGCTGGTCCTGGTGTTCTTGTCCGAGGAACACCGCGCCTTGGTGAGCGAACGATTCGACATGATCTATGCGCCGAACGAACAGCTGGGCAAGGACCGCGCCAATGGCGAAGCGCAGATTGCCGCGCGGGGACGAGACATCAAGGTGGTCCTGACCAACGGCACCAATGGCCTGACCTCCAGCGAAATCGATCGCCTGCCCGCATTGGAGCTGATCTGTACCGTGGGCGTGGGCTACGAGAACGTCGCCGTCGAACACGCCAAGGCCCGCGGAATCGCCGTCGCCAACGCGGCGGGCACGAACGACGACTGCGTGGCCGACCATACGATGATGCTGCTGCTGGCGGCCATCCGGCGCCTGCCCTTCCTGAACGACGGCGTCCGGCATGGCATGTGGCGCGACGACATCCCCCGCCCACCGCACGTATCCTCACGCCGGCTGGGCATTCTTGGCATGGGCGCGATCGGCAAGAAAGTTGCGCGCCGCGCGGCCGGATTCAACATGGAAATCGGCTACCACAACCGTCGCCGGCGCGATGATGTCGACTTTCAATACTTCGACGATCTGAAGCGCCTAGCCCAGTGGTGCGATTTTCTCGTGGTCGCCGCGCCCGGCGGCAAGGAGACTTATCACATTGTGAACGAGACGATCATCGACGCCATCGGCCCGTCGGGCGTGCTGGTCAACATCGCGCGAGGAACCTTGGTGGATACCGATGCGCTTGGCCGCGCACTGCGCGAAGGACGGCTGATGGCTGCCGCCTTGGACGTCTACGAGAACGAACCGACCCCGCCAGCGCCGCTGCTGGATCTATCCAACGCCATCCTGACCCCGCACATCGCTGGCATATCCCCGCACGCAATCGATATGTCGGTGCGGAAATTTCTGGAGAATGCCGAACTGTTCTACGCTGGCCGGCCCTTGGCTACACCAGTGAGTTGAGGGGTTCATCGCTTGAAGGATGGAGACACGCCCCCCTCCGATGGGCAAGTCCGCATCGATCCAGCGCCGGCCCTTCCGGCCGCGCTCCCGGCAACCCACGCCGCCTTGGTCAAGCGATTATCCTGTTGAAGCCCTTAAATGCCCCGCAGGAAATCGATAAGCGCCTTGTTGACCTCCCCGGGCGCCTCCTGCTGCAGCCAATGCCCCGCTCCAGGAATTACCGCGGCGGCGCGCAATCGGGGAACGATGTCCGGCATGGCGTTGATGATTTGGTCCATGCCGGGGATCGCCAGGCCGGTATCCCGCTCTCCGACCAGGTAGAGGGCGGGAACGTCCACATTCTTGCTATCCAAGGCCGCCTGTAGCGCCCAGTTGCGGTCCAGGTTCCTGTAATAGTTAAGCCCGCCGCGAAAGCCGCTGGATCGATAGCTTTGGACGAAAATATCCAGATCCGAAGGGGTGAGCCAGGCCGGCAATGTCTCGGGGATAGGCAGCGAGTCGAGCAGGCCCCGCCCGTTGGCCACCATGCCAAAGGGATTGGGCGTGCTCGGGTCGTTGCGCGGTCCGGCCTCACCCGATGCGGCGAAGTAGATCGCGCGCAGCGTCGCGTTGACGTCGCGCTCGAACTCCCGTTCAGCAACCCCCGGCTCATTGAAGTAGTGCGTGTAAAAGGCCGCGGATTCGGTCTTCGGGAACAAGCGGCTAGGCATGACCGGCGCTCTGCGCATCATTGGAACGCCCAGTGCCGCCACGGCGCGAAAGCGGTCGGGCCGCAACTGCGCCGCCTGCCATGCGATGTTGGCCCCCCAATCCCCTCCCACGATCACCGCGTCGTCAGCCCCCTCGCTCTCGACCAAGGCCACAAGGTCGCCGATCACGTCCATCGTCGTGAAGGCCGCGGCATCCGCCGGACTGTCGCTGGCGCCGTATCCCCGCAAGTCCGGCGCCACGGCGCGGAACCCCGCCTGGGCAAGGGCTGGGAGCTGGTGGCGCCAGGCATGGGAGGTCTCGGGGAAACCGTGGCACAGCAAGACCAAAGGACCTTCGCCCAGTGCGGCGACATGCAGCCTAATGCCGTTGACGTTCACATCGCGTGCTTCGGGACGAATCATGATGGTTGCTCACAGCAAATATCCGGAGCCTTTATAATACCGTAACAGACACAGTTACGATATAAAGTTTCCATGAGCCATGACACTCGCCTTGCCCGGTTGCTGCACGTGCTGGTGCACATGCATTTGCGTGGCGGCACGACCTCCTCTGGAACGCTCGCCCAGATGCTGCATACCAATGAGGTCGTAGTGCGCCGAACCATGGCGGCGCTACGCACCGCCGGCATGGTCACATCCACAGGCGGGCGCAATGGTGGCTGGGCGTTGGCCAGAGGGCTGGACACCATCACCGCGCGGGATGTTTATGAAGCAATCGCCCCGGGAGCAGTGTTCGCTATCGGGCCGGCTCACGACAATCCTGCTTGCCCGGTCGAACGCGCCGCGAATCAAATCGTCGCTGATTCCCTGCGCGAAGGCGAGAAAGCGCTGCTGCAGCGCCTGGGCGCGACACTGCTTTCCGATTTTGCCGCGCAGATTGTTGCGCGCTAGCGGCGCGGCTTGCTGATGACCTTGCGCGCGGGGCCGGCAGCAAACACCGTCTGCTTCCGAGCCGGGCCGGGGTCAGTTGCTGTTGATCCAGTCCTTCGTATCCTGGATGAACCAGGGAAGATTCAACCTTTCCCCTTCGCCGGACTGTATGGTCAAACGCTGACCCGAGGAACCCGTGGCGCTGTTCCCCCCCTGCGCCGCGGGAGATGGCCGGCTCCGGTAGTCCAGATCGGTTTGCCGGGGCGGATTGTCCGCGCAGGCGGCAATCGACGCGCACGCGACCGCGGCAAGGACTGGCCGCAGTGCTAAATAAAGGGTCTTCATGATGTTCTGGTTCCCGCTGGCGGCACAGGCCGAAGTGCCGGGCAATCAAGGCCTCTACGCCGTACCTTACTCGCAATACGAAGCGTCCGCAGCCGCCGCCCGCGGGAAACCGGCGCCTGGTGCGGCGCCCTGCGGGCACGGGCATACTTGCGGGCGTTAAGCTACAGTGCCGATGGTCTAGCGAAGTTTTGTCTGCGCGCAAACGAATCCAGGAGAAGCACAGCAGTGAATGACACCACCCTACCTGATACCGGTATATCCGAAGACCGCAAGGAACAGGAGCCCAGGCTTTGGCGCGATGACGGCTGGACCGCCCGGATCATCAAGAACGAGGACGACGACGGCTGGGCCGTCGAGATGACCATGGACGGCCAAGCCGAGCCGGCCCTGGTGGGCCCCTGGACCATGGGCCGCGACAAGAAGAACCCCAAGCCGCTCGACTCCCCCGCTTTCTTCACCCTGGTCAAGACCGCCAACGAAGTCCTGCGCCGTCACGAACAGCAATTGCATGCGACGCTGCACAAGAGCGTCAAGATCGATGCCGACGCCGGCCGCCTGACCATCAAGTTGGACATCGTTCCCGATGAAGACGAGCCGTATGCCGTGCTGAGCGCCTACGATGAATTTGGCGAGCAACTGGCCCAAGTCCACGTTGCACCGACGTACAAGCTGAGCGTACAGCGTGCATCGGAGTGGGCCTCCCGCGGCTTCGGAAAGCACGGCTGACACGCCCGAAGCGGGCCCAAGGCCCGCGCCGGGGAGCTAGAGGAGATCAAGCTTCAGCCGTGTCGCCAGATAATCGACGAAAGCGCGCACCTTGGCGGGCGGGAGCCTGTTCTCCTGCCAGAGTGCGTGAATAGGCACCGGCCTGGACTCGAAATCCTCAAGTATGGTTTCCACCTGCCCCGTATCCAACAGGTGCCTGATCTGCCATAGCGGCGAGTAGCCGATACCCAGGCCGGCGCTTACGGCGCTATAGATCGCCGCCATCGTATTGGTCCGGAACGCGCCGCGAACCCCGACCGTGCGCCGCTTGCCGGCAATCTGAAAGGCCCATAGCCCCGGACGCTGGTCGACGGTCCTGACGATGCAGGCGTGCTGGCGCAATTCCGAAGGATGCGCGGGCCGGCCATGCTGTTCGAAATAGGAGCGCGCGCCAAATACGACCCTGCGCAACTCCCCCAGCCGTCTGCCTTGCAAGCCGGAATCGGGCAGGTCGGCGATACGCACGACCAGGTCGAGGCCTTCGCCGGAAAGGTCGACAAACGAATCCGTCAGTTGCAGATCGACCTCGACCTGTGGATACGCCCTCATGTATTCCGCGATGATCGGAACCAGGAAGTCGGGGCCGAACAGAATCGGGGCGCCCACGCGCAATGTGCCTGACGGCTCCGTCCGGCGATCGGCGACCTCCAGCCGGGCCTCGCCTATTTCCGCCATCGCCGGCTTGACCCGTCGAAAGAAGGTCTCGCCGGCTTCGCTGAGCGCGGAATGCCGCGTGCTGCGGTGGACAAGCTGAACGCCGACATCCTCTTCAAGCGTTGCGAGGGAACGGCTGACGGCCTGCAGCGAGCGATTGAGGCGACGAGCCGCCTTCGTCAGGCTTCCCGCTTCAGCAATATGAATGAATGCTTCAAGGTCTTCGAGGCGACTCATGCTTATCTCGCAAATCGTGATTTAGATTCAAACTTTACAAGCATTGTTTCACTAAACGCGAGAATTTACACTGCTCTCATTCGTTCACCCATAGCAAGGAGTCGCCAGTGGGACGCACTCAACCCATCGTTTTGGTCGTAGGAGCCACGGGCAAGTTCGCAGGCCTGGTGGTTCCTGAATTGCAGCGGCGCAAGGTTGCGGTCCGGGCGCTTGTGCGCGACGAGGCACGCGCTGCCGTCGCTCGCTCCCTGGGCGCTACAGAGGTCGCCATCGGGGACCTGCGCAACATCGACAGTCTTGCCGAGGCAACGCGGGGCGCGGACGGCGTCTTTCATATCGGCCCCGCGTTCGCTTCCGACGAAGCGGCAATGGGTGTCGCCCTGGTCGAAGCGGCGAAGCAAAGCGGTGTGAGGAAATTTGTCTTTTCATCGGTCATCCAGCCGACAAATACCCGTCTGGCGAATCACGCCAGCAAGATACCGGTAGAGGACGCCCTTTACTCGTCACGACTGGAATATACGATCCTGCACCCTGCAAACTTCATGCAGAACATCGGTTTGGCCTGGCCGTCAATCCGTGACCATTCCTGCTTCGGCGAACCCTTTCCCAAGGATACAAGAGTCGCTCGTGTGGACTATCGGGATGTTGCGCAGGTTGCTGCAATCGCGTTGACGCAAGACAGGCTGGCCTTCGCTACGTTGGAGCTGTGTGCCGGCATGTACAGCCGCATGGACATCGTGGCGGCCTTGTCGGAAGAGCTGGGATCTCCGATCGCGGCCCTGCAGCCTGGTTTCAGCGAATGGGCAGCGAACGCGCGCCTCCCTTATAGCGACCACCAGCTGCTTCTGCTGTCAAAAGTCCTCGACCACTATCGGGCCTATGGGCTGGGGGGAAATAGCCTGGCGCTGAGGGCTGCGCTCGGACGGGAACCGCGCTCGCTGCGCGAATACATCAAAGATCTGATAGCCGAAAAAAAACCGGCTCACATCCGCAAGGAATACCAAGATGCCTAAAAACCCGCCAGGATCGATCTTGAGAAAGCTCCCGCAGGGCTATACCCGCTTCTTGATGCCGCTGGTTCTTTCAATTTTCATGTCGGCCATCGTTTCGGCGGTAGCGACCGCCACGAGTGTCGGCTTGGGTCCCGACTTTGTCGCCAGTTGGCCGAACGCCTGGGGGGCCTCCTGGATCGTGGCGTTTCCAAGTCTCCTACTCTTGCTGCCCGTCGTGCGCCGGATTGTCGCTTGGATGGTTGTCCAGCCGTAGCCCTGCCCTTCCTGTGTGGCGGCGTGGGCTGAACAGCACGTGCCCGCGTCCGCTGCGCCGCCAGGCGTTAAGCGGCCGGCCAGGCGAGCATGGCCGCATCGATGATCATGTTGAGCTTCTCCGTGGACGCGCCGTCGCGGGCCTGGATGGAGAGCCCTTCGAGAACGGTGGTGTAGAACGCGGCAAGCTGACCGACGTCCGCGGAAGACGGAAGGTCGCCGTCCGCCATGCCTTGCGCAAGGCGATCCCTCAGCATCGTTTCTCCGTCCAATCGGTTGTCGGCAAGGAATGCACGCACGCTCTCGTTCTCGGGAGCGCCAAGCAACGATGACAACACGATCATGCAACCGCGCGGCCCCTCCTCGACGGCATAGGCTCGCGCGTTCGATCGCAGCATGGTTTCGACAGCCTCGCGGGACGTGCTGGCTTCGCTGAGGCTCTGCGACGTGGCCCGCCCCTCGACGCGGTCGTAGAGATCGACGGCCTCCCGAAAAATCTCCTCCTTGCAGCCAAAGGTCGCATAGAGGCTAGGCTTGTTGACTCCCGTGGCGTCGACGAGATCCTGGACGGATGTCCCCTCATAGCCTTGCGCCCAGAAGGTTCGCATGGCTGCAAGCAAGGCCGTGTCTCTATCAAATGCTCTCGGCCGCCCGATAGCGGGGGCAGGAGCTGTTCTTGATTTTCTGCCGGCGCTCACGATTCAATCATCCGCAGACCCACTACACCAATCCCGATCAGCCCCAAGAACAACAGCTTGGCCGATGACATGTGCTCGCCGAGCACCAAGGTTCCGAAAACCGCCACGCCGAAGGCTCCGATACCCACCCAAATCGCATAGGCAGTGCCCACCGGCAGATGCTTCAGGGCCAAACCGAGCAGAACGAGGCTTAGCATGGCAACACTTACCCCGATCAGGCTCGGCCAAAACCTCGTCAATCCGTCTGCCTGCTTAAGCGCCAATGCCCAGACGATTTCAAGCGCGCCGGCCAGAACCAATAGTCCCCAAGCCATCCGAATCCTCACTCATTTTCGACTACGGTTGCGTCAATTTCGACCAACGGCTCCAGCTGGGCCACGCTACGCCGCGAAGCCCCCATCGATGGCGAGCGATGCGCCGGTGATGAATCGGCTCTCCGGCCCCGCGAGATATCCGACAGCGGCTGCGATCTCTTCTGGCTGGGCATAGCGTTTGATCGCCATGAGCTCCAATTCCGCGGAGACCATCGGACCGTCGGCGGGATTCATATCGGTGTCGGTCGATCCCGGATCGACGATGTTGACCGTGATGCCGCGCTGGCCAACCTCGCGCGCGAGCCCCTTGGTGAACCCGATCAGCGCGGATTTGCTCATCGCATAGAGCGTCACCCCCCCATAAGGCACCCGCTGAGCAAAGCAGGAGCCGATGGAGATGATGCGCCCGCCGGAACCCATGTGGGCAAGCGCGGCTTGCGAGGCCACGAAGACCGCCCCTGCGTGGATCGCCAACGTATCGTTGATCTCTTCGAGCGTGGCGTCCTCAATGGGACCTGCAGGGAATACACCGGCGCTGTTGACGAGTATATCCAGGCCGCCCAGTTCCCTGGCGGTCTGCTCCACCGCCGCTCGGACGGCCGCCAGATCGCGGCTATCCGCCTTGATGGCCAGGACCTTGATCCCCGTTGCGCCAAGTTCGTGGGCGAGGTCTTTTGCTGCCTGCTCCGACTTGGCGTAGGTGAAGGCAACATCAGCCCCCTGTTGTGCGAGCCGCCGGACGATGGCGGCGCCGATGCCACGCGTACCCCCTGTGACGAGGGCGGCCTTGCCTTGGAATTCCATGTGGATAGCTCCTTTTATACCGATCGGTTAAAAAAGCGTACGCGAACTGGAATTCCACGTCAAGGACTGTCAAACGAACATAATGGAACAGTTGCCACATCAATCAGGAGCCGCCAGGAAGTCACCAGGGGCTCCTTCGCTCAAGACCGTCTCAACAATCGGAGGCAGACCCATGCCAAAGTTCGTAGCGATAGGATATGGAACCCGAGAGGATTACGATCGAACCGCAGCAGCGGTTCGAGACGCAGCTCATGCGCATGACGCAACATTGCGGAAAGACGGCGTGCTGATGGGCATTGCAGGCGCCCCGGTGCAGGTGCGCAATCCCGATGCGGTTCGGGTTGAAACGAAGAACGAGCCCTTCATGAGATCACCCTTGCCCGTGGCTGGATTTTCCGTCATCGAGGCTGCCGATCTGGCCGAGGCGATAGACATGGTGTCACGAACCCCCTGCGCTGTTGCGCACGGTGTCGTTGAGGTGTGGCCGCTGGAACAGCCGTAGTGGGCCAGGCAAGGCAAGTCCGCTCACCCCTCGGTGGGCGGCCGCAGCGCTAGAACTGTCCGATGCGCCGGCGAGCGGCCCACAGCAGCGCCAACATTACGCCGACCGTCAGCAGCAGCTTGCCCAGCAGCGCCGGCACCGCGCTGGCTGAAAAAGGCGCGACCAACCGGAACCGCGGGATTATTGCGTAATCCCGCGCCGCCAGCCCACGGTAGCTCATCACTCGCGGAACAAAGAAATCGCGCCATGCCTGCTCGTACTGGTCCACGGCGTCCAGGAAGGCCGTATGGTGCGCCGCGCTCACACCGGCCAGATCGTCCGAGACCTGCAAGAGCGCCATGGGCGGCGACAGCCAGGTCCAGCGTTCCAGGAAATTCGCCTGCGCCAGCCGCTGCTGGTCGAAGCGGCGCATCAAGGGACGCAGCCGTGCATCCTGGTAGGCAAACCGCGGCAGGAAAGTCACCGGCCAGGTGTGCCCGCTGGCGACCCGCGGCGCCGATTCGGGGTGGCCGGCATACCAGGCCTTCAGCAGTTCAGGCATGCGCACCTCGGCATCCTGCTGGGCCTGCCGCAACTCCACGATGGATGCCAACCTCGAAGGCAGCGGATGCCGGGCGGCGGCGAACATTTCCAGGCTGGCCGGCACGGCAAAGGTCAGCAGCAACCAGACGGTCAGACCGGCCAACAGCGCCGCGGCGGACGAAATCGGCAACTGCGCAAGCACGCCGCATAACGCCACCCAGAATGCCGCGTAGCCGGCCAGGCACAGCGTCCACCACAGCACGCCCGGCCAGGCAGCCACGCCCGCGTCGATGGCCATGGCCAATCCGCAAGCCAGGGCGGCCGGCAGCCACAACGCCGCCGCGCGCAGGGCCAGCGCGGCATGGAAGGCCTGCCATGGGCGCGCCGCTTGGGCACACAGCACGCGCCAGATGCCGCGCTCGCGATCTTCCTGGAGGACGCCGGCGCACCAGCCGACCGCCACCAGCGGCATCAGCAGCGCCGCCACCGCCGCCGGGTCCAGTGCGCCGTACTGCGTCAGCACAGGGTTGGACAGCGCGTCGCTGCGGCGTCCGTCCGCATGGCGGCTTTCCACGGAGACGGCGATGCGGGTATTCAGCATATGGAACGGCGACAGGCTGAGCGCCAGGCCCGGGCCGGCAGGCAGCTGGGCCCCCCCTGCCATGGAACGCCCCAGCGTGAACGCCTGCATGGCGGCGCGCTTGGGATCGGCGGCGGCATCGCCGCTCGCCGCGTCGCCCTGTGCCTGCTGGATCAGCACGTCGCGCGTCGCGGCTTCGTGGGCGTTGACCTGCCGTTGCTGCCAAGCGCCATGTGCGGCCCATAGCGCGCACAGCGCCAGGGCGGCGCAGTAGGCGATCAATATGGCCATGTTGGCGCGGCTACGGCGAAAGCGCAGCCACTCGGCCCAGATGATCAGCGTCAAGGTTGCCACCGTCGCGCTGCCGCACCCAGCAGGCCGATGGCCGCCACGGCCCAGCCCGCCAGCAGCATCAGGTCGGGCCCGGCGGTCCGCAAGGAGAACCCGAGCGATGGCGGGCTGTACTGGAACGGGCGCACACTTTGCCAGACCGAATCGGCCGCGTACTCGGTTTCATACGAGACTTGTCCGTGCGTATGGGCCATGTCCCATTCGTCGATCGACGCATTGAAGGCCTGCCGGTATTGCTCGGCCGCCTCTTCAAAATGGCGTTGATGGGCCAGCGATGTGCCGGACAGCGCGGCCGACGTTGCCGCCAGGGGGATGGTCGGGCTGAACACGCCGGCCCAGCGCAGCAGGCGCTGTTGCCGCATGTAGCGCGCCCACAATGCATCGAAATGGTGGGCGTGCACCTTGTCCGCATAAGCATCGCGCAGCAGACGCCGCGCGGCGTTCACGCCGATCGGCACCTGGCTCAGGGATGCAACGCCATACCGGCGCAACAGCCCGGCTTCGAAATCGCGCACCTGGGTGGCCAGGTCGGGATCGCCCGGCAGGCCATGCTTATAGTCGTGGGCAATGGCCGCCCAGAACTGGCTGCCGGAAGGCAGCGGAACGCTCCCTTGCGCGATGGCGCTGGCCGCGCGCGGCGCCGCCAGCACGAACACCGCCCACACCACGGCCAGCACGAACAGCGCGCCGCGGCTGCCCGCGCTGAACGCGCCGACCGCCAGGCCGAGTGCAGCGGTGATGAGGTAGTAGAGCAGGTAGACGGCCGCCAATCCGGCGATGCGAGGCAGCAGGCCGGCCGGCGCCAGCTCCCCGATGGCGCCGAGGGCCAGCAAGGCGAACACCGGCAGGAACACCGCCGTCAGGCAGCCCGTAATGGCGAGCAGCTTGCCCGCAAGAAGTGCGCGATTCGAAACGCCCATGCTTTGCAGCATGCGCAGGGTGCCCAGTTCGCGTTCCTGCGTGGCCTGACTGAATGCCAGCGCCATGATCAGCAAGGGAAACAGGCCGGCCAGCAGAAAGGCCGGAGCAATATGGCCGAAGCGGGCGCCAGGCCCGCCGTCGGCCGCCGGATTGAAGCGGGCCATGTTGCGGCGATGCGGTTCCAGCCAGAGGGCCTGCCCCACATACGGTTCAATGCCCGGGTCGAAAGCCGACAAGGGCGCGTGGGGCCGGAACGCGTACATGCCGAAATGCGCGCCGCGGTGGGGATGCTTGATGCCCTGCTTGTCCCACTGCGCGCGGGTCGTTTCCCCGATCTCCGCGCGCTCGGCCTGCTGGCGCTGCTGCTGTCCCAGCGCGGCCGCATACAGCATGGCCCAGACGGCCAGCAGGCCCAGCCCCAATATCAGCACGCGCCGGTCGCGGTAGAGGGCGAGCAGTTCTTTGCGGGCAATGATGGCGATCATGCCGCCTCCCGCGCGTGGGCCAGGTAAGCCGCTTCCAGTTCGGCATGGCTTACCCGATGCGCGTCGAACTCTTCCAGCAAGCGGCCGGCCCGCATGATGCCGATGCGGTCGGCCACCTGGACCGCGTGGAACAAATCGTGCGTGGCCATGAGGATTCCCAGGCCACCGGCCGCCGCGCGCCGCAGTTGCATCGAGAAATCGCCGGTGGCGGCGGGATCCAGGCCCGAAGTGGGCTCGTCCAGCAGCATGGCGACGGCGCCTTTCGCGTAGGCAATGGCCAGGCCGACCTTTTGCCGCATGCCCTTGGAATAGCGCTGCACCCGCACGCCATGCGCGTCGGCCTGCAGGCCGGCTTGCGCCAGCCTCGCCGCCGCATCGTTGGCGGACAGGCGCAGCCCCGCCAGCGCGCAGAAGTAGCGTAGGTTTTCCTCCCCGGTCAGGTACGGATACAGGGCGACATTCTCGGGCAGATAGGACACCCGGCCACGGGCGGCTTCCGGTTGCCGGTCGATGCGCCGGCCGCCAACATAGACCTCGCCGGCGGCGGGGCGCACGAAGCCCAGGAAGACGCTCAGTGTCGTGGTCTTGCCCGCGCCATTGCCGCCGAGCAGCGCATAGATGCAGCCGGCGGGCACCGTCAGGCACAGGCGGTCAATCGCCTGTTTTGCACCGAAGTTCACGGTCAGTTCGTGCGCTTGCAGCGCAGGCGTTGTCGTCATGTCGTCCTCCGCCGCGTCAGAAGAAATAGCGCATGTTCACGCCGACCAGATGCTTGGGTTGCGGCGCGATCCACAGGCCGGCGCTGGTGGCGTAGGCGGCTTCGCTCGCGTAGCGGTGTGGCTGCAGGACCCAGTAGGCCGACATCTGATAGTCCTGGTAGTCGTAGGTAGCGCGGAAGTCGTAGCGGGTAAACGTGGGCATGGTCTTTTCCGCCAGTGGCGACCCGCTGTAGTACGGGATTTCGCGCGTCAGGTAGGCGTCGGCGTTCAGGGTGACGCGGCCGCCGGCCAGCGGCGTGCCGTATTCCACGCCGGCCTTGATGATGTCTTTGGGCACGGACAGCCGCGCCCCGGTGCCCGGCAACGGGTTCTTGATCTCGGCCTCGATGATGCGGCCGTAGTTGGCATACACGCTGAAGCCCGGGCTGAAACGGTAGCGCGCTTCCAGCTCGAAGCCTTTGCGGGTGGTCTCGCCCACCGATGAATACGTGTCGGGCGCCGTCAGCACGATCTCGTCATCGTTTTGGGTGTAGTACACGGCGCCGGCGACGGCCCAGTTCTCGCCCGGCGACGCGGTAAAGCCCAAATCGTATGATCGGACCTTGGACGGCGCGATCGAGGTATTGGCCGCCCCGCCCGGCGCGCCCAGCGGCCCCCGCGTGCCGCTCGGGCTGATCTGCTGCGCCGCTGGCGAACGAAAGCCCTCCGCCACGTTCGCATAGACATCCAGAATGGGCAACGCGCTCCAGACAAAGCCGAGCTTCGGCGTCACGACGGAGTCGCGATACTGGGTCGATGCGGCGGGCAGCTTGCGGTTTTCGATGTCGTAATCGAACGCGTCGTAGCGCAGACCCGCCAGCAGCTTCAGGTTCCGTACCGGTTTGTACTGCCCCTGGGCAAACAGGCCGTACGTGACCAGATCCATGTTCAAGTTGACCAGGTAGTTGTCGGTGGGGCTGCCGTTCACATAGGCCTGACGGATGCCGTCGCCCTTGTCGCGGCGGAAGTCGGCGCCCACGAACAGCGCGGCCTTGTCGCCAAAGACGAAATTGTTGGCGATGCGCCCGCCCGCGAAATAGCGGTCGTCGCTGCCCACGTTGTGCTGGTCCACCGCGGATGCGATGCCGCGCTCGCGGTCCAGTTTCTGGGCGTACAAGGTGGTGTAGAAGCCGGCCTCGCTATTGAGCGGGCTTCGATTGAACACAAGGCCGGTCTGCGTATTCTCGCCAAACCCCGGCGTGCCGTACTGCACGTCGCGGAAATCGGCCGCCCCGGACTTCAGGTCCGAATACAGCAAATACCCCGCGGCGTGATAACGCGCATGGTAGTGGTTGACGCTCAGGCTATAGCGCCCGCCTTCAAAAGGCATGGACAGCTTCCAGAAAAAATTCTGCCGCTCGGTGTCGGCGGCCTTGCGGTAGCTGTCGGTGCGATAGACATCGGCAACGAAGAGGGACTGGATCTCCTTGTACTGGCCCGATTGGACCAGCGTGGCGCGTCGCCCGCCGTAGCTTTCGAAAGTCACGCCGATGCTGGACGGGACCTCGCCCCAGGGGGAACTGATGTCGACCGCGCCGGCGCGATTCTGGTCGCCATACAGGGCCGATATGGGGCCCTTGATCACGGCGATATTGCCGATCATGTCGGGGGTCAGCCATTCCAGATAGGCCGGCCCGTGCCCTGCCCCGGCTTCGCTGGAAGGCAGGTTCTGCGGCACGCCGTCGACGTACACGGCCGTATCCGCGCCATGCGTGCCCTGGGTAGCGAAGCCGCGCATCCTGAAGCCGTTGCCGGTGTCGCCCTGATCGATATTGTTGGCCACCACCCCGGGCACGCGCCGGAACACGTTCGAGATATCACGGCCCACGTTGATGGTTTGCAGCTCGGAGGGCGTGATGACGGTCATGGCCGCGGGCAGCCCGGTGCTGTCCAGTGTCACCCGATCTCTGGCGCCCAGCAATTCGCGCGACACATCGCGGCCGCTGACTTCGATCGGAGCGAGCGTCGTCGCGGGCGACGGCTCATTGGACGAGCCGCCTGAGATCCCGTCGGCGGCGCTTGCTTCGCCGGATGTCAGGCCAGCGGCCATGGCGAAGGCGGCAAAGGCTGGGCGCCAGGAGGAGCTGCAAACAGGAGTGATGCTGGAAGGACGCGTAGGCATGTCTTTCGATTCGTGTGAGCCAGTGAGGCACGCATCGTCCAGGCGCGCAGGGCATGGACGAGCCAAGGGATGTCATAAAAAATGCAATGTTATATCATGACATTTTAGATGGGAAATAAATCCCTTTGCTCGCCCCATGGCCCAAGCCGCCCTCCCCTAACGCCTGCCCTCCCAGCCAGCCCGTAGCCGCGCTGGCTGGAGGATTGTCTACAGCGCCGGCTTGAGCACCATCAGGAAGTACACCGCCACCATGGCCAGGAAGGCCGGATAGCCCAGGCCTGTCCACCACCGCGCAAAGCGCCAGTAGCGCGCCGGCAGCGCGGTCTCGCCCGCGGCGTGGGCGGTGGTCGCCATCCTGGCCATTTCGTATTGCAGCCACACCACCGGCAGCCAGCACGCGCCCGCCAGCAGATACAGCCCGATCGACACGCTGACCCACGGGGTGGTCCATTGCCACCCGGCGGCATGCGCCAGCCACAGCCCCGACAGCGGCTGGAACACGACGGCCGGCGTGGTGAACCACAGGTCGGCCCGGACCACCAGTTTCGAGACGGCGGCAATCGCCGGAATGGAGCCGGTCCGGTTGGCGAAGAACAGGTAGAACGCCGTGCCGAAGCCGGTGCCCACCAGCAGCACCGATGACAGGATGTGCAGGGTCTTGACCGTCAGATACAGGTTCATGGCTTGGGTTCCTCGGTAAGCAGGATGAGTAAAAGCGCGACGACGGCGACGTTTTTCAGGACCGGGCCGAACGGATGCAACAGGAACTCGGGCAAGGCCACGGCGATCACGGCCGTATACCCCAGCACCAGCGCGAGCTGCGCGGCCCACAGGCGTCGGCCGGGCCGCCAGAGCGTGGCGATGCCCAGCGCGAAATCCAGCCCGGCGGCCAGGTACAAAGCCGCCCAGGCTGAGGCCCCCTTCAGGCCGACCGGTTCAAGCAGCGCCAGGCTGCCGGCCGCGGGATAGAGAAAAGCGCTGCACACGGCCGTCCACAGCCAGATCAGCGCCAGCGCGCCGCGCGCCAGGCCCGGCCGCCAGGCCGCCAGCGCCTGGTGGCGCAGCGCCAGCGCGTCGGCGGGCCCGATGAAGGATTCGATGCCGGCGGGCGGACGCCCCAGCGCCCGGGTCGTCGTCGCCGCATCGGCCGTATTGCCGGCGCGCAGCATGCGCCAGGTGTCGCGCGTCAACAGAGACCCCGGCAACCGGTTCAGCAACGCCGCGCCGGCCGACACCAGCCATGCCGGCACCGGCGCCCGCCACGCCGGCGCAAATCCCATCGACTCCCGGTAGACCGCCAGCATCTGGCGAAACTCGACCTCCGTGCCGCCGGCCAGGTCCAGCATGGCCGGGGCGTCAGAATCGCCGCGCAGCAGCCGCACGACGATCTCGGCCAACTCGTCCACCAGCATCGGACGCAGCAACTGACGCCCGCCGCCCGGCAGCAGATGTATCGGCGCCGTCGCCAGGGCGCGAAAGAACCGGGCCGACGCGCCCTGCGCGCCATAGACCAGCGCCGGCCGCAGGATATGGTGTGCAACGGGCAGCGACCGCAGGTGATCGTCGGCCGCGCGCTTGCTCTGGAAATAGGACGTATCGCCGTCCTCGGCGCCCAGCGCCGACAATTGCACGATGCGCCGAACCCCCGCGCGGTGGGCGGCGTCGAACAAGGCGATCGGCGCGCGCCGGTGGATCTGGTCGAAGGCCGCGCCGGCCCCTTCGGCCAGGATGCCAACGGCGTTGATCACCACATGGATGCCGCGCAGCCGGTCCGTCCACGCTGCCGGATCGGTGTCCGTCATGTAATCAATGGCGATCTCGTCAGGCCTGGCAGCCGCCCGCACGCCTTTCAACACCCGATGGCCATCGCGCGCCAGGGCCTCGCACAGGGCCCGGCCGACAAAACCGTGGGCGCCGCAGACCAGGATGTTCATGCCGTTGCCTCGATAGGTAAGCCGCTCATGAGGGTTCTCCGGTTCTTTTATTTCTGCAATTTCTGTACAGACAGAAACTAATGATCAAAAAAAAGGCGCGGCTTTCGGCCCGCCCTCGGGAATCAAGGCTTGGTGCGCCGCATGGTCTTGCTGAGCTTCGCGCCCATGCCCAGCGTCTTCATCAGCGTCTCGGGCTTCATGCGCAGCATCTCGTCGGACCAGGTGGTCAGGATTTCCAGGAATTCCAACGTCTCGCGCACCCGCTGTTCGGTGGCGCGGCTTTCGTTTTCGATTTCCGGACTGGCCAGGCTGTCGCGCAGCATGGTCAGCGTGGGGTCGATCTCGCGTTGCCGGCGGCCTTCGACGATCAGCTTGAACAGCTCCCAGATATCGGTCGAGGTTTCGAAGTGATCGCGCCGGTCTTCCATGACGTGCACCACCCGGGCCAGGCGCCAGGCCTGCAATTCCTTGAGGCTGTTGCTGACATTCGAGCGCGCGACACCCAGGGTATCGGCGATTTCTTCAGCGGGAACGGGGCGGCCAAGCAGGTAAAGCAGCGCGTGGATCTGGGCGACCGTGCGGTTCACGCCCCAGCGCGAGCCCATTTCGCCCCAGTGCAGGATGAATCGTTCGGCGATCGGAGTCAGTTTCATGGGGCCACTGTAGGAGGTTTCTGTTATTTCTGTCAAGACAGAAATAACAGAAACCTGGACTACCCGCAAAAGATGGAAGGCGATTCCGCTGCGGGGATACCGGTACGCAATGACCGGCATCGTCCATATGCCTAGTGGCCGGTCGAATCGCCCTGGCGGCTGGCCTCGAACAGGAACCAGGTGCGGCGTTCGGTCTCGTCGATCCAGTTCTCGATCAGGCTGGAGCTGGCGATATCGCGGTGTTCGTCCGTCACGTTGTGGGCTTCGCGCAGCGACGCGGCCAGCACCTTGTTGTCCTCGCGCAGCTCGGCCAGCATATCCAGCGGCTGCACGTAGTCGGCGTCGTTGTCGGAAATGCGCTGCGACCGCGAGATATGCCCGATCGACCGCAGCGTCATGCCGCCGATCTTGCGGATGCGTTCCGCGATGGGGTCCGTCATGGCGAACAGCTGGTCGCCCTGCTCGTCGAGCAGCAGGTGGTAATCGCGAAAGTGCGGGCCGCTCACGTGCCAATGGAAATTCTTGGTCTTCAGATACAGCGCGAACACGTCGGCCAGTATCTGGTTCAGCGCCGCGGAGATGTCCCGCGTGGCGGCGGCCGCCAGGTCGGTAGGCGTTGCCAGCGGCGCCTTGCGCCGTTCCTTCAACGTCTTGGTGGTCTTCTCATTCAGTTTCTTGGCCATGAATCGCAGCTCCTGGGAATGAATCGGAAAACGCATGCGCGGCGCGAACGCAATCGGGCCGCGACACCTAGGGTAAATCCGGGCGCGCGCTTTGCCAATGGGCCGCGCCTGCCAAAGGAGTATGCTACGCCGCGTCAAATCAGCCAGGTCCACAATCACCATGCGCGGCAATCCCGACGCCAGGCAAGGCGCCATCGCGTTGCACGGGTTTTACTTCCTGTATTACGGCTTGCAAGGCGTCAGCATCCCCTTCCTGCCTCTGTGGTTCGCCAGCCGCGGCCTGGACCCCGCCTTGATCGGGCTGATCGTCGCCACCTCTTTCCTGCCCAAGATCCTGTCCACCCCGGTCGTCGCCCACGTCGCCGACCAGACCGGCCGCGCCCACGCCCTGATCGCCTGCGCGCTGGCCGCCTCCCTGCTGCTGTTCATCTGCTACCCGTTCAGCCGGACGCCAGCCTGGCTGCTCGCCATCACCCTGCTCCTGAACGCCGTCTTCCCCGCCGTGCTGCCGCTCATGGACCGCATGGCCATCGCCAGCGGCCGCGGCCAGGGCAATTCCTACACCATCATGCGCGCCTGCGGCTCGCTGGGCTTCGCCGCCGTCACCGTCGCGGGCGGCTACCTCATCAAGACCTTCGACACCGACTGGGTCATGTGGCTGTCGATCCTGCTGATCATCGCCTGCCTGGCCTGCGTGCGCCTGCTGCCCCAGGCCGCCCGCCCCGCCGCCGGCGAAGCGCCCGCCGAACGCGTGCGCCTGCCCATGCGCGAAGTCCTGCGCGACCGCCCGCTGCTCATGTGCATCGCCGCCGCTTCGCTGCTCCAGGCCAGCAACGGCTTCCTGTACTCCTACTCCACGCTCTACTGGACCGCCAGCGGCCTGTCCACCGCGCTGATCTCCCTGCTCTGGGTCGTCGGCGTCGGCAGCGAGGTCCTGTTCTTTTTCCTGGCCCCCCGCATCCTCGCCCGCACCGGCGCCCAATGGCTGATCCTGACCTCCGCCATCATGACCGCCATCCGCTGGGCCGGCCTGTCCGCCACCACCGACCCCGCCCTGATCGCCACCCTGCAGCTGCTGCAGTGCTTCACCCTGGCCGGCAACAACGCCGCCATCATGTGGTACATCGCCCGCCACGTCCCGGCCGCCTGCAAAACCTCCGCCATCGCCCTCTACGCCCTGCTCTCCGGCGGCGTCTTCATGTTCGCCAGCATCCAGGCAGGCGGCGCGCTCTACCGCAGCTTCGCCCCCGGCGGCTTCCTGGCGATGGCGCTGTGCGCCGTGGGCGCGATTCCGCTGGTGCTGTATTCGGAAAAGCTGCGAAAGAAAATCGCACAACCAAACCAGCAAATCACGTAAGAAGAAAGCAACATCACAAACGTGATTTATCGGCAACCCAACACCCTCCGCCCCCCACCCAAATGCCATGGACCCGCCGCTGAGGGCGGCAGGTCCATGGCGCCCCCGCAAACTCTTCCTCCCCATCCCGGACCGCCGCCAAAACGCCAAGCACCCCACTCGCCCCAGCGGCGCCCGTACGCCTAAAGCACCCGCTCCGCCCCAAGAAAAACAACCAAAAAAAAGGCCCTGCGACATGCAAGGCCTCTCAAAAAAACTCAGCAGCAACCGATCCGCTTCTTCCCCCCGTAGCGCGCCTCCTGCCGCTCCCGAAAGAAATCCTCATAGCTCATCGGCTCCTGATCAGGATGCGTACGCCGCATGTGCTCCACATACGTCTCGTAATCCGGCACCCCGACCATCAACCGGAGCGTCTGCCCCAGATAACGGCCAGCCGCGCCGGCCACCGAACTCACGTTACTGAACAACATGCAGCGTCTCCCGGAAAACGATCAATCCGCACCCGCCGCCGCCGGCAGCATCTCGTAAGGCGTCTCGCGCGCCGTCGGCTTGTTCTCATCCCGCGCGCGCTGCACCGAACGGAACCCGAACACCACGATGCTCACCACCACGAACATGAAGATCGCGCACAGCCCGGCATTGATGTAGTCGTTCAGCACCACCCGCGACATCTCGCCCAGCGACTTCGCCGGCGCCAGCACCTTGCCCTCGGCGATCGCCGCGTTGTACTTGTCCGCATGCGCCAGGAAGCTCACCCGCGGATCCGCATGGAACAGCTTCTGCCAACCCGCCGTCAGCGTGCACGCCAGCAGCCACACCGTCGGCAGGATCGTCACCCACGCATAGCGGTCGCGCTTCATCTTGAACAGCACCACCGTGCCCAGCGTCAGCGCAATCGCGGCCAGCATCTGGTTGGCGATCCCGAACAGCGGCCACAGGGTATTGATGCCGCCCAGCGGATCCACCACGCCCTGATACAGGAAGTAGCCCCACGCCGCCACGCACAGCCCGGTCGCGATCAGGTTGGCCGGAAGCGAGTCCGTGCGCTTGAGCGACGGCGCGAACGTGCCCAGCAGATCCTGCAGCATGAAGCGGCCCGCGCGCGTGCCCGCGTCCACCGCCGTCAGGATGAACAGCGCCTCGAACAGAATCGCAAAGTGATACCAGAAGGCCATCATGCCCGGCCCGCCCATCACCTGGTGCAGGATGTGCGCCATGCCGACGGCCAGCGTCGGCGCGCCGCCCGCGCGCGAAATGATGGTGCTCTCGCCCACGTCCTTGGCCGTCTGGACCAGGTCAGCCGGGCTGATCACGAAGCCCCAGCTCGACACCACCTGCGCCACCTGCTCCGGCGTCGTGCCGATCACGGCCGCCGGGCTGTTCATGGCGTAATAGATGCCCGGCTCGATCACGCAAGCCGCCACCAGCGCCATGATGGCCACGAACGATTCCATCAGCATGCCGCCGTAGCCGATATAGCGGGCCTGGGTTTCGTTTTCGATCAGCTTGGGCGTCGTGCCCGACGAAATGAGGGCGTGGAAGCCCGACACCGCGCCGCAGGCGATCGTGATGAACAGGAACGGGAACAGATTGCCCGACCACACCGGACCGGTGCCGTCGACGAACTGCGTCAGCGCGGGCATCTTCAGCTCGGGCGCCACCACCACGATGCCGATCGCCAGGCCGACGATCGTGCCGATCTTCAGGAAGGTCGACAGGTAGTCGCGCGGGGCCAGCAGCAGCCACACGGGCAGCACCGACGCAATGAAGCCGTAGATGATCAGGATCCAGGTCAGGCCCTTGCCGTCGAAGTCGAACATCGGGCCGATGACCGGATGCGCGGCCACGTCCTGGCCAAACGTGATGGCGGCCATCAGGCCCACGAAGCCGATGATGGAGACCTCGCCGATCTTGCCCGGGCGGATGTAGCGCAGGTACACGCCCATGAACAGCGCGATGGGAATGGTCGCGGCCACCGTGAAGGTGCCCCACGGCGAATGCGTCAGCGCCTTGACCACGATCAGCGCCAGCACGGCCAGGATGATCACCATGATCATGAAGGCGCCGAACAGCGCGATCACGCCCGGGATCTTGCCCAGCTCGGACTTGACCAGGTCGCCCAGCGAACGGCCGTCGCGGCGCGTCGAGATGAAGAGGATCGTGAAGTCCTGCACCGCGCCGGCGAACACCACGCCGGCCAGGATCCACAGCATGCCCGGCAGATAGCCCATCTGCGCGGCCAGCACCGGACCCACCAGGGGGCCCGCGCCGGCAATCGCGGCGAAGTGGTGGCCGAACAGCACGTGCTTGTTGGTGGGCACGTAGTCCAGGCCGTCGTTGTACTTCCAGGCCGGCGTCATGCGCGTCGGGTCCAGCTGGAAGACCTTGCGCGCGATGAAGCGGCTGTAATAGCGGTATGCGATCAAGTACACGCAGACGGCGGCAATCACCACCCATAGCGCATTGATGGTCTCCCCTCTGGCCAGCGCCACGGTGCCCAGCGCAAACGCGCCCAGTACCGCAACCGCCAGCCAGACCAGGTGCTGACCCAGTCCCTTACTGCTGGTATGCATAAGTGCTCCTCTTGCCTCCCGCCATGCTCTTGGCGTGAAACGCTTTTTTCGTCCCGCGGAAGGCAGACTCATTGTTGTGGGGTGGCGGACGCACGCGTCCGCGCTGCGTCCTGTCGACGCGGGCGTAGTATTTCGGTTTGCCCCAGAGGCAACAAGCGCGGAACTACGCAAGCCGGCTACGTGTTACTACGTTATGCAGCGCAGCAAAATTCCATGGAAATCGTAAAATCCAGCGGAAATTCCGCTATTTCCTTCCGGCGCCTCACCTCTAATGCGCCGCAGCAATTCCGGCCCGCGCCGATACAAATCGTTTATGAAGCTTCGCCTCAAAATCCTGCTGCTCGCGGCGGTCCCCCTGCTGGTGGCCGTCGCCGCCATCACGGTCGCCGTCTACGTGCAGGGCCTGCAGCTCGCCCAGCGCGAAAAGCAGGTCGTGGAAAGCGCCTGGCTGGCCAGCAAGGAAGGCGAGCTGCGCCACTACGTGAACCTGGCCTACAGCGCCATCGCCCCGCTGCAGGCCGCGGGCGACGACGAGGCCACCCGCCAGCGCGCGCTGGACCTGCTGGCGCAGATGGAGTTCGGCCACGACGGCTACTTCTTCGTCTATGACCTGCACGGCAAGAACCTGATGCATCCCCGGCAGCCGGAACTGGTCGGCCAGGACCTCTGGAACCTGCGCGACACCCAGGGCCAGGCCGTCATCCAGAACCTGCTGACGGCCGCCCGGCGCGGCGGCCAGCAGGGCGAGGTGGTGCATTACCTGTGGGAAAAACCGTCCACGCACCAGACCGTCGAGAAGCTCGGCTATGTGGTGGTGCTGGAACGCTGGGGCTGGATGCTGGGCACCGGCATCTACCTGGACGACGTGGAGCAGGCGCTGGTGCGCATCGACGCCGCCGCGCAAGCCAATATCCGCGACATGTTCGCGTGGGTGGCGGGCATTGCCGCGGTCTCCATACTGGGCGTGGCCGCCTGCGGCCTGGCCCTCAATATCAGCGACCACCGCCAGTCCGACGCCAAGCTGCGCCTGATGGCCCAGCAACTGGTGCGCTCGCAGGAAGACGAGCGCGCCCGGCTGTCGCGCGAGCTGCACGACGGCATCAGCCAGGTGCTGGTGTCCATCAAGCTGTCGCTGGA
The DNA here is from genome assembly GCF_042721735.1 of Achromobacter sp. NPDC058515. Lineage (NCBI taxonomy): Bacteria > Pseudomonadati > Pseudomonadota > Betaproteobacteria > Burkholderiales > Alcaligenaceae > Achromobacter > Achromobacter sp. NPDC058515. Next base: position 49,557 of record NZ_JBHXNI010000017.1, read on the forward strand.
GGCTGCGCGCGAGCGGCTGCGCCAGTCGCAGCCGGCCGACCCGCGCGCGCTGGCGCACATCGACACGCCGCTGGGCGGCGCGCTGGACCGCCTGAACACGGCCGTGGGCGAAGTGCGGCGAATCTCGCACAACCTGCGCCCCACGCTGCTGGACGACCTGGGCTTGCCCGCCGCGCTGGAGCACCTGGGGCGGGAGTTCGCCATCCCCAGCGAAGACGGCGCGCCGCCGCTGGCCGTGCGCCTGCGCACCAGCGGACGGCCGGTGAAGCTGCCCGAGGCCTACGCCACCGCGCTGTTCCGCGTCACCCAGGAAGCCCTGACCAACGTCCTGCGCCACGCCGGCGCCACGCGCGCCGACCTGACGCTGGCCTATTCCGGGCGCGACCTGCGCCTGACCATCGCCGACGACGGCCGCGGCTTCGACTATGTCGAGGTGCAGCAGGACCCGCGCCGCGGCATCGGCCTGCGCAACATGCGCGAACGCATGAGCGCGCTGGCCGGCAGCCTGACCTTCCATTCCACCGCCCAAGGCACGACCTTGCAGGCCTGGCTGCCCCTGCCGGCCGCCGGCGCTCCACCCGCGACTTCCCAAGCATGACCGACAAGCCCGACGCCATCCGACTCCTGCTGATCGACGATCACCCGCTGGTGCGCGACGGGCTGCGCCTGCGCCTGGAAACCGTGCCGCAGCTGCGCGTGGTGGGCGAAGCCGGCAACGCCGCCGCCGCCCTCTCCTTCCTGGCCGCCTGCCTGGCCGAGGACCCGCAGGGCGGCACCCTGCCCCACCTGGCGCTGACCGACCTGAACATGCCCGGAGTGGGCGGGCTGGAGCTGACCGCCCAGCTGCACGAGCGCTATCCCCAGATCGCCGTGCTGGTGCTGTCCATGCACGACAATCCCGAATACATGGTGCAGGCCGTCAAGGCGGGCGCGCGCGGCTATCTGCTGAAGGACGAGCCCGCCCAGGAAATCATCACCGCCATCGACGCCGTCATGGCGGGCCGCAGCTATTTCAGCGCGGCGGCGGCGGTCCGGCTGTCGCAGGCCAGCGCGCTGTCCACGCTGCTTACCCAGCGCGAACGCGACGTGCTGCGCCACATCGCCGGCGGCCACGCCAACAAGCAGATCGCCCAGGCGCTGGGGCTGTCCGTGCGCACGGTCGAAACCCATCGACTGAACATCAAGCGCAAGCTGGGCATCGACGGCCAGGCGGAACTCATCAAGTACGCCGTCGAAAACCGCGGGGTCTGAGGCCGGCGTCCGTCCCCCTCTTGCGCGCTGCGGTAGACTTGCGTCACTAATGCACCACGACACGCCACACGCGCGCGCAGCCCCAGGAGTCCCCCCATGTCATTGGAAAAGCACTACACCGCCATTCTCGAAGCACTAGGGGAAGACCCGTCCCGCGAAGGCCTGGCCGACACGCCGGCGCGCGCGGCCAAGGCCATGCGCCACCTGTGCCGCGGCTACGGGCAGAACCTGGAAGAAATCGTCAACGGCGCGCTCTTCACGTCCGACACGCGCGAGATCGTCCTGGTCAAGAACATCGAGCTGTACTCGCTGTGCGAGCATCACATGCTGCCCTTCATCGGCAAGGCGCACGTGGCCTACCTGCCGGCCGGGCGCGTCCTGGGCCTGTCCAAGGTGGCCCGGATCGTGGAAATGTACGCCCGCCGCCTGCAGATCCAGGAGAACCTCAGCCGCCAGGTGGCCGAAGCCGTCCAGAGCGTCACCGGCGCGGCCGGCGTGGCCGTCGTCATCGAGGCGCAGCACATGTGCATGATGATGCGCGGTGTCGAAAAGCAGAATTCGTCCATGGTCACGTCCGTCATGCTGGGCGAGTTCCACGACAACCCGTCCACCCGGGCAGAATTCCTGAGCCTCATCCGCTAGCGGGATACGCCGCCCTCCTTTTGGCGCATATCGCGGGCCCGCCCGCTGCGACGACGATGCCTGATGGGGCATCGCCGGCGCGGCCGGCGGGCCCGGCCGCTTTTGGCTCCTACTGATCCCGGCATCTGGCCCTAGCGTTCTGGTCCCATCCGGGCAAACTGGACCCAGCAAGCCGGTCGCGCCGGGGCGCGGCCGTCCCCTCTCGGAGATCACCATGAACGCGATATACCGCCTGATCCGCCGCTGCACCCTGGCCGGCCTGGCCGCCGCGCTGTTGGCGGCGCCCGCCTACGCGCAGACCAAACTCGTGGTGGGCTACCAGCTCATCGTCGGGCCGTTCCTGTCCGCCATCGCGGACGGCAGTTTCGACGCCGCCCTGAAAGAGGCCGGATACCAGGTGGACTGGCGCCAGTTCACCTCGGGCGGCGACATCTCCACCGCGCTGGCCTCGGGCAGCGTGCCGGTCGGCGTCCTGGGGTCCACGGGCATCACCTCGGCCGCCACCCGCGGCGTCAACATGCAGCTGTTCTGGATCCTGGACAACATCGGCAAATCCGAGGCGCTGGTGGCGCGCAACGGCTCGGGCATCAACAGCACCGCCGACCTGAAGGGCAAGCGCATCGCCACGCCGTTCGTGTCCACCGCCCACTTCCACCTGCTGGTCGGGCTGGAACAGGTCTGGAAGGTGAATCGCGACGTGCGCATCCTGAACATGCAGCCTCCGCAGATCGTGGCCGCCTGGCAGCGCGGCGACATCGACGCCGCCTATGTCTGGCCGCCCGCGCTGACCGAGATCGCCAAGACGGGCAAGATCATCGCCGACTCCGAACAGATCGGCGCCGCCAGCGTGCCCACCTTCGACGGACTCGTCGTGGACCGCGCCTGGGCAGAAAAGAACCCCAAGTTCATGGCCGCCTTCACCGGCGTGCTGGCCAAGTCCTACGCCGACTACCGCGCCAACAGCGCCAAATGGACGGCGGACTCGCCGCAGGTCAAGGGCATCGTCAAGCTCATCGGCGGCAAGCCCGACGACATTGTCGAGGCGCTCGGCCTGCTGGTGTTCCCGACGGCCCAGGAACAGGCATCGAACGTGTGGCTGGGCGGCGGCAAGGATTCGGGCGCGGCGCGCGCCTTCGCGGCCAGCGCCAAATTCCTGAAGGACCAGAAGCAGATCGACCGGGCGCTGGACGACTACAGCCCCAACGTCACGGACCAGTACGCGAAGGCGGCGGCCAAGTAGCGCCGCCGCAGGGAGCCGGCATGAGCACATCGTCCACGCCCGCCGCGCAGCGTCTGTGCGCGGAGAACGTCAGCGTCACCTACCCCGGCCTGCACGACAGCGGCCCCGTGATTGCGCTGCACGACGTCAACCTGACCATCCAGCCCGGCGAATTCGTCGTCGCGCTGGGCGCCTCGGGCTGCGGCAAGACCACCTTGCTCAGCCTGCTGGCCGGGTTCCTGTCGCCCACCGAGGGCGAGATCACGCTGGGCGGCAAGCCCATCGTGGGGCCCGGCGCCGACCGCGGCGTCGTGTTCCAGAAGCACGCGCTGCTGCCCTGGCTGAACGTGCTGGAGAACACGGAGTTCGGCCTGAAGCTGCAGGGCGTGGACCGGGAAACCCGCCGCGCCCGGGCCCGCCGCAACCTGGAGCTGGTGGGCCTGCAGGACTTCCACCGCCACATGATCTACCAGCTGTCCGGCGGCATGCAGCAGCGCGTGGGCATCGCGCGCGCGCTGACCTGCGACCCCGCCATGCTGCTGATGGACGAGCCCATGGCCGCGCTGGACGCGCTGACCCGGGAGACCATCCAGGAACTGCTGCTGGACATCTGGCGGCAGACCAACAAGATGTTCTTCTTCATTACCCACAGCGTGGAAGAAGCGCTCTTCCTGGGCTCGCGGCTGATCGTCATGTCGCCGCGCCCGGGCCGGATCACGCACACCTTCGAGCCGGCGTTCAACCGGCGCTACCTGGAGACCCGCGATGGCCGTGGCATCAAATCCAGTCCCGACTTCATCGCCATGCGCGAGCAAGTCCTTGGCATCATCTACGGCGACGAACTTGCCGCCTCCCCGCAGGCCGTCCATGCCTAGGAGCCGTTCGGGCCACAAGCCGGCCGTGCCCGGCACGGTTTACGGCGCGCCGGGCGCGGGCTACAGCGGCCACATCAGCCTGCTCACCAGCGTGGCGCTGATCGCGCTGTGGTTCCTGGTCACCAGCGCCGGCTGGGTGCGGCCGCTGTTCCTGCCCTCGCCCATCGCCGTGTACGAGAAGTTCGTCTTCGCCATGACCGAGGGCGTGGCCAACTCGACGCTCACCGAGCATGCGCTGGCCAGCCTGTCGCGCGTGTTCGGCGCCTTCTTCCTGGCCTGCGCCACGGCCATTCCGGTGGGCATCCTGATGGGCGTGAACCGCTACGCCCGCGGCATCTTCGACCCGCCCATCGAGTTCTATCGCCCGCTGCCGCCGCTGGCCTACCTGCCGCTCATCATCATCTGGTTCGGCATCGGCGAATTCCCGAAGATCCTGCTGATCTACCTGGCCATCTTCGCGCCCATGGCGATCGCCGCGCGCGCCGGCGTGCGCTCGGTGTCCATCGAACAGATCCACGCCGCCTACGCCATGGGCGGCACGCCCAGGCAGGTCGTCTGGCACGTCATCCTGAAGGCGGCCATGCCGGAGATCTTCACCGGCATGCGCATCGGCATCGGCGTGGGCTGGACCACGCTGGTGGCCGCCGAAATGGTGGCGGCCGACCGGGGCCTGGGCTTCATGGTGCTGAACGCCGCCCAGTTCCTGGCCAGCGACACGGTCATCATGGGCATCATCGTGATCGGCGTGTTCGCCTTCGCCTTCGACCTGCTCGTGCGCTACCTGGAGCGGTTCGCTATCCCGTGGAAAGGCCGCGTCTGACACCGGACAGGGCAATCCCTCATTTCGTCCCCCATCCGGCTCCTCTATTCTGAGTGACGGAACCCGGAACGGGCGCCGCCGGCGCGCTGCGCGCCGCGTCCGCCCGCTCCGCCGTCACAAGGAGCCGTCATGTCCAGCCAGGCCTCGATGCTCAAGCCTGTGTTGTGGGAGCGCCTGTTCGAAAGGGAGAGCGCGCCCAACCTCAGCCTCCAGGGACGCGTGCGCCAGATGCTGGTGTCCGCCATCCTCAGCGGCCACCTGCCGCCCGGCATGCCGGTGCCCTCCAGCCGCTATCTGGCCGACCAGCTCCAGATCGCCCGCAACACCGTCGTGTTCGCCTACCAGCAGCTGGTCAGCGAAGGGTATCTGGTGTCGCGCGAACGCAGCGGCCACTTCGTCAGCGATACGGTCATGCAAGGCCATTCGGGCCCGGCGGCCGACGCCGCCGCCCACTGCGAGACCGGCGCGCCCGGGGTGCGCTGGGACGAACGGCTGCGCTTTCGCCCTTCGCGGCAACGCAACATCATCAAGCCGCAAGATTGGCAGAAGCAGCCCTACCCCTTTGTCTACGGACAGTTCGACCAGGACCTGTTTCCCACGGCCGAATGGCGCGAATGCTGCATCAAGGCGCTGTCGGTGCTGGACATCCGCAGCTGGGCGCCCGACCTCATCACCCATGACGACCCGGCCCTGATCGAGCAGATCCGCACCCAGGTCCTGCCGCGCCGCGGCGTCTGGGCGGACGCCGAGGAAATCGTCATCACCGTCGGCGCGCAGCACGCGCTCTACCTGCTGGCCGACCTGCTGGTCAACGACGACACCGTGGTCGGCATGGAAGACCCCGGCTACCCCGACGCCCGCAACATCTTCGCCAGCCATACCCGCCACCTGCTGCCGCTGCCGGTGGACGAGCAAGGGCTGCGCACCGGCACTCACCTGCTGGGCTGCGACTACGTGTTCGTCACGCCGGGCCACCAGTGCCCCACCACCGTCACCCTGTCGATGGAGCGCCGCGTCGGCCTGCTGGCGCTGGCCCGCCAGGCCGACGCCCTGATCATCGAGGACGACTTCGAAAGCGAAAGCCGCTGGGGCGAAGGCGCGATTCCCGCGCTGAAAAGCCTGGACCGGGACGGCCGCGTGATCTACGTGGGCAGCCTGGCCAAGTCCTTCGCGCCCGGCTTGCGCATCGGCTACATCGTCGCGCCGCGCGAGCTCACGGGCGAACTGCGCGCGCTGCGCCGGCTGATGCTGCGCCATCCTTCGGCCTACATACAGCGCGCCTTCTCGCTGTTCATCTCGCTGGGGCATCATCATTCGCTGCTGCGCCGCCAGTCGCAGGCCTACCAAAAGCGCGGCAATGAGCTCGCGCAGGCGCTGGCGCGGCACCTGCCCGACTTCAGGGCCATCCCCATCACCGGCTCGTCCTCGTGCTGGCTGCAGGGGCCGCCCTGGCTGAACGCCGTCGCGTTGTCCCAGGCCGCGCTGGCCGAAGGCGTGGTCGTCGAACCGGGCGACGTCTTCTTCATGAACGGCGCGGACGCGCCCCGCAATTTCCTGCGCGTGGGCTTCACGTCGATCCGGCCGGAGCACATCGAGCCCGGCATCGCGAAGCTGGCGAAGGTCGTCGACCGCCAGCGCCGCGCCGCCGAAGAGGTCCAGGGCGCCTGACTCCGCCCGCAAGCGCTAGAGCAGTTCGTCCCGCAGGTAGTACCAGCGGTACAGCAGGCCCTGGCCGAGCCTGCGGAACGGCGCGAACATGTGCCCCGGCAAGGGCGAGTCGTAAATCGGCAAATCCCAGGCGATGCCGTCCTGGCCCATCATCCGCTGCGCCAGCCGCCTGCCCGCATGGGCCGAGAACGCCACGCCGTTGCCGCCATACCCGAAGGCGTAATACACCTGCTGCGCCGGGTCCGGCTGGGTCACGCGCGGCATCATGTCGTGGCTGACATCCACCCAGCCCCACCAGGAATACGCCACGTCCACGCCCTTGAGCGACGGGAACTTGCGCGCCAGCCCTTCGCGCAGCAGCGCCAGGTGGCGCGGATGTTCGGCATCCGCCCCGCGCAGCGCGCTGCGGCTGCCGATCTGCATGCGGCCGTCGGGCAGCAGGCGGTAGTAAAAGCGCAGCGTGCGCGTATCGGTGATGAACACCGTGCTCTTCAAGCCCGCCGCCTCGCGCTCGGCCGGCGTCAGCACCCGCGTCACCATCGAGTTCGACAGCACCGGCATGATCCGGTTGTCCAGGAGGCGGTTCACGCCCTGCGCGGTGTAGCCGCCCGTGGCGAACGCCACGCGCCGCGCGCGCACCACGCCGCCCGGCGTCTGCAGCAGGTACATGCCGTTTTCCACGCGCCAGCCCAGCACCGGGCTGGCCGGATGGATGCGCGCGCCCAGCGCGCGCGCCTGCCGCAGATAGCCGTAGGCCAGCTTCAGCGGCTGCACGCCCACGCCATCCGGCTCATGCATCGCGCCCACGGCTTCGTGGTCGTCCACATAGCGTTCGCGCAGCTCCGCCTTGCTGAGCATCTTCGTGTCGTAGCCGAAGACCTCGCGCATCACGCGGGACTCGTTTTCCAGGAAGGCCATCTTCTTCCTGCGATGCGCCGTGTACAGGTGGCCGCCCGGCTGCGCGTCGCAGTCCACCTGGGCCACCAGGCTCTTCCAGTACTCGAAGCCCTCGCGGATCTCGGCGTCCAGCCGCTTGGCCATGTCCAGCCCCCAGCGCGCAATCCACTGCGAGCGGTACAGGCGCCCGGACGCGTTCTGCCCCTGGCCGCCATTGCGGCTGGTGCATCCCCAGACGGCGCGGTTGGCCTCCAGCACCACGGCCTTCACGCCGAAGTCCCGCGCCAGGGCAAGGGCCGCCGACAGGCCCGTGAAGCCGGAGCCGACGATCACCACGTCGGCATCGATATCGCCATTGATCGGCCCGTCGTCCTCGGGCGGCGCGCCGGCGGTCGCCACCCAATAGGTGGGCGCGTAGTCCTGGCCCTGGCCGGGCGGAGACACCAGCGGGTCATAGGCCGGGTTGTACGCGCTGATGGCGGCGCCGGGCGCTGGGGCCGGGCGATGGGAGTCGAAGGACATTTGCGTATCCATGCTGCGGTTCCGGTTGCTGGCCGCGAGGCGGCGGCCTCAGGCCCGGGCCGGCAAGGCCGGGCGCTGCTTGCGAAACGCGTTCTTCACGCGGATCTTGCCGTCCTGGAAGGTGAAGATGTCCACCATGTCCGCCTCGATGCGCGTGCCGTCCGGCGCGGTGCCGGAGAACGTGGATTCGGAGACCCCGCGGTCCCCGGCGACCCAGTGCCGGCCGTTGGCCCACTGCGCATCGGGGAAGCTCTTCCAGGCCGCGGCAAATGCCGCGCGCACCGCTTCCGGACCCGCATGGCGGCTGCCGTACTGCTCGGGCCCGCCCACGGTCTCGAACACGCAGTCCTCGCTCATGAAAGACATCAGGGCGTCGATATCGTGCCGGTTCCACGCGGCCGCGAACTCGGCCAGCATCTCCACGGTGACGGTCTTGTGCATTGCCTACCCTCCTCTGCTGGCGGGGCGCGAGATGCGTCCACGCTGAACCACCAAGGTACGTGCGGGCAATGCCAGGGTCTAGAACCAGACACGGGGAATCGCTTGCACCAGACCCGGGCGTCCGTCCACGCGTAAAGCGCTACGCAGGGGCCCGCGCCGCGGCCGGCGCGAGCAGTGCCGAGATCTCTTCGATGCGGATGGCGCCGCGCAGGCCGATCAGCACCAGCGACGGTCCGTCCAGATCCGCCGGCGGGCGCGCCTGCGTGTCATAGCGCACGCGGCGTCCGGCCCATTGCACGAGCACCCAGCCATGCCGGCCGGTGCGCACCCAGCCCTTGGCGCGCAGCAACTGGCGCGGCAATTGCCTGAGCCTGCGGGCAAACTCGTCGGCGTCCAGCAAGGCGGGCGCGCGCCACAGCCAGCTCTGGAACGGATGCCGCGGATCCGAGGCAGGATCCACCCGCGCATGCTCCGCGCAATGCGGCCCGCAGACGTGATCGTCGGCGGCGCCTTCGGCCTCTCCGATCAGCCAGCGCAGATCCACCCGCGCCTCGCGCGCGGCCACGATGGCCGCGCCGCCGGTCGCGTCGTGCAGCCAGGACCGCAGCGCCGCCAGTTCCGTGTCCGAGGCCAGGTCGGTCTTGTTCAGCACCAGCAGGTCCGCCGCCCGGAGCTGGCGCTCCACGGTGTCCGCCAGCAGGGGATCGGCGGCCGCTTCGCGCAGGTTGCCCGCGTCCGCCAGCACGATGACGCCTTCCAGCTGCAGCATGGGATCGGACATGCCCACCTGCGCGATGCGCCCGGGGTCCGACACGCCGCTGGCCTCGATGACGATCCACTCCGGAAGCGGGTCCAGCGCCAGCACGCGCGCCAGCGCGTCGTCCAGGCCGCCCGCCATCGAGCAGCAGACGCAGCCGTTGGCCAGCCGGATGACGTTCTCGGCGCGCCCGGCGATCAGCCCCGCGTCGATGTCGACGGGCCCGAAATCGTTGACCAGCACCGCGGCGCGGCGGGGGCTGGCCGCCAGCACGTGGTTCAGCAAGGTGGTCTTGCCCGAGCCCAGGAAGCCGCCCACCACGGTCAGGGGAATCCGCGCCATCTCACGCATCCTGAAGCGCCAGCGGACGGCCGCCGATGACGGTTCCCAGCACCTTGATGTCCTTCAGCCTTTCCGGCGGCGTGGCGGTCGGGTCGTCTTCCAGCACGCAGAAATCCGCATGCTTGCCGACTTCGATGGACCCCACCAGGTGATCCAGGCACAGCGTATAGGCGGCGCCCAGGGTGATGGCGTGCAGCGCCGCGTCCACCCCGATGCGCTCGGACTCGCCCAGCACGCGGCCCGACGAGGTCTGCCGGTTCACCGCGCACCAGGCCGTGAACAAGGGCCCCAGCGGCGTGATCGGCGCATCGGAATGGATCGCGAACGGCACGCCGGCGCGCGCGGCGGATGCGCAGGCGTCCATGCGGTTGGCGCGGTCCGGGCCCATGGTCAGGGCGTAATGGGCGTCGCCCCAGTAGAAGATGTGGTTGGCGAACAGGTTCACGCACATGCCCAGGCTGGCCATGCGCCGGAACTGCGCGGCGTCCGCCATCTGGCAATGCTGCAGCGTATGGCGGTGATCCCGGCGCGGCGTTCGCTGCAGCGCGCGGTCCACGGCGTCGATGGCAAGCTGCGTGGCCTCGTCGCCGTTGGTATGGATATGCAGCTGCGCGCCCGCGTCGTGATAGGCCTGCACCATTGCGTCGAGTTCGGCCGGCGCGATGACCCAGATGCCGTTGGGCGCGCCGTTGTAGTAGCCCGGCCAGCGCACCCTCGCGGTGAATCCCTGTATGGACCCGTCGACCACCAGCTTGACCATGCCCAGGCGCAGCTTGTCGTGGTTGAGCCGCCTGGCCGCCTCCAGCTTCTCCAGGCAGCGCGCCGGGTCGCCGGCGTATGTCAGGGCGGACGCGGCCGGCACGATCCTGACCGGGTAGTCCGGCTCGGCGGTCACGCGCGCCAGCGTCGCCAGGCCCTCGTCGCCCAGTTCATTGACGAGGTCCGTGGCGGTGGTGACCCCGGCCCACTGCGCCACCTTGCCGAACATCCGCAAGCCCTCTTCCGTCATGCCCACCGTGCGGAACGGGCTGCCGATCAGCCGCAAGACCGGAAACATCGCGGCGAATTCGCAGAGCTCGCCGCTAGGTTGCCCGTCCGCAAGCCGGCTCACGCCTTCGATATCGGTATCGCGGTCTATGCCCGCCTGCGCCAGCATGGGCGTATTCACATTCATCAGGTGCATGCTGGCGTGCATCACCACCACGGCCCTGTCGGCGGACACCGCGTCCAGGTCCCGGATGCTCATCCGCTCGCCGCCGAAGAAGATGGGATCGAAACCCCAGCCGATCAGCGTCTCGCCCTGCGCCAGCGCGCGCTCGAAATCGCGCAGCCTGCCCGCGACCTCATCGAAGCTCTTCAAGCCCTGCCACAGCCGGCCGTCGGGCCCGCGCCGGTCGTAATAGCCCACATAGACGAACTTCCACATGCCGCCTTCGGGCAGGTGGCAGTGCCCTTCGACCAGCCCCGGCATCAGCACCCGGTCCGCATAGCGTTCGTCGACCTGCGCCGGCCCCCAGCCGGCCAGGTCCTCCCTGCTGCCCACGCCCAGGATGCGACCGTCGCGCACGGCGACGTGGGTCGCGCGCGGCTGGGCGGGGTTCATGGTGAGGATGGTTCGCGCGGCGTAGATGGTCGTGCGGGCTGCGGGCTGGCTCATCAGGATTTCCTTGGGATACAAGTGGATTACCCCTGCAGCGGCGATACCGCCATGCCGTCGCGGGACTCGACAAAATGGCAGGCCACGTGATGCGCCGGCGCCACTTCCCGCAGCGCGGGCTCCTGCGTGGCGCAGACCGGCTGCGCGACCGGACAGCGCCCGGCAAAGCGGCAGCCCGGCGGCGGATTCACCGGACTGGGCGGATCGCCCGCCAGCCTGACCCGGCGCGCCGCCGTTTCGCGGCCGCCCTTCACCGTGGGCACGGCGGACATCAACGCCACGCTGTACGGGTGCAGCGGACGCGAAAAGAAGGCGCGCCGCGAGGCCCGCTCGATGATCTTGCCCAGGTACATGACGGCGATGTCGTCGCAGACGTGCTCCACCACCGCCATGTCGTGCGAAATGAAAAGAAAGGACTGGCCCTGGTCGCGCTGGATCCGCCGCAGGAGGTTGAGGATCTGGGCGCGGATGGCGATGTCCAGCGCCGACACCGGCTCGTCGCACACGATCAGGTCCGGCGCGCTGGCCAGCGCCCGCGCAATGTTCAGACGCTGCCGCTGGCCGCCCGAGAACTGGTGCGGAAAAAGCTGGCGCTGCTCGGGCCGCAGGCCCACCAGCTCGAACATCAGCGCCACGCGCGCCTCGCGCCCGCCGGGCGGGTCGATGCCCATCAGGTCCAGCGGCGTGCGCACGATTTCCTCGGCCCGCTGACGCGGGTTCAGCGACGAATACGGGTCCTGGAAGACGAGCTGCAGGCGCCGCCGCATCCGCCGCAATGGCGCGCCGCGCATGGCGGTCAGGTCCTTGCCGTCGAAATGGATGCTGCCGCCGGTCGGGTCCGCCAGCCGCAGCACGGACAAGGCCGTGGTGGTCTTGCCCGACCCCGACTCGCCCACGATGGCCAGCGTGCGCCCGCGCGCGAGGTCGAACGACACGCCGTCCACCGCGCGCACCACGACCGGCGCGCCGTCGCGCCCGCGTCCGCCGACGGGAAAGTGCACGGCCAGGTCGCGCACCGACAGCAAGGGGGATGATTGCGCTTGCGTCATCGCGCCGCCTCCGGGTAGAGCCAGCAGGCCACGCCCTGCCCGTCGTCCACGCGCGTCAGCGGCGGAAAGGCGCCGCGGCACCGCGCCATGGCGTGGCTGCAGCGGTCATGGAAAGGGCAGCCTTCGCCGCGTTCCCACACCGAGGGCACCATGCCGGGAATCTCGGGCAGGTCCGGCCGGATATCGTCGGGCGCCCGGTCCAGTTCCGGCAGGCACGCGATCAGGCCCCGGGTGTAGGGGTGCAGCGGATGCGCCAGGATCTGGCCGACGCTGCCCTGCTCCACCACGCGGCCGCCATACATGACCACCACGCGGTCCGCCATCTCCGACACCGCCCCCATGTCGTGGGTGATCAGCAGCACCGCGGTGCCGCGCCGCGCCTGCTGCTCGCGCAGCAAGTCGAAGATCTGCGCCTGCACCGTGACGTCCAGCGCCGTGGTCGGTTCGTCGGCGATCAGCACGTCCGGGTCGCAGGCCAGCGCGATGGCGATCATGACGCGCTGCCTCATGCCGCCCGACATCTGGTGCGGGTAGTCGTCCACACGGCGCTCGGGCAGCGGGATGCCGACGGACTTCAGCATCTCGATGGCGCGCTCGCGCGCCTGGCCTTTGCTCAGGCCCTGGTGCTGGCGCAGGGGTTCGGCGATCTGCTCGCCCACCGAATACACCGGATTGAGCGCGGTCATGGGCTCCTGGAAGATCATGGAAATGTTGTTGCCCCGCACCTGGCGCATCGCCTCGTCGTCTTGCGACGCCAGGTCGGCGCCGCGCAGGCGCACGCTGCCGGCGCCGATGCGCGCCAGCGGCGGGATCAGGCGCATGATGGCCAGCGCCGTCATGCTCTTGCCGCATCCGGACTCGCCCACCAGGCACAGCGTTTCCCCCGGCCGCAGGTCGAAGCTCACGTCGCTCAGCACCTCCGCCACGCGCCCCCGCGTGCGGAACTCCAGGCTCAGGCCGTCGACCTCCAGCACGGGCAACTGGTCGGGCGCGTTCATGCCCGGCCCCGCGAGGTGGGATTGAGCGCGTCGTTCAGGCCGTCGCCGATCAGACTGACCGCCAGCACCGTCAGGAAGATGGCCGCGCCGGGCAGGGTCACCGCCCACCAGGCGGTAAGGATGTAGGGGCGGTTGCTGCCTATCATTAGCCCCCAGCTCATCACGTTCGGATCGCCCAGCCCCAGGAACGACAGGCCGGCCTCGAACAGGATGGCGGTGCCGATGGCCAGCGTGGCCGACACGATCAGCGGCGCCAGCGCATTGGGCAGGATGACGCGCCAGATGATGCGCGCGTCGCCCGCGCCGATCACCCTTTCCGCCAGCACGTATTCGCGGCGCTTGAGGCGCAGGAATTCCCCGCGGGCCAGGCGCGCCGTTCCCGTCCAGCTCACTACGCCGATGGCCACGGCGATGGTGGCCAGGGACGGCGTGAAGAGCGTGACCAGCACCATGGCAAAGAGCAAGGTGGGCAGCACCTGGAAAAACTCCGTGATGCGCATCAGCGTTTCGTCGACCCAGCCGCCGTAGTAGCCCGCCAGCGCGCCCACCGTCACGCCGATGGCCATGGACAGCACGGCCGCCACCACGCCCACCAGCAGGGTCGCGCGGCCGCCGTAGATCATGCCGGTCAGGACGTCCCGGCCCAGGTAGTCGGAACCCAGCAGCAGGTCCGAGCCGGGCGGCTCCATCGGGGCGGCGGCGATCTCGAATGGATCCGTCTCCATCGCCATCGGGCCGAAGATGGTTACCGCCAGAATCGCCGCGAGCAGCAGCACGCCGATCAGCGCGGTCGGGTTGCGCGCGAAGACCCGCAGCGCCTCGTAGGGTGGTCGCGGCGGCGGCTTGGGCCGGGCATCGCCCAGAGCGGCGCCGGGAATCGCGATGGGGGCTGGTCTCATGCTCATGATGTCTTGATCCTGGGATCGATCAGCCGGTAGGCCAGATCGGTAAGCTGGTTCATCACCACCACCAGCAGCGATGCGAAGAGCAGGATGCCGAGCAAGGTGGGGTAATCGCGCCGGAGCACCGAGTCAAAGGCCAGTCGCCCCAGCCCGGGCCAGTTGAAGACGGTTTCCACCAGGATGGCGCCGGCCAGCACATTGCCGAACTGCAGCCCCAGCATGGTCACCACCGGCAGCACGCCGTTGCGCAGCGCGTGCTTGTACAGGACCGTGCGCTCCGGCAGGCCCTTGGCGCGGGCGGTGCGGATGTAGTCGGCCGACAGCGCGTCCATGACGCTGGCGCGCGCCAGCCGGCTGTACTGCGCCAGGTACACGAAGGCCAGCGTGAACGCCGGCAGCACCAGGTGGTGCAGCACGTCCAGCGCGCCGGCCCATCCGCCCTGCGGCCCGCCCGCCGAGCGCATGTCGGACACCGGAAAGATCGGCCAGGTCGAGGCGAACAGGATGATGAGGATGATGCCCGTCCAGAACACCGGCGCCGAGTAACCCACGACGGACAGCAGCGTGATGCCCTGCGACAGCGGACCGTTCGGCTTGCGCGCGGCCAGCGTGCCCAGCAGCGTGCCGACGATGAAGGCGCTGGACACGGACGTCACCACCAGCAGCAGCGTGGCGGGCACGCGTTCCCAGATCAGCTGGGCGACCGGCACGTTGAAGAAGTAGGAATAGCCCAGGTCTCCACGCAGCACCTGCGACAGGTACAGGCCCAGCTGCACCAGGAACGGCTTGTCCAGCCCGTACTGGACCCGCAGCTGCGCGCGCAGGTCCTCGCTGATGCCGCCCATGGACCCCGCGATGGTCTCCACGGGGTCGCCCGGCGAAATATGGATCAGCAGGAAATTCAGCGTCACCACGGCAAGCAGCAGCAGCGCGGCGTAGGCGAGACGGCGCGAGAGATAGCGCAGCATGGCGGCCCCCTGGCTATTGCAGGTACGTATCGTCCATCGGCGACAGCAGGCCCCATATACCCGCGGGCAGGCCCTGCACCTTCTTGGACGACAGCGTGTGGTACGGGATGACCGTCAGGAAATCGATGGGCACGTCCTCGGTGACCAGGCGCTGGAACTCGGCGTACAGCGCGCGGCGCTTGTCCACGTCGGTCTCCACGCCCGCCTGTTCCAGCAGGGCGTCGACCTTGGGGTTCTTATAGGATTGCGTGTTGGTCCAGATGATGTCGCGGATGTTGGTCGACAGATAGGTCCGGTGCACGCCGATGACGGGGTCGCCCCAGTTGAAGACGATGTCGGTGGTGATGTCGAAGTCATGGCTGGCGATGCGCTTGGCCCAGGTGGGGAAATCCGGCGACGCCCGCACCTGCACCGCGATGCCCACCTTCTTTAGCTGGCTGCGCAGGTACTCGGCCACGTTCTTGCCCTGCACGTCGCTGCCCGGCATGTAGTCCACCGTGAGCGACATGCGTTCGCCCTTGCCGTCCTTCTTGAACCCGGCCTCGTCCAGCAATTGCTCGGACTTCTTCAGGTCCAGCGGATACTTCTTCACTTCCTGGGTGGCGAAGGGGCTGGTGCCGACGATCGGGCCGTCCGCCGGCGCGGCAAACCCCGCGTTCAGCGCCTTGGTGATAAAGCCCTTGTCCGTCGCGTAGGCAATCGCCTGGCGCACCCGCACGTCGTCCAGCGGCTTGCGGGCGGTGTTGAACGCCAGCCAGCTCAGCGCGCCGATGCCCTCGTAGCCCTTGTTGCTCATGACGATGGCCGGGTTGTCCTTGGCGCGCCGCAGGATGGTGGGCTCGGTCATGTAGGGCAGCACGCCGATGTCGCCGCGCTCCAGCCCGATCAGCAGATTGGTGGCGTCCGGATTGATCTTCACTACGATGCGGTCCAGATGGGGCTTGCCCGGCAGGAAGAACTTGTCGAAGCGCTCCAGCACGATTTCCTGGCCGGGCTTGAATTCCTTGAACACGAACGGGCCGGAGCCCACCACATTGGCGGAGTTGCGGGGATGGGTCTTGAGGTCCTGGCCGTCGCCATAGATATGCTTGGGCAGGACCGGCATCAGTGCCGGCGACAGGGCCAGCAGGATCGCCGGATGCGGCTTGCTCATGCGCAGCACGGCGGTATGGGCGTCCGGCGTGTCCACGCGCTCCACCGGCGCGAACATGGTCTGGAACGGATGGTTCTGCTTGACCGCCATGATGGAGAAAGCCACGTCTTCCGACGTCACGGGCTTGCCGTCATGGAACACCGCGTCGCTGCGCAGGTGCAGCGTCAGCGACTTGCCGTCGGGCGCCAGCTCCCAGGATTGCGCCAGATAGGGCTGCGGCTTCCAGTCCGCGTCGTAGCGCAGCGGGCTGGCGAAAAGCTGCGAACTGGGCAGCGCCGTGGCGATGCCCGATTGCACGGCGCCGTTCAGGTGCCGCGGCACCTGGGTCGAACCGATCACCAGCGTGCCGCCCGCCTTGGGCGGGTCCGCCGCCATGGCGCCTCCCGCCAGGGCGAACACCGACAGAATTGTGGCCAGGCCTAGTCTTGCGCTGCGCATGTTCTACCCCTTGATGTGGTGACAGCCATTCATCGGATGGCTTGCGCTTTAGCGTAGCCATCCAATGGGTCCGGGCTTAGTACCAAACCGCGAGACTTGCTGGTGC
The DNA here is from genome assembly GCF_042721735.1 of Achromobacter sp. NPDC058515. Lineage (NCBI taxonomy): Bacteria > Pseudomonadati > Pseudomonadota > Betaproteobacteria > Burkholderiales > Alcaligenaceae > Achromobacter > Achromobacter sp. NPDC058515. Next base: position 66,262 of record NZ_JBHXNI010000017.1, read on the forward strand.
CAGCTCAGCCGGCCAGCGCCCGCGCATACAGCACCGCCACGGCGCAGCTGTTCACGCGCGCCTCCATGGAGTCGGAGCGGCTTGTCAGCAGCACCGGCACCCGCGTGCCCAGCACCAGCCCCGCGGCGCCGGCGCCCGCCAGCCAGGTCAGCTCCTTGTAGAGCATGTTGCCGGCCTCGATGTCGGGCGCCAGCAGGATGTCCGCGTCCCCCGCCACGCGCGACACGATGCCCTTCTGCTCCGCCGCCTCGCGCGAGATGGCGTTGTCGAAGGCCAGCGGCCCGTCGATCTCGCCGCCGCGGATCTGCTGCCGGTCGGCCATCTTGGACAGCGCCGCCGCGTCCAGCGTGGCGGGCATGGCCGGGTTGACCGACTCGGTGGCGCACAGCACGGCCACCTTGGGCCGCTCGACGCCCAGGGCGCGCGCCAGGTCGATGGCGTTCTGCGCGATGTCCGCCTTTTCCTGTAGCGTGGGCGCGATGTTGACGGCGGCATCCGTCAAGATGAAGAGCTTGGAATAGGCCGCCACCGCCATGACGAAGGCATGGCTGATGCGCCTGCCGGTGCGCAAGCCCGACTCGCGCGCCACCACGGCGGACATGAAGTGGTCGGTGTGCAGGCTGCCTTTCATCAGCATGCGGACCGCGCCGTCCCGCGCCAGGGCCGCCGCGGCGCGCGCCGCCAGCAGCTCGTCGTCCGGCGTGTCGACGATCTCCATCGACCCGGCCCGTATGCCCGTCTCCGCCATCAACGCCGCAAGCCGGGCCGCGGGCCCGACGAGCACGGGCTCGATGTAGCCCGCTTCGCCCGCCTGGGCGGCGGCGCGCAGGCTGGTGGCGCATAGCGGATACGCCACCGCGGTGCGCAAGCGCCCCGCCGCCAGCGCGGCAACGCGCAGCGGCTCGAACATGCGATCGATTGCCATGGCGCCGATCAGCGTCCGACCGGATCGATCGGCAGCGGCACTTCGCCCGCCTTGAACGGCTGGTTCACGTACTTGCGGTACTTGTCCAGGAAGCGCACCGGCTGCTTGAGCGCATCGCGCCGGAACGGATCGCCCAGCTCCTGGCTGACCATCATTTCCAGCACGGTGGTCTTGCCTTCCAGCTGCGCCTGGCAGGCGGCCTGCAGGGCCGCGCCGACCTGATCCGCGTGCTCCACCCGTATGCCTTCCGCCCCCATGGCGCGCGCCAGTTCGGCAAAGCCCGGGTTCCGCAGGTTGCTGCCCACGAAGCGCCGGCCGTAGAAGTCGACCTGGTTCTTTTTCTCGGCGCCCCACTGGCCGTTGTGGAACACCACCGCCGTCACCGGAATCTGCTCGCGCACGCAGGTCAGCAGCTCCTGGAAGCTCATGCACCAGGCGCCGTCGCCCACGTAGGCCACGGCCGGCCGGTCGGGCCGGCCCAGCTTGGCGCCGATCAGCGCCGGCAGCGCGTAGCCGCAGTTGCCGAAGCTCATCGCGGCCAGCATGGAGTTGGGCTCGTCGAACCGCAGGTAGCTGTTGGACACCGAGCAGATGTTGCCGATGTCGGTCGACACCATGACGTGCTTGGGCATGGCGCGTTCCAGCTCGCGCAGCATGCGGCGCGGGTGCATGCGGCCCCCGCCGTGCTCGATGATGTCCAGGCTCCAGTCATCGCGTTCGTGCGACCAGTCGTCCAGTTCCTTTTCCCATTCGGCCTTTTGCGCGGCGATCTCGCCGGCGCGGCCTTCCTTCGTGCGGACGCAGGCGACCTCGCGGGCCTGCAGCTTGGCCGCCAGCGCTGCGGCCGCGGGCTTGGCGTCGCCGCAGATGCCGACCGACACCGGGCGCACCAGGCCCAGCATCCGGTGGTCCGCGTCGACCTGGATGATGCGCGCGCCCTGCGGCCAGTAGTCCAGCCCGTGCTGCGGCAAGGTGCCGAAGGGCCCCAGCCGCGTGCCCAGCGCCAGCACCACGTCGGCCTGCGACAAGAGCTTCATGCCGGCCTTGGCGCCCTGGTAGCCCAGCGGGCCGCACCACAGCGGATGGCTGGCCGGGAACGCGTCGTTGTGCAGATAGCTGGTCACCACGGGCGCGCCCAGCAGCTCGGCCAGCGCCACGCATTCGGCCTGGCCGTCGGAGAACAGCACGCCGCCGCCCGCCACGATGACCGGGAATTTGGCGTCGGCCAGCAGGCGCGCCGCCGCTTCCAGGTCTTCTTCGGACCCCGGCCCGCGGCGGATCCGGCGCGGCTCCGGAATGGCCACGTCGATCTCGCCGTAGAAATAGTCGCGCGGGATATTCAGCTGCGAGGGCCCGCGTTCGGCCATCGCATTGTCGAACGCCTTGGCCGTGAATTCGGCCATGCGGTCCGGCCGGTTCACGTGCGCCTGGTATTTGGTGATGCGCGAAAAGATGGGCAGTTGCTCCGTCTCCTGGAAGCCGCCCAGCCCCATGCCCGACGTGCCGGTCTCGGGGGTGATGGCCACCACCGGGCTGTGCGCCCAGTAGGCGGCGGCCACGCCGGTCACGAAATTGGTGATGCCCGGGCCGTTCTGCGCGATGCACACGCCATGCCTGCCGGTCACGCGCGAATAGCCGTCGGCCATGTGCGCCGCGCCCTGCTCGTGCACCGTCGGCACGAAGCGGATGCCGGCTGCGGGAAACAGGTCCAGCGCATCCATGAAGGCCGAACCGACGATGCCGAAAACATCTTTGACGCCCTGCGCGACCAGCGTCTCGACAAACGCTTCGCTGGGGGTCATGTGTTGCTTGCTGCTCATGGTCTCTCTCCTGGCGGGCCGGCGCTCGTCCCATTGCTTATTGGCCGGTGTGATCCGATACTGCGCCAGAAATCTCGTCCTTCCCATCCCGCGGCGTTTCATTTTCTGCAAATTCTGTGCGAGGATGGGCTGCCTTTCGCCGAATCTTCAAATATTGAAAGATGAAAGACGAATCCTCCGCCGCGCTGCGCGCGCTGACGCTCCTGGAACAGGTGGCCCGGTCCGGGCAGCCGGTGTCGCTGGCCGCGCTGACCGAGGCCACCGGCCTGCCCAAGCCCTCCGTGCTGCGCATCCTGTCGCGCCTGGTGGATGCCGGCATGCTGCTGCGCGAACCCGCCGGAAAAAGCTATGTCAGCGGCCCCCGGCTCAGCGCCCTGGCCCGCGACACGCTGCTGAATTCGCCGCTGCGGGCCGAGCGCCATCGCATCCTCGACAGCCTGGTCGATGAAATCGGCGAAACCTGCAACTGCACCATGCTCGACGGCGACGAGGTCATCTACCTGGACCGCGTGGAAACCGCCTGGCCGCTGCGGGTAAACCTGCAAACGGGTTCGCGCGTGCCCCTGCACTGCTCGGCCAGCGGCAAGCTGTTCCTGGCGCACATGCGGCGCGAGGCGCGCGCGCGCCTCCTGGCCGCCGCGCCACTGCCGCGCTACACGCCCAATACCCTGTGCGATGTGGCGGCGCTGGAACAGGAACTGCGCGTCATCAAGAAGGAAGGCGCCAGCTTCGACCGCGAGGAATTCCTGCTGGGCATCGTCTGCATGGCCGTGCCCATCCTGCACGGCTCGCGCGCCATCGCCGCGGTCGCCCTGCATGCGCCGGTTGCGCGCCTGTCCATCGAAGGCGCCCGCGCCTGGCTGCCGCGCATGCAGGAAGCCGCACGGGCGCTGGCGGGCACCTACGAGCCTGCGCCCTAGCGCCCTGACGCAGGCGTCGCGGATGCATTGCGTCCCTGTTTTTTCTGCCCTGTGCGGGACAGGCGCGCATTCGGGCCGCCGGCGGCGGCGAAGCGATGCCAGGGCTTACACTGTCGGTCGACTCTGTTTTTCGCGGTCTTTGCGATCCGCCCTATTGTGACCAACACCCCCTTCTCCTCCCTGCCCCTCTTGCCCTCCCTGCTCGACAACCTGCAAAGCCTGGGTTTCGAACAGATGACGCCCATCCAGGCGCAAAGCCTGCCGCTCATCCTGGAAGGCCGCGACCTGATCGCGCAAGCCAAGACCGGCAGCGGCAAGACCGCGGCGTTCGGCCTGGGCGTGCTGCAGAACCTGGACGTCAACCGCCTGGCCCCGCAGGCGCTGCTGGTGTGCCCCACCCGTGAACTCGCCGACCAGGTGGCGCAGGAACTGCGCCGGCTGGCCCGCCTGATCCCCAACGTCAAGATCCTGACGCTGTGCGGCGGCGCCGCCGCGCGTCCCCAGGCCGAATCGCTCGCCCGCGGCGCGCATCTGGTGGTGGGCACGCCCGGCCGCATCCAGGACCACCTGGAGCGCGGCAGCCTGGACCTGTCCGGCCTGAACACCCTGGTGCTCGACGAGGCCGACCGCATGGTCGACATGGGCTTCTATGACGATATCGTCGCCATCGCCTCGCACTGCCCGACCAAGCGCCAGACCCTGCTGTTCTCGGCCACCTACCCCGACAACATCCGCAAGCTCAGCGCCCGTTTCCTGCGCAACCCCGCCGAGGTCAAGGTCGAGGCGCAGCATGATTCCAGCCGGATCGAGCAGTACTTCTACGAAATCGGCGACGGCGAAAGGCTGGACGCCGTGGCCCGGCTGCTGGCCCACTTCCGCCCGGTCTCCACGCTGGCCTTCTGCAACACCAAGGTCCGCAGCCATGACCTGGTCGAACGCCTGCAGGCCGAGGGCATCAGCGCCCAGGCGCTCAACGGCGACCTGGAACAGCGCGAGCGCGACGAAATCCTGATCCAGTTTGCCAACCAGAGCTGCGCCGTGCTGGTCGCCACCGACGTGGCCGCGCGCGGCCTGGATATCCAGAACCTGGGCGCCGTGATCAATGTGGACGTGACCAAGGACACCGAGGTCCATGTGCACCGCATCGGCCGCAGCGGCCGCGGCGACCAGAAGGGCCTGGCGCTCAGCCTGTGTTCGCCCGACGAAATGCGCTGGGCCAACCTGATCGAGCAGTACCAGGGTTCGCCGCTGAAATGGGCCGACCTCAAGTCGCTGCGTCCCAAGGCCGACCGGCCTTTGCGCGCGCCCATGATCACCCTGTGCATCCAGGGCGGCAAGAAGGACAAGCTGCGCCCCGGCGACTTGTTGGGCGCCCTGACCGGCGACGGCGGCCTGAGCTTCGAGCAGGTCGGCAAGATCAACATCACCGAGTTCAACTCCTATGTGGCGCTGGACCGTCAGATCGCCAAGCAGGCGTTCTCGCGCGTGTCCAACAGCAACATCAAGGGCCGCCGGTTCCGCATGCGCTTTCTGGAAGAGTTCTGATCGCCCGCCGGGCCCTCGGATTGTCGCGATTCCGGTGGAAAGCTTGATGATTTTGTTCGGCCTTTGCCATAATGGCGCGGCCAGCACCTGCGGCCTCCCCTAAGCCGGGCGGCCGCGGGTCGCGGAACCAAAGGCACGCGGCGCGCTCCAACCGGCGCACTGTCCCCCTTAACCATCACAAGAGAAACTCACCATGATCAAGTCCGATGACACCGGCAAGCTGATCCTGCGCCTGACCCTCGGTATCCTGATTCTGCTCCACGGCTTGGCCAAACTGACCGGCGGCGGCGTCAGCGGCATCAGCGGCATGCTGTCCTCGCACGGCCTGCCCGGCTTCCTGGCGTATGGCGCCTACGTGGGCGAGATCATCGCTCCCGTGCTGCTGATTATTGGCGTCTACACCCGCCTGGGCGGCCTGCTGGTCGCCATCAACATGGTCGTCGCCATCCTGCTCGCGCACAGCGGCCAGATCGGCAGCATCAACAACCAAGGCGGCTGGGCGCTGGAACTGCAAGGCATGTTCCTGTTCACCGGCCTGGCCATCGCCTTCATGGGCGCGGGCCGTTTCAGCCTGGCCGGCAACGGCGGACGCTGGAACTAAAAATCGCCCAGGCGTAAAGCCGCAACGCGGGACAAAGGGGTCGCTCAGGCGGCCCCTTTGCTTTTTCGGGCTTCCCGGCAGACATTGATACGAACGACATCGACGGTCACGCGCCCGCAAACACCGGTCACGCGAAAGCTGTTTCGGAACGATTACAGTCCCGAACTCGCGCCATCCGCTGTGGCCTAATTCCTAAGAGCGCAACTGCGCACAGGAAACGCCATGACCTCTTCCATCCGGATCTCCCGCCTGCGGCCGCTGGCCACCGCCGCCATGCTGGCCGCCTGTGCGGCCGCGGCGGCGCAGACCTATGCGCCGCCGCCCGCGCCGTCCTACGATCCCGCCTATGACAATGGCGATCCCGCCGCCGCCAACCTGGCGCTGGTGGACCGCAGCCCCGAGCCGCCGCCGGCCCTGCCCGTCTACGTGCAGCCGCCGGCCCCGGGCGACGGCTACCTGTGGGTGCCGGGCTACTGGAGCCGCAACCATTACGGCTTTTTCTGGGTTCCCGGCGCCTGGGTGCTGGCGCCCTACGCCGGGGCGCTGTGGACGCCCGGCTACTGGGGCTACGCCAACGGCCTGTACATGTGGAACGCCGGCTACTGGGGTCCCCACGTGGGCTTCTACGGCGGCATCAACTACGGCTTTGGCTACACCGGCCTGGGCTATGCCGGGGGCTACTGGAAGCGCGACCGCTTCTACTACAACCGGTCCGTCACGAACGTGAACGTCACGCGCGTGAACTACGTCTACAACCACACCGTCGTGGTCAACAACGCGGACCACCGGCGCGTCAGCTACCACGGCGGCCCGTCGGGCATCCGGCGCCAGCCCGATCCGCGCGAACTCGCGGCGCGCAAGGAACGCCACGCGCCTCCCACGGATATCCAGCGCGGCTACGCGCGCGATGCCGGCAGCAACCGGGCGCAATTCTACGAGCACAACAAGGGCCGGCCTCCGCAGGCATACGTCGACCATTCCGACAACGGCAGGCGCCCCGATGGACAGCGGGCGGAAGGCGGCGGACGGCCCGGCAACGGCTGGGACGGCCGCGACAAGGGGCCGGAAAACGGACGGGACGGCAGGCCGGGCAATGCGCCGCCGCAGGCCCGCGAACAATTGGCCCAGCAGCAGGATCGTCAACGGCAGGTTCGCGAACAGCAGCAACGCGACCAGCAGGCGCAGCGGCAGAATCGCCAGCAGGAGGCGCGCGATCAACAGGCGCGCCAGCAACTGGAACGCGACCAGCAGGCCCAGCAGCGTGCCCGCGAGCAGCGCACGCGCGATCAGCACGCGCGCGAGCAGCAGCAAAACAACGCGCAAGACCAGCAGCAGGCCCGCCGGCGGGAAATGCGCGATCAACAGGCGCGCCAGCAGCTGCAACGCGACCAGCAGATCCAGCAGCAGGCCCGCGAGCAAGGGCAGCGCGATCAGCAGGCGCGCCAGCGGCAACAACGCGAACAGCAGGACCGGCAACTGGCCCGCGACCGGCAGCAGCACGAGCAGCAGGCGCGCCAACAACGCGACCAGCAAGCCCGCCAAAGGCAGCAGCAACAGCAGCAACAGCAACAGCAGCAGCAGCAGCAGCAACGCGACCAGTCTCGCGGCGGCGACGGCAATGGCCGCGGCGGGCCAGGCCGAGACTGAACTGGACCCTCGCCACCCGCAGGGCTACAGTAGCCCACCTGCCCGCGGCATTCCCGCGCGGCGCCCCGACACTAGGAGATTCCGATGAAGCGCCTTGCCCCCTGGTTACTGCTATGCGGCCTGCTGGCCGGTCCTTCGGCCCAGGCCGCGCTGGACGTGGGCGCCCCCGCGCCGGACTTCAGCACCCAGGCTTCGCTGGGCGGGAACGTCTTCACCTTCAAGCTCGCCGAGGCGCTCAAGCAGGGTCCAGTCGTGCTGTACTTCTTTCCGGCCGCGTTCACGCAGGGCTGCACGATCGAAGCGCACAACTTCGCCGAAGCCACGGATGAATACAAGTCGCTGGGCGCCACCGTCATCGGCGTCTCGACGGACAACATCGACACGCTGAACAAGTTCTCGGTCAGCGCATGCCGCAGCAAGTTTGCCGTCGCGGCGGACGGCGACGGCAAGATCATGAAGGCCTATGACGCCGTCCACGACAAGCGTCCCGACTACGCGCAACGCGTGTCCTACGTGATCTCGCCGGAAGGCAAGATCCTGTATGAATTCACGGATATGAGCCCGGAGTCGCACGTGGCCAACACGATGCGCGCCCTGCGCGACTGGAAGGCCAGGCAGTAGCCTAGTTGAACGGCCAGACGGTGGGATGCGTGCCGGGCGGGCAGGACGGCCGTGTCCAGCGGGCCGGCGTTGCGGAAAAACGCGCGGCGTGGCGCAAGGCGACCAGTTCGCCAAAGCCCGAGGGCACCGTTTCCAGCAGTCCGTCAAAGCCCGGCAGGGGACAGGCAAGCCCGCCATCGACCCGGCCCAGGTTGCGCAGCCAGTGCGCGGTCTGCGCCAGCGACACCCGCACATGCCAGCTTCCGCCTTCGGTCGCCTGGCGCGCCAGGGCCACTTGCGCCCCGAACGCCATCAGGTAGCCCGACGCATGGTCCAGGATCTGCATCGGCAGCGCCTTGGGCGCGTCCTGGCCGGCGGCTTGCGCTTCGGCGTGGTTAAAGCCCGTTGCCGTCTGCACCAGGGAATCGAAACCGCGGCGGTTGGCCCACGGGCCCACGTTGCCGTAGGCGGACAGCGAGACATAGACGATGCCCGGACGGATGCGCGCCGCGTCCAGCGGGCCGAAGCCCAGGGCGGACAGCCCGCCGGGACGGTAGCCCTGCACGAACACATGGGCGCTGCGCAGCAGATTGCCCACGGCGATGCGGCCATCGGCCGTGTCCAGGTCGGCCAGCACGGAAAGCTTGCCCCGGCTGGTGTCGATGATGTTGTCGATATTGGGCAGCTGCGGGGAATTGACCAGCATCACATCGGCGCCGTAAGCCGCCAGCGCCCTGCCGCAAACCGGCCCGGCGATGATGCGCGTCAGGTCCAGCACGCGGATGTCCTTGAGCGGGCGGGCGTCTTGCCCGTACTTGGGCAGGGGCCGCGGATCGGCCTCGCCGATGCGTTCGACGGTCAGGAGCGGCTGCGCCGCAATGGCCTGGCCCTGCGGATGGCGGTCCCATTCGTCAAAGCTGCGCATGGCGGAAACCACCATGCCGGCATCGGCCGCAACCTGCTCGAAATCCTCGGCCTTCCAGCGGCTCAGCGCGCGCTCCACCGCGTCTCGCGTGGCGCCGTCGCCGGTGGGGCAGCCCAGCAGCGCCAGGGCCCCGTCGCGGTGATGGGCGAAGTTGGCGTGGATGCGCACCCAGCCGCCGTCGCCGCAGCGATAGACGCCGGTGATGGGATCCCAGGGATTGGGGGCAATGCCATTGATCGTGAAATGGCTGCGGCATTCCTGCGCCGCATGCAGCATGTCCACGCTGACCTGCTGGCGCGCGCCGCCGCGCAGGTGCCAGATTTCGGCCGCGGCCAGGGCCGCCGCCGCCATGCTGGCCTGCGCTGCCGTGCCGACGGCGAACGACGAAGGAAGGACAGGGTCCGCACCGGTCAACACCACGTGCTCCAGCGACTCGTCGGGCAGGTCGACCGAGCGCCAGAGTTTTTGCAAGACGTCGCGGGATGTCTTGCCGGCGGGTGTGCGTCCCTTCAGAAAGGACGGGCGTAGGTCCATCAGGTTTCCCATATCGTTCATCTTGCTCTGATTGTTTATTGCATTACATGGCGGGGCCCCACCCGCGTCAATACGTACAGCGCGCCAGCGTGTTTCATGGTTTGACCGGCGCATGCCCGCCCGCCGCTCTTTCCCCATGCGCGGGGGCCTCCTGTTTCACCCGTGCGCACCGGTCACATCTACTCGTAGTTTTTACATCGTCTTCCAAGCCCCAACGCCGCCGGAACGCGGCCTGGCGGGCCGCGGGATAAAATCCCGCCTCGCCTGCCGGCCCCCGCCGCGCCGTCCTTTCCTGCCCTGGACCGTCCTCATGAACACGCTGCTCTGGCTACGCACCGACCTGCGCATGCACGACAATCCCGCCCTGGCCGCGGCCGCCGAAGCCGGCGCCGTCACGGCGCTTTTCCTGGCCGCGCCGGGCCAATGGCGCCGGCATGGCGAGGCGCCCGCCAAGGTCGACTTCTGGCTGCGCAACCTGCGCGAGCTCTCGCGGGACCTGGCCCGGGCCGGCATTCCGCTCAAGCTGCTGACCGTCCATGACTGGAGCGAAGCGCCCGCCGCCATTGCGCAATTCTGCCAGGCCCACGCCATCACGCAGGCGCACGCCAATGCCGAGTGGCCAGTCAATGAACGCCGCCGCGACGCCGCCGTGGCGGACAGCCTTCGGGCCATCGGCGTGGATTGGACCCTGCATCATGGCGCGTCGCTGCTGCGCCCGGGCACCGTCCTCAGCGGCAAGGGCGAGTGCTATCGCGTCTACACGCCCTATGCACGCGCCTGCCGCGAACGCCTGCGCACCGCGCCGCTGCGGGCCATTCCCGCACCGCGCGCGCAGACGCCGCCGGCTTGGGGCCCCGATCCGCTGCCCGCGGCCTTTGACGGCTTCGACGCGCCCGGCGACGCCGTGCGCGCGCTCTGGCCCGCCGGCGAGTCCGCGGCCGGCGACCGCCTGGCCGCCTTCGCCGACAGCGCCATCGACGCCTACAAGGACGAGCGCGACTTCCCGTCCCTGCCCGGCACCAGCTGCCTGTCGCCCTATCTGGCGGCGGGCGTGCTGTCGCCGGGCCAGGCCCTGCGCGCCGCGCTGGCCGCCAATCACGGCGAGCTGGACAGCGGCCGCGCGGGCGTGGCCACCTGGATCAACGAACTGCTGTGGCGCGAGTTCTACCAGCACCTGCTGGCAGCGCATCCGTCCTTGTCCATGCACCGGCCCATGAAGCCGGAAACCGCCGCCGTGCCCTGGCGCGACGCGCCCGCCGACCTGCTCGCCTGGCAGCAAGGCCGCACCGGAATCCCCATCGTGGACGCAGCCATGCGCCAGCTGCTGGCGCTGGGCTGGATGCACAACCGCCTGCGCATGGTGACCGCCATGTTCCTGTCCAAGAACCTGCTGCTCGACTGGCGGCTGGGCGAGGCCTGGTTCATGGCGCAACTGGTGGATGGCGATCTGGCCGCCAACAACGGCGGCTGGCAATGGAGCGCCTCCACCGGCGCCGACGCGGCGCCCTACTTCCGCGTCTTCAATCCGCTGACCCAATCGCGCCGGTTCGATCCGCGCGGCGCGTTCCTGCGCGAATGGCTGCCGGAACTGGCGCATCTGGACGAGCGGGCCATCCACGACCCGAGTCCCATGGAGCGCGCGGCGGCCGGCTATCCGCTGCCCATCGTGGATCTCGCGCAGAGCCGGTTGCGCGCGCTGGAAGCCTTCGGCAACCTGCCGCCCGCACCGGCCTTACCTTTGGCATAACCTCTGAACATCTTGATGTAGATCAACCTCGCTGCCCTGTCCGTCCCGGATGATCCCGCTGCACCACGCCTATCACGGACGCCAGACGCATGCGCAACAACCAGCCGGTTCACGACAAGGAATACACGCTGCAGGACGAGCAGTACCTGATCTCCCGCACCGACGCGCGCGGCCGCATCATCTACGCCAACCCCGCCTTCGTCGAGGTCAGCGGCTTCTCCCGCGAGGAACTGGTGGGCGCGGCGCACAACATCGTGCGCCATCCCGACATGCCCGAAGAGGCGTTCGAAGACCTGTGGCGCACCATACAGCGCGGCGAATCCTGGACGGGCATGGTCAAGAACCGCCGCAAGGACGGCGGCTTCTACTGGGTGTTGGCCAACGTCACGCCCATCATGGAACGCGGCGAGACCGTCTGCTATGCCTCGGTGCGCGTCAAGCCGACGCGCGCGCAGATCGAGGCCGCCCAGGACGTCTACGCGCGACTGCGCGACGGCACCGCCCGCGGCTTGCGGCTCAGCCGTGGACAGGTCAGGCCCACGGGCCTGCGCGGCGCGCTGGCGCGCCTGAGGATCTGGCGCCTCACCGGGGTGCGCTCGCGCATGCTGGCGTGGGCCGTGCTGGCATCCTCGCTGTTCCTGGGCGCCGCCGGCGTCGCGCTCTACGGCATGTACGAGCGCATGAACAACGAAGAGCTCGCCATCGCCGCGGGCGTGCTGGCGGGCGGCGTGGTCCTGATCTTCGCGTCGGGCTGGGGCTTTGCCCGATCGATCACGGGGCTGCTGGTCACGGCCACCGACTTCACGCGCCAGGTCGCCGCCGGCAACCTCAGCACGCCCTTGCCGCCAGGCAGCATCCGCGACGAAATCGGCGCGCTGAAGTTCTCGCTCGAGGTGATGCGCAAGAGCCTGGTCAGCATCACCCGCGACGTCCACAACGGCATTGAAAGCGCGCTCCATTCCGCGGCCGAGATCGCCGACGGCAACGCCGACCTGTCCGCGCACACGCAGCGCCAGGCCGCCTCGCTGGAAGAGGCCGCGGCCAGCATGGAGCAGCTGGCCGCCACCGTGAAGCAGAACGCCGCCAGCGCGCACGGCGCGGACCTCATGGCCAGCCAGGCTTCCGACGTGGCCCGGCGCGGCGGCCTCGTCGTGAACGAGGCCGCGCAAGCCATGCAGGGCATCGTGCAAAGCTCTTCGCGGATTGCCGAAGTGGTGGGCCTCATCGACGGCATCGCCTTCCAGACCAATATCCTGGCGCTCAACGCCGCCGTGGAAGCCGCCCGCGCGGGCGAGGCCGGCAAGGGCTTTGCGGTGGTGGCAAGCGAAGTGCGCAGCCTGGCGCAGAAAAGCGCCACCGCCGCGCGCGAGATCAAGGCGCTGATCGAAGCGTCCAACGAGCGCGTCGCCGACGGCGTGCGGCATGTGGAGCGCGCCGGCGAAACCATGCTGGACATCGAGGAATCGGTGCGGCAGGTGACGCGCATCATGAACGAGATCGCGGCCACCTCGACCGAACAGCACACCGGCATCGACAACGTAAGCCGCACGATCTCGGAAACGGACAATGCCGCCCAGCGCAATGCCGCGCGGGTCGAGCAGGCCTCTCAGGCCGTCGACAACCTGCGCACGCGCGGCGCCCAGCTGCGCCACGCCATCGAGGTCTTCCGCGTCGCGGGCAGCCAGACTGTGCTGCCCAAGGCCGCGCCTGCCGCGGCGCCGGCGGGCCGGCTCGCGCCGCCGCAGCGCGCGCGTGCGCTACTGGGCAATCAGGCGACGTAGCGGCCGGCCCCTCAGGCGCCGGCCGCCGCTTCCTTATCCAGCCGCTTGATGAACACCTGCAGCTCCTTCACCACCTGCTGGTCGCCCCGGGCATGGGCGGCCGCCAGGCCGGATTCCCAGGCGGCGCGCGCGCCGTCCTTGTCGCCCAGGCCCAGGCAGGCCTTGCCCAGCCATTTCCACGCCACGGAATAGGCGGGGTCGAACGCCAGCGCGGCGCGCAGATGCGCTTCGGCCTCGCGAAAGCGCTCCTGCTCGGCATAGGCCTTGCCCAGCGAAAATCGCAACAGCATGTTGTCCGTGCCCTTGGCCAGCATCGCCTCCAGGCGCTCGATCATTCCTTCCATCCTCGGGCTCCTTTCGCCTCTGGCGCACTCGGCAATACCGCATGATAGGACGCGCGCACCGCGGCGGCCGGAAAGCCCCCGCGGCCACTGGGGGCAGGCGCGGTTTCTAAAACGATCCGTTTCCTTGCGTTGCAAGGTGCCCCCGGCCCGTAATGTTCGCGCGATTATCCTGTCACCCGCTCGACCAACCTTGAAGGTGCACGCCTCATGCCGTACCCGCGCCTGTTCCTCCACCGTCTGGCGGCGCTGCTGTTGCTGCCCCTGGCCGCCGCCGTCCACGCGCAGCAGCAAGACGCCGCCCGCGACGCCGCCATGGTGAACCGCGTCACCTGGGGCGCCACGCCCGCCGAACTCGCCCGCATGCAGGCGCTGGGCGCCGACCGCTACCTGCAGGCGCAGCTCCATCCCGACCCCAAGGCCAAGCTGCCCGGCGAGGTGCAGGCGCGCATCGACGCGCTGTCGATCTCGCTCCAAAGCGCCGAGGACGCGCTTGCGCAACAACGCGGCATGCGCGAACGGGCCAAGGACGCCGCGCCCGATGCGCGCCAGAAGGTGCAGCGCGAGGCGCGGCTGATTTCCCGGCAGCGCGCCGACGACACCGCCAGCCGCGCGTTCTGGCGCGCGCTGTATTCGCCAAACCAGCTGCAAGAGCAGATGACGTGGTTCTGGATGAACCACTTCAACGTCTACGCCGCCAAGAACGACATCGGCACCTACATCGACCAGTACGAAGAGCAAGCCATCCGGCCGCATGCGCTGGGCAAATTCCGCGACCTGCTGGCGGCCACGCTGCGCTCGCCGGCCATGCTGGTCTATCTGGACAACACCCAGAATGCCGCCGGCCGCATCAACGAAAACTACGCCCGCGAGCTGATGGAGCTGCATACGCTCGGGGTCAAGGGCGGCTACACGCAGACCGACGTCCAGGAGCTGGCGCGCATCCTCACCGGCCTGGGCATCCACAACAAGGACCAGCTCCCGAAGGTCAAGCCCGAACTGCGCGGCCAGCTCGTGCAGGACGGGCTGTTCCTCTTCAACCCCGCCCGCCACGACTACGGCGACAAGGTGTTCCTGGGCCGCAAGATCCCGGGCGCCGGCTTGGCGGAAGTGGACGCGGCCGTGGACCTGCTGGCCCGGCATCCCGCCACCGCGCGCTTCATCAGCGCCAAGCTCGCCGCGTACTTCGTGGGCGACGCGCCCGCGCCGGCGCTCATCGACCGCATGGCAAAAACGTTCCTGGCCAAGGACGGCGACATCGCGGCCACGCTGCAGACGCTGTATTCGTCGCCGGAGTTCGCCCAATCGCTGAAGGCGGGCGTGTTCAAGGACCCCGTCCACTATGTCTATTCGTCGCTGCGGCTGGCCTACGCCGACCTGCCGACCATCGTCAACACCAAGCCCGGCATGAACATGCTGAAGCAGCTCGGGCAGCCGCTGAACCAGCGCTTGACGCCCGACGGCTATCCGCAGACCCAGTCGGACTGGGCGGGGTCCGGACAGATGACGGCGCGTTTCGAGACGGCGCGCGGCATCGCCGCGGCGCCCCAGGGCTTCTACCGCGAAGGCGACGACAAAGGGCGCGTGGACCTGCCGCCCCTGCCCGACCTGTACAAGGCAAACGCGGACAACGGCCTGTTCGCCGGCCTGTCGGGCGCCACGCGCCAAGCCATCGGGCAAGCCAGGTCGCCCAAGGACGCCAACACCTATCTGCTGGCCTCGCCTGAATTCATGCGACGCTAGCCCGATGACGGAGAGAACCCCCATGCAACGCCGCCGCCTGCTTCAACTGATGGCCAGCGCCCCGCTGGCGTTCGGCGCGAGCCGCCTGTACGCGGCGCCCGCCGCCTCGTCCAACCGCCTGCTGGTCGTTTTCATGCGCGGCGCCTACGACGCCGCCAGCCTGCTGGTGCCGGCCAGCAGCGACTTCTATTACGAGTCGCGGCCCAACATCGCCATCGCCCGGCCGGGCAGCGGGCCCGACGCCGCGCTGCCGCTTGCCGACGGCTGGGCGCTGCACCCCGCCCTGGCGCACAGCCTGCTGCCCTTCTATCAACGGCGGGAACTGGCCTTCGTGCCCTTCGCCGGCACGGACGACACAAGCCGCAGCCACTTCGAAACCCAGAACCGCATCGAACTCGGCCAGGGCGCCGGCAAGGACGGCGACTACCGCTCGGGCTTTCTCAATCGCCTGTCCACCGCGCTGACCACGTCGCGCGCCCAATCGGCCGCCTTCACCTCCGACGTGCCGCAGATTTTCCGCGGCGGCACGCGGGTGCCCAACATCGACCTGGGCGGCGCAAACCGCAAGTCCCGCCTGGACGAGGACAACCACCGCGCCATCGCCGCGATGTATCGCGATACCGAGCTGGACGCTTCGGTGGCCGAAGGCCAGCGCATCATGGGCGCGGCGCGCGAGGAGCTGGAGGCCGAGATGAAGGCCGCCAACGGCAACGCGGTATCGGCGGACAAGCTGGAGCAGGAGGCGCGGCGCATCGCCCGCTTCATGAGCGACCGCTACAACCTGGGCTTTGTCGACGTGGGCGGATGGGACACGCATGTGGGGCAAGGCGGCGCCAAGGGCCTGCTGTCGAACCGCCTGGGCCAGCTCGGCCGCGCCCTGGCCGCGTATGCCGACGAAATGGGCCCGGCCTGGAAGCAGACCACCGTGGTGGTGATCAGCGAGTTCGGCCGCACCTTCCGTGAAAACGGCAACAAGGGCACGGACCACGGCCACGGCACGGTCTATTGGGTGATGGGCGGCAATGTGCGCGGCGGGCGCATCGCGGGCCGGCAGGCCGAAATCAAGCGCGAGGCCTTGTTCCAGGACCGCGACTATCCCGTGCTCAACGAGTACCGCGCCGTGTTCGCCGGCCTGTTCTCGCGCCTGTACGGCCTGGACCAGGCGCGCCTGGCCCAGGTGTTCCCCGGGGTGGCGCCGCTGGACCTGAAGCTGGTGTAGGCCGCGCCGCTGACGCCGTCCTGAACACAGGGTATACCCTTAACAAGACTAGGGCTTTCCGACTGTGCCGCGGCCGCGGTGCCCTAGAATTTCGCCCTTCTCTTTCATCCCGCCGGGGCTTTCTTTTTCGTCCCGGCCACGCCCCTTTCCATGCCCCTGCACCTTATCGCGCTGGCCGCCGCCGCTTTCGGCATCGGCACCAGCGAGTTCGTCATCATGGGCCTGCTGCCCAACGTCGCCGACGACCTCCATGTCAGTATCGACATCGCCGGCCTGCTGATCACCGGCTACGCGATGGGCGTCGTGATCGGCGCCCCCATCATGGCCATCATCACCTCCAGGATGCCGCGCAAGGCCACGCTGATCGGCCTGGCAAGCACCTTCGTGCTGGGCAACCTGCTGTGCGCGCTGGCGCCCAACTACGGGCTGCTGATGGCCGCGCGCGTCTTCACCGCGTTCTGCCATGGCGCCTTCTTCGGCATCGGCGCCGTCGTGGCGGCCGACCTGGTCCCGCGCAACCAGCGCTCCAGCGCCATCGCGCTGATGTTCACGGGACTGACCCTGGCCAACGTGCTGGGCGTGCCCTTGGGCACCGCGCTGGGCCAGGTGGCCGGCTGGCGCTCGACGTTCTGGGTGGTCAGCGGCATCGGCATGGCGGCCGTGGCCGCGCTGGCCGCGTGGCTGCCGGCCCGCATCCCCATGCAGCCCGGCAACATCCTCCGCGAATTCAAGGTGCTGCGCGATGTGCGCGTGGTCTGGCCGCTGGCGGCCAGCGTGCTGGCGTCGGCGGCGCTCTTCTGCGTGCTGACCTACATCGCGCCCATGCTGCGCGAAGTGACCGGCGTATCCGAGCGCGGCGTGACCGGCGTGCTGCTGCTGTTCGGCGTGGCGCTGACGGTAGGCAGCACCCTGGGCGGCAAGCTGGGCGACCGCAATCTGGAAACGTCGCTGCGCCGCATATTCATCGGCCTGCTGCTGGTCTTCCTGGCGCTCAGCCAGGCAATCCACGCGCTGGCGCCCATGCTGGTCGTGACCTTCATCTGGGGCGTGCTGGGCTTTGCGGTGGTGCCGCTGCTGCAGACGCTGATCGTCGACCAGGCGGCCGAGGCGCCCAATCTGGCGTCCACCCTGAACCAGGGCGCGTTCAACCTGGGCAATGCGGGCGGCGCGTGGCTGGGCAGCCTGGCGCTGGGCCATGGCCTGCCGCTGACCGACCTGCCCTGGATGTCCGCGGCGATCACGGCCGCCGTGCTGCTCCTGACGTTGTGGGGCACGCGCTACTACGGCAGGCATGCCGGCGCTACACTCGCTGGACAATCCGGCGCGCTGACGCCTTCGCGTTCGGACGCCTGACCAGAGGAGCCCGCATGAGCACGATCCATGATTTCTCCGCCCGCGGCATCGACGGCGCGGAACAGTCCCTGAACGCCTATCGCGGCCGCGTGCTGCTGGTGGTGAACGTGGCGTCCAAATGCGGCTTCACGCCGCAGTACGCGGGCCTGGAAGAACTCTACCGGTCGTTCCGCGACGACGGGCTGACCGTGCTGGGCTTTCCCTGCGACCAGTTCGGCCACCAGGAACCCGGCGACGAGGCCGAGATCCAGAATTTCTGCGCCACGCAGTACGACATCACCTTCCCGCTCTACGCCAAGATCAACGTCAACGGCGCCGACGCCCATCCGCTGTACCAATGGCTCAAGGGCGAAAGGCCCGGCGTGTTCGGCACCGAAGGCATCAAGTGGAACTTCACCAAGTTCCTGGTGGGGCGCGACGGCCTGGTGATCAAGCGCTACGGGCCCACCGATACGCCAGCGGGCATCAGGGACGACATCGCCAAGGCGCTGTCCGCGCCCGTCTAGCGCGCCAGGCCCTAGCGCAGCGGCGGCAGCCGGCGGCGCACCGTGTGCGCCTTGACGATGGCCGTGTTGGTCTCGGCGAACTCCGTCACGCGCTCCAGGATGCCGTCCAGGTGCGCGATCGACCTCAGCACCACGCGGGCGATGAAGCAGTCGTCGCCCGTCACCTTGTCGCACTCCACGAATTCCGGGATCTCCTGGATCAGCCCCTCCACGTGGCGCAACTGCCCGGGCAAGGGCCGGATGCGCACGATGGCCTCCAGCGTATAGCCCAGGGCCACCGGGTCCACATCCAGCGTGTAGGCGCGGATCACGCCAGACTCTTCCAGCCGCCGCAGCCGGTCCGCCACGCTGGGCGCGGACATGCCGACCTGCCGCGCGAGGTCTGCGGTGGTGGTGCGCGCATTGGCCGTCAGGGTCTCGACGAGGCGGCGGTCGATGCCGTCCAGCACCGGGTTTTCAATTTTTAGGTCATTTTGCATAAATTTCACCCAAACGAAGGTTTGACGATGAAAGCGCCACAACAACATCATATAAGCAGCTTGATTCGCCTGGGATAATTTCTCCATCGCACATCGCGGCCGCACGGCCCCCCGGAGAACCCATCATGATCCCCTCGACTGAACGCATCGGCCTGGCGCAAATGGCCGCCGCCATGACCCTCTCCGGCACACTGGGCGTGTTCGTGCTGGAATCCGGCCAGAGCGCCTGGAACGTCGTCTTCTTCCGCTGCGTCTTCGGCGCCCTGTCGCTGTTCCTGTACTGCTGGGCGCGCGGGCTGCTCAAGCCCGGCCTGTTCACCGCCAGGACGCTGGCCCTGGCGCTCGGGGCGGGCGCGGCGCTGGTGCTGAACTGGGTGCTGCTGTTCTCCGCCTACCGCCTGGCCTCCATTTCGCTGGCCACCGCCGTCTACAACGTGCAGCCCTTCTTCCTGATCGGCCTGGGCGTGCTGTTCCTGGGCGAACGCCCGTCGCGCGGCAAGCTGGCGTGGTCGGTGGTGGCCTTTGCCGGACTGCTGCTGGTGCTGCGCCTGGGAGACACCGGCGCGGCGGGCGGCAGCGCCTATCTGACGGGCCTGATGCTGGGCCTGGGCGCAGCGGCCCTCTATGGCATCACCGCCGTCATCGTCAAGCGCCTGAAGGGCATCCCGCCCCAGGTGCTGGCGCTGGTGCAGGTGACGCTGGGCGCCTTCATGCTGCTGCCCATGGCCGATTTCAATGCCCTGCCCGCCCAGCCCGTCCAATGGGGCTACCTGGTTGCGCTGGGCCTGATCCATACCTGCCTCATGTACATCCTGATGTACTCGGCCATCCAGAAGCTGCCCACCACCTCCACCGCCGCGCTCAGCTTCATCTACCCGGCGGTGGCCATCATGCTGGACTTCCTGGTCTACGGACACCGCATGGACGCCTCGCAGATCGCGGGGGTGGCGCTGATCTTCCTGGCCGCCGCGGCCGTCAGCCTGAACTGGACCTGGCGCCTGCCGGGCAGCCCGCGCCCGGGCGCGGTCTGAGGACCGGGGGGGCCGGGCCGGGGAAACCCGCACCCGCCCCCCGGTTATTCGGGTGGCCGTCAAGATTGCCCCGCTATCATGGCTTTCCCATCCGCCGGCCCCCGCCGGCGGCGCCATGATGCCCAGGACACCCTCATGATCGACCTCTACTACTGGACCACCCCCAACGGTCACAAGATCACGCTGTTCCTCGAAGAAGCCGGCCTGCCCTACAAGATCCACCCCGTGAACATCGGCCGCGGCGACCAGTTCAAGCCCGAATTCCTAGCCATCGCGCCCAACAACCGCATCCCCGCCATCGTGGACCAGGCGCCCGCCGACGGCGGCGCGCCCATCCCGCTGTTCGAGTCGGGCGCGATCCTGCTCTACCTGGCCGAGAAGACCGGCCGGTTCCTGCCCGCCGACGTGCGCGGCCGCGCCGAGGTGTCGCAATGGCTCTTCTGGCAGATGGGCGGCCTGGGCCCCATGGCCGGCCAGAACCACCATTTCTCGGGCTACGCGCAGGAACGCATTCCCTACGCCATCGACCGCTACGTCAAGGAAACCAACCGCCTGTACGGCGTGCTGAACAAGCGCCTGGCCGACCGCGAATTCGTCGCCGGCGGCTACTCCATCGCGGACATGGCGGCATACCCCTGGATCGTGCCGCACGCCAAGCAGGGCCAGGACCTGAACGACTTCCCGCATCTGAAGCGCTGGTTCGACGCGATCGCCGCGCGTCCCGCCACGCAGCGCGCCTATGCGCTGGCCGACACGGTCAACACGGCGCCGTCGGTCAGCGACGAGGAATCGCGCCGCATCCTGTTCGGCCAGACCGCCCAGAACGTCGCCCGCTGAAAGGAAGCACCATGACCGAACCGCAACTGGTGTTTCGCCGCGCCCGCCGGGAGGACCTGCCCGGGATCATCGCGATGCTGGCCGACGATGTGCTGGGCGCAGCCCGCGAGGACGCGTCGGTTCCGCCGAACCCGCGCTATGCGGCCGCGTTCACCGCGATCCAGCAAGACCCCAATCAATTCCTGGCGGTGGTTGAGCAGGATTCACACCTGGTCGGCTGTTTGCAGTTATCGTTCATACCCGGCCTGTCGCGGCAGGGCCAGTGGCGGGGTCAGATCGAGAGCGTGCGCATCGCTTCGTCGTCCCGCGGCGCCGGCCTGGGCCGCGCCATGTTCGAATGGGCGATCGACCAATGCCGCATCCAGGGATGCGGGCTGGTCCAGCTCACCACCGACCGCGCCCGTCCCGACGCGCGCCGGTTCTATGAAAGCCTGGGTTTCACGGCCAGCCACGACGGCATGAAGCTCAGCCTGTAATTTCCGATTCTGATTTTGCAAGGAGCGCCCATGCATGGCGAATACAAAGTCCCCGGCGGCAAGCTGGTCGTCGCGGATCTGGAAGTGCGCGACGGCCGCCTGGCCGATGTGCGCATCAGCGGCGACTTCTTTCTTGAGCCGCCCGAAGCCCTTGAGGCCATCAACCGCGGACTGAACGGCATGCCCGCCGACGCGGGCGAATTGGAACTGGCGGTGGCCGTGCAATCCGCCCTGCCGCCCAACGCCGAGATGTTCGGCTTTTCCGCCGAGGCCGTCGCCGTGGTCTTGCGGAGGGCGCTTGCATGACGCGCACCGACTGGAACGACTACGACTGGCAACTGGTCCATGAGGGGCCGCAAGCGCCGGCGCTGCACATGGCGCTGGACGCCGTCATCACCGACGAAGTCGGCGCCGGCCAGCGCCCGCCCACCCTGCGCATCTGGGAATGGTCGGCCCCCGCCGTCGTGATCGGCCGTTTCCAATCCCTGAAGAACGAAGTCGATCCCGAAAGCGCCCGGCGCCACGGCATCGAGGTGGTGCGCCGCGTCAGCGGCGGCGGCGCGATGTTCATCGAGCCCGGCAACTCCATCACCTATTCGCTGAGCGCCCCGCAGGCACTCGTCCACGGCATGAGTTTCCAGGAGTCCTACGCGTTCCTGGACGCCTGGGTGCTGGCCGCCCTGCAGGGCCTGGGCATCAAGGCCTGGTATCAGCCGCTCAACGACATCGCCTCGGACATTGGCAAGATCGGCGGCGCGGCCCAGGCCCGCCGCGCCGGCGCCGTCCTGCATCACGTGACCATGTCCTACGATATCGACGCCGATAAAATGGTCGAGGTCTTGCGCATCGGACGCGAGAAGCTTTCCGACAAGGGCACCACCAGCGCCAAGAAGCGCGTCGATCCCCTGCGCACCCAGACCGGACTGGCGCGGGAAGTCATCATCGACCGCATGGTGGAAACTTTTGCCGCCCTGCATCGTCTGACTCCGGGGCAGGTGGGCAGCGACACGCTGGCGCGCGCGCAGGCGCAGGCCGACGAAAAGTTCTCCACCGCGGAATGGACGGGTGTCGTGCCCTGACGGGCAAGCCCCGATTTTCTGGAGGTAATTCAATGCGTCGCACATTCACGCCGCAAGGCGCGATACGCGGTCTGATACTGGGCGCCGCCCTGCTGGCGCTTGCCGGCTGCGGCAGCACGCCACCGTCTGAAATCACCCTGGCCGACCCGGCATCGCCCGCCTCGGCAACGCCGGAAAAAGTGGGCGACCTGTCGACCGAGCGCATCAAGTGGGCATCGAACAAGCCGGGCTGCGAAGGCGACTGCCCGCGGATCGAAATCGACAGCGTGGCCTTTCCGGGCATCCCGAAGCTGACGGCCCTGGTGGACCACGTGCTGGCCTACATGACCGGCACCGACGCCAACCGCCGCGGCCCCTACGACACCCTGTCGGAATACACCAAGTACTTCTGGTCCACGGCGCAACCGCGCGACGCAACCTACTTCAAGGCCAGCGTGAAGGACACGGTGGGCGACATCGTGTCCATCGAACTGCACACGGAACAGTACCTGACCGGCGCCGCGCACGGCATTCCGGCCACGCAATACCTGAACTGGGAGCGCAGCCGCGGCCGCGTGATGAGCCTGGACGAAGCGCTGATCCCGGGCCGCCGCGCCGACTACGTCGCCGCCCTGCAGCGGGCGCACGCGAAGTGGCTGGCAGGCAATCCGGACGCCAAGCGCGATCCCGCGGCCTACAACAAGATGTGGCCGTTCCAGGAGAGCGACAACTTTGCCCTGACGCGGGACGGCATCGTCGTCAAGTACGACGCCTATTCGATCGCCCCGTATTCGCACGGGGAACCGGAACTCGCGATTTCCTACGCCGACTTGCGCGGCGTGCTCAGGCCGGAACTGCTGCCCGGCTCGTGAAGCCGGGGGTTGCCCTACCCGCCAATAGGAATCGCCCCTTGCGGGGCGATTCCTTTTTTTGTCTCACTCGGCCTCCTCGGCAACGCGCCCGAAAGCGCATTGCCGATTCAGTCCTTACGGGTACAGGCCGCGCACCTGGCGCGCCTGCAGGATGCGCGTGCAAGCCACGATGAACGCGGCGGTGCGCAGCGTCACCTTGTGTTCCTTGGCCACTTGCGACACGGCCGCATAGGCTTCGCGCATGAGGCGCTCGAGGCGCTGGTTGATTTCCTCTTCGCTCCAGAAGAAGCTGGAGAAGTCCTGCACCCATTCAAAGTAGCTGACCGTCACGCCGCCGGCGTTGGCCAGCACGTCGGGCACCACATAGACGCCGTTTTCAGCCAGGATGTCGTCCGCTTCCGGGGTGGTCGGGCCGTTGGCGCCTTCCACCACGATCTTCGCGCGGACCTTCGCGGCGTTGTCCACCGTGATCTGGCTTTCCAGGGCCGCCGGGATCAGGAATTCGGTTTCCAGCGTCCAGAACTCGTTCTTGTCCAGCGCCTGGCCGCCCGAGAAGCCGCCCACGCCGCCGGTTTGCGACACGTGCGACAACAGCTTGTGCACGTCCAGGCCCGCGGGGTTGTGCACGGTGCCGGTATGGTCTTGCGCGGCGATGACCTTGGCGCCGGCTTCATGGAACAGGCGGGCGGCCGTGCCGCCCACGTTGCCGAAGCCCTGCACGACGACGCGCGCCTTGGAGACGTCGATGTTCAGGTCGCGCGCGGCTTCGCACGCCACGACGAACACGCCGCGGCCGGTGGCCTCGACGCGGCCCAGGCTGCCGCCCAGCGCGATCGGCTTGCCGGTGACCACGCCGGTGGCGGTGGCGCCTTCGTTCATGGAGTACGTGTCCATCATCCAGGCCATGGTCTGGGCGTTGGTGTTCACGTCAGGCGCCGGGATGTCCTTGGACGGTCCGATGATGACGCCGATTTCGCTGGTGTAGCGGCGCGTCATGCGTTCGAGTTCGGAGGCGGAGAGCTTGCGGGGATCGACGCGGACGCCGCCCTTGGCGCCGCCGTAAGGCAGGTTCACGGCCGCGTTCTTGACCGACATCCAGGCCGCCAGCGCCATCACTTCGGAGAGCGTGACGTCCTGGTGGAAACGCACGCCGCCCTTGCCGGGGCCGCGCGACACGTTGTGCTGCACGCGATAGCCCTCGAAGTGGGCGATCGTGCCGTTATCCAGTTCGATCGGCACATCGACGATCAGCGAGCGTTTCGGGCGCTTAAGCGTCTCGACCCACCGGCTCAGGGAGCCGAGATACGGCGTGACCCGGTCGACTTGTTGCAGGTAATTACCCCAGGGGCCGAGGTCATCGGCATTCAGATAAGACGGCAAGGCATGGGTGGGAGTTTGAGACATGAGCATGCTCTCCTGACAAAGTTGCGCCATTTTATCCACGAAAATAATAGCGTCCCCATTTAAAGATAAAATATTTTAAATGGGGACATATACCTGTTGTGGATATCGAACGGGTCGCAGGCCCGGCCCTGAAACTGCCCCTATCCTAAGCCGCGAAGCCGCAAGCGTCCAGCCTGCCGGGCAGAACCAGCCGCTTCCTACACTACGCCGTCCGGCCTCGTCCGTCAGGCCGACATGAGCTGCCACGCCAGGCGCGCCGCGGCGCGCGCGCCATGGCCGTCCACGTCGAAACGCGGGCTGTACTCCGCCATGTCGGCCAGGCGCAGCTTGCCGCTGGCCTTGACCCGCAGAACGATTTCCTCGATCACCGCCAGGGGCACGCCATAGGGCGCGGGCGCCGAGACGCCGGGCATGACCGCGGCGGGCAGCACGTCCAGGTCGATGGTCAGGTAAACGTGCCGCGCGCGAGCCAGCAAGGCGTCCACATTGGCCAGCCGCGCCGCGAGGTGGCGTTCCTGCATGTCGTGGTCTTCCACCCAGACCGCGCCGACTTCGGCGGCGCGCGCATACAGCGCGGGCGTATTGGCCAGCCGCGACACGCCCAGGCAGGCGTACTGCAGGGCGTGGCCGCGCTCCTCGCAATAGCGGGCGATCTGGTCGAACGGCGTGCCCGAACTGCCGGGACGCCCGGTGCGCAGGTCGAAATGCGCATCCAGGTTGAGCACCAGCACGGGACCGGTATCGCCGCGCGACTCCAGCCAGCGGGCCAGCCCCTGGAAGCTGCCCCAGGCGATCTCATGGCCTCCGCCCAGCACCAGCGGCCGCGCGCCCTCTTCCAGCAGCTCGGCCACGCGCAGGCCCAGGCGCTCCTGCGCGTCTTCCAAAGCATCGCCCGTGCACGCCACGTCGCCCGCGTCCAGCAGGCGCGTCAGGCCGTGCGCGGGCAGGCCCGCCATGAACCTGCGGATGCCGGCGGGGCCCTCCGCCGCGCCCACGCGGCCCTGGTTGCGCGCCACGCCCGCATCGCAGGCAAAGCCCAGCAGCACGGCTTCGCCCTTCTTCGCCTGCCCCGCGGCCGGTTCGACGATATGCGCGAGGCGGCGCGTGTCGCCCTGCTCGGCGCTGTCGTCCCGCGCCTTCCAGAGGCTCTTGTCCAGTTGCGCGCCGCTCATGCCACACCCGCCCCCTGCCCCGTGCTCAGGACAGCCTGGAGGAATTCCCGGGTGCGCGCCTCGCGCGGCTCGCTGAAGATCACCTCCGGCGGACCGGACTCCAGGATCACGCCGCCGTCCATCACGGCCACCACGTCGGCCACGTCGCGGGCAAAGCCCATTTCGTGCGTCACCACCATCATGGTCATGCCCTCGCGGGCCAGCAGCTTCATGACCTGCAGCACTTCGCCCACCAGTTCCGGGTCCAGCGCCGAGGTCGGCTCGTCGAACAGCATGACCTTGGGCTGCATGGCCAGCGCGCGGGCAATCGCCACGCGCTGCTTCTGCCCGCCCGACAGGCTGGCCGGCATGGCCGCCATCTTCTGCGACAGGCCGACCTTCTTCAGCAGGTCGGCCGCCAGGGCGTTGGCTTCCTCGCGGCCCATGCCGCGCAGCTTGCGCGGGCCGACCGTCACGTTGTCCAGCACCGACAGGTGCGGGAACAGGTTAAAGCCCTGGAACACCATGCCCACCTGCATGCGCAGCTGGTTCAGTTGCGCCTCGGGCAGCAGCTTGCCGTGGTCCAGCAAGGTCTGGCCGCAGATGTCCACGGTGCCGGCTTGCGCCACTTCCAGCCCGTTGCAGCAGCGCAGCAAGGTGCTCTTGCCCGAGCCGCTGGGCCCGATCACCACCACCACCTGCGAAGGCAGCACGTCGAAGTCGATCCCGCGCAGGACGGCGTGGTCGCCGTAGGACTTGTGCAGGCCGCGGATGCGGACCATTTCCTGCGGGCTCTCCGCAGCATTCATTGCAGCGCTCATTGCACCATCCCCCCGGCGCGCAGGCGTTGCTCCACCTGCCGCAATACCAACATGGTGGCCGTGGTCAGGATCAGATAGATCAGCGCCACCACCAGATACGTTTCCAACGAGCGGTAAGACACGCTGATGATCTTCTGCCCTTCGTGCATCAGATCGTGAATGGTCAACAGCGACACCAGCGCCGAGTTCTTGATCAGCGCGATGAATTCGTTGCCCAGCGGCGGGATCATGCGCACCACTGCCTGCGGCAGGATGATGATGCGCATGGCCTGCCCCGAGGACATGCCCAGCGAACGGGCCGCTTCCGTCTGGCCGCGGTCCACGGACTGGATGGCGCCGCGGACGATCTCCGACACATAGGCGCCGGAGTACATGCCCAGGCCCAGCACGCCGCAGGCGAACGCCGGCAGCGTCACGCCGAAGTGGGGCAAGCCGAAGAACCAGATGAACAGCTGCACCAGCAGCGGCGTGCCGCGAAACAGCAGCAGATACGTGCTGCACAGGCCATAGACGACGCGCCGGCGCGGATTGAGCCGGCCCACGCCGACCAAGAGGCCCATGACGCACGCCAGCAGCAAGGCGCCGGCGGTCACCTCGATGGTGACCACCGCGCCCCGCACGAGCGCGTCGAAATCGGCGAAGACGGGAGCGAATTCCAGGTTCATTTGGCGGGCGCCTCGAACCACTTGTTCACGATGGCCTGGTAGCTGCCGTCCGCCTTGAGCTTCTGCAGCGCGGCGTTCAGCTCGCGCGTCAGCTCGGGCTTGCTCTTGGGCACGGCGATGCCGTAGTCCTCGGTCGTGATCTGCTCGTTCAGCACGACCAGGCCGGTGGTGTTCTGGGCGAACAGCTTGGCGGCGGGCTTGCCGGTCACGGCGGCTTCGGCGCGGCCGATCTGCACCAGGTTGAACATTTCCTGGTTCTTCTCGACTTCCACGCGCTGCACGGCCGGGTAGTGGTCCTTCAGGTAATTGACCGACTTCGTGCCGACCTGCACCGACACCTTGCGGCCGTCCAGGTCCTTCAGCGTCTTGATCGGGCTGTCCGTCTTGGTCAGCACCACCAGGCCGCCGGCGTAGTAGGAGTCCGTGAAATCCACGACCTTGCTGCGCTCGGGCGTGATGTAGATGGCGGACACGGCGATGTCGGCGCGGCCGGCCTGCAAGGCGGGGATCAGGCCCTTGAAGTCGATGTCGATCCACTCGACCTTCTTGCCCATCGCGCCGGCCAGCGCTTCCACCAGCTCGATGTCGAAGCCGGTGCGCTTGCCGTCTTTGACAAACTCCATCGGCGGGAAGGTGGCGTCGGTGACGGCGCGGATGGTTTCCTGGGCGTGCGCGGAGCCAGCGCTCCAGGCCAGGCCCAGGGTCAGGGCGGCGGTCAGCAGTGTGCGGCGAGTAGTCATGATGGGTCCTATGGATGTGGATACGGCGATGAGTACGGCGAGTCGTTGCGGCGGGAAATGCGGAAGCGCCTGGATAAAGGATGTGGAATTCGGGAAGGCAGGGAGCCTGGCGCCTCAGAGGGCCTTCAATCGCTCCGAGATGCGGCGGGCGGCCGCCACGGTCATGTCGATCAGCGCGTCGGGGCGCTGCGCGGCCCGCGTGGAGGGCGCCATCAGCGTGATCGAGGCGACGGCCTGGTTCGCGCGCTGGAAGATCGGAACGCTGACCCCCCAGACGCCGGCGTCGACTTCGCTGTCGGTGACGGCATACCCCTGGGCGCGGATGGTTTCCAGTTCATCGCCCAGCCGGGCGGCGTCCACCCCGGCCTCGGCGGCCAGGTAGGCCAGCGCCGCCTGCAGGCGGGCAAGCGGCATGAACGCCAGCAGGGACTTGGCCGAAGCGCCGCGCGCCAGCGGCAGCCCGCGGCCCTTGGTGAACGAACAGCGCAGCGGATGCTGGCTCTCCACCATGTCCAGGCAGACAGCCTGGTCCTTGACCGCCACGAGCAGCCCGATGGTTTCGCCGGACGACTCGGCCAGCGCCGCCATGTCCGGCTGCGCTTCGTGGATCAGGAAGGAGGACTGGTCAAAGCCCCACGCCAGCTGCACGCAGAGCGGCCCCGGTCCGTATTCGCCTTCGTGCTCGGCGACGAAGCCCCAGCGCTTGAGCAGCGCAACCTGCCGGTACAGCGTGCTCTGCGCCAGGCCGGTCTGCTCGGCCAGCGCGGCGATGCTGAGCGGGCCGTCATGCCGGGCCAGGGTGGCCAGCACATACAGGACGCGATCCGCGCCCGCCCCTACGGACAGATCCGACATGAAAATTCATCTCCCAGCAATATGGCGGCGAGATTATCAATTTATGGTGTTATGGCTTTAAATTTTTCCCATAAATTGAGAACTACAAGGGAAAACCCCGAACGGAGAGCGTAAAAAAACCCGCCGTCGGCGGGTTCTTGAGGCGGCGGGCAGACCCGCAGCGAGCCGGCTACGGCGCCGGCGGCTTCTCGTAGTCGGACAATCCCACGCCCGACACGCCCTGCACGCCGGACTTGTCCGCCGGCGCCTTGGCCGCCGGGGCAGGCGCGTCCTGGGGCGCCGCCGGCGCGGCGGGGGCAGCCGCCTCGGGGGCCGCCGCAGCGCCCTCCTGCGAGCCGTCGCGCGCTGCCGCGCGGCGCTTGCGCTTGGCCTCGTCCTGCTGCGCGATCATGGTCGTCAGCTCGGCCGACAGCGCGGTCCATTTGCCGGTGGCCGCCCAATCGGCGGCGTTCTGGCCCTTGGTGTCCTGGGTGGTGACGTCCGCGCCCGCTTTCAGCAGCAGCTCCACCATGGGCTTGCGGCCCGACAGCGCCGCCATCATCAGGGGCGTCTCGCCGTTGGGCGCCGGCGCATTGGCCATCGCCTTGTTCGCCAGCAGCAGCCGCGCCATCTCCATCTGTCCCTTGGACGCGGCGTAGTGCAGCGGCGTCCAGCCCAGGCGATTGACCTGGGCGCCGCGCGCGATCAGCTTCCTGGCGCGCTCGGTCTCTCCGGCGATGGCCAGGTACATCAGCGGAGTCTCGCGCGCCGGATTCTCGGCGTTCACATCGGTGCGCGGGTCCGCCGCAAGCACGTCGAACACCTTCCAGGCCCCGTCCACCACGGCCCGCATGATCGCCGGCTGGCCGTTCTTGTAGCGCACGTTGGGATCGGATCCCCGGGCCAGCAGGTCCTTGATGTCGTCGGGATAGTCGTTGGCGACGTAGACCCACCAGTCGGCGGCATTGGCGGCCTGCGCCGCCGGCGCGGCCAGTCCGATGGCCAACGCCAGCAGGCCTCCGCGGCAGCACGACAAGAAGGCCTTCTGGGTAGATGCGACGCTGATAGCCATGGCAATCCTATAAATCACTTTAAATAAATCAAATCAACTTATCTCTTTATCTTCTTGAAAAGATTAAAGAAATTGTCAGTTGAAGCGCGCGCCACTTCGGCCACCGGGATGCCTCTCAAGTCCGCGATCTTCTCGGCCACGTGGATCACCTTGGACGGATCGTTGAGCTTGCCACGGTACGGCACGGGCGCCAGGTACGGCGAATCCGTTTCGATCAGCAGGCGGTCCAGCGGCACCTTGGCGGCCACTTCATGCACGATCTGGGCGTTCTTGAACGTCACGATGCCGGACAGCGAAATGTAGAAATTCTGGTCCAGCGCGGCCTGCGCGACTTCCCAGGTTTCGGTGAAGCAGTGCATGACCCCGCCGGCCTCGGCCGCCTTCTCTTCGCGCAGCATGCGCACGGTGTCCTCGGCGGACGAACGCGTATGCACGATCA
The DNA here is from genome assembly GCF_042721735.1 of Achromobacter sp. NPDC058515. Lineage (NCBI taxonomy): Bacteria > Pseudomonadati > Pseudomonadota > Betaproteobacteria > Burkholderiales > Alcaligenaceae > Achromobacter > Achromobacter sp. NPDC058515. Next base: position 96,348 of record NZ_JBHXNI010000017.1, read on the forward strand.
GCGGCAGGCCCGTGTCGCGCGCGGCGCGGATATGGACGCGAAAGCGCTCGCGCTGCCAGTCCAGCGGCTCCGACAGGCGGTAGTAGTCCAGCCCGGTCTCGCCGATGGCCACGACCTTGGGGTGTTCGGACAGGCGCGCCAACTCTTCGGGCGAGGGGTCCGGCGTGTCCTCGTAGTCGGGGTGCACGCCCACCGACGCCCAGAGGTTCGCCTGCGGCTCGACCAGGGACATCAGGCCCGGCCATTCCGGCATGTTGACGCTGACGACCAGCGCATGGGTGACCTGGTTGGCGGCCATGCGGTCAAGAATGGCCGGCAGATCGGCCGCAAGCTCCGGGAAATTCAAGTGACAGTGGGAATCGACGTACATGATGAGTCTGGAGGTAGGTGCCGCGGCGCCCCGCCCCATTGCCGGGCAAAGCGCCGTCGGATCAAGGGCTTACGCCTGGCAGGATAGCACCACGCGTTGCAGGGTGGCGTGGGCGAACAGCTTGGCGTTCAGGGGATGCGTGGCCAGCGCGCGCTGGCGCGTCAACCAGCGCGCGGCCTCGGCGACCCGGGCGGTATGCATGCGCGCCGCCACCTGCGCCACGCCGGCCGCAAGCGCCGGAAAGTAGCGCACGGGTGCGCCCGCGCTGGCCAGCATCAGGTCGGTATAGAGGCGTTGCAGCGCATCGATCCATTCGGTGGCCGCGACTTTCTCCAGGGCTTCGGCCAGGGTGCCGACATCGGGCGCCTGCCCCTTGGCCAGCGGGCCGATCAGTTGCGCGAGCCACGGCGGACAAGCGGTTTCGCCGGCCTGGGCCAGGCGCAGCGCCGCCAGCGGCGCGCCGCCGGCCGCGGCCAGCCATTCGCGCGCCGGCTCCACGTTCTGGTCGCGCAGCCACTGCAGCGCGGTGTCCGCGTCCGGGGCGGGCAGCGGCAGACGCCGGCAGCGCGACACCAGGGTCGGCAGCAGGCGGTCCGGCGCATCGGCCACCAGCAGGAACACGGTATGGGGAGGCGGTTCCTCCAGCACCTTGAGCAAGGCGTTGGACGACACCACGTTCAGCGCATGGGCCGGATACAGCAGCGCCACGCGCCAGCCGCCGCGGTGGGTGGCGGTGTTGAACCACGACTCCAGCGAGCGGATCTGGTCGATGCGGATTTCCTTGGACGGCGCGCGCTTGGCGGCGCCGGTCGCGGGCTCGGCGTCTTCCGCCTGCTCGGCGGCATCGGCGCCCTCTTCCACGGCCACGGCCTCGGGCCGGATGCGCCGCAAGTCGGGATGGTTGCCGCTGGCGAACCAGGCGCAGGCCGCGCAATGGCCGCAAGCCAGGCCGTTTTCGGGCGTCTCGCACAGCAGGCTGGCCGCCGCGGCGATCGCGAAGTCCAGTTTGCCGATGCCGGCCAGCCCATGCACCAGCCAGGCATGCGCGAAGCGGTCGCGGTTGCCCAGCCAGGCGCGCGCCGTGTCCATCTGCCAGGGCAGGAACTGGGGCGCGCTCATGCCTGGACGGCCAGCAGCTCGCGCAGCCCGGCTTCGAGTTCGGCGCGGACCTGGGCGATGGCCCGGGTGGAGTCGACAATGCGGATGCGGCCGGGGTCGGCCTTGGCGCGGGCATGGTAGGCCGCGCGGGTGCGCTCGAAGAACGCCGCGCCTTCGCGCTCGAAGCGGTCCGGCTCGCGGGCGTTGGCCAGGCGGGCCCGCGCCACTTCCAGCGGCACGTCGAAGAGCCAGGTGCGGTCGGGGCGGCCCGCGCGCATCCAGTCTTCCAGGACGGCCACGCGCTCAGCGCCCAGTTCGCGCCCGCCGCCCTGGTAGGCGTAGGTCGCGTCGGTGTAGCGGTCGCAAACCACCCAGGCGCCGCGCTCAAGCGCCGGCTCGATGACCTGGCGGGCGTGTTCGCAGCGGGCGGCAAACATCAGCAGGGTCTCGGTGTCCAGGCCCATGGGGTCGGTCAGCAGCAGCGCGCGCAGCTTTTCGCCCAGCGGCGTGCCGCCGGGTTCGCGGGTGGAGACCACATCCAGCCCCTGCGCCCGCAGGAACTCGGCGATCCAGACGGTGTGGGTGCTCTTGCCCGCGCCGTCCACGCCCTCCAGCGTAATGAAGCGTCCGCGTGAGGTCATTGATCTTGTCCTTGTGCTGATTCGGGTTCCGGATCGGGGCTAGGAGCCGGGGTTGGCGCCGAAGCCGGTTCCGGGGCCGCGGCCGGAGCCGCTGCCGGCGCGGGCGCCGGCGCCGGCGTCGGGCTGGAACGCCCGAGGATGTAGCGGGAAACGTTGCGGTTGTGCTCGGACAGATTGATCGAGAATTCGCTGGTGCCGTTGCCGCGCGATACGAAAAAGAGGTACTTGTGCTGTTCGGGCTGCACGGCCGCCAGCAGCGCCGCCCGGCCGGCCGCCGCGATCGGCGTGGGAGGCAGGCCCGGACGCGTGTAGGTGTTCCAGGGCGTGTCGGTCTGCAGGTCGCGCTTGCGGATCCGGCCCTGGTAGGCGTCCCCCATGCCGTAGATCACGGTGGGGTCGGTCTGCAGCAGCATGCCGATTTTCAACCGGTTGGCGAACACGCCGGAAACGCGGCGGCGGTCCGGGCCGTGGCCGGTTTCCTTTTCGATGATGGACGCCAGCACCAGCGCCTCATAGGGCGTGGCGACGGCCAGGTCGGGCTGGCGCTTGGCCCAGGTGTCGTTCAGGATGCGCTGGCCCTCCTGGTAGGAGCGGCGCAGCAGGTCGTAGTCGGTGCTGCCCGGCGTGAAGATATAGGTATCCGGGAAGAACAGCCCTTCCGGATGCTTGATGTCCGAGCCCAGGCGCTCCATCAGTTCTTCATCGCTGATGTCGCCCAGCGTCTGCTTGACGTCCGGATTCTCGCGCAGCGCCTGGCGGATCTGGCGGAAGGTCCAGCCTTCCAGGAAGGTGACCTGCCGCTGCGTCATGTCGCCGCGCGCCAGGCGCTCCAGCAGCAGCCAGGGCGTATCGCCGTTGATCGCCTGATAGCCGCCGGCCTTCATCAGCTTGTCGCGTTCGGACAGGCGCGCCATCCAGACGAAACCCGGTTCCCAGACCGGCACCCCCGCCGCATTCAGCGCGCGCGCAACCGTGCGCGGGCTGCTGCCCGGGTCCACCACAAAGTCGATCTTGTCGGCCGGCAGCTGCATGGGCCGGTGCATCCAGCTCCAGGCGCCGCCCACTGCGGCGGCGGCGGCCAGCACGATGAGCAGGAAAGACCACAAGACGTAATATCGGAGTCGCTTCTTCATAAGTGTCGGAAGTTTAATTGATCGCGCGGCCCTGCCGGGCAACAAGAGGGGCCGGAACCCGCGGCGCGCCCCTTTGGCCGTCGGGGACATGGCCCTCGCGGCCAGGGAACGCGGCTATCATCAGCACTTTGATGACGCGATAACCCGCCGCCATGCACGCCTTTTACTCTTCGATTCCCGTACGCGCCGAAGGTTGCGCGCAATGCGCGCCGCTTGATGATCTTCTGGTCATCACCGCCGCCGGCGCCGACGCCCTGACCTTTCTGCACGGCCAGCTGACGCAGGACGTCACGGGACTGACTCCGGACGCCGCCCGCCTGGCCGGCTACTGCACCGCCAAGGGCCGTCTGCTGGCCACGCTGGTGATGTGGCGCGGCGCCGCCGCCGACGCGGATGACGCCCCCCAGCTCTACGCCATGGTCCGCCAGGACCTGTCCCAGGCCTTGCTCAAGCGCCTGTCGATGTTCGTGCTGCGCGCCAAGGTCAAGCTGGCCGCCGCGCCGCTGCAGGTGGCCGGCGTCCAGGCGACGCCGGACCAGGCGGCCGCGCTGGAAGCCGTGGCCGGCGCCCTGCCGCGCAGCCCCTGGCAACGCGCGGACCTGCCGTCCGGCACCTGGATCGCCGCCCCCACGGCCGACGCGCGCCTGCGCTGGTGGTGGATCGCCTCCGACGAGCAACTGGCGCAATCCGCCCCGCTGGCCCAGGCGCTCGGCCTGGCGTCCGCCGAGCACTGGCATGCCGCCGATCTGGCCGCGGGCATTCCGTGGATTGCCGCAGCCACGCAGGACGTCTTCATCCCGCAAACCGTCAACCTGGACCTGATCCAGGGCGTCAGCTTCACCAAGGGCTGTTATCCCGGCCAGGAGGTCGTGGCCCGCAGCCACTACCGCGGCACCGTCAAGCGGCGCATGGCGTTCGGCACGGTCGCCGACGCCAGCCTGCGGGGCGCGGCGCTGGCCGGCGTGGACGTATTCGACGCGGCGCAGCCCGGCGAGCCCATCGGCCGCGTGGTGCAGGCCGCCAGCGACCAGGGCGTGGTGTCGGTGCTGTTCGAGACCACGCTGGCCGCGCTGCCGGAAGGCGATCTTCGGCTCAGCGCGGCCGACGGCCCGCGCATTGCCGCCGCGCCCTTGCCCTATTCGATCACCCCCTAAGCCTCAGGCCCCAGGGCGCTGGCGGAACTAGACCGCCACGCCGAACAGCGCGCCCACGCCAGCCGTCAGGCCCATCGCCGCGGCCCCCAGCACCGTCACGCGCAGCGCGGCGGGCAGCTTGGGCGCGCCCCCCGCTTTCGCGGCCATGGCGCCCAGGGCCGCCAGGCAAAGCACCGACGCCCCGATGACCCACCCGATCAGTTGCGGCACGGGCGCCGTCACGGCCACGGCCAGCGGCACCGCGGCGCCCGCGGCGAACGACGCGGCGGAAGCCAGCGCCGCCTGCACCGGCCGCGCGCGGGTGTGAATCGAGATGCCGAGTTCATCGCGCGCGTGCGCGTCCAGCGCATCATGGCTGGTCAGCTGGCGCGCCACCTGGACCGCCAGGTCGCGCGTCAGCCCGCGAGCCACGTAGATATCGATCAGTTCAGCCAGCTCTTCGCTGGAATTGCGGCGCAGCGAACGCTGCTCCAGGCGCAGGTCGGCGGCTTCGGTGTCCGCCTGGGACCGCACCGACACGTATTCCCCCGCCGCCATCGACAGCGCGCCCGCCACCAGGCCCGCCAGGCCGGACGTCAGGATGGCGCCATGCGAGGCCTGCGCCGCGGCGACGCCGGTGATCAGGCTGGCCGTGGATACGATGCCGTCGTTGGCGCCCAGCACCGCGGCGCGCAGCCAGTTGCTGCGAAAAATCCGATGATGTTCTTTTGCAGGCATTGCCCGATACCCATGCGACGCGCGACAGGCGCGCGGCGCGCCGGGCCGGGTGGCCGGACGCGCCGCGCGCGGGATTCATCGCGGCGTCACGCGCACCGCGGTAAGCAAGCCTATCACGCAGAGCGTGGCCTGCTCGCCTTCGTACGCATGCACCTCCACCTGGCAGACCGACAGGCGCTTGCCGGGCTTGACCACGCGGCCGGTGGCCACGTAGCGGTCGCCCTTGGCGGGCGCCAGGAAGTTCATCTTGAACTCCGAGGTCAGCACGTCCTCGCCCGGGCCGAACAGCGTGTACGCGGCATAGCCGCCGGCGCTGTCGGCAATGGTGGTGGAAATGCCCGCATGCAGAAAGCCGTTCTGCTGGCAGAGATCGGCGCGATAAGGCAGCGCGATGTCCACCCTGCCCGGCTCCACCACGTCCAGTGTGGCGCCCAGCAAGACCATGATGCTCTGCTGGCCGAAACTGGCCCTGACCCGCCCGGCGGGGTCCGTGGACGACTGGAGTTCCGCCATGTCAGTCCTGCTCGCGCTTGACCAGGTTGACGATGCTGGAGAAATCCAGCTTGCCCGAACCGCCCGAGCTGTGCAGCGAATACAGGTTGCGCGCCAGTTCGCCCAGCGGGATGGACGCGCGCGCCGACAGCGCCGATTCGGCCGCCAGGCCCAGGTCCTTGAGCATCAGGTCCACGCCAAAGCCGCCCGCGTAGCCCTTGGAGGCCGGCGCATGGTCCATCACGCCGGGCCAGGGGTTGTAGAGCTCGGTGGCCCAATTGCGGCCCGAGCTCTTGGCGATAATGTCCGACAGCACCTTGGGATCCAGCCCGTTGGCCACGCCCAGCGCCAGCGCCTCGGAGGTGCCCGCCATCAGGATGCCGAGCAGCATGTTGTTGCAGATCTTGGCCACCTGCCCCGCGCCCGCCGGCCCGGCATGGAAAATGTTCTTGCCCATCTTTTCCAGCACGGGGCGCGCGCGCTCCAGCGCGGCGGCCGCGCCGCCCACGATGAACGTCAGCGTGCCCGCGGCCGCGCCGCCGGTGCCGCCCGAGACCGGGGCGTCGATCATGGCGATGCCGCGCACGTCGGCCGCCTGCGCCACCTTGCGCGCCGAATCCGGCGCGATGGTGCTGCATTCGATGACCAGCGCGCTGGACGGGATCTTGCCCAGCAGGTCTTCGCCCAGATACAGGCCTTCCACATGCTTGCTGGCCGGCAGCATCGAGATCACCACCTCGGCTCCCTTGACCGCTTCGGAAGCGGACGCCGCCGCCGTGGCGCCGGCGTCGGTCAGCCGCTTGACGGCCGCCGGCACCAGGTCGAAGACCTTCAGGCTGTGGCCGGCCTTCACCAGATTCAATGCCATGGGCGCGCCCATGTTGCCCAGGCCGATAAACGCGATGCTGCTCATGATGTCTTGTCTCCTGTTGCTATTGCTGTAGGTATGGATTCATCGTGACTGCGTAATGCGGGGGCGGCCGGCCCGCCTCAGCCGGACCGGCCGGCGGATCAGCGTCCTTCCTGGCCCAGGTCGGCCAGCGGATGCGGCTCGCCCTCGGGCCACGGTTCTTCGAAGAACTTCTGCACCCAGGCGTCGGTCGCCATGTCCATGACGGCGGGATTCCAGCGCGGCTTCTTGTCCTTGTCGATCAGCAGCGCGCGGATGCCCTCGGCGAAATCGCCGTGCGCGGTGCAGGCCAGCGCCGCGATGTACTCGGCACGGAACACGTCGTCCAGCGAACGCAGGCGCGTGCGCTGCTGCAGCGCGAAGGCCAGGCGCACCGAACCCGGCGAGCCCGCCAGCATCGTGGTTGCCGCGCGCGCCAGCCAGGGATCCTCGTGATCCTTGAGCAGCGCCAGTTCTTCGAAAATCTCGTCCAGCCGGTTCCCGTTGCACAGGTTGTTGATCAGGAACGAATGCTGGCGCAGATGGCCCGGGTCCAGCGGCGTCTGCGGCTCCAGCGCCGTCAGCGCGCGGCGCAGCAGGCCGTCGTTGATGGAGCGCGGCGGGAGGGTCCCGTCGGACGCGCCCGTGGCCTGGCCGCCCCAGGGCTGCTCCTCCAGCGAGGCCAGCAGCTTGGGCCAGTCCGCGTGGTTCAGGCGGAAGTCCGCCAGGCCCGCGAAGAACGCGTCGGCGGTGTTCATCTGCGCGCCCGTCAGGGCCAGGAACAGGCCGACCCGGCCCGGCATGCGGTTCAGCAGCCAGCTGCCGCCCACGTCCGGGAACAGCCCGATCGAGACTTCCGGCATGGCCAGGCGCGAACTCTCGCTGACCACGCGATGGCTCGCGCCCATCATCAGGCCGATGCCGCCGCCCATGACGATGCCATGGCCCCAGCACAGCACGGGCTTCGGATAGGTGTGGATGCGATAGTCCAGCCGGTACTCGTGCTCGAAGAAACGGCGCGCATAGGCGTTGCTCCAGCCGGATTTGCCCGCGTTCTCGGTCATGCTCCGGTACAGGCCGTGCAGATCGCCCCCGGCGCAGAAGGCCTTTTCGCCCGCGCCCTGCAAGACCACCAGGGCCACCCCGGGGTCGCGCGCCCAGGCGTCCAGCCGGGCCGCCAGCAGGTCCACCATTTCCAGCGACAGGCCGTTGAGGGTTTGCGGCGCATTCAGCGTCGCAATCCCGAATCGCATCCCGTTGGCAGCGGTTCTTTCTTCGAACAACACCGGTGCATTCATCTTATGTCGGCTCCTTTTTCCAACAATTGGCGGGCAATGATCACGCGCATGATCTCGTTGGTGCCCTCCAGTATCTGATGAACGCGAGTATCGCGCACCAGACGCTCCAAGGGATAGTCCTTCAAGTATCCATAACCGCCATGAATCTGTTGCGCGTCCAGGCAGATCTGGAAGCCCATGTCGGTCGCGAAGCGCTTGGCCATCGCGCAGTAGGTTGCCGCGTCCGGCGCGCCCGCGTCCAGCTTGCATGCGGCCAGGCGGACCATCTGGCGAGCCGCCACCAGATGGGTCGCCATGTCCGCCAGCTTGAACTGCAGGGCCTGGAACTCGGCCAGCCGGCGGTTGAACTGGCGGCGCTCGTCCATGTAGCGGCGGGCGGCGTCCAGCGCGCCCTGCGCCGCGCCCACCGAGCAGGTGCCGATATTGATGCGGCCGCCGTCCAGCCCCTTCATGGCGATCTTGAAGCCCTCGCCCTCCTGGCCCAGCATGTTGGCGGCCGGCACGCGGACGTTCTCGAATGTGATGGGGCGCGTGGACTGGCTGTTCCAGCCCATCTTTTCTTCCTTGCGGCCGTAGCTGATGCCTTCGCTGTCGGCGGGGATGGCGAACGCGCTGATGCCGCCCGCGCCCTCGCCGCCCGTGCGCGCCATGACCACCAGCAGGTCCGTGTCGCCGCCGCCGGAAATGAAGGCCTTGGCCCCGTTGACGATGTAGTCGTCGCCCTGGCGCTGCGCCCGGGTGGACAGGGACGCGGCATCGGAGCCCGCGCCCGGCTCGGTCAGGCAGTAGGAGGCCAGCTTCTCGCCGCTGGCCAGCAAGGGGCCCCAGGCTTCGCGCAGCCCCGGCTGACCCCACTTTCCGACCATCCAGGCGGCCATGTTGTGGATCGTCAGGAACGCCGTGGTGGACGGGTCCACCGCCGCCATTTCCTCGAACACCAGCGTGGCGTCCAGGCGCGGCAGTCCCAGGCCGCCGATGTCCTCGCTGGCGTAGATGGCGCAAAAACCCATTGCGCCCGCCCGGGCGAACGCCTCGCGCGGGAAAATGCCCTCGGCGTCCCAGCGCGCGGCGTTGGGCGCAAGCTCGCCTTCGGCATAGTCGCGCGCGGCCTGCGCGAACGCGCGCTGCTCGTCGGTCAGTTCCAAGTCCACAGCCTGTCTCCTGTTGTATTGAGTATTGTCTGTTGGCGTTGCTGCCGTCTCGTGAACGCCAGCCCGTCGATTTTGACATGACGTTGACGTAAACGTAAGCGGGAACCCGTGTTTATGTTACGCCGGAAGCGCCGGCGCGATTTGTCCTGTCGATGACAATGTAAGGCGCGGACCGGGCCGGCCCGCCTCCCCGCCTAGAGCAGCCCGGCCGGGCGCACCCTGCCGTTCCTGGCCGTCTTGGCCCGGCGATGCTCGGCGCGGCGGCGCCGGGATTCCTTGGGGTCGAAGCTCAGGCCGCGGTAGACCTCCACGCGGTCGCCGTCGGCCAGCCGCGCCTGCGGCTCGGCGGCGCGGCCGAAGATGCCCACGCCCCGCTCCCAGGGCTTGACCACCGGGAAGGCCTGCGCAAAGCCGCTGGCGGCCAGCGCGTCCTCCACCGTGGCGCCTTCGGGCAGCCGCAGTTCCCGCAGCCACACATGCCCGGGCAAGGCGTAGCAGACGATGACGCCGATCTGCCGCGCCCCCGACGGCTCATTCGCCATACTTGGCCTGCGCGCGCTTGGTGAAGGAATCGATGAAGCTGGTCGCGATGCGGTTGAATACCGGCCCCACCACCATTTCCAGCGCGCGGTTGGAAAACGCGTACTCCATGGTGAAGAGCACCTTGCAGGCGTCGTCGGCCAGGGGCTGGAACACCCAATGCCCCACCAGGCTGGAAAACGGGCCATCCACCAGCTCCAGGTCGATCCGGTCGGGATAGGCGTGGGTATTGCGCGTGGTGAAGCGCTGCTTCATCCCCGCGAAACTGATCAGGATGGAGGCCTGCATGCCGTGTTCGTTACGGGTCTGCACCTCGGCGCCGCCACACCACGGCATGAACTCGGGGTACTTCTCCACGTCGGCAACCAGGTCGAACATCTGGGCGGCGCTGTAGGGCACCAGGACGGATCGTTGTACTTTGTGCATCGACTATCGCAAATGGCTAGAATGGCAAGATTTTACCGGCACAGCACGACCTGGACCTAAAAACAGGCAAAAAGCATCGGGTTCGACGCATCGGGCCCCAAGCAAAAAAGGCTTTATGAGCATTATCGACAATCGCAAGGCCACGCACGACTATTTCATCGAAGACCGCTACGAAGCTGGCCTTGTCCTGCAAGGCTGGGAAGTCAAGGCGATCCGCGATGGCCGCGTGCAGCTCAAGGAAAGCTACGTCATCGTGCGCGATGGCGAACTGTACCTGCTTGGCATGCACGTGAGCCCCCTGCCCACGGCCTCCACCCATATCCATCCCGACGCCATGCGCACGCGCAAGCTGCTGCTCAAGGCCGAGGAAATCAGCAAGCTCATCGGCAAGGTCGAGCAGCGCGGCTATACGCTGGTGCCGCTCAACCTGCACTACAAGAACGGGCGCATCAAGCTCGACTTTGCGCTCGGCCGCGGCAAGAAGCTGTTCGACAAGCGCGACACCGCCCGCGAAAAAGACTGGGCGCGCGAGAAAGAACGCATCATGAAGCACGACACCCGCGCCCCGCGCAAGGACAAGGACGACTGAGTCACGCGGCCACGGGCAGTTGCGGGCGCTCGGCCTCATGGCCGGGGCCCATGACGCGGTTGCGTCCCGCCGACTTCGCGGCGTAGAGCTTGCGGTCGGCCCGCTCGAAGAACACCTGCAGGTTCTCGCCGGGCATCCAGTCCTCCACCCCCGCGCTGAACGTATACGAAATAGTGCTGCCGCCATGCGCGCAAGGCGTGCGCCGCACCGAATCCAGCAGCCGGCCGGCCACCTCCAGCACCGCATCGCTGCGCATGTCGGGAAACAGCACGCCGAACTCCTCGCCGCCCACCCGGCCCACATGGTCGCCCGTGCGCAGGGTCGCGGTGGCCAAGAGGCCGAAATGGCGCAGCACCGCGTCGCCGGCCGCGTGGCCGTGCGTGTCGTTGATGCGCTTGAAATGGTCGATGTCCAGCAGCAACAGCGTCAGCGGACGCCGCATGCGCAGGGCCTGGGCGCAATACCGCTCGGCCTGCATCCACCACGCCTTGCGCGACATCAGGCCGGTCAGGAAGTCGGTGTTGGCCTCCTGCTCGCGGTCGGCCAGCATGCGGTCATGGATGATCATGATGGTGCCCAGCGTCAGGCATGGCATGACCAGCACGCCCAGCGTCAAAAAGGCCACGTTCCAGGCGGTGGGCTCCAGGAAGGCCGGGGTCACGGCCAGGTCCATCAGGTACACCGCGGCGCGCACCGCGCAGACGGCGGCGGAAATCAGCGCCACCGCCCACACGAAGCGGTAGCTGTAGCGCGAACGATGCACGGGCATGTTGCGCTGGACGGTGACGGCCACGCTCAGCATGAAGCCCATCTGCAGCAGCGACATCGCCACGATGCGCGGCCCGACCCGCCAGTCCACGTAGGTGTAGACCACCAGCACCGCGAGCGCCGTCAGGCAGCCCGACACCATCAGATGGCGCGGCACGCCCAGGCCCAGCAGCCGGCGCACGCCCGCGTAGTACGCGCACAGCGCCAGGGCGATGGCCGTGTTGGGAACCAGGACGGACAGCCAGAGCGGCGCCTGGGTGTTCTGCAGCGCAAATGTGGAAAACGCCAACAGCGTGAGCAAGTTGGCGCGTATGGTCTCGCGTATCCCGGCCATGCCGCTGCGCGCCAGGGATCCCAGCACGCAAAGGGAAAGCACCCCCGCCAGTGCTGCTATTAGAAGCAAATTAACGGGAGCGATCATGGGCGGGGCGCCGTGGGGCGCGGTGTCAGGTGTTGCGCGTGGACTTCACAATGGTCATGGCGGAGGCGATCATGCCGCCCACGTCGGCCAGGTTGGCCGGCAGGATCAGCGTGTTGCCTTCCTTGGCCACGTTGCCGAACGCCTCGACGTAGCGCTCGGCCACCTTCAGGTTCACCGCTTCCATGCCGCCGGGCTGGCGCACGGCGTCGGCCACCTGCGTAATGGCCTTGGCGGTGGCTTCGGCGATCGCCAGCACAGCGGCGGCTTCGCCCTGGGCCTGGTTGATCTGCGCCTGCTTCTCGCCTTCCGAACGGGCGATCGCGGCTTCGCGTTCGCCGGTGGCGATGTTGATCTGCTCCTGGCGGCGGCCTTCGGAAGCGGCGATCAGCGCGCGCTTTTCGCGCTCGGCGGTGATCTGCGCCTGCATCGAGCGCAGGATTTCGTTGGGCGGCGTCAGATCCTTGATCTCGTAGCGCAGCACCTTCACGCCCCAGTTCAGCGCGGCCTCGTCCAGCGACGAGACGATGTTGCTGTTGATGGAGTCGCGCTCTTCAAATGTGCGGTCCAGCTCCATCTTGCCGATGACCGAACGCAGGGTCGTCTGGGCCAGCTGCGTGATCGCCGAGATGTAGTTCGACGAGCCGTAGGAGGCGCGCATCGGGTCCGTCACCTGGAAGTACAGCACGCCGTCGACCTGCAATTGCGTGTTGTCGCGCGTGATGCAGACCTGGCTCGGCACGTCCAGCGGGATTTCCTTGAGCGAGTGCTTATAGGACACGCGTTCAATGAAGGGAATGACAAAACCGGCGCCGGGAGACAGGACGCGGTCGAACTTGCCCAGCCGCTCGACTACCCAGGCATGCTGCTGGGGCACGATGGCGATCGCCCTGATGACGATCAGGATCGCCAGCGCGACAACGACGAGCAGGACGATAGTGGAAGTATCGATCATGATTTGAAGCCTCTTTTCGGATGAATGCGCTGGCGGTCCCTGCCGTGCCGGCCAGGGCGCCAACGGCTGCCCGCGCGTCTCGCGCGGGCCGGTTCTGCTATGCCGAGCCGGGTGTGCCCTTGGGGGTCAGCACCAGGCTCGAACCGCGCACTTCGGTAATGATGTGTTCGCCGGCCTGGGGCGCATGCCCCGCGGCCAGTTCCGCCTGCCAATGCGCGCCGCGGTACCAGACGCGCGCCGTACCGCTTTCGGACCAGGCCTCGACCGAGACCGTCTGGCCGATATCAAGGTTGACGTCGGCGTTGCTGGCCGAATCGACCTCGCGCTTTTTCAGGACGCGGGTCTTGCGCAGCACCAGCAGGCCCAGCAGCAGCACGACGCCGCAAGCCACAAGCTCCCATTGCAGGCCCGCGCTGAATCCGGCGACGACGCCGCCCGCCGCCAATCCCAGGGCGACCAGCAGCAAATAGAAGGTTCCCGTCGCCAGTTCCCCGATGAGGGCCAGCGCGGCCAGTCCCAGCCATATCCACATAGTGTTCAGATCGCCTGTAAGGATGAGTCACTGAGCGGATTGTACGTATTTCCGGGACGGAAGGGGTAAAGCCAATCGCCTCATGAACAATAGCGCTGCATTATGATGTGCGCATGGCGCGTGCGATCCCCCGGACCGCCGCGCCGCTCTCTTCAAACGCACAAGCCTCCATGACCGCTGCAACTCCTTCTGCCCTTCCCGTCCTGATCCTGCACACCGGCGATCCCGACGACACGCTCAAAAGCCGGTTCGGCGGTTATGCCGACCAACTCGCGCAAGCGGCCGGCCTGGGCGCCGACGCGCTGGAAATCGTGGCCGTCCATGAAGGCCAGCGCCCGCAGGCGCCCGCCCGGTACCGCGCCGCGCTGATCACCGGTTCGCCCGCGATGGTCACGGACAAGGAGCCCTGGAGCGAAGATGCCGCCGCGTGGCTGCGCGATGCCGCCGAGGCCGGCCTGCCCATGTTCGGCGTCTGCTACGGCCATCAGCTGCTGGCGCACGCGCTGGGCGGCAAGGTCGGCTACAACCCGGCCGGACGCGAGGTCGGCACCCAGACCGTCGAGCTGCTGCCGGCCGCCGCCGGCGACAAGCTGATGGCCGGCGTGCCGTCCACCTTCCCGGCCCAGATGCTGCATGCCCAGACCGTGCTGCAGCCGCCGCCGGGCTCGGCCGTGCTGGCGCGGTCGGACCTGGACGAGCACCAGATGATCCGGATCGGCCGCAACGTGTTCTCCACCCAGTTCCATCCCGAATTCGGCCCGGACTTCATCCGCGCCCACCTGGAGCGTTTCGGCCGCCGCTACGCCGCCGAGAACCTCGATGTGCCGGGACTCGCCGCGAACGTGCGCGCCACGCCGGTGGCGGGCGGCCTGCTGCGCCGGTTCCTGGAGGCCTACGCTCCCGCCTAGCTTTCGCGGTCCGGCCCGGTCCGCAACAAGCGGAGTGCGGCGGCCGGCGGGCTTTGAGACGATATGGTCAAGCGTAAACGTCCACGCGCAAGTCAGGAGTCCTCCATGAGCCACGCCGCCGCCCCCTTGAACAAACAGCACGCCGCCGCCGTCGAGCGCGCCTGCCGCGCGCTGGAAGCCGAGCAGCCGCCCGACCTGTCCGCGCTGGCCGAACAGGCCGGCATGAGCCGCTTTCATTTCCACCGGGTCTTCAAGGCCGCCACCGGCATCACCCCCAAGGCCTACGCCAACGCCCTGCGCGCCAGGCGCGCGCGCCAGCAGCTCAAGCAGAGCGCCAGCGTCACCGACGCCATGTACGACGCCGGCTTCAATTCCAGCGGCCGCTTCTACGAAGCCGCGCCCGCCATCCTGGGCATGACCCCCACCGCCTTCCGCAAGGACGGCGAAGGCGTGGACATCCGGTTCGCGGTGGCCCAGTGCTCGCTGGGCGCGCTGCTGGTGGCGGCAAGCAGCACCGGCATCTGCGAGATCGCCCTGCACGAGGATCCGGAGCAACTCGTCAAGAACCTCCAGGACCGCTTCAAGGCCGCGCGCCTGATCGGCGCCGACCCCGGCTTCGAAGACTGGGTGGCCGCCGTGGTGGGCTTCGTCGAAGACCCCTCCCGCGGCCTGGACCTGCCGCTGGACGTGCGCGGCACGGCCTTCCAGCGCAAGGTATGGGAGGCGCTGCGCGAGATCCCCGTGGGCGCCACCGCGACCTATGCGCAAGTCGCCGAACGCATCGGTTCGCCCCGGGCCGTGCGCGCGGTGGCCCGCGCCTGCGCCACCAACAACATCGCGCTGGCCATTCCCTGCCACCGCGTGGTGCGCACCGACGGCTCGCTCGCCGGCTACCGCTGGGGCATCGACCGCAAGCGCGAGCTAATCGCCCGCGAGGCGCAAGCGGCCTGACGCCGCTTTTCCCGTCCACCCGGGCAAAAAAAACCCCGCGCCTTCGCAGGCGCGGGGTTTTTGCTGATCGGCCGGGCGATCAGTTCTTGGCCAGACGCTGCCAGGTATCGACAACGGTGTCCGGGTTCAGCGACATCGACAGGATGCCTTCGTCCTTCAGCCACTGCGCGAAATCCGGATGGTCGCTGGGGCCCTGTCCGCAGATGCCCACGTACTTGTTGGCGGCCAGGCAAGCCTTGATCGCGCGGCGCAGCATGAACTTCACGGCCTCGTCGCGTTCGTCGAAGTCGGCGGCCAGCAGCTCCATGCCCGAATCGCGGTCCAGGCCCAGCGTGAGCTGGGTCATGTCGTTCGAACCGATCGAGAAGCCGTCGAAGAATTGCAGGAATTCGTCGGCCAGGATGGCGTTGGACGGGACTTCGCACATCATGACCAGCTTCAGGCCGTTCTCACCGCGCGCCAGGCCGTGCTTGGCAAGCAGGTTCACGACCTTTTCCGCCTGGCCCAGGGTGCGCACGAAGGGCACCATGATCTCGACGTTGGTCAGGCCCATTTCATCGCGCACCTTCTTCAGCGCTTCGCATTCCATGCGGAAGCACTCGGCGAAGTCCTCGGCGATATAGCGCGACGCGCCGCGGAAGCCCAGCATGGGGTTCTCTTCCTCGGGCTCGTAGCGCGAACCGCCGACCAGCTTGCGGTACTCGTTGGACTTGAAGTCCGACATGCGCACGATGACGGGCTTCGGGTAGAAGGCGGCGGCAATCGTCGCCACGCCTTCGGCCATCTTCTCGACGAAGAACGCGCGCGGGCTGGCGTGGCCGCGAGCCGCCGATTCCACGGCCTTCTTCAGTTCGCCGTCCACATTCGGGTAGTCCAGGACCGCCTTGGGGTGGATGCCGATGTTGTTGTTGATGATGAATTCCAGGCGCGCCAAGCCCACGCCCGAATTGGGGATCTGGGCGAAATCGAACGCCAGCTGCGGGTTGCCCACGTTCATCATGATCTTCAGATCGATGGCGGGCATGTCGCCGCGGCGCACTTCTTCCACTTCGGTCTCGATCAGGCCGTCATAGATGCGGCCTTCGTCGCCTTCCGCGCAAGACACGGTCACGGCCTGGCCTTCCTTGAGCAGGTCGGTGGCGTTGCCGCAGCCCACCACGGCCGGAATGCCCAGTTCGCGCGCGATGATCGCCGCGTGGCAGGTGCGGCCGCCGCGGTTCGTCACGATGGCGGCGGCGCGCTTCATCACGGGTTCCCAGTTGGGATCCGTCATGTCGGTGACCAGCACGTCGCCGGGCTGGACCTTGTCCATGTCGGAGATGTCGCCCACCACGCGCACGGGACCGGAGCCGATCTTCTGGCCGATCGCGCGGCCGGTGATCAGGACCTGGCCGGTGGCTTTCAGGCGGTAGCGCTGCTGGACGTCGTTGACGCCCTGCTGCGACTTCACCGTTTCCGGGCGCGCCTGCAGGATGTAGATCTTGCCGTCGACGCCGTCGCGGCCCCACTCGATGTCCATCGGGCGCTGGTAGTGCTTTTCGATGATGACGGCGTAGCGGGCCAGTTCATTGACCTCGTCGTCGGTCAGCGAATAGCGGTTGCGCTCGGACACCGGCACGTCCACCGTGCGCACGGCGCGGCCTTCCGGACGCTCGGGATCGAATTCCATCTTGATCAGCTTGGAGCCGATGCGGCGGCCGACGATCGGGAAGTGGCCTTGGGCCAGCGTGGGCTTGAAGACGTAGAACTCGTCCGGGTTGACGGCGCCCTGCACCACGGTTTCGCCCAAACCATAGGACGAGGTGATGAAGACCACGTCCTGGAAGCCGGATTCGGTGTCGATGGTGAACATCACGCCGGCGCTGCCCTTGTCGGAACGCACCATGCGCTGGATGCCGGCCGACAAGGCGACGTCGGCGTGGGCGTAGCCCTTGTGCACGCGATAGGAAATGGCGCGGTCGTTGTACAGCGACGCGAACACGTGGCGGATCTTGTCCAGCACGTCGTCGATGCCAACGACGTTCAGGAAGGTTTCCTGCTGGCCGGCGAACGAAGCGTCGGGCAGGTCTTCGGCCGTGGCGGACGAGCGCACGGCGAACGAGCCCTTGCCGTCGGCGTCGAGCTTGCCGAAGGCCTCGCGGATCTGGGCTTCGAATTCAGGCGAGAACGGCGCATCGACGATCCATTGGCGGATCTGCGCGCCGGCGGTGGCCAGCTCGCGCACGTCTTCGGGGTTCAGCGTGGTCAGGCGCTCAGCGATGCGCTTGTCCAGGCCCGAGGCCTTCAGGAAATCGCGGAAGGCGTCAGCGGTCGTGGCAAAGCCGCCCGGTACGCGGACTCCCGCGCCAGACAGCTGGCTGATCATTTCGCCTAGTGATGCGTTCTTGCCTCCTACCGAGTCCACGTCCGTCATGCGGAGCTGCTCGAACAAAACAACATACGACATTGAAGTCACCTTTTACAATGGAATGAAAGCGAGTTTGGTCAATGCATGAAGAAGGTTGTTTTCGGCCGGTTCAAACCGGGCAAAAAGCCCGGTTCCGACGGGCCTGGCAACCACTCTTTCAGACGCTGACCAAACTGGCCTTGGACCGCCCTTGGGGTGACTTATAGGGGCCTGATTGTACTCGGTGGAGTACGTCCGGCCATCAGCCTGGTTGGAATTTTTTACACATGACATCTACCCCTATCGTACGCACGGTATACATCGTTTCCGACAGTACCGGCATCACCGCGGAAACCTTCAGCCAGTCGGTGCTTTCGCAGTTCGAGGAGGTCGATTTCAAGCCCGTCCGCCTGCCGTTTGTCGACACCCTGGAAAAGGCCGCGGAAGTGGCCATGCGGATCGACCGCAGCGCCCAGGACACAGGCGTCCCCCCCATCGTGTTCAGCACCCTGGTCAATCCCGAGATCCTGTCCCGTGTTCGCCAGGCGAACGGAATTTTCCTGGACCTGTTCGGCACCTTCGTCAGCCACATCGAGCAGGCGCTGGGCCTGAAGTCCAGCCATTCCATCGGCCGCTCGCACATGCAGGCGAATTCCGAAAAGTACCGCAATCGGATAGACGCCATCAACTTCAGCCTGGCCCATGACGACGGCCAGTTCGTCAACCAGCTCGACCAGGCGGATGTCATCCTGGTGGGCGTTTCCCGCTGCGGCAAGACCCCGACCAGCCTCTACCTGGCCATGCAATACGCCATCAAGGCGGCCAACTTCCCGCTCACGCCCGACGATTTCGAGCGCGGCACCCTGCCCTCCACCATCGCGCCTCACCGCGGCAAGCTGTTTGGCCTGTCCATCCAGCCCGAACGCCTGTCCGAAGTGCGCAACGAACGCCGCCCCAACAGCCGCTACGCGCAGCTGGAGCAGTGCCGCTACGAAGTGGCCGAGGCCGAACGCATGATGCGCCGCGAGGGCATTTCCTGGCTGTCGAGCACCACCAAATCGATCGAGGAGATCGCCACCACGGTGCTGCAGGAAGTGGGACTGGACCGGGGCTGAAAACGACAAGGGCGCGCCCGCGGCGCGCCCTGCTTTCAACCGGCCCCTGTCAGGGCCGCAGCTTCACGCGTTCGCGCGAGCCCGCTCCCCAGTACTTCAGCGGCCCCATTTCCTGCTGCGCGGCCGCTTCGGACTCCTCAAGCCGCATGGACTGCCGGCCCACGCTGGACGAATTTCCGCCCACGCCTTCGATGCTCAGCCGCACGTACCGCGTCTGGCCCGGCGCCAGCGTAAACGACAGCGTCTCGTCGTCGCGCAAGGTGTCGATCTCGTACTTGCCCGCGGGGCGGTTCACGTAAAAGAAACTGCCCGGCTTGGAACGGCCTACCTTCACGCCGTTTATCCGCAGATAGGGTTGGCTGGACACGACGCCGGCAGGCGCCGGGGGCTGATAGAAATAGATGCGCCCCGTGTCCGGCACCATGAAGGGAATGCTGCCCGCGACATCCTTGTACCGGGGCCCGCCGCAACCCGCCAGCAAGGCGGCGCCGAGCGCCGCGGCGGCAATCATCTTGAAACTGCGCGTCATTTGTTTTTCTCCCTAGCCAGCCATTACATGCCGTGGACCTGCTCGCCCGACGCCGCGCCCCAATAGCGCATCTTCATCAGCTCGCCCTCGGCCTGCTCAGGCGGATCCACCAATTCCATCGTCAGCTTGCCGGCGGCGCTCGTGCTGCCCAGGGATTCCGCCATGATGCGAACGTAGCGGGTCTGCCCGGCGTCCAGCATGAAGCTCACGCCATCGCCCGTCCAATACAGGTTGGTCACCACGTAGCTGCCGGCCGGGCGGTCCACGAAGAAGAAGCTGCCCGGCTTGTTGCGGCCCACCACGTCCTGGTTCACGCGCAGCTTCTGCTGCGCAGACGCCATGTTCGACGGCTGCGGCTGATAGAAGTAGATGCGCCCCTGACCCTGCGCGATGGACGGGATCCGACCTTGCAGCGATTGATATTTCGGGCCCGCGCAGCCGGCCAGCAGGACGGCGGTCGCCACGGCCGCCGCGATCTTTAGCCAGGTCGTCATTGACGCATCTCCACGGGCAAAGCGACGGGGCGGGACAGGGGCAGATAGGCCGCCTCCCCGGGCAGGTAGAAGCCCACCAGCTTTCCGGAAGACGCCACGACGTAGGCTTCGTTCTGGCGGCGCGTCTGGATCGTGAACAGCCCGCCCAGCGAGCGATAGACGTCGCCCTGCGGCAGCGCCCCGACGCGTTGCCACTGCGAACCGGCCGGCAACGTTGCCACGCCGTCGTTGGGCAGCACGGCGGTGACCGCGCGCGACGGCTGGATGATGCTGACCGGATCGGCAGCCGCCACGGGCACCATCCTGACTTTCTGGGTGCTGACCGACATGCACGCGCCCAATGCAAGCGCGCAGACTGAAGCCAGGATCACCCCTCTGCCCGCACGCGCAACACCTTCAAGCTTATGAACCAGCAACGACGCCATGAAGACCTCGGAGGAAATAAAGCGTGTAAGTATATGAGTGCGTCAGTTTTTTACAAAACGTGTGGCGTCATCAGTAGCGCAATGCCTCTCTGTCCCGCCGCCCCGCGCCCCAGTACCGCAGATCCGACAGCGCCTGCCGGGCGGCATCGGCGGATTCCTCCAGGCGCAAGACCTGCTTGCCGCCCGTGATGTCCACGCGCACATACTGGGTCTGCCCGGCGGCCAGCGGAACATTCAGCGCCTCTTTGCGCTCCTTGCGGTCGGTCGCGGTCATGACGGCGACCTCGCCGGCGGCGCGATCCACGAAAAAGAAATGGCCCGGCTTGGAGCGGCCGACCTTCTGGCCGTCGACCAGGATGGCGGGCTGCGCGATTTTTCCGCCGCTGGAAGTCACGGGTTGATAGAAGTAGATCCGTCCGTCCGCGGGCTCGATCGCAGGGATGCGCGTCGCCACGTCGGCATAGCGGGGGCCGGCGCAGCCGGCCAGCAACACGGCCGCGCCCAGCGCGGCAACACTCAGTTTGACCCAGCTTTTCATGTGTCGTCCTTCATGGGGGATACGTCTTGCAGGCGCGCGCGAACCGCCGCGCGCCTTACGCGACGCGGCAGTATAAACGGGGGACGCCCCCCTCAATCAGGAGAAAACCGGGGGAATCGATGCCCGATCAGTGGCCAAGCGACGCCTGACGCCGCTGCTCGAACAGGCAGATGGCGGCGGCGGCGCCCACATTGAGCGACTCCACGGCGGCCATGTCGTGCGGAATGCGCACCTTGAGGCGGGCGGCGGCAAGAATCGCCGCGGCCACGCCCTGGCCCTCATGCCCGAAAACCCAGGCGCAGCGCTCCGGCAGGCGGCCGGCGTACAAGTCCTGCGCGCCGTCCAGGGCCGTGGCCACCAGCGGCACCCGCAGCTTGGGCAGCAAGGCGGCAAGGTCGACGTGCTCATGGATGGCCAGCGCAAAATGGGCGCCCTGCCCGCTGCGCAACACCTTGGGCGACCAGGCCGCGGCCGTGCCCGTCGCCAGGAACACCCGCTTCACGCCCGCCGCCGCGCAGGTGCGCAACAACGTGCCGACATTGCCCGGGTCCTGGATGCGGTCGAACAGCACGCAGTTCTCGTCCACCTCGGCCGGCTGATGCGGAACCGGCGGCGTGACCAGGAACGCCACGCCCTGCCCGCTTTCCACCGCGGCCAGGGACTGCATCAGCCGCGCGTCCAGCGCCAGGCAGTCCCTGTCGGGCACCGCGGCCGCCAGCGCGGCGATGTCGGACTGGGAAAGGCGTTCCACATCGAAGACCGCCTGATCGGGCGCGCCGTAATGCTGCAGCCACGCCTGGCACAGGTGCACGCCGTCCAGCAGCACGGGCGCGCCGCGCTTGCCTGCCGTGCCGGCGAGCTTGACCAGCGCCTTGACCGCGGGATTGTCGCGGGAACTGATGTGCTTCATGAAACCAGGCCGAAGGCCTTGATGGGTGCGAAGCTGCGGCGGTGCTCCGCGCAGGGACCGTGCTCGCGCAGCCTCTGCAAATGCAATGCGGTGCCGTAGCCCTTGTGCTGGTCGAACGCGTATTGGGGATACAGCGCATGCAGGCGCAGGAGGTCGGCGTCGCGGGCGGTCTTGGCCAGGATGGACGCCGCCGAAATCGCCGGCACCAGCGCGTCGCCCTTGATGACGGTCTGCACGGTGCAGCCGAGCTTGGGCGCCTGGTTGCCGTCCACCAGCGCAAGCTGCGGCATCGTGGCCAGGCCCTGGACGGCGCGCTGCATCGCCAGCATCGTGGCGCGCAGGATATTCAGGCTGTCGATCTCGGCCACCGTCGCGCTGGCGATGCACCAGGCCAGCGCGTGTTCCTTGATCTGGAGGGCCAGCTCCTCGCGCCGGACCGCCGTGAGCACCTTCGAATCGGCCAGTCCGTCGATAGGCCTGTCCGGGTCCAGGATGACGGCCGCCGCGTAGACCTCGCCCGCCAGCGGGCCGCGGCCGGCCTCGTCGACGCCGGCTGTCAGCATCGCGGGTTGTTCCGGGGCCGCGAACAGGTCAGGCTGCTCCACCAGCTACCTCCAGGATCGCCTGTGCGGCCAGCGCCGGCGTATCGCGCAGCAAGTCCTGGTGCATGGCGGTGAACCGCGCTTCGACGCGGGCGATCAAGGCCTCGTCGGTCAATGCCTGCCAGGTCGCTTGCGCCAGCTTTTCGGGGGTGGCGTCGTCCTGCAACAGCTCCGGCACCACAAAGTCGCGCAACAGCACGTTCGGCAAGCCTACCCAGGGCAGGTACGGCCTCTGCTGCCCGGACTTCCAGGACATGATACGGCGCATCCAGGGCGACAGCACGTAGGAAATCACCATGGGCCGCTTGAACAACGCCGTCTCCAGGGTGGCCGTGCCGCTGGCCACCAGCACCGCCGTGGCGGCTTCCATGACGGACCACGCCACGGGCGCCTTGCGGTCCCCGCCCTCGCCGTGCAGGTCGTGCGCGGTGATGCAGCGCAGCCCGGGCACGGGATACTGGGCCAGGATAGCCAGGAACTCCGCGCGCCGCTGGTCATTGACCATGGGCACGACGCATTGCAGGGCGGGATCCTTCTTTTGCAGCTGTTGGGCGGCTTGCAGAAAGCGCGGCGCCAGGAGGCGGATCTCGGACGACCGGCTGCCCGGCAGAATCGCCAGCACGCGGGCGTTCTGGTCGATGCCAAGGCGTTCGCGCGCCGCAGCGCGGTCAGGCTGCATCGGCACGGCGCCGGCCAGCGGGTGGCCCACGTACGTTACCGGAATGCCTTCCTTGCGATAGATCTCTTCCTCGAACGGAAACAGCACCAGCATGTGCGACACCGATTCGCGGATCTTGTGGATGCGTTCATAGCGCCACGCCCAGATCGACGGGCCGACAAAATGCACCGTGGGCGTGCCCGCCTGCCGCAGTTGATGTTCCAGCCGCAGATTGAAATCGGGCGCGTCGATGCCGACGAAAACCGCCGGCGGCTCGGCCAGCCAGCGGCGCTTGACGTCCCGATACGTGCCGAGCAGGCTGGGCAGGCGCTTGAGCGCGTCCACATAGCCAAATACCGTCAGCGCATGCATCGGATGCCAGGTGTCGAATTCCCGGGCCTGCATCTGCGGTCCGCCGATACCCTCGCATTGGACGCCGGGATCGCGCGCTTGCAGACCGGCAATGATGCGACCGGCCAGCAGATCGCCCGAAGGCTCGCCGGCCACCATGCCGATCCGCGTGGTCATGGACGGATGATGCCGCGGGAAGCGACGTCCAGGAAATCGAGCAGCGTCTGCAGGTGCTCGGCGGCCTCGGGGATGGCCTGCTGGCGCTCGCGCAATTCGGCGCGCGCCGCGTCCAGGGGCAGCCCCCGGCGATAGATGATCTTATAGGCTTCGCGCAGGGCCGAAATGGCGGCGGGCGTGAAGCCGCGGCGCTTGAGGCCCTCGACGTTGATGCCGACCGGGCGGCAGGGATTGCCGGCGGCCAGCACGAACGGAGGCGTGTCCTGCATGAGCGAGCTGTTGCCGCCCGTCATGGTGTGCGCGCCCACTCGCGAGAACTGGTGCACGCCGGTCAGGCCGCCGATGATGGCCCAGTCGCCCACGTGGACGTGCCCGCCCAGCTGGACGGAATTGGCCATGATCGTGTTATTGCCGATGTGGCAATCGTGCGCCACATGGACGTACGCCATGATCCAGTTGTCGTTGCCCAGCGTGGTGACGCCGCCGTCCTGCAGCGTGCCCGTATTGAGCGTGACGAATTCGCGCACCGTGTTGCGGTCGCCGATCGTCAGGCGCGTGGGCTCGCCCGCGTATTTCTTGTCCTGCGGCATGCCGCCGATGGAGCAATAGCGGTAGAAGCGGTTATCGCGCCCGATGGTGGTCACGCCGTCGATCATGCAGTACGGACCGATCTCGGTCCCGGCGCCGATGGTCACATCGGGTCCCACCACTGCGAACGGGCCGATGACCGCCGTCGGGTCGATTTTTGCCGCCGGATCAACGACAGCGGTGGGATGGATGTTTCCTGCCATTTACTCTTCCAGGCTACGAATCGCGCACATCAGCTTGGCCGAAGCCACTTCCTGACCGTCGACCGTTGCGCGTGCTTGATACTTACAGATGCTGCGGCTCAGGCGCTCGGCCTCGACCTCGATGCGCAGCTGGTCGCCCGGCACGACGGGGCGGCGGAACCGCGCGCCATCGATGCCGACCAGGTAGTAGGCCGTCTTGGCTCCTTCGCACTTCAGGCCGCCATTCTCGTCGGTAAACGAAAACAGCGCCGAGGCCTGGGCCATCGCTTCCACGATGAGCACGCCCGGCATCACCGGATGATGAGGAAAGTGGCCGTTGAAAAACGGCTCGTTGATCGAGACGTTCTTGATGGCGACAATGGACTTGCCGGGCACCATTTCAACAACGCGATCGATCAGCAGCATCGGGTAACGATGCGGCAGCCTCTCCATGATCCCCTTGATGTCGAGTTCCATTTTTCTATGCTTTCCTGCAATATGAAATAATTTTCGCGGCGCGGACGCGCCAGGACGGCGACGCGCCCTAGTCTTTTTCCAGCGTCCGCACGCGGCGGCGCAATTGCGCCAACTGTTGTATCACGGCGGCATTGCGCTGCCATTCGCCATGCTCCGCATAGGGGAAGACCCCGGTATAGCGGCCAGGCTTGGAAATATTGGACGTCACCGCGGTGCCGCCCGAGATATGCACATCGTCGCCCAAGGTCAGGTGTCCCGAGAGCATGGCCGCGCCGCCGATGGTGCAGCGCTCGCCGATGGTCGTCGAACCCGCCACGCCCACGCAGGCCGCCATCGCGGTATGCGCGCCGATGCGCACGTTGTGGCCAACCATGATCTGGTTGTCCAGCTTCACGCCGTCGGACACCACGGTGTCTTCCAGCGCGCCGCGATCGACTGTCGTGTTGGCGCCGATTTCGACGTCGTCCCCGATGGACACGCCGCCGAACTGCGGAATCTTGCCCCAGGCGCCCTTGCCTAACGCGGGGTCCGGCGCAAAGCCGAAGCCGTCCGCGCCAAGCACCGCGCCGCTGTGGATGATGGCGCGGGCCCCTACCTTCACGCCTTCGTACAGCGTCACATGGGCGTGCAGGCGGCTGCCCGGGCCGATCGACGAGCCAGCGCCGATCACGCAGCCCGGTCCAAGCACGGTATCGCGGCCGATGCGGGCGCCGGATTCCACGACGCAATTGGGCCCGATGCGCACGCCCTCTTCGATTGTCGCGTCAGGCGCGACCACGGCGGACGGATGCGTCTCGGCGGGCAGCGCGGGCCGGCGGGCGGCGTCGAACCACTGCGCGATCCGCGCGAAAAGCAGATAGGGATGCTTACAGACGACCAGCGCGAAAGACGGCCGGGCGCTGCCTTCGGCTTCCAGCGTCTCGGCCACTTCGGGCGAGACGATGACCGCCCCCGCCCCGGTTGCGCCAAGCTGGCTTTGGTAGCGGGGATTGGCCAGGAACGAGATTTCCTGGCGGCCGGCCGAAGACAGGGTTCCGATGCCGCAGACCCTGAAAGGGTCCGCACCGGGAACCGCACTGATACGCCAGTCCAATCCCTGGGTGTTGGCAGCGCTCAACAGTGCTTCGAGTGTTGGCGCGCGGGCAAGATCCAGTAAAACCGGCATGGCTTGACGGGTATCGCTTTACTTGCCCAGGCTCTGAATCACCTTGTCGGTGATGTCGATGCGCGGGTTGACCGTCACGGCGTCCTGAATGATCAGGTCGTAACTTTCTTGCTCAGCGATGCGCTTGATGGCGTCGTTGGCCTTGGTCACGATGCCGGAGAACTCTTCGTTGCGGCGGCGGTTGAAGTCTTCCTGGAACTCGCGGCGCTTGCGCTGCAGGTCGGTATCCAGGTTGGACAGTTCGCGCTGGCGCTTGACGCGGTCGGATTCCGACAGGACAGGCGCGTCCTTGTCGAACTTCTCGGCTTGCGAACGCAGGCTGTTGTTCAGGCGCTGGAGCTCGTCGTCGCGCTTCTTGAATTCGGCTTCGATCTTGCTTTGCGCAGTCTTGGCCGGACCCGATTCACGCAGGATACGCTCGGTATTGACGAAACCGATCTTGGTGCCTTGAGCATGCGCGGGGATCGCAGCAGCCGAACCGAGAATGAGCGCACCCACCAGGGCAATAGAGCCGCCCAACTTGCCGCGGCGCTTGGCGCCCAGCGTATTCGATGATTTAAGTGCGAAATCAGACATCATGAAAATCTCACCTTCCAGTAAGGCAAAGCCAAAGTGTGTATTGTGCCACTAAACAGCAAGGGAGCCGGGCCGGTGGGCCCCTCCCTTGTTTTCAACAGTAACGCCGCGCTTAGAAACCGGTCCCGATCTGGAACTGGAAGCTTTGCTTGTCGTCGCCAGCCTTGGAGTTGAGCGGACGGGCGTAGGACAACTGCAAGGGGCCCATCGGCGACTGCCACGACAGGCCGACGCCCGCCGAGAAACGCCAGCCGCAAGGATCTTCCACCTCGGTATTGTCCCGGCCGCGGGTGCAGCTCAAGCCGCTGCCGGCCGACACCTGGCCGGCATCGCCGAAGACGAACCAGCGCAGGGTACGGTCCTTGGAAGCGCCCGGGAACGGCAGGTACAACTGCGCGTTCGCGACGATACGGCGCGTGCCGCCCAGATAATCGCCCGTCTTCGTGTCGCGCGGACCCAGCGAGGAGCCGTCGTAGCCGCGAACGGTGCCGATACCGCCGGCATAGACGTTCTTGATGACCGGGTAGTCCTTGTTGCCGTAGCTCTGGCCCCAATCAACCATGCCGTTCAAGGCCAGGGTGTAGGAGCCGCCCAGCGGCACGAAGTACTGCTGCTGGCCGGTCAGCATCGTGTATTGCAGGTCGACCGTCGACACGTCGGCCTTCAGGCGGGTGTACGAACCCTTGGTCGGGGCCAGCGCGCTGTCGCGCGTGTCCTTGGACCAGCCGGCGCTGAAGATCACCGAGTTCGTGGAGTCGCCATATTGATCGACGAAATCGTCATAGGCCTGCGGCGAGTTGCTGAACAGATCGATCTGGTTGCGCTCGACGTTCGCGCCCAGGAAGATCCGGTCATATTCGGAGATCGGGATCCCGAAGTTCATGCCCAGGCCGATGGCCTTGACGCGGTAGTCGCCGTCGTTGTTGTTCCAGGGCTCGGTCACGCGGTAGTACGCGGACGTGGTGCGGCTGATGCCGTCCTTGGTCCAGTACGGATCGGTGTGCGACAGCACGATCGCGCGGTTCGTCTTGCTGGTGTTCAGCTGCAGGGTCAGGTTCGTGCCGCTGCCGAAGACGTTGTCTTCGCTGATGCCGGCCGAAAGAATAGCCTTTTCGGATGAGCCGTAGCCCACGCCCAGGTTGATCATGCCGGTGGGCTTTTCCTTCACGTCGACGTTGACGTCGACTTGGTCGGGCGAGCCCGGAACCGGATCGGTCTTGACGTTGACGTCGCTGAAGTAACCCAGGCGGTCGACGCGGTCGCGGGAGGTCTTGATGTCCTTGGCGTCGTACCAGGCGGCTTCCTGCTGGCGCATTTCGCGGCGCACGACTTCGTCGCGCGTGCGGGTGTTGCCGCCGATCTGGATGCGGCGCACGTAGACGCGGCGGCTCGGATCGACGTAGAACGTCAGGTCGGCTTCGTGCTTGGCGCGATCGAGCTGCGGGTTCGGGTTCACGTTGGCGAACGCGTAGCCCAGTTCACCCAGGTAGTCGGTGATGGCCTTGGCCGAGTCGTTGGCCTTGGCCGCCGAGAAGGTTTCGTCCGGCTTGACCTGCACCAGCGCGTTGATTTCCTTGTCCAGGCCCAGCAGATTGCCGGCCAGCTTGACGCTGCGGACCTTGTAGGGCTCGCCTTCGTGGACCGTGATCGTGATGCGGATGTCCTGGCGGTCGGGCGAAATCGTGACCTGGGGCGGTTCCACCGAGAATTCCAGATAGCCCTGGTCCAGGTAGAACGAGCGCAGGCGCTCCAGATCGCCCTCGAGCTTTTCGCGCGAATACTTGTCGGTATCCGTGTACCAGGTCAGCCAGCCCGGCGTCGTCAGCTTGAACTCGTCAAGCAGGTCGCTTTCCGAGAAGGCCTTGTTGCCGACGAAGCGGATTTCCTGGATGCGCGCCACCGAGCCTTCGAACACGTCAAAGCTCACGCCCACGCGGTTGCGGGGCAGCGGCGTCACGGTGGAGGTCACTTCGACGCCGTACTTGCCCTTGGACAGGTACTGCTGCTTGAGTTCGTATTCCGCGCGCTCAAGCATGGAGCGGTCGAAAATGCGGCCTTCGGCAAAACCCACCTGGCCCAGCGAGGTGGTGATGGCCTTGGAGTCGAACTCCCGCATGCCGCTGAAATTCACCGAGGCGATGGTCGGACGTTCCTGCACGACCACAACCACGACATTATTGTCGGTCTGGATCTGCACGTCGGTGAAAAAACCCGTGCCGTACAGGCGGCGGATCGCTTCAGTGGCTTCTTCTTCGGTGAATTGCTCTCCGACCTTGACCGGAAGATAACCAAAGACGGTGCCGGCGTCGGTTCGTTGAATACCCTCTACGCGGATATCCCGCACGACAAAGGGCTCGAAGGCGTGGGCCATGGCCGGTAACAGCAGTGCGGCGATGAGACCCGGCAGTACACCCTTTTTGTGATGAAACATCCGGCGAAAAGACATCCTTGAGTATCCTCGGTCGTGCAAATGGCGGGGGATTTTATGCTAAATCGCGTTTACGTGAATAAACGCGTGAAATCGTTAAACAGCGCAAGGCCCATGAGACCTGCCAATAAACCAATGCCGGCGCGTTGTCCGATGTCGATCCACTTCGCTGGCGGCGGGCTACCCCGCACAATTTCGACGAGATAGTACAGCAGATGGCCGCCATCCAGCATAGGAATGGGAAGCAAATTTAATACGCCCAGGCTGATGCTGATCAACGCAATATAGGCGATATACGCAACAATGCCGATCCGGGCGGTCTGTCCGGCGTAGTCGGCGATGGTGACCGGGCCGCTGACATTGCGCCAGGAAACATCGCCCGTCACCATGCGGCCCATCATGCGCAGCGAGAACCAGGCGGTGTCCCAGGTTCGGACGGCGCCGCGCCACAGGCTGTCGAACACGCCGTAGCGCACCGTCACCATCGGCACATTGCCGCCGAGTTGCACGCCCAGGCGGCCGATTTCCTGGCCGTCGACCAGTTCCGGACGAGGCGTGACGTTCAGCGTGATATTGGCGCCGTCGCGCACCAGCGTCAGCGCCAGCGTCTTGCCCGCGCTTTCCTGGATCTGCCTGACCAGCGCGCCGGTGTCGGGCGTGGGCTGGCCGTTCACGGCGACGACCAGGTCGCCCGTGCGCAGGCCGGCCGCCTGCCCTTCCCCGCCGTCGTTCACGGCGCGCACGGCGGGCTTGGGCTGGGCCAGGCGGATGCCGGCGGCGGCCAGCGGGTCGCCGCTGGCCGGGTCCATCGTGTTGGAGGGAAGATCCAGCTCGCGCTGGTGGACGGCGCCGGCGGGGGTGCTGACTTCGATCCGCGCGCGCCCGCCCGTCGCCATCACGTCCATCAGGCGCCAGCGGGCGTCCGACCAGGACGCGACTTCCTGGTCGTCGATCGCCAGGATGCGGTCGCCCGGCAGCAGGCCGGCGCGGGCCGCCGGCGTGTCGGCCGCGGGCTGGGCAATGATGGCCACCGGCTCTTCGGTGCCGGCCATGTTCAGCCCGGCATATAGAAAGACGGCAAGGATCAGGTTGAAGATGGGGCCGGCGGCGACAATGGCGATGCGCTGGCCAACCGGCTTGCTGTTGAAGGCGCCGGCCGCTTCCGCGGCGCTGGCGCCGGCCGGGGGATCGTCCTGCATCTTGACGTAGCCGCCCAGCGGCAGGGCGGAAACCGCCCATTCCGTGCCGTGCCGGTCGGTGCGGCGCAGGATGACCTTGCCGAACCCCACCGAGAACCGCAATACCTTCACGCCGCACAGGCGGGCGACCCAATAGTGTCCCAGCTCATGGAAAATGATCAGTGAGCCAAGTGCAACGGCAAAGGCCAGCAGGGTGAAAAGCATGGGGGTCGGAATCTAGGAAAATCGAATCTGGAAAATCGGATCTGGCAACCGGATCGGGCAATCGGCGATGGCAACCGGGTTTACCAACCGGGTCTGGCAACCGGTCTGGCAACCCGGTCTGCCAACCGGGGCTGGAACCTGATTTGGCAGCCGGAGCTGGAACCCAATCTGGCGCCAGACGCGGCCGGCTATCAGGCCAGCCCCAAGCCACCCGCAAAGGTGCGCGCGTCGGCGTCAAGTGCAAGTATGTCGTCAAGACTGCTGAGGGTAACAGATGCTTGTCGAGCCTGCCACTCCAGGGAGGCCTCGATGACTCGGGGAATCCACGTATAGGCCAGCCGTCCCTCCAGAAAGGCCTCGACCGCGACCTCATTGGCGGCATTGAGCGCCACGCAAGCGCCCTGCCCCGCGCGCAGCGCGGCAAAGGAAAGCGCCAGGCAAGGAAACCGGGACAGGTCGGGTTTCTCGAAATCCAACCGCCCCAGGCGAGTGAGGTCCAGCGGACCCACGCCGCTTTCCAGGCGCTCGGGGAATCCCAGGCCATAGGCGATGGGCGTGCGCATGTCGGGCTGGCCCAGCTGCGCGAGCACGGATCCGTCCTCGTATTCGACCATGGAATGCACCACGCTTTGCGGGTGCACCACGACCTCGATGCGATCGGCGGGCATGGCGAACAGCCAATGCGCTTCGATTACCTCCAGCCCCTTGTTGAGCATGGTGGCGGAGTCCACCGAAATCTTGCGGCCCATGCTCCAGTTGGGATGGGCGCACGCCTGGGCCGGCGTGACCTCGTGCAGGTCTTCCAGGTCCCGGCCGCGGAACGGCCCGCCGGACGCCGTCAGCAGCAGGCGGCGCACGCCCCGGCCGGGCTGCTCGGGCGCCACGGCGCGCCCGCCATGCGGCAGGCACTGGAAAATAGCGTTGTGTTCGCTGTCGATGGGCAGCAATTCCGCGCCGTTGTCGCGGATAGCCTGCATGAAGAGGGAGCCGGCCGCGACCAGGGCCTCCTTGTTGGCGAGCAACACGCGCTTGCCGGCGCGCGCCGCCGCCAGGGCGGCGGGCAAGCCCGCCGCGCCCACGATGGCGGCCATGACGGAATCGCATTGCGGATCGGCGGCGGTATCGGCCAGCGCCTGCGCGCCCACCCGGATTTCGGGCATGGCCTCGGCGCCCGCCCAGGCCTCGATGAATTTCTTCCGCGCCGCGGCGTCGGGCACCACCACGACGGCGGCGCGGCTGGCCAGCGCCTGTTCGGCCAGGCGCTTCATCTGGCTGTACGCCGACAGCGCGTAAACCGCCAGGCGCTCGGGATGGCGGGCGATGACATCCAGCGTGCTTTCACCGATCGAACCGGTCGATCCCAGCACGACGACGCGTTGAAAAGCCGTCAAAACAACACTCCAGACAAAAGTAGCGCGAACGGCGCGACGGGGAGAATCGCGTCGATGCGGTCATAGACGCCGCCGTGGCCGGGCAAGAGCGTGCTGGAGTCCTTGCGGCCCGCGCGGCGCTTGAGCAGCGACTCGAACAGGTCCCCGACAATGGACAGCACGCCCAGCAGCGCGGCGATGGGCAGGGCCAGCCAGAAGGTCCAGCGCTCCACCAGGGCGTGGCCGTAGGTTCCGGCCCACAAGCTCGAAAGGCCGATCCACACCACGGCGCCCAGGACGCCGGCGACGGCGCCTTCAATGGTCTTGCCCGGACTCACCCGCGGAGCCAGTTTACGCTTGCCGAACGCGCGGCCGGCAAAATATGCCGCGATGTCGGCCACCCACACCAGGGCCAGAAGCGACACGACGAACCCCGCGCCGCGCGCGACGAACATCTGCGCCAGGACGGCCCAGGCCGCAAACGCGGCCGGCACCGAGAAGACGGACCAGCCGAGGCTCGCGGGCGCTGCGTCGGAACGGCCGCGGACCACGGCGGCGACGGCGCCGAACAGCCAGACTGCCGACACGGCGGGCACCACGTAGCGCATGACCCAGGCCGGATCGCTCAAGCCGCTGCCGTCGCCCGCCAGCCAGGCGGAGGCCAGCGCCAGCATGCCGGCAAGCAGCAGCACGGCAACGCCGATGGAAATCAGGGGGGATGGCGGTTGCGGCAGCGTCAATCGCAGCCACTCCCAATTGGCGCAGGCCGCAGCCAGGGCCAGCAGGGCGACGAACCACCAGGGGTTCGCGCTGATCATTGCGGCGGCCAGAATGGCCAACAGAACCGCGGCGGTAACGATACGCTGGCCCAACATATGACGGTCTCCTCGTGTGCAGCTTTGGAAAGACGCGCTGGTCGCCGTCCGCTTATTTTGTGCCGTTTTCGCTGACTTGCGCGCTGGTGCGGCCGAAACGCCGTTCGCGCGTGCGGTACCAGTCAAAGGCGGCCGTGAGCTCATTGGCGCCGAAGTCCGGCCAGAAAAGATCCGTGAAGTAAAACTCCGCGTAGGCCATCTGCCAGATCAGGAAATTGGAAATGCGCTGTTCGCCGCCGGTGCGGATGAACAGATCGGGTTCGGGCGCCCATGCCATGGAAAGGTGCCTGGCCAGGCGCTCCTCGTCCACCAATTCGGGCCGGGCCGCCAGGCCGGGCTCCGCGGCCAGCATGGCGCGCGTGGCCTGGAGAATGTCCCAGCGTCCGCCGTAGTTGGCGGCAACCGTCAGGTGCAGGCGATCGTTGTGCGCGGTGCGGGCCTGCGCCGCCATGATCAGTTCCTGCAGGCGCGGCTCAAACGCGCTCAGGTCGCCGATCACGTGCAGGCGTACGCCCTGCTCGTCCAGCTTGCCGATTTCGCGTTCCAGGGCCTGCACGAACAGGCGCATCAGCAAGGACACTTCCTCGGCGGGGCGGCGCCAGTTCTCGGAACTGAAGGCGAACAGCGTCAGGTAGCGCACGCCGGCGCGGCCACAGGCCTCGACCACGCGCCGCACCGCCTGCACGCCCTTGGCATGGCCCGCCGTACGGGGCAGCAGCCGCCGCGTCGCCCACCGGCCGTTGCCATCCATGATGATAGCGACATGCTCGGGGATGTCGCGAGTATCGGGAACCGCCTGGGTCGAACTGGTTGCCATTAGTGTTGGACTGCGCGCGGTGAGCCGGCGAAAAAAACGGGAGTACGGGAAAAACCTGCGCCGTCGTTCCCATCGCGACGTGGAAGCACCGCGAGGCAATGGGCAGGACGGCGCATAGGCGAGAGAATCCTGACGCCCGGGGCGATCGGCAACGCCGACCGCCCCGGGACGTGCTGGGATTATACGGTCATGATTTCCGCTTCTTTCTGGACGACCATCTTGTCGATGTCGGCCACGGCGCGATCGGTCAGCTTCTGGACGTCGTCCTGGGAGCGACGTTCGTCGTCCTCGGAGATTTCCTTGTCCTTGACCAGCTTCTTCAGCGCTTCGTTGGCTTCACGGCGCAAGTTGCGCACGGCGATCTTGGCATCTTCGCCTTCGCTGCGGACAACCTTGGTCAGATCGCGGCGGCGCTCTTCCGTCAGTGCCGGCATCGGCACGCGGATGGTGTCGCCCATGGAGATGGGGTTCAGACCCAGGTCCGATTCGCGAATCGCCTTTTCGATCGGGCCGGCCATGTGCTTCTCGTAGGGCTGCACGCTGATGGTGCGGGCGTCCACGAGGTTCACGTTGGCGACCTGGCCGACCGGCACGGGCGAGCCGTAGTACTCGACCTGCACGTGATCCAGGATGCCGGTATGGGCGCGGCCCGTGCGGATCTTGCCCAGGTTGATCTTGAGCGTATCAAGCGACTTGGCCATCCTGGCTTCGGCGGATTTGCGGATTTCTGCGGCGCTCATGAAATTTCCTTTTCTTTAGACGTGTACCAACGTGCCTTCGTCTTCGCCGCTGACGACTCGCTTGAGCGCGCCGGACTTATTGATCGAAAACACTTTGATCGGCAGTTTCTGGTCACGGCACAGCGCGAACGCGGTGGCGTCCATGACTTCCAGACGGCGGACAATCGCCTCATCGAAGCTGATGCGCGCATAGCGCGTGGCGGTGGGATCCTTGTTGGGATCCGCGCTGTAGATGCCGTCCACCTTGGTGGCCTTCAGCACGATCTCCGCGCCGATTTCGGCGCCGCGCAAGGCGGCTGCGGTATCGGTGGTGAAGAAGGGGTTGCCGGTGCCCGCGGCGAAGATGACGACCTTGCCCTCTTCGAGGTAGCGCAGGGCCTTCGGGCGGATGTAGGGCTCGACGACCTGATCGATATTCAGGGCCGATTGTACGCGGGTGTCGATACCCTTGTGCTTGAGCGCATCTTGCAGCGCAAGCGCGTTCATGATGGTGGCCATCATGCCCATGTAGTCGGCGGTTGCGCGGTCCATGCCCTGCGCGCCCGGGGCGACGCCACGGAAGATGTTGCCTCCGCCGATGACGATGGCCAGTTCGACGCCGGTGGCGGCGACTTCGGCGATCTCATCGGTCATGCGGACGATGGTGGAGCGATTGATGCCAAATGCATCATCGCCCATCAGCGCCTCGCCGGAAAGTTTGAGAAGAACCCGTTTGTATGCTCTGCTGCTCATAGGTGATATCCCGAAGAACAATCCGACGAAAGTGTAAGACAAAGAATGGGGAGCCCCCAACGCCGCACCCGCTGCGCGGGTTTGCTGCCCCCAGGGGTTTTCACCTTGGGGCGGCCCTGCGGCGAAAAGGGCCGGACTAGACTTTAATCTAGCGCCGGCCCTTAAGCACTACCCTGGGGTTAGGCGCGGCCAGCGGCGGCGGCGGCAACCTCAGCGGCGAAGTCGCTGGTCTTCTTCTCGATACCTTCGCCGACGACGAACAGCACGAACTTGGTGATCGAAGCGCCCTTTTCCTTCAGATGCTGCTCAACCGTGTGCTTGTCGTTCTTGACGAACGGCTGCGACATCAGGGTAACTTCCTTCAGGAACTTCTGCACCGAACCTTCGACCATCTTGGCGACGATTTCGGCGGGCTTGCCCGATTCGGCGGCCTTCTGCTCGGCAACCGAGCGCTCGGCGGCGATGTCGGCCGGGTTCACGCCGTCGGCGTTCAGGGCCTTGGGCTTGGTGGCGGCGATGTGCATCGCCAGGTCCTTGCCCACTTCCTCGGCGCCGGAGTATTCGACCAGCACGCCGATCTTGCCGCCGTGCACGTAGCTGGCCAGCGCGTTCGGGGTCTCGATGCGCTCGAAGCGGCGGACCGAGATGTTCTCGCCGATCTTGCCGATCAGGGCGGTGCGGGTGGTTTCAACGGTGCCTTCGCCGTACGGCAGCGCCGACAGGGCGGCCACGTCGGTCGGGTTCTGCGTGGCGACCAGTTCGGCCAGCTTGTTCACGAAGCCGACGAAGTCGTCGTTCTTGGCGACGAAGTCGGTTTCGCAGTTGATTTCAATCACGGCGCCTTGCTTGGCATCGGCGGAGATGAACAGGCCGATCAGGCCTTCGGCGGTGACGCGGGCGGCAGCCTTGCTGGCCTTGTTGCCCAGCTTGACGCGCAGGATTTCCTCGGCGCGAGCCAGATCGCCTTCGGCTTCCGTCAGGGCCTTCTTGCACTCCATCATGGGCGCGTCGGTCTTTTCGCGCAGTTCCTTGACCAGGGCAGCGGTAATTTCAGCCATGTTTGCTCCAAATTTTGCTAAGACACGCCCCGGCGGGCCGGGGCAGTGGTTTGATTCGATGGGACGCCCGCGATTTGCGGGCCTGGAAGATGGGAGCCCACCTTCGCAGTGCCGGCGAGGCGGGAGCGGACCGTTTCGGCGCCGCTCCCAGACACTAACCGCCGGACATGACAGCAGGCTTAGGCCTGGTTGTCCTGCACTTCAACGAACTCTTCCTGACCTTCGCCCAGCTCTTCGACCAGACCGTTCAGGTTCTGTTCGCGGCCTTCCAGCACGGCGTCGGCGATGCCCTTGGCGTACAGCGCGATGGCCTTGGCCGAGTCGTCGTTGCCGGGGATGACGTAGTCGATGCCGTCGGGCGAGTGGTTGGTGTCAACCACGGCGACCACGGGAATGCCCAGCGTCTTGGCTTCAGCGATGGCGATCTTGTGGTAGCCGACGTCGATCACGAACATGGCATCGGGCAAGCCGTTCATGTCCTTGATGCCGCCGATCGACTTGTTCAGCTTGTCCAGTTCGCGTTGGAACAGCAGGCCTTCCTTCTTGATCATGCGCTCGGCGCCGCCTTCGGCGACGACGACTTCCATGTCCTTCAGGCGCTTGACCGAGGTCTTGACCGTCTTGAAGTTGGTCAGCATGCCGCCGAGCCAGCGGGCGTCGACGTAGGGCATGCCGCAACGGGCGGCTTCGGAGGCGACCAGCTCGCGCGCTGCGCGCTTGGTGCCGACGAACAGGATGTTGCCGCCGCGAGCAGCCAGCTGCTTCACGAACTTGGTGGCTTCCTGGTACTTATCAACCGTCTTTTCCAGGTTGATGATGTGAATCTTGTTGCGGTGACCGAAGATGTACTGAGCCATCTTGGGGTTCCAGTAACGGGTCTGGTGACCAAAGTGGACACCCGCTTCCAGCATTTCGCGCATCAAAGACATGTAATTCTCCAAGGGTTGATTTCTTGCGCCGCACCTGCATCAGCATCTTGCTGACACCCTGGGTGGTGTTGCGCGCGATTTCCCGCAAATGCGGGATGACATGATTTTAACCGGGCCGGCCGATCACTGCCGCAATAACTACGACGTTCCAGACATATCGCGTTCAACGACTCGCCTTTAACGACTTCTACTACGCTGCCGCGATAAACCCAGACGGCCGCCACGACAAGGAGCCTTGCGCCGCGCACTTGCATCGCGCCCATCCGACACTCCAGGAATCTCCTGGAAGTTTCTTCAAGGCGCACCCGGACTTGTTTTGTTGGCAGCGAAATCCAGCTCTTCGCGCCCTAAGCCTTTCAGCCTGGTCGCGCATCAGGCCGCTGGGGCATCTCTTCAAAAAACACGGACTTTTTCAAGACCCCGTTTTCAAGAAATTAATCCAGCGCCCATACCGAACCTGCATCGCCGCTCTAAAACATGACCAGGCTTACAAGCACGCCGCGCCCAGCCGATGCGCACTTTCGCAGCCCAAACGCTTCCAGCCGGCACCCTGCCTGGCGCGCTCGCCCCAGAACCTGACGACCTGCCCGAACTCGCTCCACAACCTTCGCTTGCGGTGAAACTTCAGGGCCTGCCATCGATCTCATAAGACGACCACGCAAAACCAAAATGCCTGCCGGGATTGCCTGGACCCACAAGGCCCGCACCCGCCGGGTCGACTCTTCGCCATAGCGCTCGGCGACCCCGCATGTAGGAGTTCTGCCCTCGCTATCGGCTCTTGCCGTAACCCGATTGCTCCCCAAATTTTTTGGGAAGCCTATAATTCTACTATTCTTTCAAGCAGACATTCAAGCGAGAGATCGCCAAGCTACTCCATGGGCACAATCACCAACCCGGCCGACCTGGCCAAGATGCGCGCCGCCTGTCAGGACGCCGCCAAAGTCCTCGATTTCATCACCCCGCACGTCAAGCCGGGTGTAACCACCGGGGAATTGGACCGCCTCTGCCTGGAGTACCTGACGGACGAACTCAAAGTGAAGTCCGCCACCGTGGGCTACGCCCCGCCCGGCTACCCGCCCTTCCCCGGCGCCATCTGTACGTCGGTGAACCACCAGGTCTGCCACGGCATCCCGGGCGACAAGGTGCTGAAAAACGGGGACTCATTGAATATCGATGTCACCATCATCAAGGACGGCTGGTTTGGCGACACCAGCCGCATGTACCCGGTGGGCGAGCAATCCATCCTGTCGCGCCGCCTGACCGACATCACTTTCGAGTGCATGTGGAAGGGCATCCAGCAAGTCAAGAACGGCGCCACGCTGGGCGACGTGGGCAACGCCATCCAGAAACACGCCGAAGCCAACGGCTTCTCGGTGGTGCGCGAGTTCTGCGGGCACGGCATCGGACAGCGCTTCCATGAAGACCCCCAGGTGCTGCATTACGGCAAGCCCGGCTCGGGCGTAAAACTGGTGACGGGTATGCTGTTCACGATCGAACCGATGATCAACGCCGGCCGCCGCGAGATCCGCCAGTTGTCCGATGGCTGGACGGTTGTCACGCGCGACCACAGCCTGTCCGCCCAGTGGGAGCATGCTGTCTGCGTAACCGAGACCGGCTACGAAGTGCTGACCCTGTCGCCCGGCATGCCCCAACCGCCGGCTTTCATTACCGAGCCCATCGTCATTCCCGCCGTCTGAAGCCCCGCTGCTTGCCATGACCGCCGAAATCCTCACCGCACTGCGCGAACGCATCCAGGAATCCCGGCGGGCCGTGGTGGCCCAGTTCCGCGAGCACGAACGCCCGGACGCCCTGCTGTCCGAGCTGCGGCGGGTCGTGGACGCCGCCCTGCGCGATCTGGTCAAGCACTATCCGCTGCCTGTCGGCGCCACGCTGGCGGCCGTGGGCGGCTACGGCCGCGGCGAGCTCTACCCTCATTCCGACGTCGACCTGCTGATCCTGCTGCCCCACGCGCCCACGGCCGAGGACGAAACCGCCATCGAGCACTTGGTGGCCTCGCTCTGGGACCTGGGGCTGGAGCCCGGCCACAGCGTGCGCACCATCGAGGATTGCGAGCGCGAGGCCGACGCGGACATCACCGTCGAAACCTCGCTGCTGGAATCCCGCTGGCTGGCCGGCAGCCGCGTGCTGATGAGAAAATTCGACGCCGCGACCAAGTCGCGCCTGGACCCGCGCGCCTTCTTCCTTGCCAAGCGCGTGGAAATGCAGCAGCGCCACGCCCGCTACCACGACACGCCCTACGCGCTGGAGCCAAACTGCAAGGAATCGCCGGGCGGCTTGCGCGACCTGCAAGTCATCCTGTGGATGGCGCGGGCGGCGGGCTTTGGCAACAGCTGGCGCTCCGTGGCGCAGGCCGGCCTGCTGACCTCCTCCGAAGCGCGCGACCTGCGCAAGGCCGAACAGGCCTTCAAGCGGCTGCGCATCGAACTGCACCTGCTGTCGAACCGGCGCGAGGACCGGGTGCTGTTCGACCTGCAGCCGGCGCTGGCCGAGGTTTACCGCATCCATGCCACCGCCACGCGGCGCGGCAGCGAACTGCTGATGCAGCGGTACTACTGGGCGGCGCGGCTCGTGACGCAGCTCAACGGCATCCTGGTGCAGAACATCGAGGAAAGGCTGTTCCCGCGCCCGGACAGCGACGCGCGCGACATCGACGACGATTTCCGCAACCTGCGCGACCGCCTGGACATCATTCGGGACGACGGTTTCGAACGCAATCCCACCCTGCTGCTGCGCGCCTTCCTGGTGATGCAGCAGCGCCCTGAACTGACCGGCATGTCGGCCCGCACCCTGCGCGCCATCTGGCATTCCCGCCACCGCATCGATGCGCAGTTCCGCCGCAATCCGGTCAACCGCAAGCTGTTCCTGCAGATCCTGCAGCAGCCGCGCGGCATCGTGCATGAGCTGCGGCGCATGACCATGCTGAACATCCTGCCGCGCTACCTGCCGGTATTCCGCCGCATCGTGGGCCAGATGCAGCACGACCTGTTCCACGCCTATACCGTGGACCAGCACACGCTGGCGGTCGTGCGCAACCTGCGCCGCTTCACCATGCCCGAGCACGCCCAGGAGTATCCGCTGGCCAGCCAGCTGATCGCGGGCCTGGACCGGCACTGGCTGTTGTATGTGGCGGCGCTGTTCCATGACATCGCAAAAGGCCGCGGCGGCGATCACTCGGAGCTCGGCGCGCGCGAAGTGCGCAAGTTCGCGCAGGATCACGGCATGGACCCGGAAGACACCAAGCTGGTGGAATTCCTGGTTCGCCAGCACCTGCTGATGTCGGCCGTGGCGCAAAAGCGCGACCTGTCCGACCCCGCCGTCGTGCAGGATTTCGCCGCCACCGTGAAGGACGAACGCCACCTGACCGCGCTCTATCTGCTGACGGTCGCCGATATCCGCGGCACCAGCCCCAAGGTCTGGAACGCCTGGAAGGGCAAGCTGCTGGAAGACCTGTACAAGCTGACCCTGGCCGCGCTGGGCGGCGCCCACGCCGACGCGCACACCGTGCTGACCGAACGCAAGGAAGAAGCCGCGCGCCTGACCCGCCTGGCAGGCCTGCGCGACGACGCCCGCGAGGCCTTCTGGAATCAGCTGGACGTCGCGTATTTCCTGCGCCACGACGCCTCCGACATCGCCTGGCACACGCGCCACCTGTACCACCAGGTCGCGCCCGCCCAGGCCGTGGTCAAGGCCCGCCCCACCGAACACGGGGAAGGCCTGCAGATCATGGTCTACACGCGCGACGCGCCCGACCTGTTCGTGGCGATCTGCGGCTACTTCGACGCCAAGTCGCTATCCATTCAGGATGCGCGCATCCACACCACCCGCCACGGCTGGGCGCTGGACAGCTTCATCGTGCTGCTGCCCGAAGGCGCGAGCGATCTGCGCGCCCAGGCCACGCTGGTCGAGCACGAGCTGGCCGAACGCCTGAAGGATCCGCACGCCGCCGCCCAGGCGCAACCCAGCCGCGGCGGCTACTACGGCCGCGGCCGCCAGTCGCGCGTGTCGCGCGTATTTCCCGTCATGCCCCAGGCCGAACTGCAGCCCGACGAACGCAGCACCTCGTGGCGCCTGTCCGTGACGGCCACCGACCGCGCCGGCCTGCTGCACGCCCTGGCGCGCGTGTTTGCCCGCCACGAAGTCAACCTGCTGATGGCCAAGATCATGACGCTGGGCGACCGCGTGGAAGACGTGTTCATCGTGGACGGATCGGCGCTTGCGCGCCCCCGCAGCCAGATGCAATTCGAGCGCGACATCCTGGACGCGCTCGCCGGCGAGGAAACCCAGCAGCGCGCCGCCTGACGCCGCCCCCCGCCCAAGCATCGCCAGACTCCGCCCGGACCGCATACAATCCCGGTTTTCGGCCAGGCATTTGCCCGCACCCATGCAGATCAACGATTACCTGCGCGTCTTCGGTGGCAGCTTCTTCTTCGCATTGGCCACCTTGCTCCCCTTCCTGAACCCGCCCGCGATCGCGCCGATCTTCCTGTCGCTGACGGAAGGGGCGTCGTCCTCGACCCGGGTGGTGCTGGCAAAGCGGGTGGCGGTCAACGTGTGCCTGATGCTGATCGTGGCCATGGTGGCCGGCAACGTGCTGTTGAGCTTCTTCGGCATCTCGCTGTCCATCGTGCGGGTGGGCGGCGGCATGCTGGTGATCGCCAGCGCCTGGCGCCTGGTGAACTCGCCGGACGCCGACACCGAGCGCGTCGCGCGCATGGCCGAGTCGTTCACTCCCGAAATGGCGAAGGCCCGGGCCTTCTATCCGCTGACCTTCCCCATCAGCTGTGGTCCCGGCTCCATCGCCGCCGCCATCACGGTGGGCGTGTCGCTGCGCGACCAGAATCATGTGCTGAGCCTGGTGCGGCTGGGCGGCTCGATCCCCGGCATCATCGTGGTGTCGCTGACGCTTTACGTCTGCCTGCGCTTTGCCGCCCAGATGCTGCATCGCCTGGGCGACAACGGCACCGCCGTGTTCATGCGGCTGTCGGCCTTCATCATGCTGTGCCTGGGCGTGCAGATCTTCTGGGAAGGCGCGCGCGACCTGCTGCTGGGGGTGCTGACGCAAGTGATGCAACCAATTCCGATTCCGAAGGCCTAAGCCTGGCCGGGCGACACGCCCGCCTCTTTTCAACCCATTCCACAGTGACAATGACTTCCCGTTCAGAACGCCTGCTTCGCCTGATCGCCCTCTTCTGCTTCGGCGCCGTGGGCGTGGCCCTCGTATCCCAGCACGTCTTCGGCATGCCGCCCTGCGCCTGGTGCGTCATGCAGCGCCTGATTTATCTGGTGATCGGCGTGGTCGCCCTGATCGGCGGCATGGGCGGCGGACGGGCGCTGACGCGGATCTGCGGCGCGCTGGTCGCGGTGCTGTCCCTGTCCGGCGTCGTGGCGGCCTGGTACCAGTACAGCGTGGCGGCCAACATGCTGTCGTGCGACCAGACCTTCGCCGACCGCTTCATGACCGGAATCGGTCTGGAAAGCGCCGTCCCGTCGCTGTTCGGCATCTTCGCCACCTGCATGGACGCCAAGGTGCCCGTGCTGGGCATCGAATACGCCCTATGGAGCCTGGCGCTCTTCGTGATCCTGTTCTTCATGGCGCTGCCCGTCGTTTTCCGGCGCGGCCGCGCCTGAACCTGCGCCACCGAACGCGCGTTGATTGTGCAAGCCCTGAAATACCTGACCGGCTACCCCGAACCCCTGCTGGCGCAGGCTCAAAAGCTGCTGGACCACGGCAAGCTTGGCGCGGCGCTCTTGTCCAAGTACCCGGCAGGGGCGCACGGCGTGCGCACGGACAAGGCGCTGTACCAGTACGTGACCGAGCTGAAGAACACCTACATGCGCAACGGCGACCTCATCAACAAGGTTGCCTTCGACAGCAAGATCCACGTGATCCAGCACGCGCTGGGCCAGCATACGTACATTTCGCGCGTGCAGGGCGGCAAGCTGAAGGCCAAGCACGAAATCCGCGTGGCGACGCTGTTCAAGACGGTGCCCGCGGAATTCCTGAAGATGATCACGGTGCATGAGCTGGCCCACCTGAAGGAAAAGGACCACAACAAGGCCTTCTACAACATGTGCCTGCGCATGGAGCCGCACTATCACCAGTACGAATTCGACTTGCGCCTGTACCTGACGCACCTGGAGGCGACACGGGAAGCGTTGTGGGATCCCCAGGCATCGTAGGGGCTGCATGAATGCCCCCAACGCCGCCGTCCCGCGACGGCTGGCCCGGCGAAAAAAATGCCGTCCCGAGGGACGGCATTTTTCTTGCGGGCGAACTGCCGCGGACGATCAGGCGTCGCTGGCGGCGTAGCCCATGTTGAAGCGCAAACCGCTGGCGCCCTCGTCCTGGCCCGGCTCCGAGCGGGACTGGCCCAGGCGGGCCAGGTACTCGGGGGTGATGTCGCCGGTGATGTATTCGCCGTCGAAGCACGAGGCTTCGAAGCGCGACAGCTTGGGATTGAGGTCCCGGACCGACTGCTGCATGTCGTGCAGGTCCTGGTAGACCAGGCTGTCGGCGCCGATCGCGCGGGCGATTTCCTCGTCGGTGCGGCCGGTGGCGATCAGTTCGCTCTGCGTCGGCATGTCGATGCCGTACACGTTCGGGAAGCGGACCGGAGGCGCGGCCGAGGCGAAGTACACCTTGTTCGCGCCGGCGGCGCGGGCCATGTCCACGATCTCGCGGCTGGTGGTGCCGCGCACGATGGAGTCGTCGACCAGCAGCACGTTCTTGCCCTTGAACTCCATGCCGATGGCGTTGAGCTTCTGGCGCACGGATTTGCGGCGCACGGCCTGGCCCGGCATGA
Source organism: Achromobacter sp. NPDC058515 (assembly GCF_042721735.1). Taxonomy (NCBI): domain Bacteria; kingdom Pseudomonadati; phylum Pseudomonadota; class Betaproteobacteria; order Burkholderiales; family Alcaligenaceae; genus Achromobacter; species Achromobacter sp. NPDC058515. The sequence continues at coordinate 139,727 of NZ_JBHXNI010000017.1, forward strand.
TGAACGTGCGGCCCACGTAGCGGTTCTTGATGAGCCCTTCGCGGTAGTCCAGGTTCAGGCGAGCGGCCAACTGCATCGCGGCGGGACGCGAGGAATCCGGGATCGGCATGACGACGTCGATGTCGCCCAGGCGCATGTTGCGCGCCACCTTGTCGGCCAGGTATTCACCCATGCGCAGGCGGGCGTCGTACACGGACACGCCGTCGATCATCGAATCGGGACGGGCGAAGTACACGTATTCGAAAATGCACGGCACCAGTTGCGGGTTGTCGGCGCACTGGCGGCTGACGAAGCGGCCGTCCAGGTCGATGAACACCGCCTCGCCCGGCTCGACGTCGCGCACGAAGGCAAAGCCGCTGCCTTCCAGCGCCACGGATTCCGAGGCCACCATCCATTCCACGCCCTCTTCGGTTTCCTGGCGGCCGATGCACAGCGGACGGATGCCGTTGGGGTCGCGGAAAGCGAGCAGGCCGTAGCCGGAGATCTGGGCCACGACGGCGTAGGCGCCGCGCACGCGCTTGTGCAGGGCGGACACGGCGCGGAACATGGCGTCGTCGTCGAGCGACACGCCATTGGCCGACGACTGCAGCTCGTGCGCCAGCACGTTCAGCAGCACTTCCGAGTCGGAATTCGTGTTGATGTGGCGGCGATCGACCCGGTACAGCGATTCGCGCAGTTCACGCCAGTTGGTCAGGTTGCCGTTGTGGGACAACATGATGCCGAACGGCGCATTGACGTAGAACGGCTGGGCCTCTTCTTCGCTGGCGCTGGAGCCCGCGGTCGGATAGCGGACCTGGCCGACGCCGGACGTACCCGGCAACGCGCGCATGTTGCGCGTACGGAAGACGTCGCGCACTAGGCCGTGAGCCTTGTACATATTGAATTGGTTGCCTTGCGACGTCGCGATGCCCGCGGCGTCCTGCCCGCGATGCTGCAACAGCAGCAAGCTGTCATAGAGCAGCTGGTTGACCGGCCCGCGCCCGATGACCCCTACGATTCCACACATGGTGAGATTTCCTGGTTGATTTGAAGCTAATCAATACGGCAGCCACGTCGCCAGGGACGGCGGCAGCCACGTCTTGATATGTTTGATGGCCTCGATGGCCGAATGCGAAAACATGGCGTCCTTCCACCACGGCTCTTCCGGCAGCGGCGTATAGCCTGCGGCGGCGACCAGCGCCAGCACGATCAGCAGGCCACGGGCCAGCCCGAACATCCCGCCCAGGCCGTGGTCGGCGGGGCTCAGTCCGGTGCTGCGGATCAAGGCGGCAAGTGTCATATTGACCAACCCCACGCCGAGCAACACGATGATGAACACCACGGCGTATGAGACTCCCATGCGCAGCAGCGTCGTTTCAATATAGGGCTCCAGCCACGTATAGACCGTGGGGCCCCACCATATCGCGGCCACGAAGGCCAGCAGATAGGCGACCAGCGACAGCACCTCTTTGAGCAGGCCGCGCACCAGGCCCAGCACACCCGATACCGCCAGGATGGCCAGCACGACGAAGTCGAAACCGGTCACTATTGGGCGGCAATGAAACCATTGTCATAGCCCAGGGTGCGCAAACGCGCCTGGGCCGCCTGTGCCGCCTCGCGCGAGGGGAACGGCCCCACCCGCAGACGGTACTGCTGCTTGCCCCCGATGGAGGCTTGTTCGACAAATGCATTCGTGACGCCGGCCTGATGCAGCTTGCCGCGGCGCGACTGGGCGTCTTCAGACGTAGTGTAGGCCGCAATCTGCAAGACGAAATTACCCTTGGAGGCTGCCGGCTTGGGCGCCGGCGCGGCGGCCGGCGCGGAGCGGCCTTCCAGCAGCGCCAGGGCGCGCGCGCCGTCGTCGGAGCGCGAGTCCGGCTTGGGCGGCGTGGCCGGCTTGGCCTCGGGCTTGGGTTTCGCCTCGGGCTTGGGCGGCGCCGCGGGCGGCGTCGCCGGTTGCGCGGCGGGCGGCGTGACCGGCGCCACCGCCACCGGCGGCGGCGTGGAGGTCACGGCGGGCGGCGTCGGAACGGCGGCGGGGTCCGCCGGGGCGGCGCCTGGGGCTGGCGTGGCCGGCGCCGCGAGTTGCGGTTCGGCGACTTGCGGCTGGAACGGCGTATTGCGTTCCGGCACCTTGATGGGGATGTTGTCGGCGACAGGCGCCGGCTGCGAGTCCAGCACCATGGGCAGAATGATGACGGCGGCCAGCACGAGCGCGACGGCGCCTGCCAGCCTGCGCCGCGCGCGGCCGCGCAGCTCCGCAGCCTGGACCTCGCTAGGCACTGCAGCCCGTTTGGACGACTGCGCCTGGTCGGCAGGATCTTTGCGTTTGAAAAAACCCATGGAAGAGAATTCCTTGCGGCGCCTTGCGGCAATACGGCGGCGGGCCGCCACCACGCGATTGGCCCGGTTTGCCTATGCCTTGCGACCCAGAGCCTGCAAAACCGAGGCTACGGTGAGAAACGATCCGAACACCACGATTCTATCATTCTCCCCTGCCCGTTCGCGCGCGGCGGCAAAGGCCAGGGCGGGATCGGCATACGCCTCGATGCTCGGGCTTTCGCCCCCCGCCGGCGACGGCGGCAACGCAGCGGCGACCTGGTCGGCCAAGGCCTGGCCAGAGGTGCCGCGCGGCCCGGGCAGGCCCGCGCAGTACCAGTAGTCAGCGCGGGTTCCCATCTTGGCCACCACGCCGGCCAGATCCTTGTCGTTCAGCATGCCGAACACCACGTGGGTGTAGGGATGGAAGCCCATGTTGTCCAGATTCTGCGCCAGCACCGCCGCGGCGTGCGGGTTGTGCGCCACGTCCAGGATCACCGCCGGCTGCCCGGGCAAGATCTGGAAGCGGCCCGGCAGCGAGGCTTGCAGCAGCCCCAGGCGCACCGCCTGCTGCTGCACCGGCAGGCGATCGCGCACCGATTCGAGCGCCGCCAGCGCGGCCGAGGCGTTCAGCAGCTGGTTCGCGCCGCGCAAGGCCGGGTAGGCCATCGAGCTGCGGCGCTGCTCGCGCCCGCCATAGGCCCATTGCTGGCGATCGCCCGAATAGTTGTAATCGCGCCCGAAGAGCCACAGGTCGGCGCCGATCGTCTCGACATAATCCAGCAGCGATTGCGGCGGCACGGGATCGCTGCAGATGGCGGGCCGGCCGCTGCGGTAGATATGGGCCTTCTCGAAGCCGATCTTTTCGCGCGTGTCGCCCAGCCAGTCGGTGTGGTCCAGGTCGACGCTGGTAACAATGGAGCAGTCCGCGTCGATGATGTTCACGGCGTCCAGGCGGCCGCCCAGTCCCACTTCCAGGACGACGGCGTCGAGCCTGGATTGCGAGAACAGGCGCAAAATGGCCAGTGTGGTGAATTCGAAGTAGGTCAGCGAGACCGCGCCCCGCGCCGCCTCGACCGCCTGGAACTGGGCGATCAGCGCTTCGTCCGTGGCGATCTGGCCGTTGACGCGGGCGCGCTCGTTGAAATCGATCAGGTGGGGCGACGTGTACAGCCCGACCTTGTAGCCCGCGGCCAGCAGGATGGATTCCAGCATGGCACAGGTGGATCCTTTGCCGTTGGTGCCCCCGACGACAAACTTCACGCCGGATAGCTCCAGCCCCATGCGCCCGGCCACCTCGCGCACCCGGTCCAGGCCCATGTCGATCGCGGTGGCGTGGATGGATTCCAGGTACTGCAACCAGTCGGACAGGGAAGCGGAAGCGTCAGGCGTGCGGACAGAAGACATGGCGGGGTCGCGAAATGAGATCAGCCTTGGATTTTAGCAGTCCGCGCACGGTGTTTTCCCTAATCCCCTAGGGCGCGACACAGTATGCGGGCCGAAAAAGCACTTGCCGATGTTTTTCTCATACGTGAAAATAAATTCATGTATGAAAAACAAAAGGATGAGACATGACGCAGCAAAACACGCCACGGTGGCTGGTCCGGGAAGCCGACGTGCCCGGTTACCACCCCGCCAACCACACCGGCACGCTCAACCGCCGCCTGATCAGTCCGGAAACCGTGGGCGCCCGCGGCGTGGAAGTACTGCTGGGCGTGATCGACAAGGGCAAGGGCGCGCTGCCGCACGCGCACCCCGGCATCGAACAGGTCTGCTACCTGATCTCGGGCACCGCCCGCGCCCAGGTGCAGGACGAATGGGCCGACATGGGCCCGGGCGACTGCTGTTACTTCCCGCCCGACATTCCCCACGTTTTCACCGTGACGAGCGAAGAGCCCGCCCGCCTGCTGGTGATTTATACGCCCCCATATGAAGAATCCCCCGATCGCGTGATCCGCGATTTTCCGGCGCCCACCCCTGCCGCTTGATGCGGCGCAATGACAGGCAGCGGCCGCAGAAGCCGCGCCTCACCCCATAAAGACTGGAGACAAACCCATGCAACCTTTTCGCCTGCTAGGCGCCGCGCTCGTCAGCGGCGCCGCCATGATGGCCGCGCCCGCCGCCCATGCCGCCGACTACCCTTCCAAGCCGATCACGCTGATCGTGCCCTTCCCCGCCGGTTCCGGCACGGACGCCGTGGGACGGATCTTCGGATCCGAGCTGTCGGCCATCCTGGGCCAGCAGGTCGTGGTGGAAAACAAGCCCGGCGCCAACGCGACCATCGCGGCCAGCTACGTGGCTCGCGCCAAGCCTGACGGCTACACCCTGTTCGTCACGACCAATACCTCGCACTCGGCCGCCCCCTGGCTGATGAAGAATGTGCCGTACGATCCGGTCAAGGACTTCACTCCCGTCGCCCGCGGCGGCAACCTGCCCTTCATCCTGGTCGTGAACCCCAAGCGCCCGTGGAAGAACGTCGGCGAACTGGTGGCCGATGCAAAGAAGAACCCGGGCCGCATTACCTACGCCAGCGGCAACAGCACGGGCATCGTCGCCGGCGCCACGCTGGCCAACCGGGCCAAGATCGACATCCTGCACGTCCCCTACAAGGGCACGCCCCAGAGCCTGACCGACGTGGTGGGCGGCCAGGTGGATTTCATGTTCACCGACCTGGCCTCCGGCCTGCCCTTCGTGCAGTCGGGCCAGTTGCGCGCCCTGGCCGTGTCCACCGCCGAGCGCAGCGCCATCGTGCCGGACCTGCCATCCATGGCCGAGTCGGGCGTGAAGGACTTCGACCTGAATTCCTGGAACGGCTACTTCGGTCCGGCCGGCCTGCCGCCAGAGGTCGTTGCCAAGCTGAATGCCGCCATCAACCAGGTGGTGGCCAAGCCCGAGGTCAAGAAACGCCTGGCCGGCCTGGGCTTCGACGCATTTTCCGGCACGCCCCAGGAGTTTGCCCAGTTCGTCAGCGAGCAGCGCGACCTGTGGGGCAAGCTGATCCGCGACGCGGGGATCGAACAGCAATGATGGAGCAGCCCTCCCCCGACACGCGCTCCGCCGGCCCCTTGAGCGGCGTGCGCATCCTGGACCTGAGCTCGGTCGTCATGGGGCCTTACGCTACTCAGGTCCTGGCCGACCTGGGCGCGGACGTGATCAAGGTGGAGTCGCCGGCGGGCGACAACATGCGGGCCGTCGGCCCCATGCGCAACCCCGGCATGGGGCATCTCTACCTGCACCTGAACCGCAACAAGCGGTCCATCGTGCTGGACCTGAAGACGCCCGAGGGACTGGCCGCCTGCCTCAAGCTGGCGGAAAGCTGCGACGCCCTGCTCTACAACATCCGTCCCCAGGCGATGGCGCGGCTGGGCCTGTCCTACGAGACGGTGGCGGCGCGCAACCCGCGCATCGCATACGTGGGGGCTTACGGCTTTGGCGAGGCCGGGCCTTATGCCGGACGCCCCGCCTACGACGACCTGATCCAGGGCCAGACCGGAATCGCCGCGCTGTCGGCCCAGCAAAGCGGCGACGTGCCGCGCTACGCCCCGCTGACCCTGGCCGACCGCGCGGTCGGACTGCACGTGGGCATTGCGCTGGTGTCGGCGGTGCTGAGCGCCCGGGCGACCGGCCGCGGCCAGCAGGTCGAGATCCCCATGTTCGAAGGGATGGCCCACCTGGTGCTGGGCGATCACCTGGGAGGCGCGACCTTCGAACCGCCGCTGGGCCCCACCGGCTATGCGCGCCTGCTGGCGCCGCATCGCCGCCCCTATGCGACGGCCGACGGGTATATCTGCCTGCTGATCTACAACGACAAGCACTGGCGCAATTTCTTCGGCCTGATCGGCCGGCCCGAACTGTCGCAAGACACGCGCTTTTGCACGCATGGGGCGCGGGCCGCGAACATCAGCGAGGTCTACGCCTTCGTCGCCGACGTGATCGGCACGCGCTCAAGCCAGGAGTGGCTGGACGATCTGGCGCGGGCGGACATCCCCGCCTCGCAGCTCTATACGATCGACGGCCTGCTCCAGGACGAACACCTGGCCGCCACCGGTTTCATCCAGGAAATGGAACACCCCTCGGAAGGCCGGATCCGCACCACGGCCCCGCTGGGCCGGTACGAGGGCACCCCGACATCCATACGCCTGCCTGCCCCGAAGCTGGGCCAGCACAGCCGCGAAGTGCTGGCCGAGGCCGGCTACGACGCGGCCCGGATCGACGCCATGGTCGCCCGTGGCATTACCCAAGATGGAAACGACTGATGGACTTTGAATTCACCCCCGAGCAATTGGCCTTGCGCGACGCCGTCTCCCGCATCTGCGACCGGTACCCCGACGAATACTGGCTGGAGCGCGACCGCGAAGGCGGCTTCCCCGAACCGCTGCACGCCGACCTGGCCCGCGACGGCTGGCTGGGCATCGCCATGCCGCAGGAGTACGGCGGCGCCGGCCTGGGCATGACCGAGGCCGCATTGATGATGCAGACCATCGCCGCCTCGGGCGCCGGCTTCACCGGCGCCTCCGCCGTCCATATGAATATCTTCGGCCTGAATCCCGTCGTGGTGTTCGGCAGCGACGAACAGCGCAGCCGCTGGCTTGAACCGCTGATCGCCGGGCGCGAGAAGGCGTGCTTCGCCGTCACCGAGCCGGACGCCGGCCTGGACACCACCAAGCTCAGCACCCGCGCCGTGCGCCAGGGCGACGAGTACGTCGTGCATGGCCGCAAGATCTGGATTTCGACGGCGCAGGTAGCCAACAAAATGCTGCTGCTGGCGCGCACCACCCCGCTGGCCGAGGTGGAAAAGCCCACCCAGGGCCTGTCGCTCTTCTATACGGACCTCGACCGCGAAAAGATCGAAGTGCGCGAGATCGAGAAAATGGGCCGCAAGGCCGTGGATTCGAACATGCTGTTCATCGACGGCCTGCGCATTCCGGTGGCCGACCGCATCGGCGAGGAAGGCCGGGGCTTCGAGTACATCCTGCACGGCCTGAACCCCGAACGCATCCTCATCGCCGCGGAAGCGGTGGGCATCGGCCGCGCGGCGCTGGACCGGGCCGTGAAGTATGCCGGCGAGCGCACCGTGTTCGGCCGTCCGATAGGCCAGAACCAGGGCATCCAGCATCCGCTGGCGCAGGCCTGGATGCAGCTGGAAGCGGCGGACCTGATGGTCTTCAAGGCGGCCAGCCTGTACGACGCGGGCAAGCCCTGCGGCCCCTACGCCAATTCGGCGAAATACCTGGCGGCCGAAGCCGGCTACAACGCCTGCCAGACGGCGGTGATGACGCTGGGCGGCATGGGCTACGCCAAGGAATACCATGTGGAACGGCTGCTGCGCGAGAGCTTCATCCCGCGCATCGCGCCGGTCAGCCCGCAACTGATCATGTGCTTTATCGCCGAAAAGGTGCTCGGACTGCCGAAGTCCTACTGAACCTGGCCTGGCCGGCGGGCGAGCGGGCCTGGATCAGGCCTGCTGCTCCAGCCCCGTGCATGCCGCCCGCAGGATCCGGGCATAGGCTTCCTGCTGAGGTTCGATCCGGTAGATCGGGCCGCCCACCGAAATGGCGTAGTGCTCGCCCGACAGCGTGACGGGCCAGGCGATGGCGCCCACGTCGGCGATCGATTCCCCGCTGTTCATGAACCAGCCCCTTTGGCGCGACAACTGAAGGTCGTCCAGCAAGGCCTCCCGCGTGACCAGGGTGCGGTCGTTGTAGCGGGTCATGGTCATGCCGGCCAGCATGGCCTCGCGCGCCGGCTCGTCCAGCAGCGAGATGAGCGCCTTTCCCAAGGAATTTGCGTGAACGTCCTTGAACTCGCCGGCTACGGGCGCGTATCGGATCGTATGCGGCGAATCCAGCACATCCAGGTAGACAACGCGGCCGTCCGACGCCAGCTTGGCGAAAACGATGGTTTCGCGGGTGGCGTCCCTTAATTCAGTGAGGCTGGGATAAACGCGGTCCAGAACAGGGTCGGCGCGCGCGATGCGCTGCGCCATCGCCAGGAGGCGCCCGGTGGGGTAATAGCCCTGGCGCCGCCCGGTTTCATAGAGATAGCCCAGGCCGGTGAGCGTGCGGATCAGCGCCAGGCAGCTGGAAACGGGGACGTCGAGCAGACGGGCCAGTTCCGACAGGGGCAACGCGCGCTTTTCGCGGGCATAGGTTTCGATGATTTCGATAACTCGCAGCGCCGTCTTGACACTCATTGCCCGGTCCGAACTATTTAGCACGTGAAACATCTGGATCCACCGGGCTAAAGTTCCCTGCGGCCATGTCGTTATGGTAACTGAGAATTCCCTGAAAACAGCGCGTTCCTCCGAGACGCCCACCTCGCCGTTGGAGTGATCATGGCCGTAACCCCGTTAGCCCCCGCGTCGTTCGCACCGTTGCCGGTCGCGCTTGCCCCCGTCGCGCCAGACCCGTCAGCAACCGCCACGCCGGCAGCCGCGAGCACGAACAGCGGAGCCTCCGACAGCGCCACCTCGGAACAATCCAATGCGCAAAAGCTGCCGCTGGAAAAGGCGCTGGACGAAATCAACGACCAGATGAAGGCCTGGTCCACCCAGCTTCAGTTCGAAATCGACCCGAATGTCCACCAAGTGGTGGTGTCGGTGGTCGACGCGGAATCTGGCGACGTAATACGCACGATCCCCAGCGAAACCGTGCTCAAAATCGCCAAAATGATCGTGAACATGCAAGGCAATGGCATCAAGACAACAGCCTGATCCGGCACTTAAAACACCGTTCGTCACATGTTTTGGCGCCCCCCGGTGAGAGAACCGCCGAATTAGGCCCGCCTTATGCCCTTACCCGGCCAATCGCCGGCACCATATTTTTGACAGAATCGCATCGCTAGGAAGGAATTTCACATGGCCACCATCACCAACCTCGGTTCGACTTCGGGCTTGCCCCTGGAAGACATCCTCACGAAGCTGCAGGCAGCCGAGGAAAAGAAGCTGGAGCTGTACACCAGCCGCCAGACCAGCTTTGAAACCCGCGTCACGGCCTACGGCCAGCTGAAAAGCGCCGTGGAAGCCGTGCAGAAGGCTGCCGCCCTCCTGGGCAAGCCCGAAACGATGGGCGCCGTGAAAGGCAGCGTGACCGGCGGCGACGCCCTGACCGCGACCGTGGCCGCCGAAGGCGCCGTGGCGGGTCAGTACACGATCAACGTGACCAGCGTTGCTTCCTCGCAGACCCTGCAATCGGGCAGCGTGGCCGACCGCAAGGCGTCCAATGGCGCCACCGGTTCATTCCAGATCGAGCTGGCCGACGGCACCAAGAAGACCGTCGACCTGAAGAACGACACTTCGCTCAACGGCATCGTCAAGGCGGTCAACGCCGACGATACCCTGGGCGTGCGCGCCACCGTCATCACCGACGGCGACGGCAAAAGCTACCTGATGCTGACAGCCAAGAACACCGGCGTGCAGGCTTCGGTCAAGTCCATCACGGTGACGGGCGACCAGTCGCTCAAGGACGTCCTGAACTACAACACCGACGCCGCCGACACCAGCGCCAAGATGACGGCCACCGCCGCCACCGACGCCGAAATCGACATCAACGGCATCACGATCAAGAGCGGCAGCAACAACATTTCGACCGCCATCGACGGCGTGACGCTGAACCTGACCGCCAAGACCGAAGCCGGCAAGCCGATCACCCTGAAGCTGGAAAGCGATCCTTCGGTGGCGAGCAAGGCGATCCAGGGCTTCGTGACCGCCTACAACACGCTGCAAACGACGATCAAGAACCTGACGGCGTTTGACGCCGACGCCGCCACCAACCAGCCGCTGACCGGCGACGGCACGACCCGCAGCATCCAGTCGTCGCTCACCAGCGCGCTGCAGTTCGTGACGGGCGAAGGCACCCTGCGGTCGCTGGCCGACCTGGGCATCACGACGAACCCAAGCACCCGCCAGCTGACGCTGGACCAGGTCAAGCTGGACAAGGCCCTGGCCTCGAACGGCGCCGACGTCTCCCGCCTGCTGGCCGGCACCGATGGCCTGGCCAAGCAGTTCGAAACGGCCACCAAGAACATTCTCGGCGACACCGGCTCGATCAAGATCAAGGAAGACGGCCTGGCCAAGTCGATCGCGAACGTGAAAGACCAGTACACCCGCGCCAAGGCAGCCAGCGAAGCCTCCATGGAACTGATGCGTGCCCAGTTCGTTCAGCTGGACAAGTTCGTCTCGCAGCAGCAGGTCACGGCCAACTACCTGACCCAGCAGTTCGCGGCCATGAACAAGTCCAACTCTTAACTCCAAGAAGATGTATTAAATGACGTACGCCGCCCGCCGTCCCACTGGCTCACACTCTGCACGGTCCTACGCCGATATCGGCCTGGAAACGCAAGTAATGAGCGCCACCCCGGAAAGGCTGATCACTCTGCTCTACCACGGTGCGCGGGCGGCGATCGGGCAGGCCCGCATCCACCTGCAGGAAGGACGCGTGGCCGAACGGGGCGCGGCAATCACCAAGGCGATCAAGATCGTCGACGAAGGCCTGAAAATGGGCCTTAACATGGAGGCGGGCGGCGACATCGCCGCCAATCTCGGCCGCCTCTACGACTACATCGTCCGCACGCTGCTGATGGCGAACCTGAAAGCGGACGTCGAACAGCTCGAGATCGCCGACCGCCTGCTGGCGGATCTGGCCGAGGCCTGGCAGACATCCATCGATCGACCTGCCGCCAGTGCACAGCTTTGATGGCCCACACGACGAATTTAGCCAGCCATCGAACGCCCGAGATTTCTATGACGTCCCTTACCCAGTACTCCGCCATCCTGGACCTGTATCAGGAGATCGCCACATCCACGGGCGAGATGTTGACGGCCGCCCAGGCCGGCGACTGGGATACGGCGCTCGCCCTCGGCCAGCTTTACTGCGAGCAAGTGGAACGCCTGCGCCAAACCGAACGCGCAAGCCCGCTGGACGATGCCGGACGCGCCATGAAGTACGACCTGCTCGTGCGCATCCTGGAAAACGACGCGCTGACACGGGATCTGGCGCTACCGCAACTGGCGCGGCTGGGTGAATTGCTGGGACGCATGAAGCGCCAGCAGACCCTGCTGTCCGCCTACGGCAACCAGGCGCCTGACGAATGAGCATCGGTCCCGCCGCACTCGGCAACGTCCTGGTGCAGCGGCTGGACGCCGTGCTTGGCACGACGATGTCCGCCGCGAACGCCAACCAGGTTTCGGGCGCGCGGCCCGACGCAGTCAGCCAGCCGGGGAGCCCCGAAAAGCCCGGCCCATCGGACGGCTCTGCCCGCGATCCCCGGCAAGGCATACAAACTGGCGGCGCCCGAGGCGACCGCCAGAATACTGTTGTCGACCCCAAAACCGCCGCGGCGCTGGCGCTGGCCGCGCGCGGCCTGGTCACCAGCAGCGACACGACGGCATCGGCCCCGACCACGCTCGGCACGACCGCCCGCACCATTCTTGCCTTGCTGGCCCAGTATCCCGAGGCCGCGCCGGCAGTCCAGGGCCGCGCCCCGCTCTGGAGCGGGGAGGCGCCTGGCGGCCAGGCCGCCGCAGGCCAGGCGGGGCAACCCGCTCAAGCAGGCCAGCCGGGCCAGCCCGGCCAGCCCGGCCAGCCTGCCCCCGCCCCGGCGCCCGCGCAGTCCGCCGGCGCCGCCCCAAACCTGCCCCCGGCCCTGCCGGCAACGGCTGCCGGCGCCGCTGCCGAGGCGGCCGCCGCCAAACCCGCCGCGCATCCCGCAGGCCAGACGCTCGGCGCCAAGGGCCCCGACGCCGCGACCCATGCCGCGATCGCCGCGGGCGGCCCGTCCGCCCGCGCGCTCGGACAAGCCTTGCGCGTCGCCCTGCAGACCAGCGGCCTGTTCTACGAGTCGCACCTGACCGACATGGTCTTCGGCCGCACCAATCCCGCCACGTTGCGCAATGAACCGCAGGCCAGCCTGACCAGGGACCCCGCGGCGCAAGGCGGCGCGCACGCCCGAAGCCGCCCGGAGATAGCAAGCGCCGGCCGGTCCGGCGCCAGCGCCGACGCCCCTTCGTCCTCCGGCTCATCCGGCCCGTCCACGCCCGGCGCGCCCATCAGCGGGATCCACCAGGACCTGACCGTGCTGGTGCGCCAGCAGCTTGAGGTGCTGGCCAACCAGACGCTGACCTGGCAAGGCGAGGCCTGGCCCGGCACGCAGATGGAGTGGGAAGTGGAACGCGATCCCTATGGCGGAGACCCCGATTCGGCGGTTCCCACCTGGGCGACCCGATTGAAGCTGGACCTCCCGCGCCTGGGCCTGGTCGACGCCCGGCTGAACCTTGCCGGAGACCAGATCGTGCTGCAGCTCATCGCTCCGCACAGCGCGACCGAAATCAATGACTCCTCGGACATGCTGCGCTCGCGCCTGCTCGCCGCGGGCCTGACCCTGAGCAATCTATCGGTAAGCGTGGTGGAACCGCGCCCCGACATCCCGACCGATCTCTGATGAGCATGACCTCCAAATCCGAGGACAAGGGCCCCAACGCGAACCGCAACGCGGCGGTCGCCATTTCCTATGACGAAAAGGACGGCGCGCCGCGCGTCGTCGCCAAGGGCTACGGCCAGCTGGCCGACACCATCGTCCGCGCCGCCGAGGAAAACGGGCTGTACGTGCATGAATCGCGCGAACTGGTCGGTTTGCTCATGCAAGTCGACCTGGACGCGCATATTCCGCCCCAACTGTACGTAGCAGTGGCAGAATTGCTCGCCTGGCTCTATCGCCTGGAATCGCGCGAACTCCCCGACGCCGCGCAGCCCGATCTCATTACATAAGGACGACCAACGTGTTGGATCCCAGCGACCCAGAATTCCTGCTGACCCGGCCGGAAGACATGCGCTCAGCCCTTTTTGAGCTGACGCACCCCGACAGCCGCGTCATCGTGCGCGATGCCGCGGACCGCGAGATGGCCGTGATCATCCTGGGCGCGGACAAGCACACGCGTCAGTTTTTCTGGCGCCCGCGCGACTATGCCGGCGCGGACTTCGAGGAGTCCGACAGCATGGGCCTGGTGAGCGGCACCGCCTTCCACTTCAACGCCACCGCCTACGGCGGCGTGCAGATCCGCTTCCGCGTGCAGCGCCCTGAAGTGACTCACTTCGATGACGGCAGCGCCGCGCTGATGTCGCCGTTCCCGGACCGCCTGGTCCGCATCCAGCGCCGCAAGATGTTCCGCGCCTCGATGATCGCCAGCTCCAACCGCTGTTTTGCCACCTGGCAACCCGCGCCCGCTGAAAAGCCGATCAGCTTCAGCGTGCGCGATCTTTCCGTGGACGGCGTGGGCTTGCGCGCCAACCTGGCGGTTCCCGTCCTGCCCGCAAGCGGCGCCGTGATGGAAGGCGTGCTGCTGGATTTCGGCGACCAGGGCAAGCTCAGCGCCGACCTCGAGGTGCGGAACGTGTATCCGATTTCGGGCCAGCCCATGACTCAGCCCGAAGACCCGGACGCCCCGGCGCCCAAGCATGTGTCGCTGACCGGCGAGCCGCCGCTCAGCCATTTGGGAGCGCTTTTTCTGAATCTGGATGCGCGCCAGGAAAACTGGCTGCAGCAAGTGGTGTGGCGCCTGGAGAAAGGCGCGCAACGCAATTGAAATGACGCGGGCCTTTCCGGAAGAAAGGCCCCGCGCCGGCCTCGGGCCTCAGACGGCCATCGAGGAAATTTCCTTGTAGGCCGCAACCAGCTTGTTGCGCACCTGGACCGCCGTCTGGAAGCCGATGCTGGCCTTCTGCATGTCGATCATGACGTCATTCAACGAAAGATCGGGCGCGCCCAGCTCGAAGGCCTTGGCCTGGGCGGAAGCCGCGTTCTGCGCGGACGTCACGCGGCGGATGGAGCGCTGCAGTTCCGCGGCGAAGCCATCGGGCTGGCCGACCATTTCGCCCGCGGCCAAGTTACCGGTTTCCGCCTTGCTCACGACCGTGCGCATCTGCTGGAGCATGCTTTCGATGCCGGACAAGCCTGATACAGCCATTACCTGATTCCTTGCTGGTGGAGGATTACGCCAATGTGCACACAGCGTAACGCCGATCGGGCTTGCCCATAGCCGACAAGAACCGCCAAAAACCCCGACATTTCCGCGAATGCCGCCGGCCTCGACCAGGGATGGGCCCCGCTTTGCGCGTCGTCATGGACATAGGGGACAAGTAACGCCAAAAAACGGCTGTTTTCGACGATTGGGATTGCCGTCTCAGGGGCAATAATCCACGCTCTCCCCAGACCAGAAGCACGTTGCATGTGTAATCTGCCCTACCCAGACATGAAGCCTATTTCCCTGCTCCGCGAAGCCAGCGGGAGCCGTCGATGAATCAGCAGGCTACCCTGAGCTCGTCGCTTCTGGCCAAGTTCCCCGTGCTGGAAAAGATCCGGGCGCTGCCCAAGCCCATTCTGCTCGGCGCCGCCGCCGCGGCGGTCGCGGTGATTGTCGCCGTGGCCATGTGGAGCAGCGAACCCAAGTACAAGGTTCTGTTCTCGAACCTGGACGATCGCGATGGCGGCGCCATCGTGACGGCGCTGGGCACGATGAACGTGCCCTACCGCTACAACGAGACCGGCACCGCCCTCCTCGTCCCCGCCGACCGCGTGTATGACGCCCGGCTGCAGCTGGCCTCCCAAGGCCTGCCACGCGGCGGCTCCGTCGGCTTCGAGCTGATGGACAACGCCCGTTTCGGCGCCAGCCAGTTCGCCGAGCAGATCAACTATCAGCGCGGCCTGGAAGGCGAGCTGGCCCGGTCGATCGAAGCGATGCACACCGTGCAGCACGCCCGCGTCCACCTGGCCATGCCGCGCCAGTCGCTGTTCGTGCGCGAGCGCCAGGCGCCCACCGCGTCGGTGCTGCTGAACGTGTACCCCGGCCGCAGCCTGAGCGATGCCCAGGTTTCCGCGATTTCCTGGCTGGTCGCCTCTAGCGTGCCCGAACTGACCGCCGAAAGCGTATCCATCGTCGACCAGAACGGCCGCCTGCTGTCGGCGCCCGCCGGCGAAGGCCGCGGCATGGATGCCGACCAGATGCGCTTCGTGCGCGAAATGGAACAGCGCACCGTCGAACGCATCCTGACGATCCTGAACCCGCTGGTCGGCCCGGGCAACGTCCATGCCCAGGCCAGCGCCGACGTCGACTTCGCCCGCCGCGAAGAAACGTCCGAGGTCTACCGTCCCAACCAGGAACCGGGCCAGGCCGCCGTGCGCAGCCAGCAGACCAGCGATTCGACCCAGCACGGCATCAACCCCGCCCAGGGCGTGCCCGGCGCGCTGTCGAACCAGGCGCCGGGCAACGCCCAGGCGCCGATCGCCAATCCGCCGCAGCCGCAGCCGCCCCGCCCCGGCCAGCCGCCCCAGCCGGCCAACGCGCAGCAGCAACAGCAACAGCAGCAAACCGGCACGCAAACCGCCGGCGGCAGCCTGAACGAGCGGCGCGACGCGACCACCAACTATGAAGTGGACCGCACCATCAGCCACATCAAGCAGCCGGTCGGCAACCTGAAGCGCCTGTCGGTCGCCGTGGTGGTGAACTACATCCGCGACAAGGACGGCGAGCCGCAAGCCCTGCCGCCCGAAGAACTGAACAAGCTCACCAACCTGGTCCGCGAAGCCATGGGCTATTCCGAAACGCGCGGCGATTCGCTGAACCTGGTGAACAGCCAGTTCAACGACGGCCCGCCGCCGGTGCCGATGTGGCGCGATCCGGAAATGATCTCGCTGTTCAAGACGATCCTGGCCTGGCTGGTGGGCGGCGTGCTGGCGCTGTGGCTGTACCGCAAGCTGCGCCGCACCGTGGGCGAGTACCTGTACCCGCCGGTTGATCCGGAAATGGCCGAAGCCGAACGCGCCGAAGCCGCTCGCGAGGCCCAGGACGTGGCCCGCGCCAAGGAAGTGGACCGCTACCAGGACAACCTGGAGCGCGCCCGCAACATGGCCAATAAGGATCCGCGCGCCGTCGCAATGGTTCTGCGCACTTGGATGAGCAAAGATGAAAAATGATTCCCTACCCATGGACGGCATGACGCGCAGCGCCGTCCTGATGATGTCGCTGGGCGAGGACGCGGCGGCCGAGGTCTTCAAGTACCTCAGCGCCCGTGAAGTCCAGCAGGTCGGCGGCGCGATGGCCAGCCTGAAGCAGGTCACGCGCAACGACGTCGCCGTGGTGCTGGAAGAGTTCCGCCAGGAAGCCGACCAGTTCATGGCCGTCACGCTGGGCTCGGACGACTACATCCGCAGCGTGCTGACCAAGGCGCTGGGCAGCGACCGCGCGGCGGGCCTGATCGAAGACATCCTGGAAGCCGGCGACGGCGGCAGCGGCATCGACGCGCTGAACTGGCTGGATCCGAACACCGTGGCCGAGCTGATCGGCGACGAGCATCCGCAGATCATCGCGACCATCCTGGTCCACCTGGAGCGCGACCGCGCCGCCGGCGTGCTGGCCCTGCTGACGGACCGCCTGCGCAACGACGTGATGCTGCGCATCGCCACCTTCGGCGGCGTGCAGCCCGCGGCGCTCTCCGAACTGACCGACGTGCTCAATTCCGTGCTGGCCGGCCAGGGCGCCAAGCGCAGCAAGATGGGCGGCGTGCGCACCGCGGCCGAGATCCTGAACATGATGAACTCGACTCAGGAAGAAACCGTGGTCGCCAGCCTGCGCGAACGCGACAACGACCTGGCGCAGAAGATCATCGACGAGATGTTCGTCTTCGACAACCTGCTCGACGTCGAGGACCGCGCCATCCAGCTCATCCTCAAGGAAATCGACAACGACACGCTCATGGTCGCGCTCAAGGGCGCCCAGGAAGAGCTGCGCGCGAAGTTCCTGCGCAACATGTCCAGCCGGGCGGCCGAGATGCTGCGCGAGGACCTGGAGGCGCAAGGCCCGATCCGCATGTCCAAGGTCGAGACCGAACAGAAGAAGATCCTCCAGATCGCCCGCCGCCTGGCCGAAAGCGGCCAGATCGTCCTGGGCAACTCCGGAGACGACGCGTATGTCTGAAGCGGACCACGGCGCGGCGACGCTCATCTCGCGCAGCGCCGCCTGGCGGCGCTGGCAGATGCTGTCGTTCGACGAGCCGGCGCCCGTCGAAGTCGAGCCCGAACCCGAGCCCGATCCGGGCCCGGATCCGCAAGTGGTGATGGCCCAGCTGCGCGCCCAGGCAATTGCCGAAGGCCACGCGGAAGGCCAGGCGCGTGGACACGCCGAGGGTTACGAAGCCGGCCAGCAGGCGGGCCATGAAGCCGGCCTGGCGGCCGGCCGCGAAGCCGGCTACGCCGAAGGCCTGGCCCAAGGCCGCGAACAGGGCGCCGCGGAAGCGCAGCGCCTGCACGCCCTGGCCGAAGCCTGCGCCGTGTCGCTCGGCTCGCTCGAAGAAAAAATGGGCCAGGGCCTCCTGACCCTGGCCTTGGACATCGCACAGCAAGTCGTGCGCACCACCCTCGCCGAGCAGCCCGATACCGTGGCCAGCGCCGTGCGCGACGTGCTGCACATCAACCCGACCGCGGGCGGCCAGATGCGCTTGTGGGCCAATCCGGAAGACATCGAGCTGATCCGCCTGCACCTGGCCGACGAGCTGAAAGAAGGCCATTGGCGGGTTCTGGCCGACGAATCCATCACCCGCGGCGGCTGCCGCGCCGAAACGCCTTTCGGCGACATCGACGCCACCCTGCAAACCCGCTGGAGGCGCGTCGCGGCCTCGCTGGGCCGCAATGTGTCCTGGGAGGACCCGGCGTGAACGGCGATCCGGTCCCCACGCAGCCTGGCCAGACGGCCGCGCCTGTGCCGGCCGCGGCCGTGTCGGCCATACCCGTCATCGACCGCTGGCAGACCCAGTTGCAGATCGGCTCGATCCGCGCGGCGTCCACCGACCCCTGGCTTGTCAGCGGCAAGATCACCCGCGCCACGGGCCTGGTGCTGCACGCGACCGGCCTGCGCCTGCCCGTGGGCGCCGCCGCTCGCATCGAAATCGCGCGCGGCCATGACCACTGGGCCGACGCCGAAGTCGTCGGTTTCGACGGCCATACGCTATACCTGATGCCCCAGGCCGATATTTCCGGCCTGCCTCCCGGCGCGCGCGTCGTGCCCGGCGAACCGCCCGTGCAGCGCCAGATCCCGCTGCCGCGCAAAGCGGAATTGAACGGCAATGCCAAGCCCCAGCTCGGCCGCCACCTCCCGGTAGGCAACGCGCTGCTGGGCCGGGTGCTGGACGGCGCGGGCCGCCCGCTGGACGGACTGGGCCCGCTGACGGGCGCCGAGCTGGCTCCCCTGTCGGCCCAGCCCATCAACCCGCTGTCGCGCGCGCCGATCGATACCGTGCTGGATACGGGCGTGCGCGCCATCAACGGCCTGCTTACCGTCGGCCGCGGCCAGCGCATGGGCCTGTTCGCGGGCTCCGGCGTGGGCAAGAGCGTGCTGCTGGGCATGATGGCCCGCTACACCAAGGCCGACGTCATCGTGGTCGGCCTGATCGGCGAACGGGGCCGCGAAGTCAAGGAATTCATCGAGCACAACCTGGGTCCGGAGGGCCTGGCGCGCTCGGTCGTGGTGGCCGCGCCCGCCGACGTTTCGGCGCTGCTGCGCCTGCAAGGCGCCGCCTACGCGACGCGCCTGGCCGAGCACTTCCGCGACCAGGGGCTGGACGTGCTGCTGATCATGGACTCGCTGACCCGCTACGCGATGGCGCAACGGGAAATCGCGCTTGCCATCGGCGAGCCGCCCGCGACCAAGGGCTATCCGCCGTCGGTCTTCGCCAAGCTGCCGATGCTGGTCGAGCGCGCCGGGATGGGTTCGCCCGGTCCGTCGGGCAAGGCCGGCTCCATCACGGCGTTCTATACCGTGCTGGCTGAAGGCGACGACCAGCAAGACCCCATCGCCGACTCCGCGCGCGCCATCCTGGACGGCCACGTGGTGCTTTCGCGCCACCTGGCCGAAGCGGGCCACTACCCCGCCATCGATATCGAAGCGTCGATCTCGCGCGCCATGACCTCGCTCATCCCGACGCAGCAGTTCGCCGTGGTGCGCCGTTTCAAGCAAAGCCTGTCGCGCTACCAGCGCAATCGCGACCTCATCGCCGTGGGCGCCTACGCCGCCGGCAATGACCCGCAGCTGGACGACGCCATCGCCCGATATCCCCGCCTGGAAGCCTTCCTGCAACAGGACATCGGCGAGAACGTCGGCTATGAAGATGCCGTTACGCAATTGCGCGCGACGTTTGAGTTAAGGGACACCTATGCCTAGCCAATTGCCTCTGGACATGCTGATCAACCTGGCCAAGGAGAGCACGGACGAAGCCGCGCGCCTGCTCGGCCGGCTCAGCGCCGAACGAAGCAATGCAGAACGCCAGCTCACCATGCTGCACGACTACCGCCAGGACTACCTGGAACGCCTGCAGCAGGCGATGACGAGCGGCATGTCGGCAAGCGACTGCCACAATTACCAGCGCTTCATCGGCACGCTCGACGACGCTATCGGCCAGCAGCAAGGCGTGCTGAGCCAGGCGGACGAAAACCTGTCCAAAGGCCGGCTTTACTGGCAGCAGGAAAAACGCAAGCTCAACTCCTACGATGCCTTGGCGCAGCGCGAATTGCGCGCGCAGGCCGTGGTGGAGTCCCGCCGCGAACAGCGCGCCAACGACGAATACTCTGCCCGCCTGGTCCAACGCCAGGCTGGCGGCATGCATTAAGCAATACCTAACAGGAAGCCCAAGATGACCGCTCCCCTGCCCTTGCCCTCGATCGCGCCCGCCGCTCCGTCGTCGGTCGTCGACGCGCTCGGCGCCAAGTCCGCGCCCGCGAACAAGAAAGGCCCCAGTTTCTCCGACGTGCTGGCCCAACAGCGTCCGGCGCAGCAGCGCCCGGACCGTGCCGCCGATTCGCGCCCCGCGAACAGCGGCGCCAAGACTCCGGCCGGCGGCAAGGCCGCCGATGAACCGGCCGGCGCCGCGGAAGGCGCCGCCGCCGGCGCCATCGATCAAGCCGTGCAGACCGCCGTCCAGGCCGAAGCCGGCGCCCTGGCCGTCGCGGCCGCGCAGCAGCCCGGCGCGCCGGTCGCGCTGCCGCAGCAGGCCTTGGAAATCGCCGCCCAGGCCGCCGAGCAGGTGCAGCTGGCCCGCGGCAATGCCGCAGCCGCCGCCACCGCGATGAGCAACGGCGCCGCTGTGCTGACCGCCGCGCTGAACGCCGCCGACGCCGCCGGCGCGGCAGGCGCCGCAGCAACGCCGGCCGCGCAGGCCCCGGCTCCGGTCGCGGCCACGGCGCAGCAGGCCGAAGCCGCCGCCGCGCTGGCGATCCGCGACGCCCAGGCCGCGCTGCCCGTCGTGACCGCCGCCGTCAAGCCGGGCAGCGCCCCGGTCGCCCAGGCGCCCGTCGACGCCAAGCTCGCCGCCAAGACCGAAACGCCGCGCCTGGCGCCCGAGATCTCCCTGCCCCGTCCCGCGCGCGACCTGCGCGCCGAGGCCGAGCCGGCCCCCGCGCTGCCCGCGCACACCGCCGACGACGAGCAGGCCGCCCTCCTGACCACCACTGCGCAGCAGTTCCAGGCGCCTCAGCACGGAGCCTCCGCCCAGGAAACGCTCGCGCAGGCGCTTGCCGCCGCGACGCAGCGCCAGGCCGCTCCCGCCGTCAACCAAGCCGCCGTTGCCGCGCCCGTCGTGCCCGTCGTCATGCAAGTCGCCACGCCCGTGGGCGGCACGCATTGGGGCACCGAACTCGGCCAGCAGATGGTCATGATGACCAGCAACGTGCGCCAGGGCATGCAGACCGCCGAATTGCGCCTGGATCCGCCGGATCTCGGCCCGCTGCGCGTCAGCCTGAACCTGTCGGATGGCGTGGCCAGCGCCTCGTTCGTGTCCGCGCATGCCTCCGTGCGCCAGGCCATCGAAACCGCGATTCCGCAACTGCAGCAGGCCCTGGCCCAGGCTGGCATCTCGCTGGGCCAGACCAGCGTGGGCGAGCAATCCGCGCAGCAGGAGTTCGCGCAACAGAACGGCGGCGGATCCCAGCGCCAGCAGGGTGGCGCAGCCGGCGGGGCGGAAGTCCTGGCCGACAGCGCGCAGCCCGCGGCGACTTCGCCGCGCAACGCCAACGCGCTGGTCGACACCTTCGCGTAATGAACGGCCCGCCCGCAGCTGGCAACGGATGCGGGCGGTGCAGCAATAGCTTGAGATACGCGGCTTTCGCCCTGTTTTTCGCCTCCAAGACGAGGCGCGATTTCAGGCAGAATGCTTTCATCCACTAAGAATCCGTTTTCACCAGCGGCAAACACGCATCGATACCGAGATGGCGACTATCAAACCCATAACCGCGCCGTCGCGCGGCGCGACGACCTCCGGCGGCATCGGCCGTATCCTTCGGCCGCTGCTGGCGCTCCTGGTCCTGCTCATCGTCGCTGCCGCCAGCGCGGGAGCAACCTGGTTCATCACCCAGCGCATGCAGCCGCAAGCCGGCGCCACGGTGCAGCTGGGCGTAGGCCAGACTCCCGCCGGCCAGCCCGGACAGCCGGGCCAGGCCGGACAGGGCCCCCAGGCCACGCCGACCACCTTCGTCGCGCCTTCCGCGACGCCCATTGCCGTGCCCGCGCCGATCTTCGTTCCGATCGAAGCCTTCACCGTGACGCTGCAGAACGCGGAAACGGAACGCATCATGCACATCGGCCTGACGCTGCGCGTGAGCGACGAACAGACCCGCACCCGCCTCGAAAAGTACATGCCCGAAGTGCGCAGCCGCATCCTGATGGTGCTGTCGTCGCAATCGCCCACCGGCGTGCAGACGCAGCAAGGCAAGAACGACATGGTCGCGGCCATCAAGCAGGCGGTCAACCGCCCCTTTTCGCCCCTGCCTGACGGCCAGTATGTCACCGACGTGCTGTTCACGGCGTTCGTGGTGCAATAAGCATGGCCTACGAGGCATTTCTTTCGCAGGACGAAGTCGATGCGCTGCTGGCCGGCGTCACCGGCGAGAGCGATAGCAAGAAGGAAGCCGCGGGCCAGAACCCTGGCGCGCGCGCCTACGATCTGAGTTCGCCCGAGCGCGTGGTGCGCCGGCGCATGCAGACGCTGGAGCTCATCAACGAGCGTTTTGCGCGCCACATGCGCAACGTGCTGCTCAACTTCATGCGCCGCAGCGCGGACATCACTGTCGGCTCGATCAAGATCCTGAAATACGCGGACTTCGAACGCAATCTGCCGGTGCCCAGCAATCTGAACATGATTCAGATGAAGCCCCTGCGCGGCACGGCGCTCTTCACGTATGACCCGAACCTGGTGTTCCTGGTCATCGACAGCCTGTTCGGCGGCGATGGCCGCTACCACACCCGCGTCGAAGGCCGGGACTTCACCACCACCGAACAGCGCATCATCCGGCGCCTGCTCAACCTGACCCTGGAAAGCTACGGCAAGTCCTGGGACCCCGTCTATCCGATCGAGTTCGAGTATGTGCGCTCGGAGATGCACACCAAGTTCGCCAGCATCACCGGCAACAATGAAGTGGTGGTCGTCACCTCGTTCCATATTGAATTCGGCGCGACCGGCGGCGACCTGAACATCTGCCTGCCCTACTCCATGATCGAGCCGGTGCGCGATCTGCTGACGCGTCCGCTGCAGGAGACCACGCTCGAAGAAGTGGACCAGCGCTGGTCGCAACAGCTTTCCCGACAGGTGCGCAGCGCCGACATCGACGTGGTCGCCGAGTTTGCGCGCATTCCGTCGTCGATCCGCGAGCTGATGAGCCTGAAGGCAGGCGACGTCCTCCCCGTGGACGTGCCGGAAACCATCATCGCCAACGTGGATGGCGTGCCGCTGATGGAATGCGGCTACGGCGTCTTCAACGGCCAGTACGCCCTGCGCGTACAGAACATGTTTACCTACGACACAGAATCCAACGAGGCCTCTGACCATGACTGACAAGAACGAGCCCGGCACCGGCTCGTCCCCGGCCGACGACTGGGCCGACGCGCTCGCCGAACAATCCCGCGCCACGCCGCCCACGCAAGCCGACGGTCTGAAGCCGCAGGACGACTGGGCCGCCGCGATGGCTGAACAAACCGCCGCCACGCCGCCGGCAGCTCCGGCGCCCGCGCCGGCTGCCGCAGCCCCGGCTGCCGCAGCACCGGCTGCCGCCGCGCCCGCCCAATCGGCGGCGCAGTCGGTGTTCAAGCCGCTGGCCGGCTCCGCCGCCGGCGCCGGCACCGACATCGACCTGATCATGGACGTGCCCGTCCAGCTGACGGTTGAATTGGGCCGCACGCGCCTGACCATCAAGAACCTGCTCCAGCTGGGCCAGGGATCCGTGGTCGAGCTCGACGGCCTGGCCGGCGAACCGATGGACATCTTCGTCAACGGCTACCTGATCGCCCAAGGCGAAGTCGTGGTCGTCGAAGACAAGTACGGCATCCGCCTGACCGACATCATCACCCCGTCCGAGCGGATCAACCGCTTGAACAACCGTCGTTGACGCCCGGGCCATGACCGAATCCGCCCTGCCGCGCGTCATCATCGGCCTTGTGCTGGTGCTGGCCGCCATCCTGGTTTCGGCGTGGCTGGCAAAGCGCGCCGGGCTGATGCAGCGCGGCGGCGGCAACCTGCTCCGGCAAGTCGCCAGCCTGCCGGTCGGGGCGCGCCAGAGCATCGTCGTCGTTGAAATCGAGGACACCTGGCTGGTGGTGGGCGTAGGCCCGAACCAGCTCACCACCCTGCACACCCTGCCCGCCGGCCAGTTGCCGGAGGGTTCGCCGCAGCCCGCCGCCGCCTTCGCGGCCAAGCTGGGCCAGGCACTCAAGCGCCGCTAGCGCCGCGGCGCGATCCAAGCGACACCCATGAGTTTGCTCACAAGCACGACATCCGCCCGCGCCCGCCAACGCGCGCTGCCCTTGCTGGCGGCCGCCGCCGTCCTGGGCCTGGCTTTCTTTCCGGCCGGTGTCGTTGCGCAGGCCACGCTGCCCGCGCTGACCGCCACGCCCGGATCGGACGGTTCGCAGACGTATTCGCTCAGCATGCAGACCCTGCTGCTGATGACGTCGCTGTCGTTCCTGCCGGCGGCGCTGCTGATGATGACGGGCTTCACGCGCATCATCATCGTGCTGGGCCTGTTGCGCAGCGCCATGGGCACGGCCATGTCGCCGCCCAACCATGTGCTGATCGGCCTGGCGCTGTTCCTGACCTTCTATACGATGTCGCCCGTGTTCGACAAGATCTACGCCGACGCGTACAAGCCCCTGTCCGAAGGATCGATCCAGTTCGAGACCGCGGTGGAGCGGGCGGCCGGCCCGCTGCGCACCTTCATGCTGCACCAGACGCGCGAGAACGACCTGTCGCTGTTCGCGAACCTGGCCAAGCTGCCCGCGCTGGAGGACCCGTCGCAGGTGCCCATGCGCATCCTGGTGCCGGCCTTCATCACCAGCGAACTGAAGACGGCGTTCCAGATCGGCTTCACGATCTTCATTCCCTTCCTGATCATCGACCTGGTGGTCGCCAGCGTGCTGATGGCGCTGGGCATGATGATGGTGCCGCCCGTGACCGTGGCGCTGCCGTTCAAACTGATGCTGTTCGTGCTGGCCGACGGCTGGAACCTGCTCATGGGCTCGCTCGCCCAGAGCTTCTATCAGTAGCGCCGGGAGGAAAATCGCCATGACCGCCGAAACCGTCATGACCATGACCTACCAGGCGATGAAGATCGTCCTGGCGATGGCCGGTCCGCTGCTGCTGGTCACCCTGGTGGTCGGCCTGGTCATCAGCATCTTCCAGGCCGCCACGCAGATCAACGAAATGACGCTGTCGTTCATTCCGAAGCTGCTGGCCATGTGCGGCGTGCTGGTCCTGCTGGGCCCGTGGCTGATCGGCGTCATGGTCGACTACATCCGGCAGCTGATCGGCCAGATTCCCATGCTGGTGTCCTGAGCGGCGCCCGCCGCCCGACGCCGGCCCCCTCGCCATGATCGCCTTCACGCTCGAGCAGCTCAACGGCTGGATCGGCCAGTTTCTCTGGCCGTTCGTGCGTATCCTGGCGCTGGTGGGCACCGCTCCCCTCTTCTCCGAGTCGCTCATCCCCGTCAAGGTGAAGGTGGGCCTGTCGTTCGTCCTGGCCGTGGCCATCAGCCCCGCGCTGGATCCCATGCCGCCGATTGCGCCCGGCTCGTTCGCCGGGCTCTGGATGGTGATGCAGCAGGTGCTGATCGGCATCGCAATGGGCTTTACCATGCGCATGGTGTTCGCCGCCGTGCAAACGGCCGGCGAATTCGTGGGCTTGCAGATGGGCCTGTCGTTCGCCTCGTTCTTTGATCCCAGTTCCGGCGCCAACACGGCCGTGCTGTCGCGCCTGTTCAACATCGTCGCGATGCTGACCTTTCTTGCGCTGGACGGGCACCTGCTGGTCCTGGCCGCCCTGGTGCGCTCCTTCGACACCTTGCCCGTCGCCATGATCCAGCTGCACCAGAACGGCTGGGGCGCGGTGGTGGAATGGGGCAAGACCATCTTCGTCTCGGGCCTGCTGCTGGCGCTGCCGCTGATCTGCGCCCTGCTGACCATCAACCTGGCCATGGGCATCCTGAACCGCGCCGCCCAGCAGCTGTCCGTGTTCTCGGTGGGTTTCCCCGTCACGCTGATCGTAGGCGTCAGCGTGCTGACCGTCGTGCTGCCCCACGCCGGCCCCTTTCTCGAATCGCTGTTCGAGTCCGGCCTTTCCGCCATGAGCCGCGTCGTCGATGCGCTGGCGGGGCGATAGGCAGGGAGAGAAACTAGCAGAGGTGTCAGACACCCTTGGGAAACTGGCAGAGGTGGGCAGAGGTGTCAGACACCCTTGGGCAGAGGTGTCTGACACCCTTGAGACACCCGCACAAGTTGTAGTCCGTCTCGCACGGGTGTCAGACACCGGCAGGAGCCGGCGGCGCTACGTAGAGGTGTCTGACACCCCTGAGACACCCGCACAAGCTGTAGTCCGTCTCGCACGGGTGTCAGACACCGGCAGGAGCCGGCGGCGCTACATAGAGGTGTCTGACACCCCTGAGACACCCGCACAAGCTGTAGTCCGTCTCGCACGGGTGTCAGACACCGGCAGGAGCCGGCGGCGCTACGCTAGGGCTGCCCGACAAGTCGGAACACGCGTATGGTCTCGCGCAACGCGCCCGACTGCGCTCCCAACTGCATCACCGCGCCGCCCAGCTCCTGCACCAGCGCGGTGTTCTGCACCGTCATCACGTCCATTTGCGACACGGCGGTATCCACTTGCTCGATGCCGCTGGATTGCTCCTGCGACGCCTGCGAAATCTCGCCGATGATGTTGGTGACGCGATGCACCGCCGCCACGATCTCTTTCATCGTGGCGCCCGCCTGCTCGGCCTGCGTCGAACCCTCAGTGACGCGCTCCACCGAGTCCTCGATCAGGCCTTTGACCTCCTTGGCGGCCTGCGCGCTCTTCTGCGCCAGGCTGCGGACTTCGCCTGCCACGACCGCGAAGCCCTTGCCGGATTCGCCCGCCCGGGCCGCTTCCACCGCGGCGTTCAGCGCCAGGATGTTCGTCTGGAAGGCGATGCCCTCGATGATGGTGACGATGTCCGCGATCTCGCGCGAGCTGTCGGAAATGCCATGCATGGTTTTCACCACCTGGCCCACCGCCACGCCGCCGCGCCGCGCCACGTCCATGCTGCTGGCCGCGAGCTGGTTGGCCTGCCGCGCATTGTCGGCGTTCTGGCGCACCGTGGACGTCAGTTGCTCCATGCTGGCGGCGGTCTGCTGCAGGGAGGCCGCCTGGCCTTCCGTCCGGCCGGCCAGTTCCTGGTTGCCGCGCGCGATGTGCACAGCGGCGTGCGTCGTGCCTTCGATGCCGCGGTAGACGTCCTGGGCAATGCCAATAAGGCTCTTGCGCATGACTTCCAGCGAGAATTTCAAGCTGCCCACTTCGTCGTCGGAATCCGCCACAATCTGCGTGGTGAGGTTGCCGGCAGCGACCTGGCGCGCCATGTTGGCGGCGTCAAGCATCGGCTCCAGCAGGGAGCGCGACAGGCTCCACCCCATGGAGAAGATCGTCACGACGCCCAGCGCGATCGCGCCGCAGCCCAAGCCGGCGCTCCAGGCGTCCAGATCGGCCCAGTTGGCGTGCAGGCCATAGGCGCCGGCCGCGGCGACGATGCCGGACGACACCGACGCATGCCGCAGCATGCGGCTGCGCACGCCGGCCCGGAAGGGAAACGCCAGCACGTCCAGGCCACGGCGCCAGCCTGCGCGCACGGGCCGCCCGCGCAGGATGCGCACGCCCTTGGCCGTGCCCTCGCGCATGCGCGCGTAGAGATCCTCGGCCATTTCGATCTGCTCTTCGGAGGGGCGCACGCGCACCGAGGAATACGCCACCACCTCGCCGTTTTCGATGATGGGCGTGGCGTTGGCCAGCACCCAGTAATAGCCGCCGTTCTTGCGCCGGTTCTTGACCAGGCCCAGCCATGACTCCCCTGCTTCCAGGGTCTGCCACAGGTCCTCGTAGGCTTCGGGCGGCATGTCGGGATGGCGCACGATGTTGTGCGGCTTCCCGATAAGTTCGTCGCGCGAAAAGCCGCTGACCTCGATGAAAGCGGGATTCGCGTAGACGATGCGGCCCTTGCTGTCGGTGCGCGAGATCAGGTATTGATCCTCGCGCAGCTTGGTTTCCACATCAGTGACGGGTAGATTGACGCGCACAGATTGTCTCCGGTTACAACGTGTACAGCGAACGAATAACGGGCGGACAACCCGGACCAGACGCCCCGCATCGACCCGTTGCACGCGCGTCCGGCCGCCTTCGCGGTAGGCGCGGGCAGCCGTCGGACACTGTTTGCCGCCCAAAATCAGGCGTTATTATTATTAACGGTCATATGCGCGGAAAGTTAACGCCCTAATGACCCGCAAGCGATGACTTATAGCCAAAATGCATATAGGCCATGGCCGCACATCAGCGCGGCCATGGCTCATCCGAATGCAAAAAGGGCCGCGCCCGACTCCGTGACAACGGCATCGGCTGCGGCCCGGCGCGACGCTTACTTCAACGTCGGCGCGGAATAGCCGCCCAGTTGATGCGCCGGCACTTCGATCACTTCGCCCGCATTGATCTTGAACACGGCCACCGCTTCGGCCAGGCGCTGCGCCTGCTCCTGCAGCGATCCGGCCGCGGCAGCCGCTTCTTCCACGAGCGCCGCGTTCTGCTGCGTCACTTCGTCCATCTGCGACACCGCACGGTTGACTTGGTCGATCCCGCTGGACTGCTCCTCGGACGCCGCCGAGATCTCGCCCATGATGTCCGTCACCCGCTTGACCGACGACACAATCTCCTGCATCGTCGCGCCGGCGCGCTCGACCTGCTGCGAGCCCGCGCCGACCTTCGTCACCGAGTCCTCGATCAGGCCCTTGATTTCCTTGGCCGCCTGCGCGCTGCGCTGCGCCAGCGAGCGCACTTCGCCCGCCACCACCGCAAAGCCCTTGCCCTGCTCGCCCGCGCGCGCCGCTTCCACCGCGGCGTTCAGCGCCAGGATGTTGGTCTGGAACGCAATGCCGTCGATCACCGACACGATCTCGGAAATCTTGCGCGAGCTGGCCGAAATGCCCTGCATCGTGCTGACCACTTCCGAGACCGCCGAGCCGCCGCGTTCCGCCACGTCCGACGCGCTGGCCGCCAGCTGGTTGGCCTGGCGGGCGTTATCGGCGTTCTGCTTCACGGTGGACGCCAGCTGCTCCATGGAAGCCGCGGTTTCCTCGAGCGAGGCCGCCTGCTCTTCCGTGCGGCTGGACAGGTCCGTGTTGCCCGCCGAGATTTCGCTCGAGCCCACGGTGATCTCGTCCACGCCGCGGCGCACGGTCGACACCGTGCGGGTCAGGCTTTCCTGCATGCGCTTGAGCGCCGCGAACAGCTGGCCGATTTCGTTGTGCGAACGCACTTCGACGCGGCTGGTCAGGTCGCCGGCGGCGATCCTGTCGAAGTGCTGGCCGGCTTCCACCAGGGGACGGACAACCAGGCGGCCGAACAGGATGCGGGCAAGAATCATCAGCAGAAGCGCCAGGCCGACCGCCACGCCCACCGCCACCATGGCGCGGTTGAAGTTGGCTTCGGCCTGATCGATCGTGGCCTGCTGCTCGCCGCCGATGTACTTGCTGAATTCGTTGATTGCCTCGATGAAGGCGGCGCTGCGCGGCGTGCCGTATTCGTTGTTCACCATGTAGAACGTCGAATAGTCTTCGCTGCGCAGGGCTTCCACCATGGTGTCCACGCCGTCGTCGATATAGGAGCGATAACGGCGCACCAGGTTCATGGACAGCTGGCGGCCAGTGTCGTCCTGCAGCATGTTCTTCTGGAAGTCGGCGAACCGGCTGCGCACGCCGGTCAGCAGGTCCGTCGCGCCCTTGAGCGCGGCGGCGGCGTCGCGCGCGGAGTTCTCGCCGCTGCCCCAGCCGGATTCCTGCAAGTGGCGTGCCGCGACCATCAGGCTGACGCGGGCGCGCAGCATGTCGCTATTGATCACCTCGACCTGCTTGGCGCGCTCGGTCAGGGCATTGACCTCGCGTATCGATTCGTAGTTGCTTTGCAGGAAATAGGTTGCCAGCCCCCCCACCGCCGCGATCAACACCGCGAAGAACGCCATGACCCACAGCAGCATCGTGCCGACGCGGGCATCGCGCAGCGTCAGTTTGCGCTTGACCTTGGGTGCGCGCGCGGTTTTTTTCTTGCCGGCCTTGCCGGGCTTTGCACCGGATTCGAGACTCGCTTCCATGTATTTCCCCATCCCTCAGGAACTGCTCTGACCAAATGAAAAACCACCCTGTGGACACGCCCTGTTACACGGGGCATAGACTCAGGGCGACGTACATTGCGGCTCGCGCCGCAATGCTCTCTGCTGAACGACAGGGCTACTTGCCCTGAGGCGCCAAACCGGACGGTTCGCCCGGTCCCGGTATATAGATGGTTTGCACCTCGGGTTCCGTCACGGGCCGCGTCCAGTCCTGAGGCAAATCAGGCGCAGGCGCCGGTCCCAGCAACTTTTGGCGCTCCCAAGGTTCCAGCAGAATATTGGTGCTGTCGACGAGCCGCATCAGCCGGCCGTCAGGGCCGAACTGCAACAGGGCTTCCTTGCGGCTGTACAGGCCGTCGGCGACAAAGGTGATCTTGAAGGACCAGAGCGCCAGGAACGTGCCGTCGCTCTGTTTGTAGAATTTGGCGGGCGGGGCGGTCAGCGCCCGCGAGGCCTCTTCCAGCGTTGTCTGCCCAGGCGTCAGGGTCGACAGCTTGCCCGGGTCGAAATTGTGACCCGTTGCCGCGCAGCCGGCGAGAAAGACCGCAATCGCGGCCGTCGCCAGAAGATGTATATAACCTCGCATACCCTACCCATTTGCCGGCATCGCCGGCGTCAAAAAGATTCCCAATCGTCGTCCGAAGGGGCTTGCCGCCGGCTGGAGGCGGGCGCCGGCTTCGGCTCGGCCGATGCCGTGGCCACGGGGCGCGGCGCCGGCCGGCGCGGCGCTCGCGCCGCCGTGGCGCCCGCGGCTGCTTCCGGCCTGGCGCGCGGCGCCGCATGGGTCAGACGCGCTGCGGGAGCCGCCCTGGGCGCCGCGGCGGCCGCTGCCGGCTCGGCCTGGCGCGCTGGCGTCGGCTGAGCAGCCGGGGCTGCCGGGGCTGCAACCCTGGGCGCGGCCCGGCGCTGCTGAGCCAATTGGCGGGCCGGCACTTCGATCACTTCGCCCGCGTTGATCTTGAACACGGCCACCGCTTCGGCCAGGCGCTGCGCCTGCTCCTGCAGCGATCCGGCCGCGGCAGCCGCTTCTTCCAC
>NZ_JBHXNI010000018.1:0-163643 GCF_042721735.1 Achromobacter sp. NPDC058515
GGGGGCCTGGGGTGCGCGGGGCTGCGATTGCGGTCCGGAGCCTTCGCTCCGGACTCCCCCTTCGTCATCTTCGTCACCGCCTGCGGCGGTTCCTTCAGATTCCCTCGGGCTGATCTGACGCCCCGCGCACCCCAGGCCCCCGCCACGCCGGGCTCGGGTGGTTTCAGCTTTGCGGGCGCTGGGGCGGGTGGGGTTCTTGAGGTTCTCGCCACCGGTGGAGTGGTGGTGGAGGATCTTGCGGGGCCTGCCCCCGGCCGGCCGCGCGGGCGGCCTTTGGGGGCTTACGCATTGTCTTGCGTCGGGGGGGTGACGCTTCGCGTGTGGGGCGGGGCTTGCTGTCTCTATCAGGCGCAGCGCTTGACGAAGTGCTTGATCAAGCCGGTAACTATGTCGGGCTGCTCCAAACCCGGCAGGTGGGCAACGTCGGGCAATGTGTGGGCTTGCGAAACAGGGAGAAGGTTTGCGACTAAACGGGCGCGTTCCTGGATATGGGGGAAGTCCAGCTTCCCGGATATGACCAGGGACGGGACGCTGATTTCCCCCAGCCGATCAAAAGCGCGGCCATCGTCGCAAGGGGTCCCCGCGGGCGAAGCCGCGAGCGCAATGGCGTTCATCTCCAGGAACAGCCGTCGAACATGGCCGGTTACGCGTCCTTCGGGAGCCAGCGCGCCATCCAGGAACAGGCGCGCCTTGATTCCGTTCAGCTGGTCGAGATCTTTGGACGCTTCCGCCTGTTGCTGACGCGCCAGCATCTCCCGAAGTTCTGGCGTATAGACCGCTTGCGGGGCTCCGTTCACGGTCGGCGAAATAAGCACCAGCCCGCGCACGCGTGCGGGGTGCTTGAGCGCCGCGTTCAGCGCGATATTTGCGCCTTGCGAACATCCAACCAGAATCGCCGGGGCCGCGCCGGCGGTGGCGTCCATCACCGCAATCAGGTCGGCTACGGCGGAGTGGTTCTCCGCTGCCGCGCGAGTTTCCCCGAACCCGCGTCGGTCATAGGAAATCGCTTGATAGTCCGTTGCGCTGGATTGCATCTGCGCATGCCACATGCGCCTGTCGCAGATGTTGGCATGGAGAAAAACAACAGGGGCGCCGCTGCCAGCCATTTCAGTGGCGAGGACGGCGGCGCCGGAGACAACGTTCAGGGCTGCATTCATGGCGGCGCCGCTCACCCCGAGTTGCGCAGCCCTGCCGCAATGCCGTTGATGGTGAGGTGGATGGCGCGTTGCACGCGCTCGTCGACTTCGGGGTTGGGGTGCTTGTGCGCGGCGCGGTGGCGGCGGATCAGGTCGATTTGCAGGTAGTTCAGCGGGTCGATGTAGGCGAAGCGCTCGCGCAGCGAGACTTGCAGCGTGGGGTTGTCGGCCAGCAGTTCGCGCTGGGTCAGGAGCTTGAGCATGGCGAGCGTGCGGGCGTGTTCGGCGCTGATGGAGCCGAAGATGCGCTCGCGCAAGCCGCGTTGGGGCACGAGCTGGGCGTAGCGGGCGGCGATCGCCAGGTCGGACTTGGCCAGCACCATTTCCATGTTGGAGAGCAGGGTGCGGAAGGCGGGCCAGTCGCGGGCCATTTCGCGCAGTTGGGCGAGGCGGCTGCGGCGGGAGCGGGGGGCGTCGGGGGCGCCGGTTTCCAGGTAGGCCTCGATGGCGGAGCCCATGCCGTACCAGCCGGTGAGCATGAGGCGGCACTGGGCCCAGGAGAAGCCCCAGGGGATGGCGCGCAGGTCTTCGATGCGCTGGCCCTTTTTGCGGGAGGCGGGGCGCGAGCCGATGTTCAGGCCGGCGATTTCGCTGATGGGGGTGGCGGCGAAGAAATATTCGGCGAAGCCGGGGGTGTCGTAGACCAGGCCGCGGTAGGTGCGTTGCGCGGTGTCGGACATGAAGGACATGGCGGGGCCGTGGTGCGCCATGTGCGCGTCTTCGGCGCTGGTGGCCTCGGCGCGCGGGGCCAGGCTGGATTCCAGCGTGGCGGCGATCAGCAGTTCCAGGTGCCAGCGGCCGACTTCGGCGTCCTTGTATTTGCTCTGGATGACTTCGCCCTGTTCGGTCAGGCGGATCTGGCCGGCGACGGTGCCGGGCGGCTGGGCGAGGATGGCGTCGAAGCTGGAGCCGCCGCCGCGTCCGACGGAGCCGCCGCGGCCGTGGAAGAGGCGCAGGCGGACGTGGCGGGTGGAGAACACGTCGACCAGCGCGCGTTCGGCCTGGTAGAGCGACCAGTTGGACGTCAGGAAGCCGCCGTCCTTGTTGCTGTCGGAGTAGCCCAGCATGACTTCCTGCGCGCCGTTCTGCGCCTGCTTCACGCGCTGGCGGATTTCCGGGAGGTCGAGCCATGCGGCCATGATGTCGGCGCCGCGCTGCAGGTCGGGGATGGTTTCGAACAGGGGCACGACCATCAGGCCGTCTTCGGGCGCGACGTCCTGGCCGGCGGGCGCGATGAGGCCGGCTTCTTTTTGCAGCACCATGACTTCGAGCAGGTCGCTCAAGGTCTCGGTGTGGGACACGATGGTCTGGCGCACGGCCTGCTTGCCGTAGCGGGCGCGGCCGGCGGCGGCGGCGCGCAGCACGGCGAGTTCGCGGGTGGTGTCTTCGCTGTAGGCGATCCAGGGCGAGGCAAGCGGGCGCGCCTGCGCCAATTCGGCGCGCAGCAGTTCGACGCGTTCTTCTTCGTTCAGGGCCAGGTAGTCCAGCGGCTTGCCGTTGCGCGTGGCGCCGGCGCGCGAGAACAGTTCGGCCAGGGCGTTTTCGTGGACGTCGGAGCTTTGGCGCAGGTCAACCGTGGCCAGGTGAAAGCCGAAGACTTCGACGGCCTGCTGCAGGCCGGCCAGGCGCAGCTTGCCGACGGGCGCGCCGTGGTGGGCGGCGAGCGACGCCGCGATGATGGCCAGGTCGGCGGACAGTTCTTCGGGCGCGTCATAGGCGGGCGCCGCGACGGTGCTGCGGCGGGCCAGGTCCTGGCCGGTCAGGCGCAGCGCGGTGGCGGCCAGCCGGGCGTAGACGCCGACCAGCGCGCGGCGGTAGGGCTCGTCGCTTCGGTGCGGGGAGTCGTCGCCGCTGCTGTCGGCCAGCGCCAGCAGCTGGGGGTCGGCGGCGATCAGCAGGGTGGTGATGGACAGTTCCGCGCCCAGCGCGTGGACCTCTTGCAGGTAGTGCTCGAACAGCACCGTGGCCTGGCGCAGCAGCGCGCGTTCGAGGGTGGCGGCGTCGACGTTGGGGTTGCCGTCCCGGTCGCCGCCGATCCAGCTGCCCATGCGCAGGAAGGGTTCCAGCGGCGGGGGCGGGGCGGCGAAGGGCTTGGCGGATTCGCGGTTGAGCAGCTTGGACAGGTCGGCGTACAGGCGCGGGATGACTTGCAGGAAGGTGCTGCGGTAGTACGAGAGCGCGTTCTCGATTTCGTCGGAGACCGTCAGCCGCGTGTAGCGCAGCATGCGGGTCTGCCACAGCGTGGCCACGCGGCCCAGCAGGGCGGCGTCCAGCTCGGCCAGTTCTTCGGGGGTGAGGAGGCCGTCGCGCTGGGCGAGGGCCGTGGAGATTTCGCGGTGGACGTCCAGGGTGCTCTTGCGCTGCACTTCGGTGGGGTGCGCGGTCAGCACGGGCATCACGCAGGCGTCGGCCAGCAGGCGGCGGACGCGGGCCACGCCCACGCCATGCCGGCCCAGGTTCTGGATGGCTTCGCGCAGGCTGCCGCGCGCGGGGGTGTCGTCGGTCAGCGCGCGGGCGCGCTGGCGGCGATTCTGGTCGCGGTCTTCGGCGATGTTGGCCAGGTGCAGGAAGTAGCTGAAGGCGCGCGCGACGGAGTTGGGGTCGCTGCCTTGCAGGCGCTTGACGCGCTGTTCCAGCAGTTTGCTGTCGGCGTCGTTGCCTTCGCGGCGGAATTTCACGGCGGTGCGGCGCAGGGTTTCGATGGTGTCGAAGACGCGCTTGCCTTCGCATTCCTCTATGACCTCTCCCAGCAAGCGGCCTAACAGCCGGATGTCGTGACGCAAGGGTTCTGCGGAGTCTGACTGCGTGCGAGTGGCATTCATCTGGCGGGGATCCGTCGGGCTGCTGGAGGAAAGGGAGGGCGTGGGCGTTGCTGGTGAACCGTAAATGGAATCCGGTCGATTTTACGCAGCGTTCCTTACGGGGAAGCGCCGGGGCTGCGTTAAAGTTCGTGGTGTCCCTTCGTCTTTCTAGAAGCCCCCTTTATGCAAAATTATCAACGTCGCGCGCTCGTGCTGTTTTCGGGCGGCCAGGATTCCACCACTTGCCTGGCCTGGGCGCTGGACCGCTATGCCCATGTGGAAACGGTGGCGTTCGATTACGGCCAGCGCCATCACATCGAGCTTTCGGCGCGGCTGAATGTGCTGCGCGAGATCCGGGAGAATTTTCCGGAGTGGGCGGCGCGCCTGGGCGAGGACCATCTGCTGGACCTGAAGGTGCTGGGGCAGGTGGGCGATACCGCCATGACCAGCGACCGGGCGATCGAGATGCAGGCCAACGGGCTGCCGAATACGTTTGTGCCGGGGCGCAATCTGCTGTTCCTGACGCTGGCGGCGGCGCTGGGGTATCGGCGTCAGCTGGATGTGCTGGTGGGGGGCATGTGCGAGACGGATTTTTCCGGGTATCCGGATTGCCGCGACGATACGATCAAGGCGCAGCAGGTGGCGCTGGGGCTGGGGTTGGGGGCCAGGGTGACGATCGAGACGCCATTGATGTGGATCGACAAGTCGGAGACTTGGGCGTTGGCGCATCAGCTGGGCGGGGATGCGCTGGTGGAGACGATAGTCGAGGAGAGCCATACCTGCTATTTGGGGGAGCGGGGGGCCCGGCATGATTGGGGGTATGGGTGTGGGGAGTGTCCGGCTTGCAAGTTGAGGAAGATTGGGTGGGAGAAGTGGGTGGTGGCTTCTGCTGCTGAGGGGTGATTGGGGGTTTGGTTTTTTTGCCGAAGGGGTTCTTGAGACGCACGGCGTGGCGGCGGCCTGGGGTGCGCGGGGCTGCGATTGCGGTCCGGAGCCTTCGCTCCGGACTTCCCCCTTGTCATCCTCGTCCTCGCCTTCGGCGACTCCTTCGGATTCCCTCGGGCTTATCGACGCCCCGCGCACCCCAGGCCGCCGCCACGCCGTGCTCTAGCGTCTGAAACTTGAAGTCAGCGGGGGCGAGCTGCTTTCTTCTGGTTCTTGCCGGTATCGGGGTGGTGAGGAATGTCTTGCGGCGCCCGCCCCCGGCCGGCCGCGCGGGCGGCCTTTGGGGGCTTACGTTTCGTCTTGCGTCGTGAGGATGTCGCTTCGCGTGTGGGCTGCGTGTGTTCTGCGTTTGTCGAACTGCGC
Source organism: Achromobacter sp. NPDC058515 (assembly GCF_042721735.1). NCBI lineage: Bacteria > Pseudomonadati > Pseudomonadota > Betaproteobacteria > Burkholderiales > Alcaligenaceae > Achromobacter > Achromobacter sp. NPDC058515. The sequence goes on from NZ_JBHXNI010000018.1 coordinate 5,306, forward strand.
TTTCCTAAGTGGTTGCGGCTACCCGGTCAATGAATTTCCATCTTAGTGTGAACGCTGCCGCGGCAATTGCTGTTGCCAGCGCGGCGGAGACTGCCATCGTGAATGGCGCGCCTTGGCCTTCGATGACAAATGCATAGGCCACCGGCGCGGTTGCCGTCAGCAGGAAGCTGGGGATCAACAGCGCGCCGACCAGGGTGCCGTAGCTGCGGAAGTCGAAGAGGGCGAGCGGTAGCGTGCCCCGGGTGATGGTCATCAGGCCGTTGCAGGCGCCGTAGAGCAGGGCGTAGGCGGCGGTGGCGTAGAGGTTGCCGCCGGACAGCAGCGCCAGCAGGAAGCACAGCGGCAGCAGGGCGCCTACGGCCAGGGTCAGGGTCAGCGGATGCAGGCGGGAGCCCAGGGCGACGTCGGCGAGGCGGGCGGCGAATTGGCCGATGCCCCATAGGGCGGCGACGCTGACGGCGGCGGCTGCGGCTAGGCCCAGGCCGGAGAGCAGGGAGATCAGGTGGGCGGCGTTGCCGGCGGCCAGGAAGTTGGTCAGCATGGCGATGACCGCGTACAGCGCGCCGGCCTGGCGGCGTTCGGCGGGGCTGCGGGTCAGGCCTGCAGCGGCCTTGCCGGTGTCGGCGGCGGGGGCGGCGTAGCGCTGGCGGGGCAGGGCCAGGTAGAGCGGCACGGTGGCTAGCGCCAGGGCGGCGTAGGCCAGCGCGGCGCCGCGCCAGCCCAGCCAGCCGGACAGCGCGTGGCCGACCGGCCACATCACGGTGGACGCAAGGCCGCCGAACAGGGTGATCTGGGACATGGGGCGGCGCGCGGTAGGGCCGGCGGCGCGGGCGAGCGAGGCGAAGGCGGCGTCGTAGAGGCACAGGCGCATGCCTATGCCCAGCAGCGCCCAGGCCAGGAAGTACAGCGGCACGGCATGCGCCGCGGCGAGCAGGGCGCAGCCCAGCGCGGCGATGATTGCGCCGGCGGGCATGACGCGGTGTCCGCCCCAGCGGTCCACCGCCATGCCGGCCAGGGGCGACACCAGGGCCATCACGACGATGGCGGCGGAGAAGCCGCCGTAGACGGTGGCGGCGTTCCAGCCCAGGTCGGCGGCCATGGCCGGGCCCAGCGCGCCGATCAGGTAGAAGGTGACGCCCCAGCCCACCAGCTGGGTCAGGCCCAGGCAGACGATGGCGCGCGGGGGGATCACGGCCGTTGCGGCGGCGTTGCGTCGCCTTCGCCCAGGCTGCGCTGCATCAGCACGGTGTCGCGCCATTCGCCATGCTTGTGGCCTACGGACCGCAGGGTGCCGACGGGGTGGAAGCCCTGGCTGGCGTGCAGCGCCAGCGAGGCGGCGTTGCGGCTGTCGCCCACTACCGCCAGCATCTGGCGCCAGCCCGCCGCAGTGCAGCGTTCGATCAGCGCGGCGAGCAGCTTGCCGCCGATGCCCAGGCCGGCGCGGCCGGCCTTCACATAGACCGAGTCTTCCACCGTGTGCCGGTAGGCCGGGCGCGGGCGATAGGGGGTGACGTAGGCGTAGCCCACGACTTCGCCGTTGATCTCGGCCACCAGATAGGGCATTTCCTTTTCCAGCACGGCTGCGCGGCGCTGGAGCATGTCGGCGATGGAGGGCGGCTCCAGCTCGAACGAGGCGGTGCCGTGCTGCACGTGGTGCGCGTAGATGGTCTTGATGGCGGGAAGATCGGCTTCCGCGCTGTCGCGGATGAGGACGGTGGGGGCGTGGGGCGACATGAAATGGCCGGCTAGGGTGGTGGCGAAAAAATCGAAGAAGCAGCCGCCAGTGTGTCGCAAGCGCATTCATTAATAAAGCTTTGGTCTATTATGGTTTTCATAAGCAAAACTTTGGATTGAGGCGATGCGTGGCCTGAACCTGGACCATTTGCGCACCTTTGCGCAGGTCATCGAACTGGGCAGTTTTTCCGCCGCCGCCGAGCGGGGCGGGGTGACACAGCCCGCCGTCAGCCTGCAGATCCGCCAGCTGGAACGGCGGTTCGGGCTGAAGCTGGTGGAGCGCATCGGCCGCCGCGCCGGGCCGACCGCGGCGGGGCTGGAGCTGCTGACCCACATCCGGGTGATCGACGGCGCGCTGGCTCAGGCCGAGCAGGCCATGACGGCGCACGCGTCCCAGGTGTCCGGCCGGATCCGGCTGGGCACGGGCGCCACCGCCTGCACCTACCTGCTGCCGCCGCTGCTGGCCGACCTGCGCCGGCGGTTTCCGGCGCTGGACATCGTGGCCAGCACCGGCAACACCGCGGACATGCTGCGCGGGCTGGAGAACAACGCCCTGGATATCGTCCTGATCACGCTGCCGGCGCCGGGCCGCATGTTCCAGGCGACGCCGGTGATGGAAGACGAGTTCGTGGCGATCTTTCCCGCGCGGGACCCGGACGCCATTCCCGCCATCGTCACCCCGCAGTCCCTGGCGCAGCTGCCCTTGGTGCTGTTCGAGCCCGGCGCGCGCACGCGCCGGCTGGTGGACGACTGGTTCGAGGCGGCGGGCGTGGCGGCCAAGCCCATCATGGAGCTGGGCAGCACGGAAGCCATGAAGGAGATCGTGGCGGCGGGGCTGGGCTGCGCCGTGCTGCCCCGGCTGGCCGTGACGGGCGCGGGCCGGCGCGATGCGCTGGAGGTGCGCTCGCTGACGCCGCGCCTGTCGCGTGACCTGGCCATCGTCCTGCGCCGCGACAAGCCGCTCAGCCGCGGGCTGCGCCATCTGCAGGACGCGCTGCTGGCGTTGCGGGCCTGAGGAATGGATATGACTGGATCATCTCCCCATGCGCCGGCCGGCCTGGACCTGTTTCCCTATGAATCCTCGCGGCGCCCCGTGGCCGGGCTGGCGGTGGACTACGAGGACGGCCATCGCGTGAAGCGCCACCGCCATCGCCGCGGACAGCTCGTCTATGCGATCTCGGGCGTGATGGTGGTCGATACCGATGCGGGCATCTGGGTCGTGCCGCCCACCCGCGGCGTGTGGGTGCCGGCCTGGGTGCCGCACGGCATCCGCATGAGCGGCGAGCCCCGCATGCGCACGGTCTTCGTCGAGCCCGGCGCCGCGGCGCATTTGCCAGCGCAATGCTGCGTGCTGTCGGTGTCCCCGTTGCTGCGGGAATTGATGGCAGCCGCGGCCGAGGTGCCGCTGGACTGGGCGCCCGACACGCGCGACGGCCGGCTGATGATGCTGCTGCTGGACGAGCTGCGCCAGGAACCCGTGCTGCCGCTGCACCTGCCGCAGCCGTCGGAACCCCGGTTGGCCCGCATCTGCCGCGCCATCGTGCGGCATCCGGAACGCCAGGACGGGGCGGCCGACTGGGGGCGGGAATTGGGGGTGGATCCGAAGACCGTGCATCGTCTGTTCCTGCGCCACACGGGCATGACCTTCGGCCGCTGGCGCCAGCAGGCGCGGCTCCTGGCCGCCATGGAAAGGCTGGCGCGGGGCGAGCGGGTGCTGGATGTGGCGCTGGACCTGGGCTATGAGAGCCCCAGCGCCTTCGCCGCCATGTTCCGCAAGGCGCTTGGCGAATCGCCCAGCGCCTTTGCGGCGCGCGGGCAGGCGTCCGCCTGATGGCCGATCGCCGGTCACGGGGCCGCCGCCTGGCAGGCCCGCGCCGAACCAGCGTATTATTTACCGTTTTGCCGCCCACGCTAACAGCAACAGCCTGAGACAAATCATGCCGCACTACCGTTCCCGCACTTCGACCCACGGCCGCAACATGGCCGGAGCCCGCGCCCTGTGGCGCGCCACCGGCATGAAGGACGGCGATTTCGGCAAGCCGATCATCGCGGTGGTGAACTCGTTCACGCAGTTCGTGCCGGGCCACGTGCACCTGCGCGACCTGGGCGCGCTGGTAGCCAAGGAAATCGAAGCCGCCGGCGGCGTCGCCAAGGAATTCAACACCATCGCCGTCGACGACGGCATCGCCATGGGCCACGGCGGCATGCTGTATTCGCTGCCCTCGCGCGAACTCATCGCCGACTCGGTGGAGTACATGGTGAACGCGCACTGCGCCGACGCCATGGTCTGCATCTCGAACTGTGACAAGATCACCCCGGGGATGCTGATGGCCGCCATGCGCCTGAACATCCCGGTCGTGTTCGTGTCCGGCGGTCCGATGGAAGCGGGCAAGGTCAAGTCGCCGATCGACGGTTCGGTCATCGCCAAGATCGACCTGATCGACGCCATGATCAAGGCCGCCGACCCCAAGGTGTCGGACGCCGAAGTGGCCGAAGTCGAACGCAGCGCCTGCCCGACCTGCGGCTCCTGTTCCGGCATGTTCACCGCCAACTCGATGAACTGTCTGACCGAAGCCATCGGCCTGGCGCTGCCGGGCAACGGCACCATCGTGGCCACGCATGCCTGGCGCAAGGGCTTGTTCGAACAAGCCGGCCGCCTGGTCGTGGACCTGTGCCGCCGCTACTACGTGGAAGAAGACGAATCGGTCCTGCCGCGCAACATCGCGACCAAGAGCGCGTTCCAGAACGCCATGGCGCTGGACGTGGCCATGGGCGGCTCGACCAACACTGTGCTGCACTTGCTGGCCGCGGCGCAGGAAGCCGGGGTGGACTTCACGATGGCCGACATCGACCGCATCTCGCGCAAGGTGCCCTGCCTGTGCAAGGCGGCGCCCGCCACCGACAAGTACCACATTGAAGACGTGCACCGCGCCGGCGGCATCCTGGGCATCCTGGGCGAGCTGGCGCGCGCGGACCTGCTGGACCTGTCCTGCGGCAACGTCCACAGCGGCACGCTGGGCAACGCGATCCAGAAGTGGGACGTGGCCGGCGGCGCGGGCGAGGAAGCGCAAAAGTTCTACCGCGCAGCCCCCGGCGGCATCCCGACCACGGTCGCCTTCAGCCAGGACGCCACCTTCCTGACGCTGGACACCGACCGCAAGACGGGCTGCATCCGCAGCAAGGAAAGCGCCTATTCCAAGGACGGCGGCCTGGCCGTGCTGTACGGCAACCTGGCGGAAAAGGGTTGCATCGTGAAGACGGCGGGCGTGGACGAGTCCCAATGGGTCTTCACGGGCCGCGCGCGGGTCTTCGAAAGCCAGGACGACGCCGTGGAAGGCATCCTGGGCGACAAGATCGTGGCGGGCGACGTGGTGGTGATCCGCTACGAAGGCCCCAAGGGCGGCCCGGGCATGCAGGAGATGCTGTATCCCACGTCCTACTTGAAGTCCAAGGGCCTGGGCAAGACCTGCGCGCTGTTCACCGATGGCCGCTTTTCGGGCGGCTCGTCGGGCCTGGTGATCGGCCACGCTTCGCCGGAAGCGGCGGAAGGCGGCACGATCGGCCTGGTGGAAGAGGGCGACGTGATCGAGATCGACATCCCGAACCGCAAGATGCACCTGGCCGTCTCCGACGAGGAGCTGGCCCGCCGCCGCGCGGCAATGGATGCGCGCGCTGACGGATGGGAGCCGGTGGGGCGCGAGCGTGTGGTGTCGCTGGCTTTGCAGGCTTATGCTGCGTTGGCGACTTCGGCAGATCGTGGGGCTGTGCGGGATTTGTCGCAGTTGAAGCAGAAGGCTAAGCGGTGATTGGCTGATTGTTGAAAAAGGCGGCGCTTTGGGCGTCGCTTTTTTTTGGATTTGTTTATCACGTTAGGGATTTCTGCGGTTACTTTCGTGATTTTTGCTGTTGGGTGGTTGTGGATGGCTTCGTTCGTTCGTTCGATCGATCTTCGTAGGTCGCCCGGCGTCGCGGGCGGGGGGGCTGCGAGCGCCCGCCATAGCGGTCCGGAGCCTTCGCTCCGGACGTCCCCGTCGTCATCTTCGTCACCGCCTTCGGCGGTTCCTTCAGATTCCCTCGGGCGCATGGAGGTTGCTCGCAGCCCCCCCGCCCGCGACGCCGGGCTACGAGTGTCTGGGTTTGATGCGCTGCTAGAGCTGTGGTCGGGGTAGGGAATTTGCGGGGCCGCCGAAATGCAGCCGCGCGGGCGGCTGCATTCGGCATCTGTGTGTCGGGTCGTCGATGCGGTGGTCGCTTGCGCGAATGCGTAGGGTGGTTTGCTATTGGCACTCGCGTCGGGGGGGAGGGGCGGTGATGGGCGGCGCGCGATGGCGAGCCGCTTGCGCATGCAGACTTGTGCGCGCGCGCCGCCCATCGGGCACTGGAGTTGAAATGGCGATTAGTGGCGGGCTGGAAGCGAGATCTCCTGCATTCGCGCAGCGACAGCATGTGCCGCAAGACACCGCGTAAGCCTCAAAAGGCCGCCCGGGCGGCCGTTTTGAGGCGGGCCCGGCAAACGAAATCTCTCATACTCGCGCAGCGGCATTCCCAATCGCAAGACACCGCCAAAGCCCCCGAGGCCGCCCGCGCGGCCGACCAGGGGCGAGCGTCGCAAGATATTCCATCGGCAATCTGACGCGGGAAAAGTACACCAACATCGCGACCCACACGCGAAGCGTCATCCGCTACGACGCAAGACACCGCGTAAGCCCCCAAAGGCCGCCCGCGCGGCCGGCCGGGGGCGGGCCCCGCAAGATCTTCCGCCACCCCCCAACCAGGGCGAGAACCTTAAGAACACACCCCGCCCCAGCGCCCGTAAAGATTCAACCACCAGAGCCTGTCGCGGCGGGGGCCTGGGGTGCGCGGGGCGTCGATAAGCCCGAGGGAATCCGAAGGAGTCGCCGCAGGCGAGGACGAGGATGACAAGGGGGAAGCCCGGAGCGAAGGCTCCGGGCCGCAATCGCAGCCCCGCGCACCCCAGGCCCCCGCCGCGACAGGCGTCTCAAGAACCCACCTCCCGGCAATCGACCAAACCCCCCGCCACCCAAAACAACCCCTATAAAATCCGAAAACAACCGACCACAAGCCCCCAGCAAATGTCCCTGAACTCTGATGCCCTGCGGCTGTTCCTTGGAGTCGTAGACGCAGGCTCCCTAAGCGCCGCCGCCGAAATGCTCGGCCAGACCGCCTCGGGCGTCAGCCGTGGCCTGCAGCGCCTGGAGGAAGACCTGGGCGTCACGCTCCTGAACCGGACCACCCGCCGCATGGAGCTGACCGAAGAAGGCAACCACTTCCTCTCCAAGGCCCGGCAGATCGTCGCGTCGCTGGAAGAGGCCGAGGAATGCATGCGCATGGTTCATCAGCGCCCCGCCGGCCGCCTCCGGGTGGATGCGTCGGTCCCGGTGATGCTGCATTGCGTGGTGCCCCACGTCGGGGATTTCCGGCGCGAATATCCCGAGATCACGCTGGAGCTCACCAGCAACGACCGCATCGTCGACCTGATGGAACACCGCACCGACGTGGCGCTGCGCATGGGGCCGCTGACGGACTCTACCCTGCATGCGCGCTCCTTGCGGCCGTCGCCGCGCTGGATGATGGCCAGCCCGGACTACGTCGCCAGGCGCGGCGCGCCGAAGACGGTGGAGGATCTGGCCGGGCATGAGCTGCTGGGATTCACCCAGCCCGAAAGCCTGAACGTATGGCCGCTGCGCCACGCCGGCGGGACCAGCTACCAGGCCACGCCCACGCTCGCCACCTCCAGCGGCGAAACGCAGCGGCAGCTGGCGCTGCGCGGCGTGGGCATCGCCTGCCTGTCGGACTTCGTCGTGCGCGAAGACATTCAGGCCGGGCGGCTGGTGAAGGTCATGGAAAGCGAATACACCGACTACCTGCAGCCCATGCATGCCGTGTATCACCGCAATACGCAGCTGTCGCGGCGCATTGCGTGCTTCCTGGATTTCTACGCGGGAAGAATTTGATCGGTGTCAGACACCCGGTGTCAGACACCTGGCCAAGAATTTGATCGGTGTCAGACACCGGTGTCAGACACCTGGGCAAAACACCCGGTGTCAGACACCCGTGCAGCGTGTCTGCCCCTTAGCCGTGCAACGCGCGTCCAAACGCTGACAGCACTGACTCGTGCAGCGTCTCCGACAAGGTCGGGTGCGCGAACACCGTGTGCATCAGGTCTTCCTCGGTGGCTTCAAGCGAGGCCGCCACGCCATAGCCCGTGATCAGTTCGGAGGCCTCGGGATGGATGATGTGCGCGCCCAGCAGTTCTCCTGACTTCGCGTCGAACACGGTCTTGACCAGGCCCTGGTCCTCGCCCATCGCGATCGCCTTGCCGTTGCCGGCGAAGGTGAACTTGCCCACCCGGATCTCGCCGCCCGCCTGTTTTGCATGCTCGCGGGCGCGCGCTTCGGTCATGCCGATGCTTGCCACCTGCGGATAGGAATACGTGCAGGCGGGGATGCGCAACGGGTCGATGGCGTGCGCGGGCTTGCCGGCGATGGCTTCCACGCACAGTACGGCTTCGTGGCTGGCCTTGTGGGCCAGCCAGGGGGCGCCGGCCACGTCGCCGATCGCGTAGACGCCCGGTTCGCCGGTGCGGCACAGGCCGTCGGTGACGATGTGCGTCTTCTCGACCTTCACGCGGGTCTGTTCCAGCCCCAGGTTTTCCACGTTGCCGACGATGCCGGCGGCGACGATCACCCGGTCGACTTCCAGTTCCGTCTTCTTGCCTTCCTGCTCCAGCGCCACTTTCACGCCGGTTGCGGTCGGCGACGATGCCGTCACCGCGCATCGCGTCAGCACGCGGATGCCTTGCTTTTCGAAGGCCTTGCGCGCCAGCTGCGAGATCTCGGCGTCTTCCTGCGGCAGGATTTCGGGCGTCATGTCGATCAGCGTGACCTCCGAACCCACCGCGCGATAGAAGCTTGCGAACTCCGCGCCGATGGCGCCCGCGCCCACCACCAGCAGCGACTTCGGGATCTCCGTGGGAACCAGCGCCTGCCGATAGGACCAGATGCGTTCGTCCACGAGCAGCGCCGGCAGGTCGCGGGCGCGCGCGCCGGTGGCCAGGATGATGTGCGGGGCCGACAGCGCGGCGCCGTTGTCCAGCGACAGCTTGCCGGACCCGGCCAGCCTGGCGCTGGCGGCGTACACCGTCACACCGTTCTTCTTCATCAGGTGCGCCACGCCCTGGCCCAGGCGGCCCGCCACCTTGCGTGAACGCGCCACCATGGCGGCCAGGTCCGGGCGGGCCTCGGCCGCGCCCGTCACGCCGTAATGCGCGGCCTCCCGGCAGGCGCGCAACACCGTGGCGCTGTGCAGCAGCGCCTTGGTGGGTATGCAGCCCCAGTTCAGGCAGATGCCGCCCAGCTCGGCGCGTTCCACCAGCGCCACCGACATGCCCAGCTGCGCGGCGCGGATGGCGGCCACGTAGCCGCCGGGGCCGCCGCCCACGACGATGAGGTCAAAGTTCGTCTTCGTCATCGTCGGGCTCACAGCAGGATGCGCACGGGGTTTTCGACCAGCGTCCGGAACGCGGCCAGCCAGCGCGCGCCGACCGCGCCGTCCACCACGCGGTGGTCGGCGGACAGCGTCGCCGTCATGACGGTGGCGGCGATGAGGTCGCCGTTCTCGTCCACGACGGGCCGGCGCTCGGCCGCGCCCACGGCCAGAATGGCGGCCTGCGGCGGGTTGATGATGGCGGCGAACTGGCTGATGCCGTACATGCCCAGGTTGCTCACCGTGAGCGAGCCGCCGTTGAACTCTTCGGGCTTCAAGCGGTTGATCTTGGCGCGCGCGGCCAGCTCGACGATTTCGCCCGCGATGGCGGACAGCGGCTTCACGTCGGCGTCGCGCACGATGGGCGTGACCAGGCCGCCGTCGGTCGCCACCGCCACCGAGATGTCGGCGCCCGCGTGGTACTCGATGTCGTCTTCGTGCCAGCTGGCGTTCACCTCGGGCACTTCGCGCAGGGCCAGTGCGGCTGCGCGCACGATGAAGTCGTTGACCGAGAGCTTTACCGCGCCGCCATGATTGGCCTGCGAGCGCAGGGCCAGCAGCGCGTCCATCCTGCAGTCCACGGTCAGGTAGAAGTGCGGCACATTCTGCTTGCTTTCGGTCAGGCGGCGGGCGATGGCGCGGCGCATGCCGGTATGCGGCACGCGGCGGGCGGCGGGACGGCCGGCGAGCGGCGCGGCGGCCGTGGCCGGCGCGCGGTCCCGCGCCGCTTCCACGTCGCGGCGCACGATGCGGCCGTGCGGGCCGGTGCCGGCGACACCCAGCAGGTCCACATGCCATTGCGCGGCCAGGCGGCGGGCCAGCGGGCTGGCGAAGAGGCGGCCGCCGGGGAGGGGGGCGGTGGTCTTGGCGGCGGGGGAAGCCGAAGCTGTTGCTGCCGCGGGCGCCGCCGCCGAGGTTTGAGCGGGCGCCGTTTCCGGCGCGGCGCCGGCTGCCGCGGCGCCGGCTGCCGCAGCGCCGGCCTGCGCCAGCGCGCGATCAATCGCGGACGCGTCCTCGCCATCGGCCAGCAGCACGCCGATCACGGTATTGATGGGCACCGAGGCGGCGCCGGCCTGGACCACGATCCGGCCCAGCACGCCCGCGTGCTCGGCGTTGATCTCGACGATGGCCTTCTCGGTTTCGATTTCCGCCAGCGCATCGCCCACGGCGACGCGGTCGCCTTCCTTCTTGAGCCACTGGTGCAGGACGCCGCCCGAGGTGTCGGCGGCAACGGAGGGGAGCTTGATAAGGTGTGCCACGATGTTCTTCCTATTCAGCGGCGCCGGCCAGGTCCGGCCGGTAGGCGGCGGGATCGTCGTACTCGACCAGTTCCAGCACATTGCCTTCCGGGTCCCGGAAGAAGGCCAGCCAGGTGCCGGGCCGCACTTCCATGGGCGCGGGCACGCTGTCGAAGGCGACGCCCTTGGCCTCCAGACTGCGCACCACGCCGGCCAGATCGCGCACGATGAAGGTCAGGTAGGCGGCGCCCTGGCGGTCCAGGATGGCCGCGCCGCGCACGGCGGCTTGGGGAGCGGCGGTGGGCTGCAGCAGCTTGATGCGCTCGCCGTAAGGCGTCTGCAGGCGCGCCACGTCATAGCCGTGCGGCGTGAGGCCCGTGGCGCGGGCCTTGTCGGCGGGCACGGTCACGCGGTTCACGAGTCTCAGGCCGACGACATCGGTGTAGAAGGCCAGCAGCGCATCCAGGTCCGCGCAGCAGATGCCGACTTCCATCGGCACGGTCATGTGCAGGGCGCTCATGCCTGTTCTCCCAGGTCGGCCAGCACGTCGGCCAGGCCCGCCGCCACTTCGCCGGTATCGGCAAACGCGGCGCGCTCCAGCACCTTGGAGATGCTGGGCGAGGCCTCGCCGCCGGTGACGCGCTTGACCGGCTGGTCCAGCCAGTCGAAGTAGCGGCGCTGGATCTCGTCGGCCAGCATGGCGCCGTAGGACGTGCCGCGCGCGCCTTGCTCCACGATCAGCACGTTGTTGGTCTTCTGGATGCTGGCCCCGATGGTGTCCCAGTCCAGGCTTGCGCGGTCCAGGGTGCGCAGGTCGATCACCTCCGCGTCCACGCCCGCGCTTTCAGCGGCCGCCAGCGCGCGGCTGACCATGGACAGATAGGTCAGGATGGTGACCTTGCCGCCCTCGCGGCGCACGCGCGCCCGGCCGAACGGAATGGCGTAGTCCAGGTCGCCGTCGGGCACTACGCCCGACGAGGCGTACAGGTCCACGTGCTCGATGACCAGCACCGGGTCCTTGGAAGCCAGCGCCGTGTTCATCAGGCCGATGTATTCGTAGGGCGTGGACGGGGCGACGATGCGCCAGCCGGGCGCGGTGGCGAAGATGCCGGCCGGGTCCATGGAATGCTGCGAGCCATAGCCCGTGCCCATCGCGACCTTGGTTCGCAACACGAAGGGCACGTCGATGTCGCCGCCGAACATGTGGCGCGCCTTGCCGATCTGGTTGAAGATCTGGTCGGCAGCGACCCACATGAAGTCGGGGTACATGAATTCCACGACGGGTTTGTAGCGGCCGTCCATGGCCAGCCCGCCGCCCAGGCCGGCAAAGGCGTTCTCGGAGATCGGGGTGCCCAGCACGCGGTCGGGGTACTTGTCCTTCAGGCCGCGGGTGGCGCCGTTGGTGCCGCCCTTCAGGCGGTGCACGTCCTCGCCCAGCACGACCACGCCGGCGTCCGTTTCCATGCGGCGGTCCAGCACGTCGGCCACGGCGTCGACGAACTTGCGTTCCACCTTGGCGCCCGCATGATCGGCGGCGTCCTGGTAGCGCAGGCCGGCCAGCTCCGAACCGTCGCTGCGCAGCCCCACGTCGCGGAAGTCGGGGCTGGGCCACAGATCGGCGCGCACGCGGCGCTTGCCGCCGTCGGCGGCTTCGGTCAGGCGGCTGGAGACGTCCTTCATCACGTCCTTGCAGCGCTGGCGCAGCGCGTCCACCTCGGCCTGGGTGATCAGCTTGCGGACTATCATCTCCGACGCAATCTTGTCCAGCGGATCGCGCAGCCGCCATTGCGCTTCCTCGTCCTTCGTGCGGTAGCCGAAGGCGCTGCCGGGGAAGGGGCCGTTCTGGTGGAAGAACCGGTACACGTCCACCTCGACGATCGTCGGGCCGCGGCCGGCGCGCATGTGCGCCACGGCTTCGGACATGGCCAGGTGCACGGCCAGCGGATCCATGCCGTCGACCTTCCACGACGGGACGTTGAAAGCCAGGCCGCGCGCCGACAGGCGCGGTTCGGCGGTGGACTCTTCCACGGTCGTGGACACGGCGTAGCGGTTGTTCTCGATGAAGAAGCACAGCGGCGTCTTCCACGCGGCGGTGAGGTTCATCGTTTCCAGCACGGAGCCGATGTTCACCGCGCCGTCGCCGAAGTAGGTCACGGCCACCCGGTCGGTGCCGGCGTGCTTGTGCGCCCAGCCCGCGCCGGCGGCCAGCGGCACGCCGCCGCCGACGATGGCGTTGGTGCCCAGCGCGCCCGCTTCCAGCCAGCGCAGGTGCATGCTGCCCCCGCGGCCGCGGCAATAGCCCTGCGCCAGGCCCATGATCTCGGCCAGCGTTTTTTGCAGGACCTCGTCGATGGCGGGCGTGAGCGGGCTGCGCGGGTCCAGGCCCAGCGGCGCCACGTGCTGCAGCGCCTTGGCCAGGAACTGGTGGTGGCCGCGGTGCGAGCCGTTGATCTGGTCGCCGGCGCCCAGGGCCAGCACCGAGCCGACGGCGCCGCCTTCCTGGCCCACCGACGAGTGCGCGGGGCCGTGCACCAGGCCTTCGGCGGCCAGGTCCAGCACGGCCTCCTCGAAGGCGCGGATCCAATGCAGCTGGGTCAGCATCGTGTCGAGCAGGGCGGGGTCCGCCTGCTGCCAGTCCGAGGCCTCGACCGTCAGTTGCCGCCAGGGCGCCTGGGGCTCAAGCGGTTGATAGGTGGCCATGAGTGAATCTCCAGAATGTGGGTATGCGTCAGTGCGTTAGAGGTAGCTGTAGCGGCTCCAGCCGCCGTCCGCCACCAGGGTGTGTCCGGTGATGTAGGCGGCCTGGCGCGAAGCCAGGAAGACCGCCAGGCCGGCCATCTCGGCCGGCTGCGCCATGCGGCGCAGGGGGGTGCGTTGCTTCAGGCGTTCGGGGTCCAGCCTGCCGCGCGCGGCAAGGTCGCGCACCAGGTCGGTTTCGACATAGCCGGGCGCCAGCGCATTGACGCGCACGCCCATCGGGCCCCATTCCACGGCCAGCGTCTCGGTCAGCAGCACCACCGCGCCCTTGGTGGCGCAGTAGGCGGCGCGGTCGGGCGCGGCCACCACGCCGTACATGGACGCGAGGTTGACGATGCAGCCCGCGCCGGCCGGCACCATGCGGCGGCCGGCGGCCTGCGCGCACAGGAAGACGCCGGTCAGGTTGATGTCCACGGCGCGGCGCCATTCGTCCACGGTGACTTCCAGCGTGGGCTTGTTGGCCGAGATGCCGGCGTTGTTGACCAGCACGTCGACGCGGCCCCAGGCCTGCTCGACCTGGGCGAAGGCGCGTTCGACCGCGTCGGCGTCGGTGACCGACGCCTGGACGGCCAGCGCCTCGCCGCCCTCGGCCGCAAGGCCGGCGACGGCCGCGTCCAGCGCGGCGGCGTCCATGTCCAGCAGCGCGACGCGCGCGCCCTGGCGCGCGAAGGCCTGGGCAGTGGCATAGCCGATGCCCTTGGCGCCGCCGGTGATCACGACCGACTGGCCGCGCAGCTCGCCGTGGATGACTTCTGTAGTGTTGTCCAAGATGTGTGCCTGTAGAGGTGATTGCGCGGCCGGCGTCAGACCGCCAGCCATTCCTGGACGACGTCCTGGCGCTCATGCAGCTGCGCGGGCGGTCCTTCGAACACGATGCGGCCATGGCCCATCACGCTGACGCGGGTGGACACCTTGAGCGCGATCGTCAGCTTCTGCTCGACCAGCACGACGGACACGCCGCGCTTGTGGATGTCGCGGATCACGTCGGCGATCACTTCCACGATCTTGGGCGCGAGGCCCTCGGTGGGCTCGTCGATCAGCATGACCTTGGGGTTGCCCAGCAGCGAGCGGCACATGGTCAGCATCTGCTGCTCGCCGCCCGACAGGTTGCCGGCCCGGGTGTTGCTGCGCTCTTTCAGGCGGGGGAAGTAGTCGAACATCTGTGCCACGGTCCAGTAGGGCGCGTCGTCGCGTCGGGGCTGTTCGCCCATGCGCAGGTTTTCGTCCACCGTCAGGTTGGCGAAGACCTCGCGCTCCTCGGGCACGAAGCCCAGTCCGGCGCGCGCGATCTCGAAGGGGCGCTTGTTGGTGATGTCGCGGCCTTCGATGGCGATGCGCCCGCCGGTCACGTCCACCAGGCCCATGATGCTCTTCATGGTGGTGGAGCGGCCCGCGCCGTTGCGGCCCAGCAGGCTGACCACTTCGCCGCGCCCGATGGACAGGTCGATGCCGTGCAGGATGTGGCTCTTGCCGTAATGGGCGTGCACGCCCTGCAGCGACAACAGGGGGGATTGCGTCGTCATACCGTTTCCTCTCCCAGGTAGGCTTCGCGCACGCGGGCGTCGCCGCGGATGGCGGCGGGCGTGCCCGTGGCCAGGATCTCGCCATAGACCAGCACGCTGATGCGGTCCGCCAGCGAGAACACCACCTGCATGTCGTGCTCGACGATCAGCAGGGTGCAGTCGCGGGTCACGTCCTTGATCAGTTCGACGGTGTAGTCGACCTCGTGCTGGGACATGCCGGCCATGGGCTCGTCCAGCAGGATGACCTTGGGGCGCGACGCAAGCGTCATGCCGATCTCCAGCGAGCGCTGTTCGGAGTAGTTCAGGTCGCCCGCGGCCGTGTCCTGCTTGGCCGTCAGCCGCACCTTTTCCAGCAGGCGGTCCACGTCTTCGTTCACGGCGCGGTTGCGCGCGATCGGGCGCCAGAAGTTGTAGACCAGCCCGTGCATGCGCAGCGCCGCCAGCCGCAGGTTCTCGCGCACGGACAGGCGCGGGAACACATTGGTGATCTGGAACGAACGCGCCAGCCCCAGCCGGTTGATGGTTTCGGGGGCCAGGCCGCCGATGGAGCGCGAGCGCAGGTTGATGTCGCCGGACGTGGGCGCGAACGAGCCCGACATCAGGTGGAACAGGGTGGATTTGCCCGCGCCGTTGGGGCCGATGACGGCGTGGCGTTCTCCGGCCTCGATAGCCAGGTTCACGCCGCGGATGATCTGCGCGTCGCCGAAGGACTTGCGCACGTCGGTCAGGGTCAGGATGTCGTGGCTCATTTCACGGGCTCCAGCACGGGGGCGGCATCGTCGGCATCGCGCCACAGGGCCAGCGCCCAGCGGCAGGCCAGAAGGCCCGCGGCGTACAGTGCCAGCGGCAGCAGCCAGGTCGAGGCGGCCAGCGGCGCCCAGTCCTGGCCGAACAGCGCAATGGCGGGCCAGCCGGCCTCGGGGTTCATGGCCAGCAGGGCGCGGTAGTCGCGGGCGAACATGCGCTGCAGCAGCTCCACCGTGAAGACGGTGGCGCCGGTCAGCAGCAGGCCGCCCGCCACCGACACCGCCGCGCGCGGCAGCCAGTTGGCCAGGCCGCGTTCGCGCAACGACTTGGCCGCGCGCTGCACCAGGCCCACCAGACCGTCCGGCACGAACAGCATCACCAGCACGAACAGGATGCCCTGGTACAGCAGCCAGGACCGGGTGATATCGGCCAGCGTCTGCGACAGGAAGGTCAGGATGGAAGCGCCCAGCACCGGGCCCAGGAAGGCGTTGACGCCGCCGATGTAGGCGAACAGCACCGCGTCGGTGGACAGCTTGACCTCGAACAGCACGTAGTTGCCGGCCTCGATGTTCAAGGCCTGCAGCCCGCCCGCAATACCCGCGAACATCGCCGACAGCGCGAACACCATGGTCTTGAGCGCATGCGGGCGGTAGCCCAGGTAGCGCAGGCGGTTGGCGTTTTCGCGCAGGCCCAGCGTCAGCCGGCCCAGCGGCGTGCGGGTCAGGCCGTACAGCGCCGCCAGCGAGATCAGCACCCAGGCCAGCACCAGGAAGTACACCTCGATGTCGGAGCCGAAGGTGAAGCCCCAGGCCGGCATGCGCATGGCGGACACGCCCGCCTCGCCGCCGAACACCCCTTTCAGGTGCGGCGCCAGCGCATGCAGCAGCTCGGCCAGCGCCAGCGTGATCATCGAGAAGTACACGCCGGAACGCATGGTGGCGAACCAGCCGGCGACCAGCCCGAACAGCAGCCCGGCCACGCCGCCCGCAAGCGGCATCAGCGGCGTGGGCAACAGGCCCGCGCCGCCCAGCGCATTCATGGCATGGATGGTGGCGAAGGTGCCCACGCCGAAGTAGGCGGCATGGCCGAAGGACAGCATGCCGCCCTGGCCAGCCAGCAGGTTGAAGGCGCAGGCGAACAGCGCGGCGATCAGCATCTGCACGGCCGCCACCAGCTGGCCCGGGGGCAGCAGCCAGGGCAGCGCGCACAGCGCGGCCACGCACAGGACCAGCAGCAGCGCGGCGGTGGCGCGGCGGGTAGTCGTCAGGGTCTGGCTCATGCCTGCTCTCCCTTCAGGCCCGAGGGCTTGACCAGCAGCACCACCAGCATCAGCAGGAAGGGCAGGGTGGCCGCCAGGCTGGAAACCTTCACGGTCATCAGGCCGCCCACGCTTTCAGCCCATTCGCCCGCGCGGAACAGGCCGAAAAGCGTAGCAAGGCTGGCGTCGATGCCCACCGAAAACGAACTGATCAGGCCGATCAAGAGCGACGCGATCATCGCGCCTTCCAGCGAGCCCAGGCCGCCCACCACGACCACCACGAACACCAGCACGCCAAGCTCCAGCGCCATGTTCGGATTGGTGGTGTAGAAGGCGCCCGCGACCGCGCCGGCCAGCCCCGCCATCGCCGCGCCCACGCCGAACACGCTCATGAAGACCAGCGGCACGTTGTGCCCCAGGGCCTCGGCCATGCGCGGACGATAGATGGCCGAGCGCACCACGATGCCCACGCGGGTGCGCGCCAGCAGCAGGTAGATCACGGCGAACATGGCCAGCGACACGCCGCCCATCAGCAGCCGGTAGAAGGGGTAGTCCGCGTCGAACACGCGGAACGCCGCGAAATTCAGGAACTGCGGCACGCGGTAGTCGACCGGGAAGTCGCCATAGAACAGCTTGATCAGCTCGGCAACGATGAACGCCAGGCCGAAGGTCACCAGCAGTTCCTGCGCGTGGCCAAACTTGTGGACTCGGCGCAGGAAAAAGCGCTCGATGCCCATGCCCAGCACGCCGGAGATGACCGTGGCCAGCGCCAGCGCCGTCCAGAAGCCCGTGACGGGCGTCAGGGTGTAGGCGGCATACGCGCCTATCATGTAGAACGAGGCGTGCGCAAAGTTCAGCACGCCCATCATCCCGAAAATCAGTGTCAGGCCTGCCGACACCATGAATAGCAGCAGGCCGTAGATCACGCCGTTCAACAGCGAGACGGTAAAGTATTCCATGTCCGCTCCAAAGATCTTGCGCTAGGACGCCGGGCGTCCCGCGAGCGATTGCGCACGCTGTTTTTTCCGGCCCGCGCCGGAAGTGCGCTTGTTATGTGCGGGTGATGGCGGGCCGCGCGCTTGCCCGCCGCGCGCAACCCGTCATGCCCCCCATCAGTTCGGACGCTGCATCTTGCAGGTGGCCTGCACCGGCGCGGACACGTCCGCCGCGGCCAGCACCTTCACGGGCTCGAAGCCCATGTCGGTGCCGTCGGCCTTGTACTTGGCGTTCTTGCTTACCTTGGACACCACCATCGGCAACTGCACCTGGTGGTCTTCGGCGCGCATCGTGTAGCTGCCCAGCGCCGAGGTGTAGGTGACCTTCTCCAGCGCGCGGGCCAGCTCGGGCACGGACAGCTTGCCGTCCTGCGGCTTGACCTGCTTCAAGGCCTCGCCCAGGAAGCGCACGCCGATGACCGTCTGCGGCTCGGTGTAGCTGGGGTAGTGGCCGGTCTTGGACTTGTAGTCCTCGGCGAACTTCGCGCCTTCGTCGCCGGCGGCTTCGATGCTGTAGGGATGGGCGATGTAATGGCCCAGCGCGACGTCGCCGGCGTTGGCCAGGTTGCCCACCTGGTCCAGGAACACCGTGGCGAAGCGCACTTTCAGGCCGGCCGCCTGCGTGGCCTTCATGAGCAGCAGCAGGTCGTTGGACCAGTTGCCGGTGATCACCGTGTCCGGCGTAGCCGAACGGATGCGCGCCACATAGGGCGCGAAGTCCTGAATCTTGTTGACCTCGTGCAGCGTCTTGCCCACCACTTCGTAGCCGTACTGCTTGGCGAAGCGTTCGGTGGCGCCTTCCATGTCCTGGCCCCAGGAGTAGTTCTGGTTGATGGCGTACACGCGCTTGCCCAGCGTGCCGTCGGCTGACATCACGGAAGCCAGCGACTTCACGCGCAGGTCGGCGTTGGTGGTGAAGCGGAAGTGGTAGAAGTGGCACTTCTGGCCGGTCAGCTCCAGCGCCTCGCCGCCCACGTTCAGGAACACGACTTCCTTGCCCGGATTGCGCAGGTTGTGCTTGCGCACGTCTTCGGTCAACTGGCCCGAGATGGCGGACGACGAGCCCTGCACCAGCACCTGCACGCCTTCGGCGGCCGCGGCGCGGAAGCGGTCGGACGCGCCGACGGGGCCGCCCTGGTTGTCGAACTCGACGAGTTCCAGCGGCTGGCCGTTCCAGCCGCCGGCCGCGTTGATGCGGTCCAGCTCATATTTGACGGCGGCGCGGAACATCAGGCCGGTCGAGGCCTGGGGGCCCGACAGCGTTTCGATCAGGCCGATCTTGACGGGCGCGGCCTGCGCCGATGCGGCGATGCCGGCCAGGCACAGCAGGCCGGTGGTGAAAGCCAATTTCATGCGTGTCTCCTCCGTGGGACGGGAGTGTGGTGATGCCGTTGATCAAGCAAGCGCGCGAGCCGCGACGCGTCCATGCCCGGCGGGCGGGCTGTCTGCGTGGGGCGGGGACGAGGGGATGGCGCGATCGGGCGTGCCGATGGCGCGGATGCGGTCATGCTGCCGGTGAAGTTCACCTGGTTGTCCCCTGCCTGTTATGCGGCGTGGCGCCGTGTTTTTCTGACTCGCTTGCCTGAAAGCGCGGGTTGATTTACGCTTTGCGGATAAGTTGTCAGGCAACTTTATTAAGTTGTCCGATAAATCATAGGGCAAGCGTTTTTCTCGTGTCAAGCGGTGGATTCAGGAGTTCAATCGGAATTGCCGCGGCTGCCGCGACGTTGCGCGGGCCCGCTCAAAACAGCGCTTCAGGAGACAGGATGATTTCGTTTGAAGGACAGGTTGCCGCCGTCACGGGCGCAGGCAACGGGATCGGGTTGGCGACGGCGCGCCTGATGGCCGCGCACGGCGCAAGGCTGGTGCTGACGGACATCGACAACGCCCGTCTGGCGGAGGTGGCGGCCGAGCTGGACCCCAGCGGGCAGCGGGTCTACACCCATGCGCTGGACGTGTCGATATCGCACGACTGCGAACGGGTGTTCGAGGCGGCGGCCCGGCATTTCGGCGGGCTGGACCATCTGGTCCATTGCGCCGGCATCTACCCGGAACAACTGGTCAAGGACACCAGCGACGAGGCCTGGCGCACGCTGATGCGCGTGAACCTGGACGGCACGTTCTACGTGTGCCGCGCCGCCCAGCGCCATCTGCGCCACGACGGCTCCATCGTGCTGCTGACGTCCCTGGCCGCGCAGCGCGGCAGCTATGCGCACGCCGCCTATTCCGCGTCCAAGGGCGCGGTGCTGAGCTTCACCCGCAGCCTGGCGCTGGAGCTGGCGCCGCAGATCCGCGTGAATGCGGTGGCGCCCGGCATCATCGCCACGTCCATGACCCACGACCTGATCGGCCAGAAGGGCGCGCAATTGCTGGAAAGCACGCCGCTGCGCCGCTTTGGCACGCCCGAGGAAATCGCCGGGACCATCGCCTTCCTGTGCTCTCCGCTGGCGGGCTTCGTGACGGGCGAGGTCATGCAGGTCAACGGCGGCATCCATATCGCGTAAAGTGCAGCGGCGGCGCCTCGGGAAAACCGGCAAAAATCCCATAATTTTCAAGGGCGCCGCCGCAGCAAGACGTCGAGACATTCCTATAAACACGGCAGTGCGCGCCGCGCGCCGCCCACACGTTTCAACGATTCCACATGCAGCCCAGTCAAGAACAAGATCCGCCGCGCGCCGCGCCCAAGAGTTCGCTGTCCGCGGCGGTGGCGGATGCGCTGGCGGACCAGATCCGCCAAGGCGTGCTGGCCCCCGGCGACCGCCTGCCGACCGAAAAGCAGCTGACCGAAAAGCACTCGGTCAGCCGCGCCGTCGTGCGCGAGGCGCTGGCCCGCCTGAAGTCCGAAGGCCTGGTCACGTCGCAGCAAGGCAGCGGCGTGTTCGTCGACCCGAACTTCCACAAGCACGCGTTCCGCATTGCCGCGCCCACGCCGGGCGACACCCAGGACCTGGAACACATCCTGGAATTGATGCTGTCCATCGAGGTCACCGCCGCGCGCTACGCGGCGCAGCGGCGCACCGATCCCGACCTGAAGAAGATGCGCCAGGCGCTGGTGGGCATGGAGTACGCGCTAATCAACGACAAGCTGGGCGACGAAGAGGACTACCAGTTCCACCAGGCCATCGTGCAGGCCACGCACAACCCGCACCTGGTGGCGCTGAACGACTACCTGGAAGCCAATGTGCGCCGCGTCATCCGCAGCGCGCGCAACAACACGGCGCGCATGTACGCCGAGCGCATGGCGGCGGTGCAAAGCGAGCACCAGGCCATCTTCGCGGCGATCGAAGCAGGCGACCCGGACGCCGCCGGCCGCGCGGCCGAGCAGCATCTGCGCAACGCGGCCGACCGGCTGCGCTTGTTCCAGGCGGAGCGTCCGGCGCCGCGCTAGGCGGGCGCCGGGGCCGCGCGGGTTTTACGCGAAGGTCTGCTCCATTTCGCGGCGGAACTGCACCGCCGTGGAACGGTCGTCGTATTCCACGTCGCGCCAGCGGATCGCTTGCGACTGGCGCACCGGGTTCTTCAGCTTGACCTGGTGCGACAGCCCCAGCGGCAGGTAGCCTTCCTCGACCGAGTCGGGCGCGGGCATCAGGCGGCCGTAGACCGTGTAGCCGCCTTCGCCGTCCAGGATCTGGCCAGCCTGCAGGTCGCGCTTGGCGGTGGCGACCACGTCGCCGTGCCAGCCGGCCGGCGCGCCCGTGGGTTCGCGGCGCAGGCCCACGCTGGCCACGCTGATGCCGAGCTCCAGCCCGATCAGGTGATAGGGCTTGTACATGGCGGTGAAGTTGCCGGAAGGGTCCGTGACCAGGCCGTATTCCTGGAAGCAGCGGCGCACATAGTCGCTGTCGGCCGCGAGCGTCACGTAGACGCCCCAGCGCAGGTCCCGGAACACCGGCCGGCCGTCGCGCTCCAGCGAGGAGATCACTTCCACCTGCCCGCGATGATGCAGGATGCCGCCCTCGTCGCGCGGGCGCAGCACGCGGGCCAGGTCGTCCACCCCGCAGGGCGGAAAGTGCAGGCCGGACGGCGAGGGCAACAGGCCCGTGGCGTTGGACACCGCCGCCATCTCGATGGCGCTCTTGGTGCCGTCCAGGAAGCTGTTGAACATCTGCGCGTTGAAGTCGCCCGCCGCCACCATTTCGGCGGTGAAGCCGTAATAGGGCCAGACGGTGTCGGGCGTGGACGTGTGGAATTCCGGCAGGTACTTGGTGCCCTTGCCGGCGGCCATGACTTCAAAGCCGCTGGCGCGCGCCCAGTCGACCATTTCGCAGATCAGCGCGGGCTGGTCGCCGTAGGCCAGCGAATAGACAATGCCAGCCTCGCGCGCGCGGCGCGCCAGCAGCGGGCCGGCCAGCGCGTCGGCTTCGACGTTGACCATGATGATGTGCTTGCCGTATTCGCAGCAGGCCAGCACGTGGCTGATGCCGGCCGCGGCCTGGCCGGTGGCGTCGATGACGATATCGACGTCGGGGCTGGCGATGATGGCGTGGGGATCGTCGCTGAAAAAGACCTTGCCGTTTTTCAGCGCGTCATTGGTGCTGCTGGCGTTGAGCGCGCTGGCCGGCCAGCCTACCCGGGTGAGCGCGGCGCGGGCGCGGTCGGGCACCAGGTCCGCCACCGCGATCAGGCGCATTCCCGGGGTGCGCGGGGCCTGGCTCATGAACATCGCGCCGAACTTTCCGGCGCCCAACAATGCAACACGCAAGGGCTTGTGGTCGGCTTCTCGCTGCTTGAGCAGACGGTGCAGATTCATGGTGCAGGCTCCTCCGGGGTGGGGGGTACAGCACCACAGGATAGTCCTAAAACATGACCGCTGAACAGGACTCAGGCATCTGCCGTATACAGCTCGCCGGCAAGCACGTTGCGCCAGTTTTGCCAGGTGATCCGGGGGCGGTCCGCGACGGCGCGGTTGTAGGGCGCGTCGAACAGGATGTGCTTCCAGCGGGGCCGCGCGGCGCCCTCGATCAGGGGCTTGTCGTCGATCAGCAGGTGGCCCTGCACCAGCGTCTTGTCCTTGGTCAGGATCAGCCGGTTGGTGGCCTCGCGTCCCAGGTGCCTTTCCACCCACAGATACTTCTCGGCCACGCAGTTCTCGAACTGCGACAGCGGCGACGAGCAGATGCGCACGTCCATGCCCAGCGCCAGCAATTCCTTTACGGCGTCGAGCGCGCCCGGCACGGGCGGCAGGTTGCGGATGAAGCCCGGCGCCGTGTAGATGGCCTCGGCCATTCCGCGTAGTTCGGGGGCGTAATCCTCGCGGATGTAGAAGGACTTGCGATCCTCGAAGGCGACCGGCGCGATGTCGGGATGGCGCGCGCGCCAGGCGTCGATGAAGGCATGCTCGAAGTCGGCCAGCACGCCGTCTTGATCCAGCAGGATGATCATGGTGAACCCAGGTGGTTGCAACCGTCCGATTGTGCCAGAGCGGGGTCAGGAATCACGCGGCCGGGACTGCGCCACGATGCGGTAGCGGCTGCCGCCCGTCAGCGATTCGGAGGCCGCCAGCACCATGCGGTCATAGCGCCACGCCAGCGGCGCGGGCGTTTCCTCGGGCGGATGGGGGTGGACGATGTTGCGCAGCAGCGTGACGTGCGGGCGAAACGGCTGGGGCGGCGCGGCCAGCCCGTAGCCCGCCAGCCATCGCCATAGTTCGTCATGCGCGGCCTGCAGGCCGGCGGGGATGTCCGCGGGGCCGGCCCAGAGGATGCGCTGGCGGCTGAACACGCCATAGCGCTCCATCGGCACCTCGCCGGGCGCTAGCCGGTGTTCGGGCGTGGCGGCGGCCAGTTCGTCCGCCAGGGCGGTGTCCACCGGCCCCAGGAACGCCAGGGTCAGGTGCAGCGTCTCGGTGCGCATGGCCCGCCCGCCGGACATCAGGCGGGCCTGTTCCGCCCAGCCGGCAAGCGATGCCGCCAGTTGGGGAGACGGCCACAGGGCGAAGAAGAGGCGGACGGTGGACATCCGCTGATTGTAGGGGTGCGCGGCTAGCGGCGGGCGGCAGCGTCAGGCGTAGTGCGCATCGCCCAGCAGCATGTCTTCGAAGAACGCGCCGAAGCGCCCTTGCGGATCGCGCAGGTGGATTTCGAGGATCCATCGCATTTCCGAAGGCGGAATCTCCAGGTCGGCCAGCGATCCCGTGTGGATCGCCGCGTGCGGGAAGTCCGATACCCGGTGCCCCGGCAGGTCGAAGTTCAGCTCCCAGCCCAGCGCGCGCGCCAGGCGGTCGGCGTAGGCATACAGTTCCTGCCCGCTCGCCCGCTCGCGCAGCCACACGCGGCGCACGTCGTGAAACAGGGCTTCGGCGTCGCGCGCGCAGCGGGCCTGGTCGGCGTGGCCGCCCACCGTGTATGACTGGCCGCCATCGCCCTCCCAGGCGTCCAGCCGGGGCGCGATGTCCAGGAAGAAAATGTCCTCTTCGCCCAGCACCACGCCGGGGGCGGAGCGCTGGCGCATGGACTTCAGTGTGTTGGCGCCGAAGCGCACGCGGGTGGGATGCCAGCTGAGCGCCATGCCTGCGTCGATCAGCGTTTGCTTGGCGAGCCTGACCGCGTCCTCTTCGACCATGCCGGGCCGGATGCGGGCGGCGATGTCGGCGATGGCCTCTCGCGTCTTGTTGCGCGCCAGCAGCATGCCGTCCACGGAAAAAGCGGGGCCGACGCGTTCGCTGGCGGGGGAGGGTGTCATCGTCATGGCGGAATTCCTGGGAAGGGCCGCGGCGGCATGCCGGGCCGGACGGGAACAGTCTGGGCGCGGGGAGCCGGGCAGGCGAGCGCTCCAGGGGACGGAATCGGGCCAGCCTGGCGCGTCCGGCGGCCAGGCCGGCGGCAAGGGGCGGTTTGGGGCCGCGATGGAACGATTTGCGGCCAGGTCCGCTCGCGCGCGCGCAGATGCCCTGGCGGTCGGCTAAGGTAGTTGCCATGAAAACCGTCGCCATCGTCGTGTTCCCCGGAGTGCAGGCCCTGGATGTCAGCGGGCCGCTGGACGTGTTCGCCGAATCCAACCGCTTCTTGCTGCCGGCGCAGCAATACCGCCTGGAAACCATCGGCCTGACGCGCGGCGCGGTGCCTTGTTCCAACGGCATGGTGATCGCGCCGCACCGCCACTATGCGGACGTGGCGGACACGCCCGACCTGCTGCTGGTGGCCGGCGGCCCCGCCTTGCCGGGGCAAAGCGAGCCCGAAGAAACGCTGGCCTGGCTGCGCGCCGCCTGCGCCAGGGCGCCGCGCTACGGGTCGATCTGCAACGGCACCTTCCTGCTGGCGCGCGCCGGCGTGCTGCGGGACGCCGTTGTCACCACCCACTGGAACGACGCGCCCGCGCTGGCGGCGCGCTATCCGGCGCTGCGGGTCGAGGCGGACAGGCTTTATATCCAGGACGGCCGCCTGCACACCTCGGCGGGCGTGACGGCGGGGATCGACCTGTCGCTATACCTGCTGGCGCAGGACCACGGGCCGGAGGTGGCGCTGAACGTGGCTAAACGCCTGGTGGTGTTCACGCAGCGCGCGGGCGGGCAGTCCCAGTTCAGTCCGTTCCTGACGCCCTTCGTCGAGGAGACCTCGGCCGTGGCGCAGGTGCAGCAATACGTGATGGGCCATCTGGGCGGCGATCTGGGCCTGGCCGAGCTGGCCGCCGTGGCCAGGATGAGCCGGCGCAACTTCTCCCGGGTGTTCCTGCGCGATGCGGGCGTGACGCCGGCGGAGTTCGTGGAGAGCGCGCGCGTGGATGCGGCGCGGGCGCGCCTGGAGCGCGACGCCGCGCCCTTGAAGACCGTGGCCTATGAATGCGGCTTTCGGGATGCGCGCCACCTGCGCGAGGTATTCACCCGCAGGCTGGGCGTGTCGCCCAGCCATTACCGCGCCAGCTTCGGATTCTGACGCGGCGGCGGAATCAGCTGCCCGCGGTTTCCGGCTTGGGGCGGCGGGCCAGCCCGGTGTCGAAACGCTCGACGCCCGGCCGGGCCGGACGGTCGAAGCGTTCCACGCCAGGACGGCTCAAACGTTCCACCCCGGGGCGATCCAGGCGTTCGACGCCCGGACGGTCGAAACGCTCCACGCCGGGCCGCGCGAACCGCTCGACCCGCGGCGGGGTGGCCGTCTTGGCCGCCACGGTTTGCGCCGCGGCCTGTTCGCGCCTGGCGATGAGCTCTTCCGCGCGCTGGTGGTGCGGCGCCATCTTGCGCACCATCACGCGGCCGTCGCGCGGAAAATAATTGATGCGGCGCGCATGCACGTCGCCCAGGTCTTGCGCCTTGACGGGGATGCCTTCGGTCTTGAGGTAGTTCAGGACGAATTCGCCGTTGCGCTCGCCGATGTTCATCTGCTGCATGGCGGCCAGCACCGCGCCGCCGCCGAAAACCTTGGCTTCCAGGCGGTCGCGCGAGGCGCCCGCCTTGAGCAGTTCGTTGATCAGCACTTCCATGGCGAAGGCGCCATAGCGCATGGTGGCCGAAGCGGGCGACTGCATGTCGCCTTCGGGGAGCATGAAGTGATTCATGCCGCCCACGCCCGTGATGGGGTCGTGGATGCAGGCGGCGACGCACGACCCGAGCACGGTCGAGATCATCAGGTTTTCGTTGGTGACGTAGTACTCGTTGGGAAGTACTTTCACCGCCTGACATTGGAACGCGCTGTCGAAATAATGACGCGTTGCACGGGCTTCAAGACGAGCGACCATTGGACTGAAATTTGGGCAAGAACGGCGATTGAGACACTAAGAAGATACAGGGTAAAGCAGCATTTGTTTCAAAACATGTACAAAAATGTCGCTTTATTCTTGCATATCCCGGCAGTCAATGGGGGAAATACTGTGTAAATGCGAAAAGCCAAAGGCCCGCGAGGATGGCTGGCAACCATCCTACACAGGCCTGTCGGCGGGCTTTCCCCGGATCACGGGGAGGAAGGGGCGTTATACGGAGCTTTAGAACCGCGTGCTGCGCGTGACGGACCAGCGGGCCGACAGCGCGCCCAGGGCGGCGGACGCAATGACCGCGCCGATCAGCACGGGCGCGCCGGGCAGATGCAGGGCGAACTCGGCCCCGTAGCTGCGCGCCAGCCCGAGCAGGGCGTCGTTTAGCGGCGACAGGGCGATGGCCGCCACGCCGATGGCCAGCAGCGAAGCCGCGGCCCCGGAGAGCGCGCCCAGGTACAGGAAGGGGCGGCGCACAAAGGATTCGGTCGCGCCGACCAGGCGCGCCACGCCGATTTCCTCGCGCTGCGAGAGCGCCTGCATGCGCACGGTATTGAAAACGGTGGCCAGCACCACCACCGCCACGCAGGCGGCCAGGAAGCCCAGCCCGATGCGGGCAAAGCGCAGGATGGCCTCCAGCCGCTGCACCCAGGCGCTGTCCAGCTGCACCAGGTCCACGTGGTTCCATTGCTTCCAGGCCCCCGCGAGCTTGTCGGCGCGCCCGGCCAGGTTGTCGCCTTCGGCCAGGGTGACCACCACCGCGTCCGGCAGCGGGTTGCCCGGCAGCACGGCCAGCGCCTGTTGCCAGGCCGGATTGGCGCGCAGGTCGGCCAGGGCGTCTTCACGGCCCACCACGCGCACGGCGCGCACGTCCTGCTGGTATTCGTCCTTGATGCGCTTGGCCACATCGGCGGCGGCGCCGGCCGGCGCGTCCACGCGCATGAACACGGTGACTTCGGGGGTGACGGACATTTCGCGCGCCACCGGCTGCACCGACACCAGGATGGCGCTGCCCAGGAGCGGCAGCGCCAGGGCCAGGGCCATGACCAGCAGGTTGGCGAGCGAGGAGAACGGTTGCTTGATCAGCCGGCGCAGGGTGACCAGGAGCGCATAGCGGTGTTGCCGCAGCCAGGCGTTCATGCGGTCTCTCCCGAATGGTCGCGGCCAGGCGCGGCGCGGCCGGGTTCGGTCCGGCCGGGCGCGGGGCGTCCGGCGTCGGAGGGCGGCGGCGCGCCGTTGCCGTGGGAATCGGCGAACTTGCCCGGATCGATGCGCAAGGTGCGCGAGGCGTAGCGCGCCATGAGTTCCTGGTCGTGCGAGGCGATCAGGGTGGTCACGCCGACGCGGTTGAAGTCGCGGAACACGTTCATGATGCGCTGCGCGTTGTCGTGGTCGAGGTTGGCGGTGGGTTCGTCCGCGATCAGGATGGCGGGCCGGTTCACGATGGCGCGGGCGATCGCCAGGCGCTGCTGTTCGCCGCCCGACAGCTCGATGGGATTGAGGTCTTCCTTGCCCGACAACCCCACTTTGTCCAGCGCGGCGCGGGCGCGCGCCGCGGCCGAGCCCCAGGCATGGCCCGTGACCGCCAGCGGCAGCATCACGTTTTCAAACGCGCTGCGGTCAAACAGCAGATGGGTGTCTTGCAGGATGACCCCCACCGCGCGGCGCAGATAGGGCCGGGCGCGCGCGGGCAGCTTGTCCAGCCGCTGGCCGTTGACCTGGATGGACCCGCGGCTCGCGGGCTCCAGCCCGCCGATCAGCTTGAGCAGTGTGGATTTGCCGGCGCCGGACGGCCCCGATACGAAAACGAATTCTCCCGCGCTCACGCGGAAGTTGATGTCGGCCAGGATATTGCGGCCGCGACCATATGATTTGAATACGTGCTGGAATTCGATCATGGCGGCTGTCAGATGAAGCCGCAATAGTAACTCGGGGACACTAAGGTGGCCTACACCTCTTGGCGGGGCGGCGCCCGGACGGCTTCGGCGGCACGGCCGGGACGGGCTTGCACCCGGGGAAACGGTGTCCCCGATTTTGTCTGAAAACAGCGTTTCATTTCATCCAGTGTCCCTATATTTCAAGGGAATTCCCGGATGCGCCGCCTGCGGCGCGGACGCTACCATCCGCCCCATGCATGGGCCCAACCCGGCCTGCGCAAGGATTCGCTTCATCCCACACGGAGATCACGATGAAAGTACTGAAACTCGCTGCCATTGGCGCCGCCCTGCTCGCTGCATCCGCGGCTGCCAATGCGGGCGCGACCTTCGATAACGTCAAGAAGAAAGGGTTTGTCCAGTGCGGGGTTTCAACGGGCATTCCGGGGTTCTCGATCGCGGACAGCAAGGGTGAATACAAGGGCATCGACGTGGACCTGTGCCGCGCCATCGCCTCGACCATGTTCGGCGACGCCACCAAGGTCAAGTTCACGCCGCTGAACACGCAGCAGCGCTTCACCGCACTGCAGTCCGGCGAAGTCGACGTGCTGACCCGCAACACCACCGTGACGCTGACGCGCGACACGACGCTGGGCCTGATCGGCGTGGGCGTGAACTACTACGACAGCCAGGGCGTCATGGTCTCCAAGGACCTGAACGTCAAGAGCGCCAAGGAACTGAACGGCGCCACGATCTGCGTGCAGCCCGGCACCACCACCGAGCTGAACCTGGCCGACTGGTTCCGCGGCCAGAAGATCGAGTTCAAGCCTGTCGTGATCGACAAGTACGACGAAATCATTCGCGCCTTCTCGGCCGGCCGCTGCGACGCCTTCACGACCGACAAGTCGCAGCTGGCTTCCACCCGCACGACGCTGGAGAATCCGGACAAGTTCATCATCCTGCCGGAAGACTTCTCCAAGGAGCCGCTGGGCCCCATGGTCCGCCAGGGCGACGAGCAATGGTTCAACGTCGTGCGCTGGTCGCTGAACGCCATGCTTGAAGCCGAGGAATACGGCATCACCAAGGCCAACGTCCAGGAAATGACCAAGAGCCCCAACCCCAACATCCAGCGCATCCTGGGCGTGACCCCGGGCATGGGCAAGAACCTGGGCGTGGACGACAAGTGGGCGTTCAACATCATCAAGAACGTGGGCAACTACGGTGAAAGCTTCGAGGCGACGCTGGGCAAGAGCAGCGCGATGAAGCTGGAGCGCGGCTTGAACGCTTCGTACAAGCAGGGTGGCTTGATGTACGGCTGGCCGGTGCGCTAACACACGGCTGCCTGGTAAAACGGAGCCTCGCGCTCCGTTTTGCCTGGCCCGCCACCGCGCGGGCGGCAGGAGTGGGTGGCCTGGTCTTTCCGGCCTTGCCGCCCGGTGTCCGACTTCTGTAGATTCATCATGACGACTCCCAATAAAAACGTCCCGATTTCGGCACCCCCCCGGCGTCTGAACTGGAACGATCCCGGCGTACGCTCGGTGGTCTACCAGGTGCTTGCGCTGACCGCGGTAGCCTGGGCCGTGTGGTTCCTGGTTTCAAACACGCTCCACAACCTGTCCGTGCGCAACATCGCCACGGGCTTCGGGTTCCTGAACCGTGAGGCCGGGTTCGCGATCGGCGAAACGCCCATCGCCTACACCCCCGCAAACAATTACGGCCGCGCCATCCTGGTCGGCCTGCTCAACACCCTGCGCGTGGCCGTCATCGGCATCGTGCTGGCGACCATCCTCGGCACCCTGATCGGCATCGGCCGCCTGTCCAAGAACTGGCTGGTCAAGAAGATCACCTCGGTCTACGTCGAGGTGATGCGCAACGTGCCGCTCCTGCTGCAGCTGTTCTTCTGGTATGCGCTGATCACCGAAAACATGCCGGGTCCGCGCCAGGCGCACAATCCGCTGCCCGGCGTCTTCATTTCCAACCGCGGGCTGAAAGTGCCGGCGCTGGAAGGCAATTCGCTGGACTGGATGCTGGCCGGGCTGGGATTGGCCATCGTGGCGATCATCCTGCTGGGCCACTGGGGCAAGAAGCGCCAGGAAGCCACGGGCCGCATTTTCCCGCTGGGACGCGCGGCCATCGGCCTGCTGATCGGCTTTCCCATCATCGGCTGGCTGGTCAGCGGCGCGTCGCTGACCTTGAACATGCCGGAGCTCAAGGGCTTCAACTTCTCGGGCGGCCTGACCTTGTCGCCGGAATTCGCCGCATTGCTGGCGGGTCTGGTGATCTACACCTCGGCGTTCATCGCCGAAGTGGTGCGTTCGGGCATCCAGGCCGTCAACAACGGCCAGTGGGAAGCCGCCGGCTCGCTGGGCCTGCCGCGCGCCAAGGTGCTGCGCCTGGTGATCCTGCCGCAGGCGCTGCGCGTGATCATCCCCCCGATGACCAGCCAGTACCTGAACCTCACTAAGAACAGCTCGCTGGCCGTGGCCATCGGCTACCCCGACATCGTGTCGGTGGTGAACACGACGCTGAACCAGACGGGCCAGGCCATCGAGGGCATTCTCATCATCATGGGCGCGTACCTCACGGTCAGCCTGTCGATCTCGATATTCATGAACTGGTACAACAAGCGCATCGCGCTGGTGGAGCGTTGAGATGAGCAGCACTACGCATACCCCCAGCGAAGCCCTGCCGCCGCCCAGCAATCAGGTCGGCGCGTGGGCCTGGCTCAAGACCCGCCTGTTCTCCACCCCGCTGAACATCCTCATCACGGTGCTGCTTGCGTGGTTCCTGCTGATGGCGGTGCCGGCGCTGGTGGAATGGGCCTTCATCAAGGCCAACTTCAGCGCGACCAACGCCCAGGAATGCCGAGCTTCCGGCGGCGCCTGCTGGGCGTTCATCATCGAGAAGCACCGGCTGATCCTGTTCGGCACCTATCCCTTCGATGAACAGTGGCGGCCCCTGATCGCCACCGTCATCCTGGTGGGGGTGATCGTCTGCAGCGGCATCCGCCGCTTCTGGAACTGGAAGCTGGCCGTCATCTGGACCGTGGGCCTGACGGCCGTGGCGCTCCTGATGTGGGGCGGCGTGTTCGGCCTGACCTACGTGGAGAACGCGCGCTGGGGCGGCCTGCCGCTCACGCTCATCCTGTCCACGTTCGGCATCGCCTTCGCGTTCCCCATCGGCGTGCTGCTGGCCCTGGGCCGGCGCTCGAAGATGCCCGCCATCAAGGCGCTGTGCGTCGTGTACATCGAGCTGATCCGCGGCGTTCCGCTGATCAGCCTGCTGTTCATGTCGTCGGTGATGCTGCCCTTGTTCCTGCCGGAAGGCTTCTCCATCGACAAGCTGCTGCGCGCGCAGATCGCGATCATCATGTTCGCGGCGGCGTACATCGCCGAAACGGTGCGCGGCGGTTTGCAGGCGATCCCGAAGGGGCAGTACGAAGGCGCGGATTCGCTGGGCCTGAACTACTGGCAGCAGATGCGCAAGATCATCCTGCCGCAGGCGCTGAAGATCGTGATTCCGCCGCTGGTCAGCATCTTCATCGCGCTGTTCAAGGACACGTCGCTGGTGGTGATCATCGGCATCTTCGACCTGACGCTGGCGGCCAAGGCAGCCTTGTCCGACGCGGCATGGCGCGGATTCGGGGTGGAGGCGTATCTGTTCATCTCGCTCATCTACTTCGTGTTCTGCTTCTCCATGTCCAAATACAGCCAGGCGCTGGAAAAACGCCTGGCCACCGATCACGCACGCTAGCAATTTGCCGCGCGTCCGCCGCAAGGCGGGCGCGCCCAGCGATACTTACGGGAGTACAGGCATGTCGGATGCCATTATTCGTTTGCAGGACGTGAACAAGTGGTACGGCCAGTTCCACGTGTTGCGCAACATCAACCTGGACGTCGCGCCAGGCGAGCGCATCGTGGTGTGCGGACCCTCGGGTTCGGGCAAGTCCACGATGATCCGCTGCATCAACCGGCTGGAAGAGCACCAGAAGGGCCACATCATCGTGGACGGCACGGAGCTCACCAATGACCTGAAGCACATCGAGACCATCCGCAAGGACGTCGGCATGGTGTTCCAGCACTTCAACCTGTTCCCGCACCTGACGGTGCTGGAGAACCTGACGCTGGGCCCCATGTGGGTGCTGAAGAAGCCGCGCGCGGAAGCGGAAGCGACGGCGATGAAGTACCTGGAGCGCGTGCGCATCCCGGAGCAGGCCAAGAAGTTTCCCGGCCAGCTGTCGGGCGGCCAGCAGCAGCGCGTGGCGATCGCGCGTTCCTTGTGCATGAACCCCAAGATCATGCTGTTCGATGAGCCGACTTCCGCGCTGGATCCGGAAATGGTGAAGGAAGTGCTGGACGTGATGGTCAACCTGGCCCAGGAAAGCGGCATGACGATGATATGCGTGACCCACGAAATGGGTTTTGCGCGCAAGGTCGCCAACCGCGTGATCTTCATGGACCGCGGCGAGATCATCGAGCAGAACAGCCCGGACGAGTTCTTCGATAACCCGCAGAACGACCGGACCAAGCTCTTCCTGAGCCAGATCCTGCACTGAGCGTCACAAAGGTGTCTGACACCGGCGTCACAAAGGTGTCTGACACCGGCCTCAAAACCGCCTTCGGGCGGTTTTTTCATTGGCCGGCCGTGGTTCATTCCGGGGAAATCCGGCCCATCTGCCTGGTATCCCTTTGTTACGCCGTTCTCTTGCCTGCGGTATGCTACTGACCGCCATTGATCCGGAGGAGAACACCATCATGACGAATACCCCCCGCAGCGCTGTGCGCCGCGCTCTGTTGCAAGGCGCCGTGGCGCTGGCCGCCACCCTGCCTTTCGGCGCGCCCGCGCTGGCGCAAGCCGCCGATTTCCCGGCCAAGCCGATCCGCTTTGTCGTGCCTTATCCGCCTGGCGGCCCGTTGGACACCATGGCCCGCATGCTGGCCGAGAAGGTGCGCGGCTCGCTGGGCCAGCCCGTGATCGTGGAAAACCGTTCGGGCGCGGGCGGCAACATCGGCGCCGACCTGGTGGCCAAGGCCCCGGCCGACGGCTATACGCTGGTGATGGGCGCGGTCGCGACGCACGCGATCAATCCCTGGCTGTTCGCCAACCTGCCGTATGACCCGGTGAAGGATTTCGCGCCGGTGACGATCGTGGCGTCGGTGCCGAACGTGCTGGTGATGAACGTGGAGTTCGCGCAGAAGAACAAGATCGAGAAGCTGGCGGACCTGATCGACTATGCAAAGAAGAATCCGGGCAAGCTGAACTACGGTTCGGGCGGCAACGGCAGCGCGGGCCATCTGTCGGGCGAGCTGCTGAAGGCGCGCGCGGGCATCAATGTCGAGCACATTCCCTACCAGGGCGCGGCGCCGGCGCAGTTGGCGCTGCTGTCGGGGCAGTCGGATTTCATGTTCGACAATCTGGCGGCGTCGGCGCCGTTGATCAAGGACGGAAAGGTGAAGGCGCTGGCGGTCACGACCGCCAAGCGTTCGTCGCTGCTGGCGGATGTGCCGACGGTGGAAGAGTCGGGGGTCTCGGGATTTGACCTGGGGACGTGGTTCGGGGTGTTCACGACGGGCGGGACGCCTGCGCCGGTGGTGGCGAAGCTGAACAAGGCCTATGCGGAGGCGATGCAGCAGCCGGATGTCAAGCAGCGGTTGCTGACGATGGGCTCCGAGGCGGGTGCGATGACGCCTGAGGCGTTTGCGGAGTTCGTCAAGGGCGAGAAGGCGAAGTATCAGGAGATCGTGAAGATCTCGGGTGCTAGTTTGAATTGATTGGTTTGTATTGACGGGCGGCTGCTGGTTCTTTAGCCGCCCGTCGCGTTGGCGGCCTGCGCTGCGCGCAATGCGCGTTGGCTTGCCGTTAGGTTGTGATTTATGCTGGTTGTCCTTTGAATGCTGCCAAGGGGCCGTCATGCAATTGAACGCCGCGATTCCCATTTTGCGTATCTTCTCGGTGGAGAAGGCGCGCGAGTTCTATCTGGATTTTCTGGGGTTCTCGTGGGATTGGGAACATCGGTTTGAAACGGGAGTGCCGCTTTATGCGCAGGTGCACCGCGGGGATCTGGTCCTGCATCTGAGCGAGCATCATGGCGATGCGACGCCCGGGTCCGCGGTGTTTGTGCGGATGCAGGGCGTGGATGAATATCACGCCGAGGTCAGCGCCAAGCGCTATGGGTATATGCGGCCGGGCGTGGAAGACATGCCCTGGGGGCGGGTGATGGCGGTCATCGATCCGTTTGGCAACCGCCTGAGTTTTTGCGAAGACAAGGACTAGGCCCCGAGGGCTAGACGCCCAGGTAGCGCTGCGCCAGTTCGGGTTGCGCGGCGAGTTCGGCGGGGCTGCCTTGCCAGACGACGCGGCCTTTCTCCAGGACGTGGTGGCGGTCCACCAGGGTGGCCATTTCCTTGAGATTCTTGTCGATCACCAGGATGGTCTGGCCTTCGTCCTTCAGGCGGCGCAGGCAGTTCCAGATTTCCTGGCGGATCAGCGGCGCGAGGCCCTCGGTGGCTTCGTCCAGGATGAGCAGGCGGGGGTTGATGAGCAGCGCGCGGCCGACGGCCAGCATTTGCTGTTCGCCGCCGGAGAGGGTGCGGGCGGATTGGGCGCGGCGTTCCTTCAGGCGCGGGAACAGTTCGAAGACGCGGCCCACGTGCCAGCCGGCCTGCGTGTTGCGGGCGGTGGCGATCAGGTTTTCTTCCACCGACAGCGATCCGAAGACGCGGCGGCCTTCGGGCACGAGACCGATGCCCAGTTGCGCGATGCGGTGCGGGGGCAGGCCGTTGATGGGCTTGCCGCCCAGCAGGATGCTGCCGCCTTGCGCGGGCAGCATGCCCATGAGCGTCTTGACGGTGGTGCTCTTGCCCATGCCGTTGCGGCCGATCAGGGAGACGACCTGGCGCGGCGCGATGTCCAGGTCCACGCCGAACAGCACCTTGCTGGCGCCGTAGCCGGCTTGCAGTTGTTTGACTTGCAGCATCAGTCTTCCTCGCCCAGGTAGGCGGCGCGCACGTCGGGGTGGCGGCGCACCTCGTCGGGGGCGCCGGTGAAGATGGTCTTGCCGTAGACCAGCACGGTGACGCGGTCGGCCAGCGCGAAGACGGCGTCCATGTCGTGCTCGACCAGCAGGATGGCGTAGCGGCCCTTCAGCTCCTGCAGCAGCGCCGTCATGCGCTGGGACTCCTCGGCGCCCATGCCGGCCATGGGTTCGTCCAGCAGCAGCAGGGACGCGTCCAGCGACAGGGCCATGGCCAGTTCAAGCTGGCGCTTCTCGCCGTGCGCCAGGGCCGATACGCGCACGTGGGCGCGGTCGCCCAAGCCGACGCGGCGCAGCGCCTGCAGGGCGGGTTCGCGCAGCCGCGCCTGGCGGCGGGCGTTCTTCCACAGGTTGAAGCCGCCGGCGCTGTGCGCCTGCACGGCCATGGCGACGTTGTCTTCGGCGGTGAAGTCGGGGTAGAGCTGGCTGATCTGGAAGGATCGCGCCAGCCCCGCCGCGGGCCGCTTGTGGGCGGGCATGCGGGTGATGTCGGCGCCGTCGAGCAAAATGCTGCCGGCGTCGGGCAGGATCTCGCCGCTGATCTGGGACAAGAGCGTGGTCTTGCCCGCGCCGTTGGGGCCGATCAGGGCGTGCAGTTCTCCGGGCCTGACCTCCAGGTTGACGCCCTGCGTCGCCTGCACGGCGCCGAAGGTCTTCCGCAGGCCGCGGATTTCCAGCTTCGGACGATCAGTCATTGCTTCTTCCTCCGACCAGCCAGCCGTAGACGCCGCGCTTGCCGAACAGCACCACCAGCACCAGCACGGGGCCCAGGATCAGCATCCAGTGCTCGGTCCAGGCGGTGGCGACCTGTTCCAGTCCCAGGTACACGGCCACGCCCAGCACGGGGCCGAAGATGGAGCCCATGCCGCCCAGGATCACCATGGCCATGAGTTCGCCAGACTTCTGCCAGGCCGACATGTCGGGGCTGACGAAGAGCGCGTAGTTGGCCCACAGCGCGCCCGCGAGCCCGGCGCCCGCGGCCGACAGGACGAAGGCGGTGAGGCGGTAGCGCAGCGGCGCGAGGCCCAGGCCGATGCTGCGGCGCGGGTTCTGCTTGATGCTTTGCAGCGCCATGCCGAACGGCGAATTGACGATGCGCCGGCACACCAGCACCCAGGCCGCCAGCAGCGCCAGGCACACGTAATAGAAGGTGGCGGGGCGGTTCAGGTCCAGGCCGGGCAGGGTGTTGCGCGCGTCGATGGACAGGCCGTCGTCGCCGCCGTAGACCATCAGGCCCACCAGGATGAAGTACAGCATCTGCCCGAAGGCCAGCGTGATCATGATGAACTGCACGCCCGAGGTGCGCAGCGACAGGAAGCCCACCACCAGTCCGGCCAGCGCGGCCGCGGCGACGGCCAGCGGCCACATGACCAGCGCGGCGTTGCTGCCGCTCCAGCCGAACAGCGTGTCGCCCTGGCCCAGGTGAAAGCCCACGATGCCGATCACGTAGCCGCCCAGCCCGAAGAAGGCGGCATGGCCGAAGCTCACCATGGCGCCATAGCCCAGGATCAGGTCCAGGCTGACGGCGGCGATGGCGTAGATGAGAAAGCGCGTCATCAGGTTGACCAGGAAGGCTTCGCCCGTGGCCGACGCGATGGCCGGCACCAGGGCGAACAGCAGCAGCCCGATCGTGTTGACGATGATTTTTCTTGCGGGGATGCGGGTGTCAGACACCGGAATGCGAAGGGTGTCAGACACCGGAGTTTGGCTGGTCATGGGTATCGCTCCTAGCGCTGGGCGGGCACAAGACCGCGCGGCCGGAACAGCAGCACGATGGCCATCAGGATGTAGATGCTGGCGGACACCAGGCTGGAGCTGGCGGAGTCCGACAGTTCGGGCGGCAGCAGGCGCGACATCCAGAACGGGATGTAGGCGCGCCCCAGCGCGTCGGTCATGCCGATCATCAAAGAGCCCACGAGCGCGCCGCGCACCGAGCCCACGCCGCCCACCACGATGACCACGAAGGTGGTGATCAGGATGCGTTCCCCCATGCCGATTTCCACGGCCAGCAGGGGCGCGGCCATGACGCCGGCAAAGCCGCACAGCAGCGCGCCCAGCGTGAAGATGAGGGTGAACAGGCGCTGGATGTTCACGCCCAGCGCGTCGACCATCTCGCCGTCGTCGGCGCCGGCGCGCACCAGCATGCCGACCCGGGTGCGCGAGATCAGCAGCCACAGGCCCAGCGCCACCAGCGCGCCCGCGCCGATGAAGGCCAGCCGCATGATGGGATAGTTCAGCCCGGGCAGGAGCGTCACGGAGCCCGACAGGAACGGCGGAATGTCCATGAAGGGCGGGCTGCGCCCGAACAGCACCGTCACCAGCTCATTGGTGAAGAGCGTCAGGCCCAGCGTGGCCAGCACCTGGTCCAGGTGGTCGCGGCGGTACAGGTGGCGGATGACCAGCAGTTCGACCACCAGTCCATACAGCGCCGCGCCCGCCAGCGCGGCCAGCACGGCGGCCGCGAACGAGCCCGTGGACGCGGCCGCGCTGGCCGCGCAGAACGCGCCCACCATGTAGAACGAGCCGTGCGTCAGGTTGATGACGTTCATGATGCCGAACACCAGCGTCAGGCCCGCCGACAACAGGAACAGCAATGCGCTGTATTGCAGGCCGTTCAAGACCTGCTCCAGGAACATCAGCATTGGAACTCCTTGTGGAGTGAGGCGGCATGGCGGGCTGCTGCGCGCAGCCCGTCATGCGCGGCGCGGGCCTACATCTTGCAATCCGCCGCGTGGACGTCGGTGTGGTCGCGGGCAAGCACCTTCAGGTTCTTGTAGACGAGCTTGCCGTCCGGGCCGGCCTCGATGTGCAGCAGGTACCAGTCCTGGATGGGATGCTGGTTCGAGCCGAACTTGAACTTGCCGCGCACGCTGGGAAAGTCTGCTTTACGCAAGGCGTTGCGGAAGTCGTCCGCGCGTCCGGCGATGTCGCCGTCGACAGCCTTCAGGCCCGAGGCGATCAGGTTGGCGGTGTCGTAGGCCTGCGCCGCGTAGGCGGTGGGCGCGCGGTTGTAGGCCTTGGTGAAGGCCTCCACGAAGTGCTTGCTTTGGGGGTTGTCCAGGTCGGCGCTCCAGAGCGAGCTCAGGTAGAAGCCCTTGCCCGCCGTGCCGGTCGCCGCCAGCATGCGGTCGTCCATCGAATAGATGGGCGTGATCATCTTGATCTTTTCGGCCAGGCCGGAATTGGCGAACTGCTTGGTCAGGTTGATGCCCGCGCCGCCCGGGTGGAACTGGAAGATGGCGTCGGGGTTGAGCGAGCGGATGCGCGCCAGTTCCACCGAGAAGTCGGCCTGCTCCAGCTTGGTGTAGATCTCGTCGGCGATCTCGCCCTTGTAGGTGCGCTTGAAGCCGGCGACGGCGTCGCGCCCGGCCTGGTAGTTGGGCGCCATGATGACCACGCGCTTGGCGCCCAGCTCATTGGCCGCCATGCCCGCGGTGTCCGCGTACGAGTCGTTCTGGAACGCGACGGAGAAGTAGTTGGGGTTGCAGGCCTTGCCCGCGTAGTTGGACGGGCCGGCGTTCAGGCTGACGTAGAACGCGCCGGCGTTCAGCACGGTGGGACCGACCGCGGCCATCACGTTCGAGAAGTTGATGCCGGTGAACAGGCGCACGCCGCCCTGCACCATCTTGTCGGCGATCTGCTTGGCGTTGGCGGGCTTGAGCGCGTCGTCCTCGACACGCACGTTGACCGGCACGCCGCCCAGCTTGCCGCCGCCTTCCTTCACGGCCAGCATGAAGGCGTCGCGTTCGTCTTCGCCGATGTAGCCGGCGGGCGTGGACAGGGTGCCGATGAAGCCGATGTCCA
This sequence comes from Achromobacter sp. NPDC058515, assembly GCF_042721735.1. Taxonomy (NCBI): domain Bacteria; kingdom Pseudomonadati; phylum Pseudomonadota; class Betaproteobacteria; order Burkholderiales; family Alcaligenaceae; genus Achromobacter; species Achromobacter sp. NPDC058515. The sequence continues at coordinate 44,457 of NZ_JBHXNI010000018.1, forward strand.
CCGGTTTCTGCTGCGCGCTGGCCGCGTATGAAGCCAAGGACAGCATGATGGCGGCGGTGCCGCGGATTGTGGTTCTTTTCATGGTTGTCTCCTCTTGCGATTATGTTTTTTTGCCGCCGAGCCGCCTCAAGGCGAAAAGCGCCCCCCGGGGGCAGCAAGCACGCGCAGCGTGCGCGGCGTGGGGCATTTTTTACTGCGCACTATTCCCCGCCGTGAGGCAGTTTTCCACCTTCCATCCGTACAGCCACTGCAACGCGTCATAGAACTGGGACTGGCTGCGGCCCGTCCACAGCATGTTGCGCACGGTGCGTTCCACCCCCCGCGCATGATAGAGCCTGCCCATCTCCCGGGTCGACCAGACCACGCGCGCGCTGCGCGGAATGCGGACCGATTCGTACAGCCGGAAGGCGGCTTGCAGGTCGTGCCCGCAATGCCGGACGGCTTCGCCCAGGGTCACGGCGTCTTCCAGCGCCATGCAGGCGCCCTGGGCCATGTATTGCGTCATGGGGTGGGCGGCGTCGCCCAGGATGGTGGCGCGGCCCTGGCCCCAGTGCTCGACGGGTTCGCGGTCGGCGGTGGCCCAGCGCTTCCAGGAGGTCGGGCGGTCCAGCATCTGGTGCGGACGCGGATGGATGCCCTGGAAGTACGACAGCACCTCTTCCTTGCTGCCTTCGCGCACGCCCCATTCCTCTTGTTCGCGGCTGTGGAAGGTGACGACCAGGTTGTACTGCTGCCCGCCGCGCAAGGGGTAGTGCACCAGGTGGCAGTGCGGGCCGGCCCACAGCACGGGCGCGTTGACGCGCAGCTCTTCGGGCATGTTGTCGCGTTCGATCACGGCGCGGTAGACCACGTGGCCCGTCACGCGCGCCGGGTCGCCCACCATGCGTTCGCGGACCACGGACTTGACGCCGTCCGCGCCCACCAGCGCATCCGCGCGGTAGCGGTTGCCTTGGGTGTCCACGACCTCCACGCCATGTCCGTCCTGCGACATGCCGGCGATCTGGGTCGACGTGCGAAAGCGGATCAGCGGATTCTGCTGCACGGCTTCCAGGATGGACAAATGGATGTCGGCGCGATGGATCACGGCGTAGGGGCCGCCGAAGCGGGCGCGGAAGGCGCTGCCCGTTTCGATGCGCACGACTTCCCTGGCGTCCACCGCGTCCATCATGATGATGTGGTCCGTGAACACCGCGCGCATGCGCGCCGTCTGGCCCACGCCCAGGGCATCCAGCGCCGCGAAGGCGTTGGGCCCGAGCTGGATGCCGGCGCCGATCTCGCCGATGTGCGCGGCCTGCTCCAGCAGCTGCACGGCAATGCCTTGCCGCGTCAGCGCCAGCGCGGCGGCCAGGCCGCCGATGCCGCCGCCCACGACGATCACGGATTGCGCTTTCGGTTTTCCTGCCAAGCTTGTCGTCATATCGGAGTCCCGCGCCGGTTCAGTCCTGGCCGCCCAGGAAGGCGCCCTGTTTTCGGAGTTGCGCCTGCAAGGCGGGAATGGGCACGGCGCCGGGCGCGATGCCCGCGCGCAGCGCCATCGCCGAGGCGGTGCCCGCCGCCTCGCCCATCACGAAGCAGCTGCCGCTGACGCGCGCGGCCGACTGGCCCTCGTGCGTCATGGAGGCGCAGCGGCCCGCCACCAGCACGTTGTCCGCCACGCCCGCGCCGCGTTTGGGCACCATCATGCGAAACGGAAGCTGGTTGTAGCCGCGCGATTCGGGGATGGGCGGCCACACCCATTGCACGTCGCCGGCCGTGTGCATTTCCAGCGGCCAGCCGTTGACGCCGATGCTGTCCGGAAAATCCGCGCAGCCCAGCACGTCCTCCTTGCTCAGCACCGCCTCGCCCACGATGCGGCGCGTCTCGCGTATGCCCAGCTGGGGCGCGATGTCCAGCACGTAGGCCTGTTCGAAACCCGGCACCTTGGCGCGCAGAAAGGCCAGGTACTGGACGATCTGGCGGCGGCCTTCGAGTTCGCCCGCCGACAGCGAGCCGGCGTCGGTGCCGTCGGCCGCGCTGCCGTCCGCGTTGGCCAGCTGGGTCACGTTGACCCGCCATTCGTAGTCGTGCTTTTGCGGGCGCACGATGGCGCCGCGGCGCGGGAAGGTGAATTCGCCGCTGGCCGCGGCCTCGTCCATGAGCTGGGGAATGGTCTTCCAGGCCTCTTGTGCGCGCGCGCCGTCCACGTTGCCCACCTTGAACATCAGCGTGGGGTAGAGCATGCGGCCGTGCTCGTCGCCCTTTTCGAACGGCAGGCCGCCCCACTGGGCGATGTCGGCGTCGCCCGAGCAGTCGATGAATACTTTCGCGCGCACGGCGCAGCGGCCGGACTTGGTTTCCAGGAACAGCGCGTCCACGCGGCCGTCCGCGTCCCGCGTGAGGCCCGTGGCCAGGGCATGGAACAGCACCTGCGCGCCGCTGTCCTGCACCAGCCCGTCGGCCGCGCATTTGAAGGCCGAGATGTCGTAGGCCTGGGCGTGGATCTTGCCCAGGATCAGATGCGGATCGTTCAGCCCGTCCATCGCGCGCATGCGGTCCAGCAGGTCGTCGGTCATGCCGTGCACCACCTGCCGGATATCGCCGTGGATGTTGGCGTGCAGCCCGCAGAAGTTGGACACCCCGGCCGCCGTGCCCATGCCGCCCAGAAAGCCGTAGCGTTCCACGAGCAGCACGCGGGCGCCGTTGCGCGCGGCGCTGGCGGCCGCCAGCACGCCGGCCGGGCCGCCGCCCAGCACGACGACTTCATATTCGCCATGGAGCGGTATCTGGCGGGCGGGTTCGGTGATGAGCATCTGATTCTCCTTGCGTATTGCGGTTGCTGCGGAACTGCCTGGCCCGGCGGCCTACTGGCCCTTGATGCCCAGCTTCTTGATGAGCGGTTCCCAGCGCTTCAATTCTTCGTCCATGTAGCCGCGGAACTCGGCGGGCGTGTCGCCTACCGGGTCCATGAACTGGGCTTGCAGCCGCTTGGCGACTTCCGGATCGCGGATGGCCTGGATCAGCGCGTCCGACAGCTTTTTCTGGACGTCGGCCGGCGCCTTGGATGACACCACGAAACCGATCCACGCCGAGCCCTCGATGCCTTGCACGCCCACTTCGGCCAGCGTCGGAATGTCGGGCAGCAGCGCCGAACGCTTGGACGAGGTGACGGCCAGCGCCTTCAGCCGGCCGTCCCGCACCATGGGCATGACCGCGATGGGCGGCAGCGCGGCGAACTGCGTGTCGCCGGACAACAGCGAGGTCAGCGCGGCGGGCGACGAGGGATAGGGGACGTGCGTGGCGCGCGCGCCGATCTGCTGCAGCAGCAGCTCGACGGCCAGGTGCGACACGGTGCCCGCGCCCGGCGACGGGAAGTTGTACTTGTCCGGGTTTTTCTTCAGCGCTTCCAGCAACTGGCCGATGTTGCCGATGCCGGCGCTGGCGGGCACGACCAGCACATTGGGCTGGTGCACGGCCAGCGTCAGCGGCGACAGGTCGGTGGCGGGCGCATAGGGCAGCTTGTCGAACAGCAGCGTGTTGTTCACCAGCGGGCCGGTGATGGAGACGCCGAAGGTGTAGCCGTCGGGCTTGGCGTTGGCGATGGCATAGGTGCCGATGTTGCCGCTGGCGCCCGGCTTGTTCTCGATCACGATGGTCTGGCCCAGGATGGCGCCGGCCTTTTCGCCGACGATGCGGGCGACCTGGTCGGGGCTGGATCCGGGGCCGAACGGCACCACCGCCTTGAGCGGCTGGGTGGGCCAGGCGTCGGCGGCGTGGACGGCGCCCAGCGGCGCGAACGCCGCGAGCGCCAGGGCCAGCGCGCGGGAGGCGAGGCGGCGCGCGAGCAGGTCCGAAAGCAGGCGCGCGGGCGCCGGGGTCGAGAATTCATGCATGCGTGTCTCCCACGTCTTTCATGGTGTCGAAATAGGTCTGTTCATTGGCGATGAAGGCGGCAACCATCGCCCGGTAGGTGGCGTCCACCACCTGTTCCAGATTGGCAAAGCCCTGGTTGTGGCGGCCGGCAAGCTTCCGGGCCTTTTCGAAGACCTGGGCCTGGCGCGCGGGCGCGCTCACCTGGAAGGCGTCGCGCTTGAAGCGCGCGGCATCCTTCACGTACATGGCGCGCTCGGCGATCAGGCGGACGATGTCGTCGTCCAGCCGGTCGATGTGGGCGCGCACCTCGGCCAGGCTGGCGCACAGCGGGCGGTAGGCGGGGTCGGCGTATTCGCGCAGCGGCGCGCCTTGGGTGTCGGGTTCTTGCGTGCTCATAGGCTGAAGTCCGGTTGCCGGGCGGGCGCCGCCTGCTGGAAGGCGGGTTGCGCGCCGCAGTGTTCATGGATGCGCAGGATGCGCGGGTAGGCGGACAGGTCGCAGCCCATGCGCTGGGCGTTGGCCACCTGCGGAACCAGGCAGCAATCGGCCAGCGTGGGCGCGTCGCCAAAGCAGTAGGCGCCGTGGCCGTGGCGGGCCAGCAGCGCTTCCACGGCGGTCAGGCCCTCGCGGATCCAATGGTGGTACCAGGCGGTCTTCTGCTCGTCGGTGGCGCCCAGCACCTCTTGCAGATAGCGCAGGATGCGCATGTTGTTGACCGGGTGGATGTCGCAGGAAATGGCGTCGGACAGCTCCAGCACGCGCGCGCGGGCCAGCGTGCCGGCCGGGATCAGGCGCGGCTCGGGGTGGGTGGCGTCCAGGTAGTCGATGATGGCAAGCGACTGCGACAGCTGCGTGTCGCCATCGACCAGCAGGGGCACGCCCGCCGACGGATTCTTGGCCACGTAGCCCGCGTCGCGCTGCTCCTGCTTGCGCAGGTTCACGGGCAGGTACTCGTAGGACAGGCCCTTGAGCGCCAGCGCGATGCGCACCCGGTAGGACGTGGAGCTGTTGAAGAAGCTGTGGAGTTGCATGGAGTGTGCGTCGATAAGGGATGTGGACGGGGCTGGCGGGGATCGCTATTCGGCCGTAATGCCGGTGCGCGCGACGACGTCGTCCCAGCGCTTGGCGTCACGGGCAATCAGGGCGCCGAACTCGGCGGGCGTGGAGGTGGCCGGGACCATGCCTTGCGCGTCGAACGCGGTGGCGGTGGCCGGGGCCTTCAGGATGGCGTTGATCTCGCGGTTCATGCGGTCCACGATGGCTGCCGGCGTGCCCTTGGGGCCCAGCACGCCGTACCACATGTCCACGTCCGCGCCTTGCAGTCCGGCCTCGGTCAGCGTGGGCGTATCGGGCAGCTGCGGCAGGCGCTTCGGGCTGCCGGTGGCAATCACTTTCAGTTTGCCCGCCTTCACCTGGGGCAGCGCCACGTGCACGGGCAGGAACATGTAGTCCAGCCGGCCGCCCAGCATGTCGGTGACCGCGCCGGCCGTGCCCTTGTACGGCACGTGCAGCATGGCGGTGCCGGTGCGGTCCAGGAACAGCGCCATCGACAGGTGATGCGGCGTGCCCACCCCGGGCGTTCCGTAGCTGAGCTTGCCGGGTGCGGCGGAGGCCGCGCGGACCACGTCCGCGACGGTATTGGCGGGGTTGGACGGGTGCGTGACCAGCAGCAATGAACCCCAGGAAGTCAGGCCGACGGGCGCGAAGTCCTGCTGAGGATCGAAGCGCAGCTTGCCCTTGTACAGGCTGCTGTTCATGACAAAGGTGTTCACCGTCACCAGGAACGTGTATCCGTCGGGGTTGGCGCGCGCGACCTTCTCGGTGCCGATATTGCCGCTGGCGCCCGCGAGGTTTTCCACGACCACGGGCTGGCCCAGCGTCTGGGGCAGGCTGGCCGCCAGTTGGCGCGCGATCAGGTCGATGCCGGTGCCCGGGGTGAAGGGCACGACCAGGGTGATGGGCCGGTCCGGCCAGGCCGCGTGGCTGGCCGTGGCGGTGAACGCCAGGATCGTCGCGGCCAGGACGCGAAGGAATTTGCACATGGTTTGTCTCCAGTCTTGCATGGACTACACGTAGGGCGCCCGCGCCTTGAGCGCCTCGGGGTCGAAGCCCGCCACTTGTTTGTAGCGGCGCGAAATCCCTTCAAGTTCCTCGCGGCTGATCACGTCTTCGATCCGGGCGTAGGGCTTGTCCGCCGAGCGCTCGTGCACTTCGCGCAGGATGGCGTCGGGCGGATTGCTGCGGTTGGTCAACACGACGCGGGTGGTGGCTTCGACGCGGACGCGGTCGTACTGCTGCAGCGCCTCGGGCGTGAGGCCCAGGCGCTTGAGCTGGCCGGTCAGGTAGCGGGCGTCGACCACGGCCTGCCCCGCGCCGTTGGAGCCGCGCGGCACCATGGGATGGGCGGCGTCGCCCAGCAGCGTCATGCGGCCCTGCGTCCAGGTGGGCAGCGGGTCCTGGTCCACCATGGGGTACTCCAGGATGGCGTCCGCGTCCTGGATCAGGCGCGCGACATCCAGCCAGTCGAAATGCCAGTTGGAGAATGCGGGGAAGAAGTCTTCCAGCCGGCCGCTGCGGTTCCAGTCGCGGACGGCGGGCTCGGCGGCCTCGATCTCGGCCACCCAGTTCACGAGCTGGTTGCCGTCGGCGTCGATGTTGTCGCGGATGGGATAGATGACCATCTTGCCGGTGGACAGCCAGCCCGCCCGCACCATGCTGGCGCCGGACAGGAAGGGCTTGCAGCGCGTGGTGCCGCGCCACATGTTGACGCCGGAATAGCGCGGCGCGCCTTCCTGTGGATAGAGCTGCTTGCGCAGCACCGAGTGGATGCCGTCGCAGCCGACCACGATGCGCCCGCGCACCGGGGGCAGCGCATTGCCGTCGTTGTCCTGGAAGCGGGCGGTGACCGCGTCGGCGTCCTGTTCCACGCCGGTGCAGCGGGCGTTGACCACCACGCTGTCGTCGCCCAGGCGCTGGCGCACCGCCGCCAGCAGCGCCATTTGCAGGTCGCCGCGATGAATGGAGTATTGCGGCCAGTCGTAGCCGGCGTCGATGCCGGCGGGCTCGCCGTAGATGAACTGGCCGTGCCGCGTATAGAACACCGATTCGCGCGTGCGCACGGCGATGGCGTCCAGCGTGGGCAAGAGTCCCAGCTCGTCGAGTTCGCGGGTGGCGTGGGGCAGCAGGTTGATCCCCACGCCCAGCGGCCTGATCTCGCGCACGCCCTCGTAGACGCGGCAGGCGATGCCCGCCTGGTGCAGGCTCAGCGCCAGCACCAGGCCGCCCACGCCCGCGCCGACGATGATCACATCGGTATCGGATCGCATGGCTACACCATCCGCACGCTGAGCGTGCCCAGGCCGTCGACGCCGCCCACCATCGTGTCGCCGCGCACCACCGGGCCCACGCCCTCGGGCGTGCCGGTGTAGATCAGGTCGCCGGCTTCCAGCCGGAAGTACCGGGACAGGTAGGCGATGGTTTCGGCGACCGACCAGATCAGCTTGCCGATGTCGCTACGCTGCTTGTCCGCGCCATTGACCTGCAGCCAGATGCCGGCCTGCTCGATGCCGTTGACCGACCGCGCCGGATGCAGCGGGCCGATGGGCGCGCTCAGGTCAAAGGCCTTGCCCAGTTCCCAGGGGCGGCCGGCTTCGCGCATCTTCATCTGCAGGTCGCGGCGCGTCATGTCCAGGCCCACGGCATAGCCCCATACGTGCTGCAGCGCGTCTTCGGGCGCGATATTGGCGCCGCCCTTGCCGATGGCCGCGACCAGTTCGATCTCGTAGTGCAGGTTCGCGGTTTCGGGCGGGTAGGGCAGGGACAGCGTGGTGTCCTGGACGACGGGCACGACGGCGTCGGCCGGCTTGCAGAAGAAGAAGGGCGGTTCGCGGTCGGGGTCGAAACCCATCTCACGGGCATGCGCGGCGTAGTTGCGGCCCACGCAGTAGACGCGGCGCACGGGAAAGCTGTCCTGGCCGCCGGCGACGGGCACGGCAACGGGAGCGGCGGGAGCAAACACAAAAGACATGGATCACCCTTTGAAGGCGGAATATGAATACGGAATGGGTGGCGCAGGGCCGGTTCAGCCGACGCGTTCTTCGCGCCACAGGCCCAGCGCGTCCTGCACGGGGCGGTCGGAATAGCTGAACAGCGTGGCGTCTTCCAGCGCGGCCAACTGCAAGGGCAGCCAGGACGGCGCCACGAAGACGTCGCGCGGGCCAAAATGGAATTCCTGGTCGCCGATGCGCGCGGTGCCCCGGCCTTCGACCACGCTGTAGACCGTGGAGTCGGTCGTGCGGGTGGTCTTGCCCTGGAAGCCCGCGGGCAGGAACTGCATGAAGGTGGCCATCGTGGGCATGGGATAGCCGCCGGTGGCGGGATTCAGGTAGCGCAGCTTGACGCCGTCCCAGGGATCGAGCTCGCCGTGGCGGTAGAGCTCGTCCAGCGCCTCGCGGCTGCGTTCGTAGGGGTAGTTGAAGATGGGCGAGGTGCCGCTTGCGGCCTGGTGGCGCACCGGCGCCATGTTGTGGCCGAAGCGCGCCATGCTGTCGCCCTCGGGGCGCGTCACGGGCTGGGTGGCCGACGGGTAGTTCTCGGCAAAGCCCGCGTCCAGGAAGCGCAGCAGCGGGATGTCCAGGCCGTCCAGCCAGACCACGGGTTCGCCGCCTTCGACGGTTTCGGCATTGCCGTGGTCGTGCCAGGTCCAGGAGGGCGTGATGATGAAGTCGCCCGGATGCATGGTGGTGCGTTCGCCGTTGACGGCCGTGTAGGCGCCGCGGCCTTCCACGATGAAGCGCAGCGCCGATTGCGTGTGACGGTGGCTGGGCGCGATCTCGCCGGGCAGGATGAGCTGCAGGCCGGCATAGAGGCTTTGCGTGATGCTGGCCTGGCCGGGCAGGCCGGGGTTTTCCAGGATCAGCACGCGGCGCACGGCTTCTTCGGCGGTGATCAGCGACCCGGACGCCATGACGTCGTCGCGCACGTCGTCGTATTTCCAGATGGCGGGCACGCAGCGGGGCGCGGGGTGGCGCGGCACCAGGTTGTGCAGCGATTCCCACAGGGGGGACATGTGCTTTTTGGCGATGCGCGCGTAGTAGAGGGCGCGCTCCGAGGCAGCGCTGTCCGCGCCGGTGGGATGACCGTCGTGCATGGTTGTCTCCTGTATGTCCGGCTGTTGCCGGCTTCTACGGGCGGCCGCCGCGTGGTTCGCGGCTGGTCCTGATATGGAGACGATTATGCGTAAGCAGCTATGTGTTTTGAAATGAAATTATCTTATTATCCATACGAATAACAATATACATACGAGACATCCCCACCAGACGAGGGCCTGCATGGACTGGACCCACCGCTTGCGCCTGCGCAACCTCAAGATGTTGCTCAGCCTGGCCCAGACCCGCAACATCAGCCATTCGGCCGCCATGCTCAATACGACGCAGCCGGGCCTGTCGAAGTGGCTGAAGGATCTGGAAGACGATATCGGGCTGCCGCTGTTCGAACGCCACGCGCGCGGTCTGCGCCCGACGCCGCACGGCGACGTGCTGATCGCGCACGCGCAGCGCGTGGAGTCGCAGCTGGACCGCGCCAGCGCGGACATGGCGGCGCTGCGGGAGGGCGGCGGGGGCCGGGTGGTGATCGGCGCCTCGGGCGCGTCCGCGTCGGACACCGTTCCGCTGGCGGTGATGAAGCTGCTGGAGCGCATGCCGCAGGCCCGCGTGAAGCTGGTCGAGGGCACGACCGACCGGCTGCTGGCGCAGCTTGCGCAAGGCGACCTGGATATCGTGGTGGGCCGTTCGGCGCCCGAGCACCATGATCCCGCCATCCGCTTCGAGGCCCTGTACCTGGAGCCCATCCACCTGGTGGCGCGGCCCCGGCATCCGCTGTTCGCGGTGGAGCAGCCAAGCTGGCAGGACCTGCTGTCCTACCGCTGGATCCTGTGGCCCAAGGGCACGCCCATCCGCAATGCGGTGGACGCGGCGCTGGCGGCGGCGGGGCAGGCGCCGCCGGCGGACCACGTGGAGTCGAATTCGGTCACGATCAATCTCACCCTGATCAACAACAGCGACATGATCGGCGTGGCCTCGCATCGCGCGGCGGTGCGCTTTTCGCAGATGCGGGCGATGCGCATCATTCCGGTGCGGCTGTCGGGCTTTGGCTCGGTGGCGATGTACTGGCGGGAGGATGCGTTCCGGCCGGTGGCGGTGCAGGAGGCGATGGCGGCGTTGCGGGGCACGGTGGCGGAACACGCGCCGGGCGCGGCGAGGGTCTGATGCCAGGTTCCGGCGCGGGTCTGAATGCGTTGATCGGGCAGTGCCGCAAGCTGGAGGCGGCGCTGGCGGGCGACGGGGATCCGGCTGCGTCGGCGGCGATGCATCGCTTCGTGGCGGAGATGGATGCCAGGCGGACGCCGCCGGGGATGTGGTCGCCGCTGGCGCTGGCGGTGCTGGTGATGGTGGGCGGGCTGGGAGTGGGGATCGAGGTGCTGAGCCTGCTGCTGAGCGGCGTGGGGGCGGCGTTGGCGGCGTTTGCGCTGGTGGTGGTTTGCGCGGGGACGGCGTTGGGGCTGGCGATCGGGGTGGTGATGTTTATGGCGGGGCGGGCCGGGGGGCTGGTGTTGCTGAAGTGGCTGGCGATCGGGCTGGTTGTTGTGGGCGGGTTGGGGGTGATTGCCTGGACGCAGGGGGATGTGCGGGCTGTGGGGCCGGTGGTGGCGTTGTTGGGGGGGCTGGGGGCTTGGCTGGTGCTTAATAGCAGTGGGTTTTATGTGTTTGCTGGGTATCAGATGGCTCGGCGGTATTTGATGAGGAAGGGGTAGTTGGTTTTTGATGTGGTGTTGGTGTTGGTGTTGGTGTTGGCGTCGGTGGTGATGGTGGTGACTGGTTTCGGTTTCGGTGTCGGTGTCGGTGTTGGTAGTGGTAGTGGTAGTGGTGGTGGTGGTGGTGGTTCTTTTGGCGCCCGGCGCGTCGGCGGCCTGGGGTGCGCGGGGCTGCGATTGCGGTCCGGAGCCTTCGCTCCGGACTTCCCCGTTGTCATCTTCGTCAGCGCCTTTGGCGCTTCCTTCAGATTCCCTCGGGCTTATCGACGCCCCGCGCACCCCAGGCCGCCGACGCGCCGGGCTCTGGTGGTTGAAACTTCACGGGGGCTGGGGCGGACGGTGTGCTTGGCGTGCTCTTCAACGGTGGGGTGGCGGCGGAGGAGCTTGCGGGCCTCGCCCCAGGCCGGCCGCGCGGGCGGCCTTGTGGGGCTTGCGCGGTGTCTTGCGTCGGGGCGGGGACGCTGCGCGCTGGCGCGGGGGGCGTGGTTGCTGATTGCTGGTTGCTGGTTGCGCGGTGGCGGATACAGGTGTCTGACACCCTGGAGATAGTCGCGCAAGCTGACGACCATCTTCCCGGGTGTCAGACACCGGCTGCACCGGCTGCATCTTCCCGGGTGTCAGACACCAGCTGCATCGGCTGATCTTCGCGGGTGTCAGACACCAGCTGCGAGACACCAGCTGCACCGGCTGTATCTTCCCGGGTGTCTGACACCGGCTGCGTTACTTTGCCGCCACGGTTTCGGGCGGCACCGGGTTTTCCCAGCCGCCGCCGATGGCGCGGATCAGGCCTACGGCGGAGCGGGCTTGCTCGCCGTTCAATTGCACCGAGACGCGCTGCTGGAGCAGGACGCTGCGGTCGGCTTCGATCACGTCGAGGAAGCTGATGGAGCCTTCGCGGTATTGCGTGTGCGAGAGCTTGGCGGCGCGGGCGGCGGCTTCCACCGCGGCGTCCTGGGCCTTGGTCTGGTCGGCCAGGATGCGCAGGTTGGCCAGGTTGTCTTCAACTTCGCGGAACGCGTTGAGCACGGTCTGGCGGTAGACGGCGACGTCTTCCTCGTAGACGGCGCGGGCGCGGTCCAGGCCGGCCTGGCGGCGGCCGCCGTCGAATATCGGCATGGACAGGGCGGCGCCCACCAAGGGGCCCAGGAGGAAGGTGCGGCTGGACCATTCGAACAGGTTGCCCAGGTCCGATGATTCGTAGCCGAAGGCGCCGGTGATGTCCAGGCGCGGGAAGAAGGCGGACTTGGCGGCGCCGACGCGCGAGTTGGCGGCGGCCATGGCGCGTTCGGCGGCGGCGATGTCGGGGCGGCGTTCCAGCAGGGTAGACGGCAGGCCGGCCGGGATGGACAGGGCGACCTTTTCGATGGGCTGCGGCGGCATGGTGAAGTCCGACGGAGCGCGGCCCAGCAGCACGGCCAGCGCGTGTTCGGCGGTGGCGCGGCGGCGGTCGATGCCCAGGGCTTCGGATTGCGCGGAGGCCAGTTCAGCCTTGGCGCGGGCCAGGTCCAGTTCGCTGATGTCGCCGGCGTCGTAGCGGCGCTGGATCAGTTGCAGGGTGTCGGTGCGCAGCTTGACCGTCTGGTGGTAGAGCCGCGATTCGGCGTCCTGTTCGCGCACCAGGAAGTAGGTGGTGGCGACGTCGGCCTGCAGGGCCAGCAGCACCGAGCGGTACAGGGCCTCGCTTTGCTGGGCGTCGGCGGTGGCGGCGTCCGCGGTGGAGGCGACGCGGCCGAACAGGTCGGCTTCGTATGACACCGTGCCCTGGGCGCGCCAGGTGGTGACGGGATTGGTCGAGGCGCCGTCGGGCAGGCCCTGCGACACGGCCGAGGGGCGCTGGCGGTTGGGGCCGAAGCCGGCGTCCAGGCTGGGGAAGAAGCCGGAGCGGGCTTCGCGCTGCAGCGCGCGCGCCTGGGTCAGGCGGGCGGCGGCGGCCTGCAGGTCCTGGTTGGCCTGCTGGGCTTCTTCTTCGAGCTGGTTCAGGCCTTCGTCGCCGAACACCTTCCACCAGGCGCCGCGCAGCGCGTCTTCGGACGGCTCGGCGGGCTTCCAGGTGCCGGCTTCGGCGGCGGGCAGGGCGGCTTCCTTGAAGGCCGCCGGCGTGGCGGCCGAGGGCCGTTCGTAGGTCGGGCCCACCGCGCAGCCGGCCAGCACGAGCAGGATGGCAAGCAGGGCGGAACCGCGGGTCAGTCTTTGGATCATGATGACTATTCTCTTTAGCGCGCGTCCCGTCTAGCTGGGCGAGACGCGCTGGCTTCTCTTCTGTCTGCGGGCCTACGCGTTGTGCTGGGTGGCGGGCGGCGCGTTCGGGTCCACGTGAGGCATGCACACGGGCGCCTCATGCGGCGCGGCGGAGTGCAGCTTCTTGCCGCCAATGGAGCGCAGCAGCACATAGAACACCGGCGTCAGGAACAGGCCGAACAGGGTCACGCCCAGCATGCCGAAGAACACGGCGACGCCCATGGCATGGCGCATTTCCGAGCCCGCGCCCGAGGACAGCACCAGCGGCACCACGCCCATGATGAACGCGATGGACGTCATCAGGATGGGGCGCAGGCGCAGGCGGCTGGCCTCGATGGCGGCTTCCAGCGGCGTGCGGCCGTTCATTTCCAGTTCGCGGGCGAATTCCACGATCAGGATCGCGTTCTTCGCCGACAGCCCCACCAGCACCATCAAGCCGATCTGCGTGAAGATGTTGTTGTCGTTGCCCGTCAGGTAGACGCCGGTCAGCGCGGCCAGGATGCTCATCGGCACGATCAGGATGACGGCCAGCGGCAAGGTCAGGCTTTCATACAGCGCGGCCAGCACCAGGAACACCAGCAGCACGCTGATGGGAAACACCCACAGGCCGGCGTTGCCCGCCAGGATCTGCTGATACGTCAGGTCGGTCCATTCGAACTTCACGCCGCGCGGCAGCGTTTCGGCGGCGACGCGTTCGGCCGCGGCCTGCGCCTGGTCGGACGAGTAGCCGGGAGCCGGGCCGCCGTTGATGTCGGCGGCGGTGTAGCCGTTGTAGCGCACCACCATTTCCGGGCCGAAGGTCTGCTTGACCGTCACGAGCGACGACAGCGGCACCATGTCGCCCGCGGCGTTGCGGGTCTTGAGCTGCAGGATGTCGTCGGCGTGCGCGCGGAACGGGGCGTCGGCTTGCGCGCGCACCTGGAACACCCGGCCGAAGCGGTTGAAGTCGTTGACGTACATGGAGCCCAGGTAGATCTGCATGGTGTCGAACACTTCCGTCACCGGCACGCCGAGCTGCTTGGCCTTCACGCGGTCCAGGTCCACATCGAGCTGCGGCACGTTGATCTCATAGCTGGAGAACGACGGGCCCAGTTCCGGCGTCTGGCGCGCCTTTTCCAGGAAGGCCTGCTTGGCCTTGTCCAGTTCGGCATAGCCCAGCGCCGCGCGGTCTTCCAGCTGCAGCTTGAAGCCGCCCAGCGTGCCCAGGCCCATCACGGGCGGGGGCGGGAACACGGCGATGAACGAGTCCTGGATCGACGCGAACTTCTGGTTCAGGGACGCCGCGATGGCGTTGCCCGACAGATCGGCGCTCTTGCGTTCCTCGAAGGGCTTCAAGGTCACGAACACGATGCCGGCGCTGGAGCTGTTGGTGAAGCCGTTGATCGACAGGCCGGGGAAGGCGATGGCGGACTGCACGCCGGGTTCCTTCAGGGCGATGTCGCTCATGCGGCGGATCACGTCTTCGGTGCGGTCCAGCGAGGCGCCGTTGGGCAGCTGCGTGAAGCCGATCAGGTACTGCTTGTCCTGCGCGGGCACGAAGCCGCCGGGCACCAGATACGACACCCCGATGGTGGCGGCCACCAGCACCGCGTACACGCCCATGGCGCTCGCCTTGCGGCGGATCACGTTGGCCACGCCCGTGCCGTAGGACTCGGACGCGCGGCCGAACATGTTGTTGAACCAGTTGAAGAAGCGGCCGAACACGCGGTTCATGCCACGGGTCAGCCAGTCGGGCTTGTCGTGGTGGCTCTTGAGCAGCAAGGCCGACAGCGCGGGCGACAGGGTCAGCGAGTTGAAGGCCGAGATCACCGTCGAGATGGCGATGGTCATCGCGAACTGCTTGTAGAACTGGCCGGTCAGGCCCGTCATGAAGGCCAGCGGCACGAACACGGCGCACAGGGTCAGCGCGATGGCGATGATGGGGCCGCTGACTTCGCGCATGGCGCGGTAGGTCGCATCGCGCGGACTCAGCCCCGCCGCGATGTTGCGTTCCACGTTTTCCACCACCACGATGGCGTCGTCCACCACAATGCCGATGGCAAGCACCATCCCGAACAGCGACAGCGCGTTGATGGAATAGCCGAATACCAGCAGCAGCGCGAAGGTCCCCACGATGGACACCGGCACCGCCAGCAGCGGAATGATGGACGCGCGCCAGGTCTGCAGGAACAGGATCACCACCAGCACCACCAGCGCGATGGCTTCCAGCAGCGTGTGCACCACGGCCTCGATGCTGGAGCGCACGAACTGGGTGGGGTCGTATTCGATGCGGTACTCCACGCCCGGCGGGAAGTCCTGCGCCAGCTCGGTCATGGCTGCGCGCACCTTGCTGGACACGTCCAGCGCGTTGGCGCCCGGCGATTGCATGATGCCCATGCCCACCGCCTGCTTGTTGTCCAGGAGCGAGCGCAGGCCGTATTCCTGCGCATCCAGTTCCACGCGGGCCACGTCGGACAGGTGCGTCACGGCGCCGTCCGGCGAGGTCTTCAGGATGATGTCGCGGAATTCCTCTTCGGTTTGCAGGCGGCCGCGCGCATTCACGTTCAGCTGCAGCGGCACGTCGCCTTGCGTGGGCGAGGCGCCGATCACGCCGGCGGCTACCTGCACGTTCTGTTCGCGGATGGCGGCGACGACTTCCGACGCGGTCATGCCGCGCTGCGCCACCTTCTGCGGGTCCAGCCAGACGCGCATGGAGTAGTTGCCCGAGCCCCACACCGTCACTTCGCCCACGCCCGTGATGCGGGCCAGGCGGTCCTTGACGTTCAGGATCGCGTAGTTGCGCAGGTAGGTGATGTCGTAGCGGTCATTGGGCGAGATAAGGTGGACGACGAGCGTCAGCGTGGGCGAGCTTTTGGCCGTGGTCACGCCCAGGCGCTGCACGTCCGGCGGCAGGCGCGGCAGCGCCTGCGACACGCGGTTCTGCACCAGCTGCTGCGCCTTGTCCGGGTCCACGCCCAGCTTGAAGTTCACGGTCAGCGTCAGGTTGCCGTCGCTGTTGGCCTGCGACTGCATGTACAGCATGTCTTCCACGCCGTTGATGGATTCCTCCAGCGGCGAGGCGACGGTTTCGGCGATGACCTTGGGGTTGGCGCCCGGATACTGCGCGCGCACCACCACCGACGGTGGCACCACTTCCGGGTATTCGGAGATGGGCAGCTGGAACATGGCCAAGAGGCCCGCCAGCAGCACCAGGATGGACAGCACGCCGGCGAAGATCGGCCGGTCGATGAAGAATTTCGAGATATTCATGGACGTTCTCGTTCGACGCGTCGGCTCAGTTCTGCGCCGATGCGGTCTTGACCGGGTTGCGCTGGGCGGCAACCATGGGGACGACGGTCGGGGTCACGGCGTCGCCGGGACGGATGCGTTGCAGGCCATTGACGACGATGCGCTCGCCGGCGGCCAGGCCCGAGTCCACCACGCGCAGGCCTTCCTGGTTGGCGCCCAGCTTCACCTGGCGATACACGGCGTGGTTCTTGTCGTCCAGCACCAGCACGAAGCGCTTGTCCTGGTCGGTGCCGATGGCCTTCTCGTCGATCAGCACGGCCGAGCGCGGATCGCTGCCGCCCAGGCGGACGCGGGCGTACAGGCCGGGCAGGAGCGAGCCGTCGGCGTTGTCGAACTCGGCGCGCACGCGGATCGTGCCCGAGGTCGCGTCCAGGCGGTTGTCCACCGATTGCACGACGCCCGTGCGCGAATAGCCTTCCTCGTTGGCCAGGCCCAGTTCGACGGGCACGGAACCCGCGCGGCCGTTGCGGGCGGGGTTCACGTATTTCAGGAAGGTTTGTTCGTCCACGTCGAACGAGGCGTACATCTTGGACACCGACACCAGCGTGGTCAGCGGCACCGACGCGGCGCCGGCGGCCACCACGTTGCCCACCGTGACCTCGGCGCGCGAGACGCGGCCGGCCACGGGCGCTTCGATGCGGGTGTAGCCCAGGTTCAGCTTGGCGTAGTCCAGCGCGGCTTGCGCGCCCTGCAGGTTGGCGGCGGCTTCGCGCGCGGCGTTCTGCTTTTCCTCGAAGTCGCGGCGGGCGATGGCGTTGTCGGCCAGGAGGCGCTGGCCGCGGGCCAGTTCCGAGGCGGTGTAGGCGGCGCGGGCCTTGGCGGCCGTCAGGGCGGCCGCGGCGCGGTCCACTTCGGCCGCGTAGGGGCGCGGGTCGATGGTGAAGAGCACGTCGCCCTTCTTGACGATGGTGCCGTCCTGGAAGTGGACGGCGGTCAGCGTGCCGGACACCAGGGGGCGGATGTCGACGCGGTCGATGGCCTCCAGGCGGCCGGAGTAGCGCTGCCAGTCCACGATGGTCTTGTTGACGACTTCGGCCACCTCGACGGGCGGGGCGGCGGGGGCGCCCTGGGCCATGGCGACGTTGCCGCCGGCGGGGCCCCGGGTGAGGGCATAGCCGCCGCCTGCCGCGAGCACGGCTGCAAAGACGACGAGCATAGCAATACGATTACGCGAAACCATGATGTTTCCTTGAGTGGTGTAGGGGCGAAAGCGCGCTTGCCCGGGGCCTGGGGCGGGAGGCGGCGGCGGTCCAGGGGGAATGCCAGTCCTAAGAATCCGATGGATATATGCTTATTGCTTATGCTGCGATGCAGCATGCAACGAGGTTGCGTATCCTGGGCTGCGGCGCCTTGGCGGGGCGGGTCGCTGCGGGTTCGGAATCTGAGGATTGACATGCCCCGTTTGGGTGCCGGGCGGCAAGGGCACTTCAAGATGGTTTGCATTCTGAGTGTTTTGTGGGGCCGGATAAACCTGTCTATTCCGGCAACACTATTCGTCAGGAATGACTAATCAGCGCCGAAATCGGGTTATGCTGCGTTCACCCCGACTCTTTGCCCAAAAGGACACCCACCGCCATGGACCGTTTTCAGGCTATGCAGGTGTTTGTGCGCGTCGTGGACGCCAATAGCTTCACCCGGGCGGCCGACAGCCTCTCGCTTCCGCGCACCACCGTCACCACCATCATCCAGAACCTCGAACGCCTCCTGGGCGTGCGCCTGCTCAACCGCACCACGCGCCGCATCGGCCTGACGCCGGACGGCGCGGGCTACTACCAGCATTGCGTGCGCATCCTGGCCGACGTCGAGGAAACCGAGGCCTGCTTCCAGGAAGCCGCCCTGCGCCTGAAGGGGCGGCTGCGCATCGACGTGCCGACCTGCATCGGGCGCCTGATCCTGATCCCCTCATTGTGTGATTTCCACGACAAATACCCGGATGTCGAGCTGGTGCTCGGCCTGGGCGACCGTCCGGTGGATATGGTGCAAGAGGCCGTGGACTGCGTGATCCGCGCCGGCGACCTGGAAGATTCCAGCCTGGTCGCCCGCCGCATCGGCACGCTGCAGACTGTGACCTGCGCGTCGCCCACCTATGTGGCGCGCCATGGCATGCCGCAAACCATCGAATCCCTGCGCGACCACCACGCGGTGCATTACTTCTCCAGCCGCAGCGGGCGCAACTGCGCCTGGGACTTCAAGGTGGACGGCAAGCACCAGGAAGTGGACATGAAGGGCACGGTGGCCGTGAACGAAGCCGGCGCCTACCTGGACTGCGGACTGAAGGGCTTCGGCCTGATCCAGACCGCGCGCTACATGGCGCTGCCTTACCTGCAATCGGGCGAGCTGATCGAAATCCTGCCGCAATGGAAGCCCAGCTCCACGGCCATTTCCGTGCTGTATCCGCAGAGCCGCCAGCTGTCGCCCAAGGTGCGCGCCTTCACCGACTGGGTGGCGGAGCTGTTCGCCGGCTGCCCGCTGCTCAGCGGCCGCGACGAGACCGATCCGGCCGCCGCCTCCTGCGGCGTCTACCAGCGCAACCAGGGGCTGGTCACCGCGGCCCAGCCCAGGCTCCCGATGGTGCCGGCGCTTGCCGACATGCCGCCGCGCCGCCGCAGCGCGCGCGAGGAAGCGGCCGAGTACGCCCTGTAAGGGCCCCGCATGGCGGGCCGAGGCGCCCGCCATGCGTCCTAAGCACGGGAAACCCCGTAGTAAATACAGCCCTTGCGTCCCTCGTATGTGATGAAACGTCTGTATAGTCCGACAGTCAAAGCCTACAACGCCCTTACTGTCGATCCGCTCTATGCAGCCTGTTCTACCCGCTTACCTGATCGCCCGTTGGCTGTTGCTGCTCGTGTTGTTGGCGGGGGTTTACTTTCTTAGCGGATTCCTCGTTCCCGCGTTGGCGGCGCTGATCATCGGTCTGGCCAGCTGGCCCCTGTACCAGCGCCTGGTCGTGCGCTGCCGCGGCCGCACGGCGGTTGCCGCCTCGCTGGCATTGCTGGTGGTCATCGTGGTGCTGATCGTGCCGATGACCTTGGCGCTGTCCTACGCCATCAAGGAAGCCAGCGCCTTCTTCGCCTGGGCCATCGCGGCCAACCGCCACGGGGTGTCGGTGCCGGCCTGGATCACGTCCATGCCCGTCGTGGGCGAACGCCTGGGCCATTACTGGGAATCCTATCTCGGCCAGCCCCACGCGCTGGGCGCGCTGGTCGAGGCCGTCAGCGGCGAACACCTGGGCAACATCTACCGCATGGTGCTGGCGGCCACGGGCAACGTGTTCCAGTTGCTCCTGACCGTGCTGTTCATGCTGATCACGCTGTTCTTTGTCTACAAGGACGGCGTGCGCATGGTGGCCCAGCTGGACGTGCTGGGCGAACGCATCCTGCCCGCGCGCTGGCAGCGCTTTTCGCGCGTGGTGCCGGCCACCATCAATTCCACCGTCACGGGCATGGGCCTGATCGCCCTGGGCGAAGGCCTGGTGCTGGGCGTCGCCTACTGGGTGGCCGGCGTGCCGTCGCCGGTGCTGCTGGGCGTGGTCACCGGCTTCATGGCGCTGATCCCGGGCGGCGCGCCGCTGTCGTTCACGCTGGTGTCGCTGTACCTGGTGGGGTCGGGCCATGTGGTGGCGGGCATCGCGCTGATGGTCTGGGGCAGCGTGGAGCTCTTCATCGTCGACAAGACCCTGCGCCCGCGCCTGGTGGGCGGCCCCGTGAAGCTGCCCTTCCTGCCGACCTTCTTCGGCCTGGTGGGGGGCGTGAAGACCATGGGCATCGTCGGGCTGTTCGTGGGCCCGGTGCTGATGGCGCTGCTGGTGGCGGTATGGCGCGAATGGGTGCACCATGAAGTCCAGGAGCGCGACGCCGAACGCCTGAACCGGCGCGCCTCTTCCGCCGCGGATTAGGCGCAGGCAGTTTTGGTAATCTAGCCGTCCCCACGTGTACCGGCGCCCGATCCGGTGCGCGCCTGCCCGCATGCAGACGCGTCGCATACGCCGCGGGGTGTGAGGATTGAGATGTCCGGGTTACTGCTTGATGATCAGATAGCCGTCCTGCGCGAGCAGGGATTCGTGGTGGCGCGCCAATTCGCAAGCCCTGAACAGGTGGCCGCCTTGCGCGCGCTGGCCGAGCGCCATTTGCGCGACCACGTGGCGCCCATCGAATACGAAGCCGACCTGCGCTACCCCGGCGCGCCCGAGTCGCGCGCCGCCGAAGGCGGGCTGACTGTGCGCCGCCTGCTCGGCGCCTACGCCCGCGACCCCCTGTTCGCCCGGTGGGCCACCGACCCGCGCATCGAAACATGGCTGGCGCGCTACTTCAGCGAAACCCCCGTGCTGTCCACGGTGCACCACAACTGCGTGATGACCAAGCACCCCGCCTACGGCAGCCTGACGGGCTGGCACCAGGACATCCGCTACTGGTCCTTCTCCGACACGGACCTGGTGTCCTGTTGGCTGGCCCTGGGCCCGGAAACGCGCGCCAACGGGGGCCTGTCGTTCATCCCCGGTTCCCATGCGGCCGCCTTCGCGCCCGAGCAGTTCGACGACAAGAAGTTCTTCCGCGACGACGAGCCCCGCAATGCCGAATGGATCGCGCGCGCCGTCTGCCCGGACCTGGAAGCCGGCGACGTGGTGTTCTTCCATTGCCGCACGCTGCACGCCGCCCAGGGCAACCGCAGCGACCGCGTCAAGCTGTCGGTGGTCCACACCTATCATCCGCAGTCCTGCCACCCCCTGCCGGGCACGCGTTCCGCCTCGCAGCCTGGCGTGCCGTTGACGACCGTTTAGCACTGGCAGCGATAAAAGTAATTGAAATCTGCTATTAATGATTGAATTACAATTAAATTAAGCGCAATACGCGACGACGGGCCGGCAAACCCGCGTCGCGTTGATTCTTGCGCCGCCTCCCTAGAACTCAATAGGCTGCCCCTGTGCGCAAATCACCCATCGCCGACACGGAAAATCCGCAAGCGCCGACCGAGACCCGGTCTTCGCTGTTCGTAGGCTCCACCGAAAAAGCCTTCCAGGTCCTGCACGCGTTCGACGGCTCCAAGCGCCACATGACCCTGGCCGACATCGCCCGCGCCTCGGGCCTGGACCGCAGCGCCACGCAGCGCCTGGTCTACACGCTGGAAACCCTGGGCTACCTGCGCCGCATCCCGGACACCCGCAACTACGGGCTGACGCCCAAGGTGCTGCAGTTCTCGTACAACTACGTGCGCGCCAACGAACTGATCGACAAGGCCTCGCCCTATCTGCTGGACATCAGCCGCACGCTGGGCGAAACCACCAACCTGCAGGAACTGGACGGCCACGAGATCGTGTTCGTGGCGCGTTTTCCCGGCCACCACCTGGTCAACGTGGACATCGCCGTCGGCAGCCGCCTGCCCGCGTACTTCACGGCCTCCGGCACCGCGATCCTGTCGCGCCTGTCCGACGAGCAGCGCCGCGAGATCCTGGCGCAGACCAGGCTGGAAGCGATCACGCCGTACACCGAGGTCAATCCGGACAGGCTGCTGGACCGCGTGCAGCGGGTGGCCGAGAAGGGCTACGCGATCATCGTGAACGAAACGGTGCTGGGGGATATTTCGGTGGCTGCGCCGGTGATTGACCATCGCGGTTTGGCGGTGGCGGCGATCAATATTTCCGTGCCGACGACGAGGTGGACAGTGGCAAGGGTTGAGGCTGAGCTGGCGCCGCATGTGCAGGTGGCGGCGACTTCGATCTCGAAGTCCAAATTCTCGGCTTATTCGAGGTAGGGGGGGCGGGTATTACGTACGTGGCTTGGAAGACTATTTACGTGATTGATGAGGGGCGAGTGCCTGGGCTGGTGCTTCGTAGGTCGCCAGTCGGCGCCCATCGGACACTGGAGTTGAAATGGCGATTAGCGGCAAGCCAGAAAATCCTGGCCTGTCACTGCGCTGCCGGTGTCTGCCGGTGTCTGACACCCGTGCGAGACGATCTCCAGCTTGAGCCGCCGTCTCATGGGTGTCAGACACCTGGTTCAGGTGGCGGCGACTTCGATCTCGAAGTCCAAATTCTCGGCTTATTCGAGGTAGGGGGGCGGGTATTCTCACGGGTGTCAGACACCTGGTTCGACGTTTCATCGGTATCTGCCGGTGTCTGACACCCGTGTGAGACGATCGTCGGTTTGAGCCGCCGTCTCATGGGTGTCAGACACCTAGTTCGTTTCATGGGTGTCAGACACCTAGTTCAAGAACCACCAACGAATCCAAACCCACCAAAAAAAGGACCACCAATCTGAACTGACGTGCCCCCGGAATATCCGTACAGGTCAAAACCCCAAACCTTCAAGCAATCCCTTCAAACTCCCGAAGCAAAGGAATCAACTCCGCCCGCAAAGCCGCCTGCAATCCATCCGCCGGCGCCACCAAAGGATCCAGAACCTCCGGCGCATCAACCCCAATCAAATCCATCACCGACTTCATCGGCCCCGGATTCGTCTCCGCAAACGCCAGATTCATCAACGGAATCAACCGGCGATGCAGATCCATCGACTCCCGCGTCCGCCCCTCGGCCGCCAGCGCATAAACCTTGCGCCAGGCAGAAGGCAACAGACTCGCCGTCACCACGATCCCGCCCCGCGCCCCAGCCGCCAGATGCACCGGCAGCAATGTATCTTCCCCGCTGAACACCGCAAACGACTCATCCACTCCCGCCACCGTCCGCAGGAAATGGTACATGTCGGTATTGCAGGCCTTCATCCCGATAATGTTCTCGTGCCGCGACAGCTCATGCAGCACCTCCGGCGCGATCGCGATACGGGTGCGGTACGGGATCTCGTAGATCATCACCGGCAGCGGCGATGCATCCGCATAGCGCAGGAAGTACTCGCGGATGCCCGCCTGTGTGGGCGTCGTGTAATAGGGCGTCAGCACCATCAGCGCGTCCGCGCCCGCATCCGCGAACTCCTGGCCCGCCTGCAGGGCGTCGTGAAAGCCCGGGTCCAGCACGCCCGGAATCACCGGCACGCGGCCTTCCACCGCTTCCACCGTCAGCTTGCACATGCGGATGCGTTCGGCGCGGGCCAGCGCGCCGTACTCGCCCGTGCCGCCCAGCGGCACGATGCCGTCGATGCCTTGCTTGAGCAGATAGGAAATCAGCGCCTTCGCGGCCGGGACATTGATCGTGTCGTCGGCGTTGACGGGCGTCGGGATGGCGGGAAAGACACCGCGCAGGTGGGTTGCGTTCAGCATGTTGCGAATCCTAAAGGGTGAAACAAACGCGGATCAGTTGGCCAGGCTGCGGCGGCGCAGACGGTCGGCCAGCCAGATCAGCGCGGCAATGAAGATGAAAAGGCAGGTGGAGACAGCGGCGATCACCGGAGAGATCTGCAGCGTCACTTCGTCCCAGAACTGCTTGGGCAAGGTGGCGTTCAGGCCGCCCGAGGCGAACAGCGCAATCGTCAGCTCATCGAACGACGTCGCGAACGCGAACAGGAACGACGACATCAGCCCCGCGCTCAAAATCGGGAAGGTCACGTAGCGCAGCGTCGACCACGGGCCCGCGCCCAGGCTTTGCGCGGCCAGGTCCAGCCGCGTGTCGTAGTTGCGCAGCACCGCCATCATGGTGATCACCACATAGGGCACCGCCACCACCGTATGCGCCAGGATCAGGCCGATGGTGGAACCCACCAGCCCGACCCGGGCAAAGAAATAGAACATGCCCACGGCGATGATCATGCGCGGCACCACGATGGGCGACAGCACGAAGGCCAGCATGGCCGACTTGCCCCGCATGTTGGCGCGCATCAGCAGGAAGGCCGCGGGCGTGCCGATCAGCATCGCCAGGAAACCCGTGCCCACGCCGACAATGAGCGAACGCGTGATCGCCTGCATCCACACCGGCGAGGTGAACATCTGTTCATACCATTGCAGCGAGAAGCCCTTGGGCGGCCACGTGAGCCCCGAGCCGGAATCGAACGACAGCGGGATCATCAGGAAGGCGGGGGCGGACAGGAAGGCCAGCACCGCCAGCACGATCCACCACAAGGTGCGCGACTGGCCCGTGCCGGACACCGAGCGGCGCAGGCGCTTGGGCAGCAGCGCGAACAGCGCGTCGGACACGTTGGCCAGCACCGTCAGCACGGCGTCGCCCGCGCGGCGGGTCAGGCTCTCCTTGCCCGACGCGCGCACGCGGGTGGAGGCGCCGCCCGTCATGGTGGACAGGCCCAGCACCTTGTCGTAGATGGCGAACACCACCAGCACCACCACCAGCAGCAGCACCGACACCGCGCCGGCGAACTCCCAGTTCAGCGTCTGCTGGACCTGGTCGATGATGATCTGCGTGATCATCGTTTCCTTGCGTCCGCCCAGCAGCGCGGGCGTGATGAAGAAGCCGATGGCGGTCACGAACACCATGATGGCCGCGGCGGCGACGCCGGGCATCGACAGCGGGAAGTAGATCTTCCAGAACGCGGTGCCGGGCCGGGCGCCCAGGGTGGACGCGGCGCGCGGCAGGTTGCGGTCGATGTTCTCCATGACCGACAGCATCGTCAGCACGGCCAGCGGCATCAGCGCATGCACCATGCCCACCAGCACGCTGCCGAAGTTGTAGAGCAGGTTGGCCGGCGCGTCCAGGATGCCCAGGGCCTGCAGCAGCTGGTTCACCACGCCGTTCCTGCCCAGCAGCACCACCCAGGCGAACGTGCGCACCAGGAAGCTGGTCCAGAACGACAGCAGCACCCAGAACAGCAGCGACGTCTTGCGCCTGGCCGACAGGCTGGAGATCAGGTAGGCCACGGGATAGCCCGCGACCACCGAGAAGAACGTGGTCCACAGCGAGATCTTCAGCGTGATGAGCAGCACATTCACATAGACCGACGACTCGAAGAGCTTCTGGTACTGCGACAGGCTGAAGCCTTTTTCGCCGAAGACGCTCAGCAGCAGAAGCTGGCCCACCGGATAGATGAGCAGCACCACCAGCAGCAGGACCAGGGGGGCGGCCATCAGGAAATGGCGGCGGCCCTGGCTCATGCGCTTACGGGGAGTAGCAAGGGTAGTCATGCGATCACTCCGCGATGGCCACCGCGTCGGCGGCCTGCCAGCTCACGGACAGCGCCTGGCCGATGGCGTATTGCTCGGCCTGGCGCTGCGTGGGGTAGGCCACCACGACCGGCGCGGCGTCGACGATGCCCGTGTCCAGGTAGAGCTTGGTCAGGCTGCCCGTCACCATCACGTCCAGCAGCTTGCCCGTCAGCGGCTGTTCGCCGTTGCCGCCGCCGGCGGCGCTCACGCGCAGGTTCTGCGGGCGCAGCATCACGGTGACCTTCTGGCCGGCCTTGATGGGGGCGCCGTTGGACAGCGCCTGGCCGGTCACGCCCTGGTGGGCCAGCTTGACCGACAGGGTCTCGCCGTCGACCGCCGCCGCCACGCCTTGCAGCAGGTTCGATTCGCCGAGGAAGTCGGCGACGAACAGGGTGCGCGGGCGGAAGTACAGGTCCGCGGGCGTGCCCAGCTGTTCGATCGCGCCGCCGTTCATCAGGCAGATGCGGTCGGACATCGTCATGGCCTCTTCCTGGTCATGCGTCACGTAGACGATGGTGGCGCCGAGCTCGCGGTGGATGCGCTTGATCTCAAGCTGCATCTGGTCGCGCAGCTTCTTGTCCAGCGCGCCCAGCGGTTCGTCCATCAGGATGATCGCCGGACGGTAGACCATGCAGCGGGCCAGTGCGATGCGCTGCTGCTGGCCGCCGGACAGTTCGCGCGGAAGACGGGACGCCACGTGCGGCAGGCGCACCATCTCCAGCGCCTCCAGCGCGCGGCGGCGGGCTTCGGCCGCGGGCACCTTGCGCATCTTCAGCGGAAACGCGATGTTTTCCTCGATGCTCATGTGCGGGAACAGCGCGTAGTTCTGGAACACCATGCCGATATCCCGCTCATACGGCGCGCCATAGGTCACGTCGGCGCCGTCGATCAGCACGCGGCCCTCGTCGGGCTGGGCCAGGCCGGCGATCAGGCTCAGCAGAGTGGTCTTGCCGGAGCCTGAAGGACCCAGCAGGGTCAGGAATTCGCCGCGGGCGACGTCCAGGTGCGTGGGCGCGAGGGCGACGAAGTCGCCATAGCGTTTGCCCAGGCCCGAGATTTGCAGATTGGAAGAAGACATGGTGTTCAACTAGAAAAGTATTACTTCAGGACCCAGCCGTTGAAGCGCTCGATCACGTCGCGCTGCTTGTCCAGCCAGTAAGCCGCGTTGATGTGCAGGCCCGTCTTGATGTTGTCGGGATGGGTCGGGCAGTTGCGGGCCACGTCGGCCTTGATGTAGTCGAAGGCGGCCGGCTGCGTGACGCCGGCGGCGAAGTACTCGACCAGCGCGGCCTGGCGCTTGGGGTCGGACGCGAACTTGATGAACTCGCGGCAGGCGTCGGCGTTCGGCGTGCCCTTCAGGATCGACCAGTTGTCGCAGCCCCAGATGTTCTGGTCCCACACGATCTGCACCGGCGCGCCGTTGGCGATGGCGGACTGCGCGCGCGATACCCAGGTGGCGATCATGTCGACCTCGCCGGACCCCAGCATCTGCTCGACCTGGGCGCCGGTGTTCCACCATACGTCCACGGACGGCTTGACCTTGTCCAGGCTGGCCAGCGCGCGGTCGATGTCGCAGGGGTAGACCTTGTCGGTCGGCACGCCGTCGGCCATCAGCGCTTCTTCGATGGTGTCGAACGGATGCTTGCGCAGGCCGCGGCGGCCCGGGATTTCCTTCACGTTCCAGAAGTCGGCCCACGAGGCCGGCGCGCGGCGGCCCTTGAAGGCGTCCGTGCGGTAGGCCAGCACCGTGGTGTAGACGTTGTTGCCCACGCCATAGGGCGACATGTACTGCTTGGGGATGGTGGCCACGACGGGGTCGGATTCCAGGCCGTGCTTTTCCAGGTAGACCTTGCCGCCTTCGGTCAGCATCAGGATGGCGGGCTGGCTGATCTTGGCCATGTCCCAGGTGTAGTTGCCGGTGTCCACCATGCTGCGGATCTGCGCCGTGGGCTCGGCGTTGGCCTGCACGCCCACCACCTGGATGCCGGTGGCTTCCGTGAAGGGCTTGTAGAACACCGCGCCATAGGCCTTGCTGTAGATGCCGCCGTCGTCGCGCACGACGATGCGCTTGGAGGCCGCGCGCGATGGCGTCCAGATCATGGGCATGGCGAGCGCGGCGGCGCCGGCCGCGACGGATTTCAGCGCGTTGCGGCGCGAGGCGTTGTGGGAGGTCGATTTCATGGAAGACTCCTGCGGGTCGGGTCAGGGACTGCGGATCAAGAATGACGGCTCAAGGCAGCAAGCGGCCGGGGTTGAAAAGATTGGCGGGATCGAAGGTGGCTTTCAGCGCGCGCATCATCGCCAGTTCCACCGGCGACTTGTAGTGCGCCATTTCGGCAAGCGACGTGCGGCCCACGCCGTGTTCGGCGCTGAACGTGCCGCCCAGCGCGTCGGCCACGTCATTGACGGCGCGGCGGATGGCGGCGGCCATGGCGTCGCGGTCGGGCAGCGCGTTCCAGGCGTCGAACGTGAAGAAGGGAATGAAGTGGACGTTGCCGTCGCCCAGGTGCGCCACGATCAGCACGGGCAGGCCCGGCACGAGGCGGCGCACTGCCGCCGTGGCTGCTTCGATGAAGCGCGGCACGCTGGATACGGGCACGGCGCTGTCGGTGGTCAGGCCGACGCCGGCCTTCTTGTTGCCTTCCGACACGCTGTGGCGCACTTCCCAGAGCGCGGCGCGCTGGGCGCCGTTGCTGGCCACCACGGCGTCATGCAGCAGGCCCTGCTCGGAAGCCTGCTCCAGGATCTGCTGCAGCAGGTCCTGGAGTCCGGCGTCGCCGCCGGTGTCGGACAGCTCCACCAGCACATGCCAGGGGTGAGCCCCGGCCAGCGGATTCTTGCGGCCCGGCACGTGCTCCATCACCACGTCCAGCTGATTGCTGTCGATCATCTCGAAGGCCGACAGGCGCGAACCGCAGGCGCGCTGGAACAGGCCCAGGATGTCCAGCGCCGCCTGCGGGCTGTCCGGCGCCAGCCATGCCACGGCGTGCGCGGTGGGCAGCGGATGCAGCTTCAGCACGGCGGCGGTGACGATGCCCATGGTGCCCTCGGCGCCGATGAACAGGTGCTTCAGGTCGAAGCCCGTGTTGTTCTTGCGCAGGGCGGTCAGGCCATTCCAGATGCGGCCGTCGGGCAGCACGACTTCCAGGCCCAGGATGTTGTCGCGCGTGTTGCCGTAGCGCAGCACGCCCGTGCCGCCGGCGTTGGTGGCGATGGTGCCGCCGATCTGGCAGGAGCCCTCGGCGCCCAGGCTGATCGGGTACAGGCGGCCGCTGGCGGCGGCGGCTTCCTGCACCGTCGCCAGCACGCAGCCGGCCTCGGCTTCCATGGAGTTGTTGGCGGCGTCGACGCCGCGGATCTTGCGCATGCGGGACAGGTTCACGATGACGGGCGGCATGCCGCCCGCGTCCGGCACCGCACCGCCGCACAGGCTGGTGTTGCCGCCCTGGGGCAGCACGGGCGTGGCGTGCTGGTTGCACAGGCGCACGATGTCGGACACCTGCTGCGTGCTCCCGGGCAGCGCGACGCACAGCGCCGGGCCCTTGTACCGGCCGCGCCAGTCTTCGGTGTAGCCGGCCGTGTCGGCGTCGGAATGAAGGATGGCGTCCTGGCCCAGGGCCTGGGTCAACGCGTCTAGCAGGGTGATGCCGTTGGTCATGTCTGTGTCCCGAATGGGGCGGGGGGATCGACGGAACCCCGAGCGCATTGAGGCACAGCATACGATTATTTAAATCGCTTTGAGATTTGATTAATCGTATATCAATTGATTATAGGGTATATCCTAGGGGTGAAAGCGTCTGGTCCCGACTGTCGCTCCAGCAGCCCGAATCACCGCGAACCCGCATTCTGGCAAGCTTCCTGGCGTTTGGCCCGCCGCGTGTCCAGCATTTGCAACGCCTAATGGCAGTCCCTGATTGCGATCTTTGAAATGATCGAAATACAATCATATTGCTCGATATGCAATTCTAATCTCACCGTGCGGATGAAGGAAGGGACATGCTTCCCAGCGTGATGGAGTACCGGCGGCAGGCGCAAAGACGCCTGCCCCGGCTGGCATTCGATTACTTGGAGGGCGGAGCCGAAGACGGCATCACGCTGGCGCGCAACGCGGCGGCCTATGCCGACCTGGAATTCCGCCCCGACGTGCTGGTGGACGTGACGGACTGCCGGCTGGAGGTGTCCGTGCTGGGCGCCGACGCCGCCATGCCCGCCATCGTGGGCCCCACCGGCCTGAATGGCCTGTTCTGGCCCGAGGCCGACGAGCATCTGGCGCGCGCCGCGCACCAGGCGGGGCTGCCGTTCGTGCTGTCCACCGCGTCCACCTCCTTGCTGGAGGACGTGCGCGCCGCCACGTCCGGCGACCTCTGGCTGCAGCTGTATGTGCAGCGGGACCGCCGCATCGCCGAGCACCTGATGGACCGCGCCTGGCAGAACGGCTACACGGCGCTGTTCCTCACCGTGGACGTGCCGGTCCACGGCAACCGCGACCACGACAAGCGCAACGGCTTCAAGCTGCCGCTGCGGCCGTCGCGCCGCCTGCTGCTGGATCTGGCGGCGCACCCGGGCTGGTGCTGGCGCATGCTGCGCCATGGCGGGCCGCAGCTCAAGAACCTGGCCGTCAGCTCCAACGCGCGCGAGAACATCACCGAGCAGGCGTCCGCCCTGAGCCGCCAGATGGACCTCGCGCTGACCTGGGACGACGTCGCCTGGCTGCGCCGCGCCTGGCGCGGGCGCATCGTCATCAAGGGCATCCAGGGGCTGGCCGACGCGCGGCGCGCGCAGGCCCATGGCGTGGACGGCATCGTCCTGTCCAACCACGGCGGCCGGCAACTGGAAAGCGCGCCGTCGCCATTGGAGGTGCTGCCCGAGGTCGCGTCCGAACTGGGCGGCTCGCTGGAGATCCTGGTGGACGGCGGCGTGCGCCGGGGCAGCGACATCGCCAAGGCCGTGGCGCTGGGCGCGCGCGCCGTGCTGCTGGGCCGGGCGCCCTTGTACGGGCTGGCGGGCAGGGGGCCCGGGGGCGCGCACGAGGTGCTGGCCATTCTGCGCTGCGAACTGGAAAATACCCTCAGGCTGCTGGGCCGCAACCGCATCGGCGCGCTGGACGCCGCGGCGGTGCGCAAGCGCTGAACCGTCTTGCAATCCTTACTCTGGAAGTGAAGCAACATGCGTGAAAAAATCGTCTTCATCGGCGGCGGCAACATGGCCTCGGCCATCATCGACGGCCTGCTCGGCCAGGGCCGCGCGCTGGCCGACTTCCTGGTGATCGAGCCCTACGAGCCCACCCGCGACGCGTTGACCGCGCGCGGCCTGCCGTGCCGCGCAAGCGTCGACGCCGGCATTGCCGACGCCGCGTTGTGCGTGCTGGCCACCAAGCCGCAGGTGCTGCGCGAGGCCTGCGGACAGGTCCGCCAGCATCTGGCGGCCGGCGCCACCGTGGTCAGCATCGCGGCGGGGGTCGAACTGGCGTCGCTGGCCGACTGGCTGGGCGGCCATGCGCGCATCGTGCGCGCCATGCCGAACACGCCGGCCAAGGTGGGCCTGGGCATGACCGGCCTGTACGCCACGCCGGCCTGCGGCCCGGCCGAGCGCGAGCAGGTCGACGCGCTGTTCGCCGCCGTGGGCGAGCGCATCTGGACCGAGACCGAAGCCATGATCGACGCCGTCACCGCGGTGACGGGCAGCGGCCCCGGCTACGTCTTCCACTTCATGGCGGCCCTGGAAAAGGGCGCCGTGGAGCTGGGCTTTGCGCCCGCCGATGCACGCCGGCTGGCGGTGGCGGCGTTTCGCGGCGCGGCCGGCCTGGCCGCCAGCGAAGACGTGCCGTTGACCGAACTGCAGGACCGCGTCACCTCCAAGGGCGGCACCACCTACGCCGCCTTGTCGCACATGCAGGAAGCCGGCGTGGCCCAGGCCATCGCGCAGGCGGTCCACAAGGCCGAACAGCGCGCGCGCGAACTGTCCGCCGGCTAGCCTTCGAAACGCAAGCCGCTAGCGGCGGCGGCCCAGCCACCACAGCAGGGCCGCCGCCGCCAGGATCGCCGCCACGTTGAACTGCATGGCCGACGCGAACGCCCGCGCATGGCGCTCGGCCGCGCTTGCATCCGCATAGGCGTCCAGCGTGCCGCCGAACAGCATGCCGGCCGCCGACACGCCCAGCGCCGCGCCCACCTGCTGCAAGGTGGACACCACGCCCGCCGCCATGCCGGCCTGGCGGTCCTCGACCAGACCCAATGCCAGGTTCACCAGCGGCGTGTTGACCGCGCCTTGCGCCGCGCCCAGCCACACCAGCGCCGGCACCAGCGTCCACGGCGCCAGGCCGGCGCCGGCGGCGCCCACCTGCAGCATCAGCGCCGCCGTGGCCCCGCCATACAGCAGCGCGGCCAGCGCGATGGCCGGCGTGCCGAACCGGGCCACCAGCCGCGGCGCGGCCATCGACCCGGCCACAAACCCCACGCTGGCCGGCGCGAAGATCATGCCGGCCGTCAGCGCGTCCAGCCCGAAGCCCGTTTGCACCAGCAAGGCATAGCAAAGAAACATGGCGCTGGCGGTGGAGAACACCAGCATCACCAGCAGGCAGCCTGCCGCAAAGCGCGGCTGCGCCAGCAAGGCCATGTCCACCAGCGGCGCGCCGCCGCGGGCGGCGATGCGGCGCTGCATGTGCACGAACGCCGCCAGCGCGGCCACCGAGGCGCCCGCGCTGGCCAGCGTCCAGGCGGGCCAGTGGCGCGCCGGGCCTTCGATCAGCGCCAGCAGCAGCAGGGCCAGCCCCGCGCCCACCAGCGCGGCGCCGGGCCAGTCCATGGCCGCGCCCGAGGGCTCGCGCGATTCCGGCATGTGGCGCGCCAGCCGCCAGGCCACGAGCCCCAGGGGCACGTTGATCAGGAAGATGGCGCGCCACGCCAGTCCGAACAGATCGGCATGCACGAGCCATCCGCCCAGCACCTGCCCGGCAATGGCCGCCAGCCCCAACGTCATGCCCAGCAGGCCGAACGCGCGCCGCCGCGCGTGCCCTTCGTAGCTGACGCGGATCAGCGCGTACACCTGCGGGAACAGCATCGCAGCGGCCACGCCTTGCAGGATGCGCGC
This sequence comes from Achromobacter sp. NPDC058515, assembly GCF_042721735.1. NCBI lineage: Bacteria > Pseudomonadati > Pseudomonadota > Betaproteobacteria > Burkholderiales > Alcaligenaceae > Achromobacter > Achromobacter sp. NPDC058515. The sequence goes on from NZ_JBHXNI010000018.1 coordinate 76,768, forward strand.
GCCGATCAGCGTGTTGGCGGTGGGCGCGAGCCCGCACAGCGCCGAGGCCAGCGCAAAGCCCGCCATGCCCAGCACGAACAGCCGCCGCCTGCCGTGGCGGTCGCCCAGCCGGCTGCCCGCGATCAACAGCACGCCGTACGCCAGCTCGTACGCGGCGATGATGAAGTTGATCTGCGCGAAACTGGCCGACAGCGTGGCCTGCATGCTGGGGATGGCCACGTTCACGACGAACAGGTCGAAGATGGTGATGAAGCCGCCGGAGAGCAGCACGGCCAGGCCGAAGCGGCCCATGGGCGGCGCGGCGGCGCAGGCGCAGGGGGAGGGCAGTGCGGAGGTCGTCATGAAAGCGCCATCGGAGTCGGGATTGGCGCTATTCTGGGCAGACTCCCAGCCTTATACAATTTAGCTGTTTATGCTATTACTAACCGCAATAGCCTCATGACCGACACCGCCGCTTCCCAACGCCTGGAGCGCACCCGCGCCGATCTGTCCGAATTCCTGCGCCTGCGCCGCGAGCGGCTCAGTCCCGCCGATCTCGGCCTGCCCGCCGGCGGCCGCCGCCGCACCCCCGGATTGCGCCGCGAGGAAGTGGCGGCGCTGGCCGGCGTGGGGCTTGCCTGGTACACCTGGTTCGAACAAGGCCGCAACATCGGCGTGTCGGCCACCTTCCTGGAAAACCTGGCGCGCGTGCTGCGGCTGGATGCCGCCGAACGCCGCCACCTGTACCTGCTGGCGCACCAGCGTCCGCCCACCGAGCCCGGCCGCACCTGGTGCACGGTGCCGGCCCAGGTGCGCCGCCTGATGGACGACCTCCCCGCGCGGCCCGCCTACATCCTGAACCTGCGCTGGGACGTGGTGGTGTGGAACGCCGCCGCGGATCGGGTGTTCGATTTTTCGGCGCAGGCGCCGGGCCGCCGCAACCTGCTGTGGATGCTGTTCGTGGAGCCGGCGATGCGGCGGCTGTTCGTGGACTGGGCGGCGCAGGCCCCCGGCATGCTGTCCACCTTCCGGCGCGACTTCGCCAGCGCGGCGGGTGCGCCCGACATCGCGGAACTGGTCGACGAACTGGAAAGCGTGTCGCCCGACTTCAAGGCCTGGTGGCGCGAGCACGACGTGCATGGCGCGTGCATGGGCCTGCGCAGCCTGCACGTGCACCCGCTGGGCGATATCGCGTTCGAGCACGCCACCTTGAGCGTCGACGAGAGCCGGCACTTGCGGCTGGTGGTCTATGCGCCCGCGCCGGACGAACCGAAGGCCGCCGACTTTGCGCGCTGGGCGCAGGCGGGCCGGACGCCGCCGCCTGGCTCCAGAGAATAGGCGCGCCGTGGGTCTACGGGGACGCCGCGGGCGGCTCCTATAGTCGGAACTCCCTTCGCCTTCTGTCTTGCGGACGCCGTTTGCGCGATCCGCCTGCCGCCCATGTCCACCGCCACGCTCTCTCGTCCAAACGCCATGCTGCTGCTTGCCGTGGTGGTGCTGGCCTGGGGCTTTACCTGGGTCGTCAGCAAGCTGCTGCTGTTGCACATGACGCCGCTGTGGGCGGTGGCCGCGCGCAGCATGGCGGGCACCGCCGCGCTGCTGGCGCTGGGCCTGGCCTTGCGCCGCGTCGCATGGCCGGTGAAGGCCGACATCCCCGTGATCCTCAGCGTAGGCCTGCTGCACATGGGCGCGTTCGCCGCGCTGGTCAGCCTGGGGCTGCAATACGTGCCGGCGGGCCGCTCGGTGGTGCTGGCCTACACCACGCCGCTATGGGTGATACCGGCCGCCTGGCTGTTCCTGCGCGAACCCATCGGACGCGGCCGGCAGGCCGGACTGGCGCTGGGGCTTGCGGGCCTGATCCTCATCTTCAACCCGCTCGCGTTCGACTGGAGCAACCGCGATGCCCTTCTGGGCAACGGCCTGGTGCTGCTGGCCGCGCTGTGCTGGGCGGCCAACATCGTCTACGTGCGCGCCCACCGCTGGGCAACGCCGCCCTTTGAACTGGCGTTATGGCAGGCCCTCTTGGCGACCGGGGTGCTGTCGGCGCTGGCGTTCGCGGCGGAAGGCATGCCCGTGGTGGACTGGAGCGCCGACCTGGCGTGGCTGCTGGGCTACGGCGGGGTCTTTGGCATCGCCATCGCGTACTGGGCGGCCGTGAACGTGAACCGGTCCCTGCCGGCGGGCGTCACGTCCATCGGCCTGCTGGGCGTGCCCGTATTCGGCTTGCTGTGTTCGGCCGTAATCCTGCACGAGCCGCTCAGCGCCTCGTTGCTGGCGGGCATGGCGTTGATCGTGACCGGCATCGCCGCCGGGGTGCTTGAACGGCGTGCTTGACGGCCGGGGGCGGGCAGGTATATCGTACGATCTATATCGTAAGATACATCTTAAGAGCTAACCATGCGCCATTCCCATTTTCTGACCGCGTTCCGCCATGCTTTCGAGGCGCGCCATGCCCACGGGCATCACGCTCACGGGCGCCACGAGCATCACGGCCACGGCGGTCGTCACCATCACCACCACCAGGCCAGCGCGGGCGGCGACTGGTTCTCGGGCTCGTCCGACGGCCGCGGCGACGCCGACGGCTTCGGCGGCGACGGCCGCGGCTTCACGCGCAGCCGCAAGGTCACGGGCGACGACCTGCAACTGATGCTGCTGGGCCTGCTGGAACAGAACCCCAGCCACGGCTATGAGCTCATCAAGGCGCTGGGCGCCCTGAGCAACGGCTTCTACACGCCCAGCCCCGGCATGGTCTATCCCGCGCTGACCTACCTGGAAGAACTGGGCTACGCCACCGTCGAGCAAGAGGGCGCGAAGAAGCGCTATCACCTGGCTGCGCCGGGCAAGGCGCATCTGGACGCCAACCGCGACCGCCTGTCGATGATGTTCAACAAGCTCAAGCACGTGGCGCGCAAGATGGACTGGATGCGCCAAGCCTGGAGCGGCCAGCCGCGCAGCACCGGTCCCGAGGGCGAGGATGCCCGCACCGGCTGGGTACCTGAATTCGTGGAGGCCCGCCAGGCGCTCAAGCGCGCGCTGCTGGAACGCACCGACGCTTCCCCCGCCGAACAACGACGCATCGCCGCCATCCTGGCGCGCGCGACCGACGAGATCACCGGCAAGGCCGGCGCCTGATCCCGTTCCCCACCGATCTGGAGTTTTGATGACCCGTAGCGACCTGAACGTAGAACGCGTGCGCCACACCCTGAAGATGCGCGCGCTGACCGTGGCCCGCGTCGAACGCATCGCCGGCATGCTGGCCCGCGTCACCTTCACCGGCGCAGACCTGCAGGACTTCGTGTCCGCATCCTTCGACGACCATGTGAAGATATTCTTCCCCGCCGATCCCTCGCAGCCGCTGGCGCTGCCCACCGCCGGCCCCGATGGCGTCAAGTTCCCGGAGGGCGCGGCCAAGCCCGCCGCGCGCGACTACACGCCGCGCCGCTTCGATGCCGGCCGCCAGGAACTGGACATAGATTTCGTGCTGCACGGCGACGGCCCTGCGTCCACCTGGGCCGAGCAGGCCGAACCCGGCCAGCAGCTTGGCATCGGCGGCCCGCGCGGTTCCTTTGTGGTGCCCAAGGCGTTCGACTGGCACGTGCTGATCGGGGACGAAACCGCGCTGCCCGCCATGGCGCGCCGGCTGGAAGAACTGCCCGCCGCGGCGCAGGCGCTGGTCCTGATCGAAGTGCCCGCCGCCGCGAACGAGATCCCGCTGGCCACCCGCGCCCAGGCCTCGGTCCGCTGGCTGCACCGCAACGGCACGGCCCCCGGTTACAGCACCTTGCTGCTGGAAGCGGCGCGCGAACTGGCGCTGCCGCAGGGCGAAGGCTATGTGTGGGTGGCGGCGGAATCGGCCGTGGCCAAGGCCGTGCGCGAAATCATGGTGGCGCAGCACGGCATCGACAAGAGCCGCATTCGCGCCGCCAGCTATTGGAAGCGCGGCGCGGTCGCCGTGCACGAGTCGCACGAAGACTGAGCGCGCGGCGCTTCACGCCTTGCGCGGATCGCGGGCTAGCCTCAACAGGTTCGCCGCCCGCCCGCCGGGCGCCCGCTCGCGCACCGCCAGCCCCAATACCGCCCGCGGCCAGTCCAGCGCGAAGGGGCGGTAGACCACGCCGTCGGGGCGCAGATGGCGCAGGGACGCCGGCACGATGGCCACGCCCATCCCGGCCGCCACCAGGTTCACCGCCGACGACAGTTGCGGCGCGCGCTGGCCGATCACCGGGTTCAGGCCATGCTGGCGGCACGCGGCCATGATGTCCGCGCTGAGCCCGTAGCCCGACTTGCGCGAATACAGGATGAAGCGTTCGCGCGCCAGGTCCGCCGGCGCCAGGCGCTTGCGGCGCGCCAGCGCGTGGCCCAGCGGCAGCGCCACCACCAGCGGCTCTTCGGCCAACTGCGCAAACCTCAGCCCGCCGTCCAGCGCGAAAGGCGGCCGCACAAAGGCGGCGTCTATCTCGCCCTCGCGCAGCTGCGCCACCAGCGTTTCGCTGTCGCCTTGCGACAGCGTCATCTCCACGTCCGGGTATCGCTGCCGATACTGGCGGATCAGCTCGGTTACCACCCCATTGAACGACGCGGATTCCGTGAACCCCAAGGTCAGCTCGCCGACCTCTCCGCGCGCGGCGCGCCGGGCCGTGCGCACCGCGGCATCGGCGCGTTGCAGGATGTCCTGCGCGCACGCAAGAAAGGCGCGCCCCGCGTCGTTAAGCGCCACGCCGCGGCCGGTCCGGTCAAACAGCGGCGTGCCCACTTCCTGTTCGAGCTGACGGATCTGCTGGCTGAGCGGCGGCTGCGCCATGCCCAGCAGTTCCGCGGCCCGCGTGAAGTGCTGGGCCTCGGCGGTGACGACGAAATAGCGCAGGTGGCGTAATTCCATATTGATACGTAAAAAATCCTGGTTATCAATTTTCCATATATTGGACATTCTAGTTCTGCGGACCGATCATGCACACATCCATCCATCGCCAGAAGGAATCCGCATGAGCACCCCTCTCAAACCCGGCGCCTTGCTGCGCCAGCGCCTGGCCCAGGACATCGTCGCGGCGCCCGGCGCCTACGACGGCCTGTCGGCCCGGCTGGTCGCCGCGGCGGGCTTTTCCGCCGTCTACGCCAGCGGCGGCGCCATCGCCCGCGCCGCGGGCTATCCCGACATCGGCCTGCTCAGCTTCACCGAAGTCATGGACCGCGTGGAGAAGATCGTGGACGCCAGCGGCCTGCCCGTGGTGGCGGACGCGGACACGGGGTTTGGCGGGTCGGCCAACGTCGAGCGCACGGTTCGCATCATGGAGCGCGCGGGCGTCGCCGCGTTCCACATCGAGGACCAGTCCTTTCCCAAGCGCTGCGGCCACCTGGACGACAAGAGCCTGGTGGACGCCGAAGAGATGTGCCGCAAGGTCCACATCGCCCGGCAGACCCTGGCCGATGCGGACACGCTGGTCATCGCCCGCACCGACGCCATCGCGGTGGAGGGCTTCGACGCCGCCATCGCGCGCGCCGAGCGCTACCTGAAGGCGGGCGCGGACATGATCTTCGTGGAAGCGCCCGAGACGTTGGCGCAGATCCGCGCCATCGCCGAACGCCTGCCGGGGCTCAAGCTCATCAACATGTTCTACGGCGGCAAGACGCCGCTGGTGCCGCTGCCGGAGCTGGCCGCCATGGGCTACCGGCTGGCGATCATTCCGTCGGACCTGCAGCGCGCCGCCATCCACGCGATGCAGGCCACGCTTGCGGCCATCAGGCAGACGGGCGACAGCAGCGCGCTGGCCGGCCAGCTGACCAGCTTCAAGGAGCGCGAAGAGATCGTGCAGACCCGCCGCTATCTGGCGCTGGATGCTCAGTAGCCATCGGACCCCGCGGCGCCCTGGCAGCGCTGCGGCATGCGCCGCGGCCACAAGCGCTGGCCGGCGGCGCCGTACAGCGTGCGGATGCCGCATTCCATCGCAACGCGCGCGAGCGTCTTGCCCGCGGGGTCGATGATCCGCGTATCGTCCACCGTGGAGACCACCGCGCGATGATTCGCGAAGGGCGACACGACCTTGTATTCGGCCGGGATGGCGAACCTGCCCTGGCCGTCCACATAGCCATAGGCGCGCTCCGCGCTTGCGGGCGCCAGGCCGTCGCGCATCGCGCCCAGCGCATCGAACGCGGGACCGACGAATGCGCCCTTGGCATCGACCGCGCGCACGCCGTCGCTCGACAGCTGCGAGACCGCGCGTCCTTCCGAATACGCCGACGCAAAGCCCTCGACCGTGAGCCGGGTCTTGCCCGCCAGGTCGGTGTAGTCCGTCATGGTCTTGCCGCCCGCCGGGTAATGCCTGAGCAGCGTGGCGGATCCGCGCGGCCAGCTCCATTCGCCATCCGCCAGCGTCGCCAGGACCTTGCCGCTTGCGTCGATCACGCGCGTGCCCGTGTCGTCCGTCGACAGCGCCCGCGCAGGCGAGCCGTGGAACGTGGAGCCCAGCGCGGCGGCGGGCTCGATCTGCCAGCTTCCCTGGCTGTTCAGGTAGCCCTGGCGGTCGGCGCGGCGGATCTCCATCCAGTCGCCCAGGCGCACGTAGTCCGCATCCTTCATGTCCAGCGCGTCCGTCCCGTCGGGCGAGATGATCCAGCGGTGCTTGCCGCTGCCGGCGGTGATGGAGCCATCCCCATAGGCGCCGACCTGCAGTCCGCGCACGAACGCGGTCAGCGCCAGGCCCTGCGCATTGAACACCGCCGCCGGCCGGTTGTAGTCCTCTTCCTGCTTGCCGGCCTGCAATACGCGCCACAGCTTGTCGTTCACGCGCTCGACGCCGTGGTGGCTGGCCGGCACGATCCACCTGCCCTGCAGGTCGATGACGCCCACGCGGCCGGGGCCGAGCGAGGCCACGGCCTGGCCGTTCCTGAACGCGCCGATGTCGTGGAACCTGGGCGCGGCCAGTTCCTTGCCGGCCACGAAGTCGTACAGGCCCCAGGGGGCGCCGTCGGCGGCGGTCTTCAGGAAGCGGACCACGCCGGGCGCCACGGTTTGCGTGTCGAAATTCTCGGGCAAATCGTAGGTCTTGCCGCCGCGGTCGATCATCCGCACGACGCCGTCGCCGTAGACCTGGGCGTAGCCATGGCGGAACAGGCCGATGTGCTGCTGCATGGGCAGGCCCACCGGCTGGCCTCGGGCGTCCAGCAGCAGCATGCCGTCGGCGGTTTCGGCGGCGTAGCGCAGTTGCGCCGCGCCGAGCCCGCCGGCGTCCTCGTCGGCATCCAGCGGGACCAGTCCGGTCCAGGACGGATCGGCGACGATGCTGCCGTCCGCCAGCAGCATCCCCGCGCCGGCGTCGGCGCAGTGGCAATGGCTCTGCCCCAGCAGGCCCAGCGGGCCGCCCGGAACGTCCGCCGGCAGCGGCTTCAGTTCCAGGTCTTGCGCGGCCTTGACGGCTTCAGGCTTGAGCAAGGCCTTGCCGTCCTGGTCCAGCACGTTCAGCAGCTTGTTTTCGGAATCGAACACCCACAGCCTGTCCTGGCGCGCTTCGATGCGGCCGGCCTGGGCCAGCCAGGCCGGCGCCGTTTCGCCATGCAGCCACGCGCCCGTCGACGTCAACAGGCCCGCGGGCAGGCGCTGGTCGTCAACGAACAATACATAGCCTTCGGCGTCCTGGGTGGCGGACAGTTCGGTTCCCAGCGTGAGCGGCGCGGCATGCCCCGGCGCCAGGGCCACGATGTTGCCGCCGGAGGGATAGACGATGGTGTCGCCGTAGCGCTGCGAGGCCTGCCCTTCGTCCGGAGTCAGCGTGGCTACGAGCGTGCCCGCCGCGTCCAGCACCGCATAGCCGGCGCGGCGCGGCAGCTCCGCGCTCCAGAATGCCTTGCCCACGAGGTTCAGGCTTTCGTAGTGCTGGTCGGCGCCGATCAGCTTGCCCTCGGGGCTGACCAGCACGGCGCCGTCGCGGCCATAGCCCGTGGCCAGCGTGCCGCCCTCATGCACAGACAGGTCCTCAAGCGCCGGATCGATGATCCATTTCCAGTCTCCGTCGACCACACCGTACTTGCCCTCGGCGTTCGTGGCGATGTACAGGCCCTGGCCGAAGGGCTTCGAGATGACGACGCCGGTTCCGCCATACCGGCGTTCGCCGGCAGCCGAGCGGTACTCTTCCTTGTACTGGACCGTGGCCCGCGCGGGCACGCCTTCGGACAGGCGCAGGGCGCGCACGTTGTCCTCCAGCGGGGCGCCCACCGGATTGCCCCGGCGGTCGATCAATAGCGGACGCCCGTCCAGCGTGGCCACCGCCAGCCCGATCTCGACGAAATCCTGCACCTCGTCATAGCGTGGCCGCACCGCCATCCGGCCGTTCTTGTCAATGAAGCCCCACTTGCCCTGCCACAGCACGGCGGCCAGGCCGTGGCGGAAGTCGCCCACCGCCTCGAAGATGGGCTGAACCGCCACGCGGCCGTTCTGGTCCAGGAAGCCCCAGGCATGGCGGCGCAGCGACCCGTTGCGGGGCACGCGGTCGATGTTCTCGATGGCCGACGGAAGCAGCACCGCGGCGCGCTCGTCGGACAGGTCGCGGATGCAGCCGTTGGCAAAGGGATTGCGGCCGGCGATGTCGTCGGCGGCGGGATAGGCGCGGTAGTCGGCCTCTTCCAGGCAATACACATGGCCGCTTTGCGCCTGCACGGACAGCGACGCGCCCAGCGCGGCAAGGGCGCAGGCGATACGGGTGGTTCGGATCACGCGTGACGTCATGGTTATTCTGCTTTGGCGTTGTCGGGGACGGGCGGTTCGAGGTCTGCGGCTTCGGGGCAGGAGAGCTTTTGGGGCGGCCAGCTTTGCCTGTCCTGCGCATCGACGATCACGATCGTGTCGCACAGCACGCCGAACAGCGCCGTCGTCTTCCCCTTGGTGTCGATGAACTCCACCAGCCTGTCCCGGCGCACCATCGCGCGTTCCTCGCGGAAGTCGTCCGCCCAGATGAAGGCGGGCGCAATCGCGTAGCGGCCGGTCAGGTCGACGTAACCGTACAGCTTGCCGGTGCGCTCCAGGCGGCGCGCCTTGGCCAAGCCGTTCCTCAGCGCGCCGAGCTGGTCGAAGTGCGCTCCCACGACACGCTTGCCGGCGGCGTCGATGAATCCGTACTTTCCATCCGCGTTGCTATAAGGCACGACGCCTTCGCTGGCATTGTGGTCGTCCACGGCGTAGCGGCCCGCGATGCGCGCGATTTCGCGGCCCTGCAGGTCTGTCATGATGCTGGCGGAGTCCTTTTCGTCGCCGAAGACGATGCGCCGCATCGAAGCCAGCGGCGTGCCGTCGCCCAGCTTCTCCAGCACGGCGCGGCCGTTCTGGTCGATCACGCGGTAGCCCGATCCGACGTTCGCGCGGGCCAGGCCTTCGGGCTGCGCGAAGAACGGGTTGAACTCGCCGTAGATGGCGGGCACCTTCATATTGCCGCGGGCGTCGATGGCGCCTTCGCGATCGTCGTGCCTGATGTAGATCCAGTCCTCGTACTGCTCCTTGCTCTCCGGCCTGCCGTCGGAGATGCGGGTGGCGCCGCCTTGCGCGTCGAACAGCACGGCGCTGGAATCGGCGAGCTCGCCCAGGAAGCGTCCGTCCCTGAGCTTTTCCGGCTTGCCGATGAGGGGTTCGCTGGACTTGCCGGTGCGCAGGTTGACCAGGCGGTAGGCGCTCTCGGAATAGCCCGTGCGCCTGCGTTTGGCCTCGGGCTCGTCGATCAGCATGAGGCCGTTGCCCAGGTACTCCATGTCGTAGGCGCCGGCTTGCGTTGCGGGCACGACCCACCGGCCTTCCCGGTTGACGACGCCCCAGCGGCCCTTGTCTTCGACCTTGGCCCAGTCATCCTCGAATTCCTCGATGTGCTCGTACGCGGGCGTCAGCGCGGGCGCGCCGCGGCGGATGTTCCAGATGCCCCAGCGGCGCTGGCGGTTTTCATCCGCCGCGCGGTAGAGGAGCAGTTCGCCGTCGAGTTTCGATGCCTCGCGCGCGACGTCCGCAGGGATGGGCACCGTCTTGCCGCGCGCGTCGATCAGCAGGGCGTCGTCGCGGTTCATGGATTCCTTGCGGGCCCAGGTGTAGGGGCCGCTGAAGGCGCGGATATTGCTGAACGCGGGCGGCACGGCCCAGGCGCCGTCCGGGCCGATCGCGCCCGTTCCGCGGTCCTTCGTGCGGACGACGAGCGGCATCGTCACGTCATAGGTGTCGATGTTCTCCCAGTCCGGATTCGTCGCGATCTTGCCGGCCGCGGTCAGGATGCCCAGGGGCTGCTCGTAGTCGTTGGGGCGCAGCAGCGCCAGCGGCGCGTCCGCGACGCGCGGATCGGTCCGCCGGCTCAGGTTCAATGGGTTGATCTGGTAATCGCGCAGCTTCAACACTGTCGCTTCGTCCAGGACCGGGCGGCCATCGTGGGCGTAGATCTGGAACAGCACGCCGTCGTCGGCAGACTCCTGGTGCGGGGTCCTGCTGGCGTCGTCGGCCGCGACATCCGGCGCGGCGTCGGCTTCCGCGGCGGCAAGCGCCGCCGCATCGACGGCCACATCAATCGCCGCCGCCTCCGCCGCCACCGGCGGCGATGCCATCGCCTCCGCCGCCTCTTCCGTCGCGCTGATCGCAGGAGCGGCGGCGTCCATGGCGTCGTCGATCTGCGGCCCGTCAGCCAATGCTGGCGCGCCATACACCCACGCCTGTCCGCGGCTGATTTCCACGTTTCCGTTGCGCAGCGGCAGCAGCTGGAATCTGCCCGCGGGATCGATCAGCAGCGTCATGCCGGGCACGGCCGCGTAGCGCCAGCCGTCGCGCTCCTGCAATCCCAGGTACTCGACCGGGAACTGATGAACCGTCTGGAGCTTGCCGTCCAGCAGGGCCGTGTTGCCCTCTGCGGGCTTGGCCAGCCACATGCCGGGCGCCAGCAGTTGCACCCGTTCATAGCGGTCGGGCGAGACGGACTCGCCCCGGGTGTCCACGAACTCCCACTCGCGTTCGCGGCGCACGGCGACCACGTCGCCGTCGCGCATCGTAGCTTCCATGGAGCGCAGCACCTGCGGGGCGATCGCCCAGTTGCCGCCCTTGTCCAGCAGGCCCCACCAGCCGCCGTAGCGCGTATCGCGAGATTGGGCCGGCAGATAGCCGCCGGTGGGCGCGGCCAGCGCCATCACGCCCTCGGGCAGCGCCGCGGCCTTGCCGGTCGCGGTGTTGAACAGGCGCGGCGGCGTCGGCACTTCCATGGACGCCAGCTTCTGGCCGGGCTGGAAGCCCCATGTGCGCGTGCCCAGCGGAAAGGTCTTGATGACCTTGCCTGCGCGGTCGATCAGCACGTCCCGGTCGTCTTCCTCGGCCAGCGCCGTGCCTTCGGCGTTAAAGCCCGTGGCGCTGGCAAAGCGCGGTTTGATGACCCACTGGCCCTTGGCGTCGATATAGCCCCAGAGCTCGCCCTGGCTCACCGCGGCCAGGCCATTCTGGAAGGGCCTGGCGTCCGTGTAGGCCGGCGCGATCGCCATGCGGCCTTGCTTGTCGATGTAGCCCCAGGCGCCCGATTGGTCGCTGGCCGAACCCGTCAGCACCGCCGCCAGGCCTTCCCGATAGGCCTGATGGCAATGCGTGTCGGAACCCTGGCCGTAGTAGCTGGCCGCGCATTGGCGCATCCAGTCGGGCTGGGCCTGCGCCGCGCCCGAGAGGGCGGGCAGGCTGGCCAGCGCCGCGGCCAGCGCCAGGGGCTTGAAGACTAGCGCGGCCCTCATTGCGCAGCGGCGCGGGAACGGGCCGCGGAAACGGAATAGCCAAGCCGGGCTTGCCACATGGTCGGATGCCTGCCGAGAAAGATGGGAAGGCAGCACTGTAACCAGGGGTAGCAGCATCGGGACGGATAGATGTAACGATAAAACACGAAGCGTTAGCGTCGCTCGGCGTTTTCCGTCTTGCGGCTGCAAAAGTCGGCAAGAGAGGACAACTTCGATGAATTCATCACGGCCTTCCAGCGGCCACGATCGGCCAGGATCAAGAGTCCAGGCTGACGCCCCGGGCCCGCATCCGGATGCGAAGCTGGGCGCGGGCGCGCGACAGCCGGCTGCGCACCGTGCCGATGGGCAATGCCAGGCGCTGCGCAGCCTCTTCGTAGCTCAGTTCTTCCACGGCGACCAGATGCAGCAGTTCGCGCAGGTCCGGCGGGATTTCGTTCATGGCGCGGTCCACGATGCCGAGCATCTGCCGCCATTCGGCCCGCGCCGGAGGATCGGGCTCGGCGCTGGCCTCGGCCGCCAGCGTGTCGATGTCCACAAAGGCGTAGCGCCGTTCCGGCGAGCGCGACAGGTAGTTGCGGATCAGGTTCAGCGCGATGCCGTAGAGCCAGGTCGACGGCTTGCTGTCGCCGCGAAAACGGTCGTAGGACAGCCACATCTCAGCCAGCGCCTGCTGCGTGATGTCATCGGCTTCGCTGCGATTGCCCACGTGCCGCGCCACGAAGCGGTGCAGCCGGTCGCGTTGTTCGCGCGCCAGGTCTCCGGCCGGGTCGGCTGGCGGCTGGCGCCGGGCGGAGGCGGCACGGGTGGGAACGCGGGAGGCGGCGGCGGGAGCAGGGTGCATGGGGACGGTGCGGCTTGTTCATGGACGGGATGCTCGACGCGCGTGGCGGCACGCGCCAGGCGCGGGCGCAAGGCTTCCCGGCCCACGCGGTCGGCGGCGCGCGGGAAGGCTTGGGCGGCGGGGGAGTTCAATGCGCGCCCGCGATCCCCGACGTCTTGGCGTGCGGGGAAGGCGGAGCGCTGCCAGGCCAGTCTAGTGTTGGAAGATCCGGTAGCAAATACGATGCGTGTCGTATTTTTTCCGAGAGGATGGCAGGCGCTTGGCGGGCGGCCCTAGGCCGTGGGCAGGCCCAGGCGCATCGCGTAGGCGACCAGCTCGGCCGTGTTGTGCAGGCCCAGCTTGCGCATCAGGTTCTCGCGGTGCTTGCGCGCCGTGAACGGGCTGATGTGCAGGTCCTGCGCAATCTGGGCCGCGGTCGCGCCCAGCGCGGCCATGGCCAGCACCTGCTGTTCGCGCCGCGTCAGGGCCTCGTCGGGCGTCTCCACATGCGCGGCCTGCGCGGCGCGGGCGCGCGGCCGCGCCGCGCCGCCCGCCAGCCGCGCGACGGCGGCCAGCAGCGGCTGCGAATCCCCGGTCTTCGCCAGATAGGCGTCCGCGCCGGCCTCCAGCACGGCGGCGCGGGTGCGCTCGTCGGTGTTGGCCGTCAGCACCATGATGTGCAGCGCCGGATACCGCTGGCGCAGGGTGCGCACCCAGCCCGAGCCCGACACGCCGGGCATGCCCAGGTCCAGCACCAGCAGGTCGGCGCCGTGCGCCGCCAGCAGCGCCAGCACCTGTTCGCCGGTGCCGGCCTCGTCCACCGTGCCGGCCAGGGTCGGCGCCTGGGCCAGGACCAGCTTCAAGCCTTCGCGCACGATGCCGTGGTCATCGGCAATCAGGATGCGCAGCGGGGCGTGCCGGGGAGGGAAGCTCATGGGGCGGGGAGGATGACATGATGTGTCAGAATGATGCGTCATTATAGGGACCGGACCCCGGCCCCGATTCCGCCCCGACCCCGGCACGCGCCCATGACCCTTTCCGCCTCCCCCGCCGCGCCCTCCGCGCCCGGGCTCCTCGCGACCTCAAGCGGCGGCCAGCCGCCGCCGGCGGCCGCGTCGACGCAGGCCGCGCTGGCGGGGCTGCTCTACAAGCAGTCCTACGGCGTGCTGTTCGCCAACTTCGCCGTGGTGATCCCCGTGGCCTACGTGATGCGGGGCAGCGTGCCGGCCTGGCTGCTGGCCGCCTGGGCCGCCGCCATCTACCTGCTGACCGCGCTGCGCGTGGGCCTGAGCCGCGGCTTTCTGCGGCGGCAGGCCGCGCTGTCCGCCGTGCGCCCGTGGGTGCTCGGCTTTTCCGCGCTATCCTGGCTGTCGGGCCTGCTGTGGGGGCTGGCCGGCCTGGCGGCCGTGCTGTCGCACGACGACATGATGCTGGCGTTCGGCTGTGTGATGCTGGCGGGCATGTGCAGCGGGGCGGTGCCGTCGCTGTCGGCCTATCCGCCGGCCTACGCCGGATCGGCGTTGGCCATGCTGGCGCCGTTCACCGCGGCCTGCCTGGCCGTCGGGGACGGCCTGCATCTGGTCTACGCGGCCTTCGCCTTCTGTCTGCTGGGCGTGAATATGTACTTCAGCGCCATCACCTACCGCAGCCTGAAGACCACGGTCGCGCTGCGCTTCGAGAACACGGCCCTGATCGGCAGCCTGGAGCGCGAGCGCGACCGCGTCGCCGCGGCGGACCGGGCCAAGACCCGCTTCCTGGCCTCGGCCGGGCACGACCTGCGCCAGCCCGTCCACGCGCTGGGCCTGTTCACCGACATCCTGGCCAGCCGCGCCGCGCAAGGGCACATCAGCCCGCAGGACGCGCTGCACGTGGCGCAGCGCCAGCAAACGGTGCTGGAAGGCCTGAACCGGCTGCTTGACGGGCTGCTGGACATTTCCCGCATGGACGCGCACCTGCTGCGCATCGAACGGCGTCGCGTCAGCCTGGACGCCCTGTTCGAGGCCCTGCGCCAGGACTACGAACCGCGGGCGCAGGCCCATGGCCTGGCGCTGTCGGTCCTGCCCACCGATATCGAACTGGACACGGACCCCGCGCTGCTGCGCCGCATCCTGGACAATCTGCTGGGCAACGCGATCTCCTACACGCCCAAGGGCCGCGTGCTGCTGTGCGCCCGGCCCCGGCGCGGCGGCGCCTTGATCCAGGTCTGGGACACCGGCGTGGGCATCGCGCCCGAGGCCCAGGAGGCGGTCTTCGCCGAGTTCGCGCGCGGCGCGGGCGCGCCGGATGCGCCCGCGGGGCAGGGGCTGGGCCTGGGGCTCGCAATCGTGCGGCGGCTGGCCGGGCTGCTGGGGTACGAGGCCACGGTCAGGTCCACGCCGGGCAAGGGTTCGGTGTTTTCGATCTGGGCGCCGGCTGGCATTCCCGCCGCGCATGCAGCGGACAAAAAATAATCGGTTGAAGCCGGAGCGCGCCGCGCCTGTAATAGAGCCGATGCCCGCCCGAACGGGGGCGAAGTGCTCCGTCAGAGGTTCGCCATGTCCGCTCCACGAAAATCTACCCTGGATCCCTCGCAGCTATGGCTGCTGGTGCTGGCCGGCGGCGTCGTCATGGGCCTGGCCCTGGGCGTGCGCCATGTGCAGGGCCTGTTCCTCCTGCCGGTCACGATGGACCGGGGCTGGAGCCGCGAGACCTTCGCCATCGCGCTGGCGGTGCAGAACCTGACCTGGGGCATCGTGCAGCCCTTTACCGGCATGATTGCCGACCGCTATGGCTCGGCCAAGGTCATCGCGGGCGGGCTGCTGTTCTATGCGCTGGGCCTGGTCGGCATGGCGCATGCCACGACGCCGGCGGCCTTCATGTGGACGGCGGGCGTGTGCATCGGCATCGCCCTGTCGGGCACGGCGTTCGCCGCCATCTACGGCGCGCTGAGCCGCCTGGTGCCCCCGGAACGGCGCAGCTGGGCGCTGGGCGTCGCGGGCGCGGTGGGCGGGCTGGGGCAGTTCACCATGGTGCCGGCGGCGCAATGGCTGATCGGCGGCTGGGGCTGGGGCGCGGCGCTGCTGGTGTTCTCGGTCGTGCTGGTCTTCCTCTTGCCCCTGGCGCTGCCCTTGCGGGAGCCGGCCGGCAAGGCGCAGGACCCCGCCGCGCCGGACGCCGGCCTGTCCATGCCGGCCGCCATCCGCGAGGCCTTTGCCCGCCCCGGCTTCTGGCTGCTGAACCTGGGGTTCCTGGCCTGCGGCTTCCAGCTCGCGTTCATCGGCACGCACCTGCCGGCCTACCTGGCGGACAAGGGCCTGCGCGCCTCGGATGCGGTGGCGGCCCTGGCCATCATTGCGCTGACCAATGTCATGGGCACCTATGTCTGCGGCGTCCTGGGCGCGCACCATCGCCGCAAGTACCTGCTGGCCGGCATCTACCTGCTGCGCACGGCCGCCATCGCCTTGTTCGTGCTGCTGCCGCTCTCCACGTGGACGGTCTATGCGTTCGCCGCCGTCATGGGCTTTGTCTGGCTGGGCACGGTGCCGCTCACCAACGGCCTGATCTCGCAGGTGTTCGGCGTGCGCTACATCACCACCCTGTTCGGCTTCGTGTTCTTCGGCCATCAGCTCGGATCGTTCCTGGGCGTGTGGCTGGGCGGCCTCGTGTTCGAAGCCACCAAATCCTATGACCTGATCTGGCTGGGGGCGATGGGGCTGGGCGTGCTGTCGGCCGCCCTGCATTGGCCGATCGACGACCGCGAGATCCAGCGGGCCCGCCCCGCCGGCGCGCCGGGATAGCGGGCGCTATGCGGGCCGGTGCCGGGTGCCCGCGCCCATGGTGATGTGCAGCATGCGGCAGGGCTCGATCACCTTGACGGTGTGCCACGCGCCCTTCGGAACCACACAGGCGTCGCCGGCTGCCATCCGGACGGTGTGGACGCCGGCCGGCAATTCCAGAAGCAGTTCCGCCGCGCCGGACATCAGGCGCACGATCTCGTCGGCCTCGGGGTGCATCTCCCATTGCGGCCAGTCCGAAGCGAATTCGTATTCGGACACCAGCCAGCCGCGTCCGTACTTCTCCAGATCGTCATGGGACTGCGACCAGAACGCGTCGCCGCCGGCGACGGTGGCGGCGGCGCCGGTGGCGTCCAGGAACACATAGTGCGACGACAGGTCGGTAGCCATGATGCGCATCCTCGGGTTGGGGGCGTTCGGGCAGTGTATGACAGCGCGCCCGTCATATCGAAGCGTTTATCATGTTGGCCAGGCAACAACGAGAGCAGGCGATGAGCAAGGGATTCGAAGGGGTGCGGCCCGCGTCCGAGTCATCCATCGAGATCGGCTTCTACTTTGAAGGCCGGCATTGCGTCGAGCGCATCCGGGTCAAGCCCACCGCCGCCAATCTCAAGCGCGCCGCCGACCGTCGGGCCGCCATCCTGGAGGCCATCGCGCGCGGCGAGTTCGACTACGACGCCGAATTTCCCAAACGCGGCAGTGCGACACAGGGTTCCGCATGACAAGCAACACGCAGCTGGAAATCAACGATCTCACGACCGACGCCTTCACCGCTTACGGCTGGATGCTGGGCAAGCCGATGCCGGACGGCCATGGCGTGCCGCTGTACTCCAACACCGCCACCGACTTCTGGCAGGAACACCTGTTCAACACGGGGGCGGGCGGCGACGCCGAGCTGCTGTGGGTCAACTACCGCAGCCAGTCCGCGGAAGTCGCCAGCCTGGAAAAGCACCTGCTCACGCAGCAGGCCATCGTTCCGCTGACGGGCGAGATCGTCCAGGTCGTGGCTCGCAGCGCGGCCGACGGCAGCCCCGACCTGGCCACCCTGGCCGCCTTCCGTGTGCCGCAGGGGCAGGGCGTCTGCATGCGGCCCGGCTGCTGGCATGCCACCCGTGTCGCCGGCGCGGAAGTCACCTGCCTGATGCTGACCCGCCGTTCCACCACGGTGGACCTGATCCAGCACCTGACCACCGATGCCCGCGCCTCGGAAAGCGCCATCGCCGCCATCCCCGCGCGCGAGCTGGCATTGCCGCAAGACGAGGCCGGCGCCGCCTGACCGCCGGCGTCAGGCCGTCACGCCTCGTCGCCGCGCCGTTTCTTTTCCATCCCCGGGAAATATGCCAGAATCCCCCGGAATCCGAGCCTTGCACGCGACGCTGCCGCCATCCGGGCGTTGCCAACATCACGTTGTGTTGGAGCATTGAATGCGCGACCGTCAGAGTAGCACTGGATTTTTCCACGCAAGCCGCCGTTCGCTTCCCCGCTTGATCGCCGCCTTGGCGATGGCCGCCGGCCTGGCGGGATGCAGCTTCACCTCGCCCGACGCCGCCACCGGATCGCAGTCCGTCGGCATCCAGGGCGTCACCGCGCAGCAGGCGCGCAGCATCGCCCGCGAGGCCTATCTGTACGGCACGCCCATGGTCGCCAGCTACCAGACCATGTATGCCTTCAGCATCGACAAGAACAACCCGCAGTACAAGGGGCCGTTCAACACGTTCAACAACGTCGCGCGCGTTTTCGCGCCCGAAGACACGGCGTTCGTCACCCCCAATTCCGACACGCCGTACTCGTTCGCCGTCCTGGACCTGCGCGCCGAACCCGTCGTCATCACCGTGCCTCCCATGGAGAAGCGGCGCTACTTCGTGCTGCAGCTCATGGACCTGTACACCTACAACTTCGCCTATATCGGCAGCCGCGCCACCGGCAACGGCGGCGGCAACTTCCTGATCGCCGGCCCGCGCTGGAAGGGCAAGGTTCCGTCCGGCATCGCCAAGGTCATCACGTCCGAAACCGAACTCGTCAACGTGGTGGGGCGCACCCAGCTCTTTAACGCGGCCGACCTGGAAAACGTCAAGCGCATCCAGTCGCGCTACAAGGTCCGGCCGCTGTCGGCGTTCCGCAAGCAAGCCGCGCCTGCCGCGCCCGCCGCCGTGGAATGGATCAAGCCGGTGCCGCCCGCGCAGATGCGCACCTCGCTGGAATTCTACGAACAGCTCGCCTTCCTGCTGCAGTTCGCGCCCACGCATCCCACCGAGAAATGGCTGCGCGAACGCTTCGCCAGCATCGGCCTGGAACCCGGCGAACCCTTCGACACCGCAAGCCTCAACCCCGCGCTGCGCCGCGCCCTGCAGGAAGGCATGCACGACGGCCAGAACGACATCGACAAGAACCGCGCGGCCCTGGGCGGCAAGACCGACACGCTGTTCGGCGACCGCGGCACGCTGAAGAACGACTACCTGTCGCGCGCCACGGGCACGCAGGTCGGCATCGGCGCCAGCAGCCGCGAAGAAGCGCTGTATCCCGTCCTGGAAAAAGACAGCCGGGGCCAGACGCTGGACGGCAGGAAAAAGTACACCCTGCGCTTTGCCCCGCGCAGCCTGCCGCCCGTCAACGCGTTCTGGTCCATGACCATGTACAAGCTGCCCGAGCAGCTGCTTGCGCCGAATCCGGCCGACCGCTACAGCATCAAATCGCCCATGCTGCCGTCCCTGAAGAAAGACCCGGACGGCGGGCTGACGCTCTACATCCAGACCGAGTCGCCGGGCAAGGGCAAGGAAGCCAACTGGCTGCCCGCGCCGGCGGGGCCCTTCATGGTGGCCATGCGCTACTACTGGCCCAAGCCGGCCCTGCTGGACGGGAAGTGGGCGTCGCCGCAGATACAGCGGGCAGGGAAGTGAAGCGCAACTTCAACATTCACGACCTGCGCATTTTCTACACGGTGGTCATGACGGGCTCGACCCGGCAGGCGGCGCATGCCATGCACCTGACCCAGCCGGCGATCAGCCACGCCATTTCCCGCCTGGAGGGCGCCACCGGCGTGCTGCTGTTCGACCGTTCCCACAAGACCCTGCGTCCCACCGAGGCCGGGCAGTACCTGTACAGCGAGGCCAAGTTCGTGCTGGACGAGCTGGTGCGCATCGACGAGGCGCTGCACAGCATCGAACAGTTCGGCGGGCGCGGCCTGCGCATTGCGTCGTCGCCGGCGCTGGCGCTGGGCTACGCGCCCGACGCCGTGCGGCGCTACCTGGACGTCAACGGCACGCGGCCGTTCTCCATTGACGTCGAATCCTCCGTGCAGGTGATCAGCGCGGTGGAAACCATGCGCGCGGACTTCGGGCTGGGCGCCGTCGGGCGCGACAGCGCCCGCCTGAGCTTCACGCCGTTCCTGCGGGCGGATGTCATGGCCATCGCGCACCGCGAGCATCCCCTGGCCGGGCGCGACGCCATCGCCGTGGGCGACATCCCGCCCGACACCTACGTCAAGCCGCTGTGGTCCGACTACGTCGTGGCGCAAGGCGACATCGCCGACTCGCTGCTGCTGCGCTCCGGCATGCAGGCCCACATGTCGCTGGTGCCGGGCACGGTGCGCGCAGTCAAGGGCATCAGCCTGGTCAATGCCCTGTCGGCCTCGGACATCGTGGCGTCCTTCCCGGACCTGGTCGCGCTGCCGCTGGCGTCGCGGCAGTGGTTCGATTTCATGCTCATCACCCGCACCGAGGCGCGCAACCAGGACCTGACCGAGCGGCTGCTGGACGCCTTGCGCGCCACCGCCCAGGATCGCCGCCGCGGCATCTACGCGCGGACCATCGAACTGCTGGCCTGAGCCCGTCAGGCCGCGGGCGGCTGCCAGGGCAGGGATTGCAGGTCGCCGTCGATGCTGATGGCCTGCCCGCTGACCATCGCCCCGAACGGGCTGGCCAGGAACAGCGCCATGTTGGCGATATCCGCCGCGCGCACGAACTGCCGCAGGCTGACGCCGGACAGCTCCAGCCGGGTCTCTTCCTCTACCGTCAGGCCCATGTTCTTCGCCCGGGCGGCGATCACCCGGTCGATGCGCGGCCCCGCCACCAGCCCGGGCAGCAGCGCGTTGACCCGGATGCCCAGCGGCCCCAGCTCCACCGCCAGCGAGCGGGTCAGCCCCACCACGCCCCATTTGGTCGCCGCGTAGGGCGTGCGCATGGGCACGCCCATCCGGCCCGCCACCGAGCTGATGTTGATGATGCTGCCGCCGCCCGCCTCGCGCAGCGCCGGCAGCGCGTGCCGCACCGTGTGGAACTGCGACGCCAGGTTGATGTCCAGCGTCGCGTCCAGGTCCTGCGCCGCGATGTCCGCGATGCCCGCAGTGGGACCCGCGATGCCCGCGTTGTTGACCAGCACGTCCAGCCCGCCCAGGTGCGACAGGGCCGTCTGCATGTAGCGGTCGATCTCGTCGCGACGGCTCACGTCCGCGCGCGCCCAGGCGTGGCGGCAGCCGGCCAGCGCCTGTTCGTCCACGTCGCACAGATGCACGCGGGCGCCGCGTTCGGCGAAGGCGTCGGCCAGCGCCGCGCCGATCCCGGCCGCGCCCGCCGTGACGATGACGCGCTTGCCCGACAGGTCCACGGGCAGGGCCGGCAAGTTGGCGGCGGTGTTCATGATGGTTTCCGGTTGGTCCATGGCGTCAGGGCTTCATCAGGCGGCAGGTCGATTCCGCCGGCGACGTGTACACCTGGTTTCCCGGCACCCGGGCCACCAGCTTGTAGTAGTCCCACGGCCCCTTCGATTCCGCCGGCGTCTTCACCTGCATCAGGAACATGTCGTGCACCATCAGGCCGTCCGCGCGGATCTTGCCGTCCTTCACGAAGAAGTCGTTCACGGGGTTGGCTTTCAGCCACTTCATGACGGTCTCGCCGTCCGTGCTCTTGGTGGCTTCCACCGCCTTCAGGTAAGTCGTCGCCGCGGAATAGTCGCCCGCCTGCAGCATGGACGGCTTCTTTTTCATTACGGACTCAAAGCGCGATGCCCACTTGCGCGACGGCTCGTCCTGGTCCCAGTACCAGGCCGTGGTCAGGTACATGTTCTGCGCCGCCTGCAGGCCCAAGGCATGCACGTCCGTGATGAGCACCAGCAGGCCCGCGATCTTCATCTTGGGCGTCAGCCCGAACTCGTTGGCCGCCTTCACCGCGTTGCTGGTGTCGCTGGCCGAATTGGCCAGCCCCAGCACCGACGCGCCCGAGGCCTGCGCCTGCAGGATGAACGACGAGAAATCCGCGGAATTGAGCGGATGCCGCACGCGCCCCTTGGTGTTGCCGCCGTCCGCCTGCACCACCGCCGACGCGTCGCGCTCCAGCGCGTGGCCGAAGGCATGGTCCACCGTCAGGAAGAACCAGTCCTTGTTGCCTTCCTTCATCATGGCCCGCGCGGTGCCGCGCGCCAGCGACACCGTGTCGTACACGTAGTGCACGGTATAGGGCGTGCATTGGGCATTCGTCAGTTCGGACGCGCCCGCGCTCACCACGAAGAACGGCGTTTTCTTTTCTTCGGCCACCTTCGCCATCGCCAGCGCCGCCGCGGAATTCGCGCCGGCGATCAGCATGTCCACGCCCTTCTGGTCCAGCCATTCGCGCGCGCGGGACGACGCGATGTCGGCGCGGTTCTGGTGATCGGCCACCAGCACCTCCACCTTCTTGCCCGCCACCACCCCGCCCAGGTCCGCAATCGCCATCTTGATTGCCTCGGCCCCGCCCGGGCCATCGGCGTCCGCCGACAGGCCGGACATGTCCGTGATGAACCCGATGCGTATCACGCCGTCGTCGGCCTGCGCCGCGCCCGCCATCCCCAACAGCGCGGCCACGGCCGTCGCGCACAATGTTCTTTTCATGTCTGGTCTCCCCACTGGATTGAACGGTTGTTCAGAACGCGACGCGATCGCGTCCCTTGAGTTGCAGCGTCTCACGGGCGTCGCCGGGCGTGGCGACTTGCAGCGACAGGTCCTCCAGAATCCGACGGATCCGGCGCACCTGATCCGCATTCGAGTGCGCCAGCTCGCCCGGCCCGTCCCACAAGGAATCTTCCAGCCCCACGCGCACATTCCCGCCCATCGTCGCCGCCATCGCCGCCAGCGGCGTCTGCTTGCGTCCGGCGGCCAGCACCGACCAGATGTAGTCGTCGCCGAACAGGCGGTCGGCAGTGCGCTTCATCATCATCACGTCTTCGGGATGCGTGCCGATCCCGCCGCGTATTCCGAACACCGACTGGATCAGGAACGGCGGCTTGAGCAGCTTGCGATCCACGAAATGCGCCGCCGTGTACAGGTGCCCGATGTCATAGCACTCGATCTCGAACCGCGTGCCGTTGTCGCCGCAGGACGACAGGATGTGCTCGATGTCCTTGAACGTGTTCTTGAAGATCAGGTCATTGCTGCCTTCCAGGTAGGGGCGCTCCCAGGCGTGCTTGAACTCCTTGAAGCGCTCAAGCAACTCATACATCCCGAAATTCATCGACCCCATGTTCAGCGACGCCACCTCCGGCTTGAACTGCAGGGCAGGGGCCATGCGCTCGGCAATCGGCAGCACCGGCGAGCCGCCCGTGGTGATGTTGATCACCACGTCGGACTGCTCCTTGATGCGCGGCAGGAACTGCGCATACAGCGCCGGGTCCTGCGTCGGCTGGCCGGTGTCCGGCTGGCGCGCATGCAGATGCACGATCGCCGCGCCCGCCTCGGCGGCGTCCAGCGCGGACCGCGCAATCTCGTCGGGCGTGACGGGCAGATGGGGCGACATCGACGGCGTGTGGACCGAGCCGGTGATGGCGCAGGTGATGATGACCTTCCTGGACTTTTTCATGGGCCTCTGGCGTGCGCGTTGGATTCTTATGGCCCCGGCTGTCTCCTCCGGGTGTGGGCCATTCTGTCGCACGCCCAAGGGCGCTGTCACCTGAACAGAAATTATCAATTGATAGGGAATCCGGTGCTGCGGTGCAGCGTGTCCGAGCGTTAACCGGCCCTAGTCCTCTCGCCCCAGGATCTTGTACAGGTGCGACCGCGAAATCCCCAGTTGCTCGGCCGCGCGCTTCTTGTTGCCGCCGGACTCGGCAATGGCCTGCCGCACGGCCTGCCGCTCCAGGTCCTTCAGGCGCGCATTGCCCGCGCCGGGCTCCTCGGCCCGTGGGGCGGCGGGCAGCGCCGCGGCAGGACCGGGCCGCGGCTCTTCCGAGGGCGTGTAGCGGTCGAAGTTGCCGACCCGCAGTTCCTGCGAATCGCAGAACACCAGCGCTTCTTCGATGCGCTGGCGCAGTTGGCGCACATTGCCCGGCCAGTCCTGCGCGGCCAGGTAGGGGATTACCTCGCTGCCTATCGTGGGCACGGGCATGCTGTTGCGCGTGCAGAAGGCGCGCACGAAGTGGTGCAGCAGTTCGGGAATGTCCTCGCGCCGATGGCGCAGGGCCGGAATGTGCAGCACCACGCCGCTCAGGCGGTAGTAGAGGTCCAGCCGGAAGCGCTCGGCGTCGATCAGGCCCTGCATGTGGCGGTTGGTGGCGGTGATCAGGCGGAAATTGACCTGATGGCTGTCGCCGCCGCCCAGCCGTTCGACGCGGCGGTCTTCCACCACGCGCAGCAGCTTCACCTGCATTTCCATCGGAATGTCGCCGACCTCGTCCAGGAACAGCGTGCCGCCTTCGGCCTGCTCGATGCGGCCGCGCTGGCCCTGCCGGTTGCCGCCGGTGAAGGCGCCGGGCTGGTAGCCGAACAGCTCGGCCTCCAGCAAGGTGGCGGGCAGGGCCGCCAGGTTCAGGCTGACCAGCGGCGTCGCCTCGTCGTGGCTGCCCGCGCGGTGTATCGCCTGCGCGACCAGTTCCTTGCCGGTGCCGCTCTCGCCCAGGATCAGGACGGGAATGTCCAGGTGGGCGACCGTCTGAATCTCTCTGCGCAGCCGCTGCATGGGCGCGCTGCGCCCGATCAGCGGCGAGCCGGCGGCAAGCGATTCATGCGTGTCGACCTGCTGCTCGGCGCGCCGCAGCGCCACGCTGCGGTGCATGCGGAAGATGGACTCAGGTTCCTTGAACAGGACCTGGCCGATCGCGCCGACCACCTCGCCGTCGCGCCGGATGGGCAGGCGGTTCACCACGCGCGTGACGCCGCGCATGGTCTGCAGCTGGGCGATCTCGGCCTTGCCGGACCGGGCCACCTCGGCCAGCCGGGAGTTGGGAATGATGTCGCTGGCGTCGCGGCCGATCGCCTCGCCCCGCTCCAGGCCCAGGAACCGCTCGTGCACCTCGCTGATGAAACACATCTTGCCCGCCGCGTCCGCCACCGTCATGGCCTGGTAGGGGTTGCTGATCATGTAGCTGAATATCTCGGTGGCGAAGGGCACGGCCCCGATGAATCCGAACAGGGGGCTGGCGGCTTCGGCGGGGCGCATGAGCAGCACCGTGGACGATCCATCGCGAATGACCAAGGCCAGCAACTGGACGGCCGGGTCCTGCACCGCAATGCTCAAGAGCGTTTCCGCGGGCGCATCGCCTTGCCCGGTCCGGCTCTTGGCCAGCGCCGCAATGGCGGTCTGCTGCACGGCGGGATCGCTCGCCAGGCCGTGCGCCCATTGCGGCGCGCCGTCCTTGTCCAGCACGAGTACACCGATGGACTGTCTGTGCGCGAGTGTCTTTATTGAGGACACTGTGTCTCCGTTCTAGGTCTCATTGTCCACACAGAATACATTTTTCGGATGGGAAGCGACGCTTCCCCCGCGAATCCATGTTGGCACGGCAATTGCTTATGAGGTGTATGCAACGAAGACACCTCAGAAAGGAGTAGCACGTGTCCTGGCAACCCGAAGTCGATGAACTGGAATTCCGCAAGAAGCTCTCGCAGCAAATGGGCGGCGCCGAAAAGGTGCAGCGGCACAAGGCCGCCGGCAAGCTCACGGTGCGCGAACGGGTGGAGGCCATCGCGGACGCCGCGTCGTTCCAGGAAATCGGCGCGCTGGCCGGCAGCGGCCAGTACGACGCGGCCGGCAAGGTGCTGGGCGTGGTGCCCTCGAACCTGGTGATCGGCCGCGCGCAAATAGAGGGCAGGCCCGTCGTGCTGATGGGCGACGACTTCACCGTGCGCGGCGGCGCCAACGACGGCGCGGTGGGAGACAAGCTCATCTATGCCGAACGCATGGCCGGCGATCTGCGCCTGCCCGTCGTCCGCCTGGTCGACGGGACGGGCGGCGGCGGCTCCGTGCGCAACATCGAGACCAAGGGCCATACCCTGATCCCCACCATGAAGGTGTGGCAGCACGTCGTCGAGAACATGACGCTGGTGCCGGTGGTGTCGCTGGCGCTGGGCTCGGTGGCCGGCATGGGCGCGGCGCGCGTGGCCGCCAGCCATTACTCCGTCATGGTCAAGGGCACGTCCCAGCTGTTCAACGCCGGCCCGCCGGTCGTGGCGCGCATCGGGCAGGTCGTGACCAAGAACGAGCTGGGCGGCAGCCAGATCCACACGCGCAATGGCGTGGTGGACGACGAAGTGGACACCGAAGCCGAAGCCTTTGCGCGCGCCCGGCGTTTCCTGTCGTACCTGCCGAGTTCGGTCTTCGAACTGCCGCCGCGCAGCGAGGCGCCGGTAGATGCCGCCGCGCAGGACTGGCTGCTGTCCGCCATCCCCCGCGACCCGCGCGCGGTCTACAAGATCCGCCCCATCGTGCAATCGCTGGCGGACCCGGACTCGTTCATGGAGATCGGCTGCAAGTGGGGACGCGCGCTGGTGACGGGCCTTGCCCGGATCGACGGCTGGCCCGTGGCGGTGCTGGCCAGCGACCCCTATCACTACGGCGGCGGCTGGGACCGCGCCACCGCCGAAAAGCTCACGCGCTTTGTCGACCTGGCGCAGGCGTTCCATTTGCCGGTCGTCAACCTGGTCGACATCGCGGGCTTCCAGATCGGGCTGGATGCGGAGAAATCCGGCGTGATGCGCTATGGCGTGCGCGCCCTGGCCGCGGTGTACCAGGCGACGGTGCCGTGGTGCTCGATCATCCTGCGCCGCGCCTACGGCGTGGCCGCCGCCGCGCACCAGCACATGGGGCGCCACAACTTCCGCTACGCGTGGCCGTCCGCGAACTGGGGCTCGTTGCCCATCGAGGGCGGGCTGGAGGTGGCCTACAAGGCCGAGATCGAAGGCGCGGACGATCCCGAGCGCAAGCGCGCCGAGATCGAGCAGCGGGTGCGCAGCCTGACCTCGCCCTTTCGCAGCGCCGAGGCCTTTGTCATCGAAGACATCATCGACCCGCGCGAGACCCGCGCGCGGCTGGTGGACTTCGCCAATCTGGCGGCCCGGCTGCGCGAGCCCGGCCAACGGTCGTTCGGCATCCGGCCTTGAGGCGCGGAGGCTTTTCATAACAAGCCGGCGGCAAGACCGCCGGAATACGGAGACAGACATGACGTTGCATCGCACGAGACACCTTGCGCGCTTCGGCGCCGCCATCGTGGCGGGCCTGAGCATTTTGGCTACGGCGCCCGCGCTGGCCGCGGACGCCAAGTGGCCAAGCCGCCCCATCACCATCGTGGTGCCGTTCCCGCCGGGCGGCATGACGGACGTGGTGGCGCGGCGCATGGCCAAGGACATGCAGGACGCGTTGAAGCAGTCGGTGGTGGTGGAAAACCGGGCGGGCGCCAGCGGACAGATCGGCACCGAGTACGTCGCGCGCGCCGCGCCCGACGGCTACACGCTGCTGGTCTCGGCCACCCATCACGTCATCAATCCGGCCGTGCGCGCCAAGCTGCCGTACGACGCCAGCACGGGCTTCACGCCCCTGGCGCTTCTGGCCACCACGCCGAACCTGCTGGTCGTCAACAAGGACATCCCGGTGTCCAACATCCCCGAGTTCATCGCCTATGCCAAGAAGCAGCCCGGCGGCCTCATGTTCGGCTCCTCCAGCATCGGCGGGGCCACGCATCTGTCGGGCGAGATGCTCAAGCTGGACGCCGGCATTCCGATGACCCATGTGCCCTACAAGGGCGCGTCGCCCGCGCTGACCGACCTGCTGGGCGGCCAGATCCCGGCGCTGTTTCATGACGTGATGACGATGGCCCCCTACGTGCGGGACGGCCGCGTCAAGGCGCTGGGCGTCACCTCGTCCACGCGCAGCGCCGCCCTGCCCGACGTGCCGACGATTGCCGAACAGGGCGTGCCCGGCTACGAGGCCATCACCTGGATCGGCTTCTACGGCCCGGCCAATCTGCCGGCCGACGTGGCCGAACGCCTCAATACCCTGGCGCGCGCCAGCGTGAACAGCGACGCGGCGCGTCCGTGGTTCAAGGAAAACGGCACCGACCCGGGCGACATGGACCAGCAGCAATACGCAGCCTTCGTCGCGAACGAACTGGCCAAATGGAAAAACGTCGTGACCCGCGCAGGAGTGAAAGTTGAATAAGCAGCCATCCACCCCGGACATGCTCGAACTGCTGACGCCGCGCCGCGTCGCGGTGCTGGGCGCGTCCGAAAGCCCGATCAAGGCGGGCGGACGCCCCATCGCCTACATGCGCCGCCACGGCTTCCAGGGCGACATCTACCCCGTCAACCCCAAGCGCGCCGAGGTGCAGGGCCTGCCCAGCTACCCGAGCCTGCGCGACCTGCCGCAAGCGCCCGACCTAGTGGTCATCAGCCTGGCCGGCAGCGAGGTCGACGACGCCGTCGCGCAGTGCATCGAGGTTGGCGCGCGCGGCGCGGTGATCTATTCGTCGGGCTTTGCCGAGCTGGGCCAGGAAGGCCTGCTGGCGCAGCAAGCGCTGGTGCGGCGGGCGCGCGAGGCCGGCCTGCGGCTGATCGGCCCCA
Organism: Achromobacter sp. NPDC058515; assembly: GCF_042721735.1. Taxonomy (NCBI): domain Bacteria; kingdom Pseudomonadati; phylum Pseudomonadota; class Betaproteobacteria; order Burkholderiales; family Alcaligenaceae; genus Achromobacter; species Achromobacter sp. NPDC058515. The sequence continues at coordinate 104,852 of NZ_JBHXNI010000018.1, forward strand.
ACACCCAGGGCGTCGCCAACTTCCAGACCGGCGCCATCCTCAGCTTCTCCACGATGATCAACGAATGCCCGCCGCAGGACGGCTCGATCGCGATCGTCAGCCAGAGCGGCGCGGGCGCGGCCATCGTCTATGGCGGCCTGCGCCGCCAGGGCCTGGGCGTGCGCTACATGGTGGCTACGGGCAACGAGGCGGACGTCAACGTGGCGGGCACGGTGCGGGGCCTGCTGGAAGACCCGTCCCTGCGCCTGATCCTGATGTACGCCGAATCGCTGCGCGATCCCGACCTGCTGGCCGAGGCCGCGGCGCTGTCCGCCGCGCGCGATGTGCCCATCCTGGCCGTGAAGGCCGGGCGCACGCGGGCCGGACAGCTCACCGCCAGTTCGCACACGGGCGCCATGGCCAGCGAGGACGCCCTGGCCGACGCGTTCCTGCGCCAGCGCAACATCATCCGAATGCGCGACTTCGACGAACTGGTGGAATACGCGCAGCTCTTCGAACGGCGGGAGCGCCCGAAGGGCGGAAAAGTCGTGGCCATCAGCAACTCCGGCGCGACCTGCGTGCTGGCCGCCGACGCCGCCGAGCAGAACGGCCTGGCGCTGGGGGAGTTCACGGATGCCGACGCGCAGGCCCTGCGGGCGGTCTTGCCGCCTTACGTCGCCGCCCGCAACCCCATCGACATGACCACGGCGCTGCTCGGGCAGCCCGCCATCTACGGCGAGGCGCTGCGCACCGTGGCCGCGAGCACCGCGGCGCACGGCATCTTCGCGGGCTTTCCCATCGGCGGCGAAGGCTATGACATGCCGTACTTCGCCCAGCAGACCGCCGACTTCGTCGCGGCCAACGGCGTGCCGGTGGCGGTCAGCGCCGTGCAGGACTGGGTCGCCGCCGCCTTCCGCACCCGCGGCGTGCCGGTGTTCAACAGCGAATTCCGCGCCGTGCGCGGCCTGGCCCTGCTCGCCGCCTATGAGGCAGGGCGCGCCGCCGCGCAGCCCGCCGCGTTCAGCGGCGCAACGCCCGGCGCCGCCGGCGCGGCCTGGGACGAGCCGGCCAGCCTTGCCCTGCTGTCGCAGGCGGGCCTGCCCGTGATGCGGCATCGTGTCTGCCGCCAGCCGGAGGACATCGCCGCGGCCTTCGAGGAATTGCAGATGCCCGTCGTGCTAAAGGGCGTGTCCGCCGACATCACGCATAAATCCGATCATGGACTGGTGCGGCTGGGTGCGCACACCGTCGACCAAGGCCACGAGGCGTGGCGTGATTACCAGGAAGTCCTGGACGGACTGAAGGCGGGCTTCGGCGGACTGCTCGTGGCCGAGCAGTCGCGCGGCGACTTCGAGCTTGCCGTGGGCGCGCATTGGGATGCGACCTTTGGGCCGGTCGTCATGGTGGGGCAGGGCGGGGTGCTGGTGGAGGCCTACCAGGACATGCAGTTCCTGGTCGCCCCGTTCACCGAAGCGCAGGCGCTGGCCGCGATTTCGCGGCTGGCCATCGCGCGCGGCTTTGCCGCCACACGCGGGCTGCCGGCGGTGGACACGCAGGCGCTGGCCGCGATGCTCGTGACGCTGGGCCAGTGGTTCGCGCAGCAGAACGGCGCCTTCCTGTCCGTGGACGCCAATCCCGTCCTGGTGTCGCGAACGGCGGCGCCGGTGCTGGTCGACGCGGTGGTGATTCCCCAAGGAGCGCAGGCATGACCGGCTCTCTACCCACCACGGCGGCCCCGCTTGCGCGCGTGCTGATCGCCAACCGGGGCGCGGTGGCGGCCCGCGTGCTGCGGGCGCTGCAAAAGCTGGGGCTGGAGTCCGTCGTCGTGTACTCGGAGATCGACGCAGACCTGCCGTACGTCCGGCAGGCGACGCAGGCCTATCCGCTGCCGGGCAACGAGCCGGCCGCCACCTACCTGAACCAGGACGCCATCCTGGACATCGCCCGGCGCTCGGGCGCGCAGGCGATTCATCCGGGGTATGGCTTCCTGTCGGAGAACGCCGGCTTCGCGCGGCGGGTCCGCGAGGCGGGCCTTTGCTACATCGGCCCCAGCCCGGAATGGATCGAGCAGCTAGGCGAGAAGACCCGGGCCAGGCGCTTCATGCAGCGCTATGGCATGCCGCAGACGGCCAGCTCCGACATCCTGCCCGACGACATCGCGCAGGTCAGCGCCGCGGCCCAGTCTATCGGCTACCCCGTGCTGATCAAGCCCGCGGCGGGCGGCGGGGGCATCGGCATGGTGCCCGTCGCCGACGCGCAAAGCCTGCCCCAGGCATGGGCGTCGGCGACGGCCATCGCGCAGCGCAGTTTCGGCCAGGCGTCCCTCTACCTGGAAAAACTGATCGACCGGCCCCGCCACATCGAATTCCAGTTCCTGGCCGACCGCCATGGCAACGCCCGCGCCTTGTTCGAGCGCGATTGCAGCGTGCAGCGGCGGCACCAGAAGGTGCTGGAGGAATCGCGCGCGCCCGGCATAGCCCCCGCCGTCCTGGACGCCATGGCATCCAAGCTGGAGCAGATCCTCACGGACATCGGCTACGACGTGATCGGCACCGTCGAAATGCTGTACACGCCCGAAGGCGGCTTCAGCTTTCTTGAGGTGAACACGCGCCTGCAGGTGGAGCATGCCGTCACGGAAGAGACGACCGGCATCGACATCGTCGCGGCGCAAATCCGCCTGGCGGCCGGCGAGCGGCTGGAAGACGTGGTGCCCGGCCCCATCCAATCGCAAGGCCACGCCATCGAGGCGCGCGTCTATGCCGAAGACCCGAAGCGCTTCTTCCCGTCGCCCGGCACGCTCGCTCGCTTCGAACCGCCGGTCGGACCCGGCGTGCGCGTCGAGACCGGTTATGCCCAGGGCTGCCAGGTTCCGCGCTTCTACGACCCGATGGTCGCGAAGGTGATCGCCTCCGGCCGCGACCGCGCGGAGGCGCTGGGCACGCTGCGCGGCGCCCTGGCCCGCTTTCACGTCGAGGGCATCAAGACCAACATCCCATTCCTGTTGCGCGCGCTCGACTTCCCCGATTACGCCGCCGGCGCGCTCGACATCCGCATCGTCGAGCGCCTGCTCGCCGCCGGCGACGCCCCTGCGCGAGCCACCCCCTGATTCCACGAAGGTGATGCATGAACACAATCAAATCCATCGTTTCCGGTTCCGTCGTCAAGGTCCACGTTGAACCGGGCGCAAGCGTCGCGCCGGGCGACGTGATCGTGACCGTCGAATCCATGAAAATGGAGATCCCCGTCGAAGCCGAGGTAGCGGGCGTCATCGCAGCCGTGCTGGTGGTGGTGGGCCAGCCCGTCAACGAAGACGACGACGTCGCAACCCTGGCCTGAGGAACGATGCCCATGTCACCGTCCTCCAGCATCGACGACGCGTCGATCACCCCCGAAGCGTTCTATCGGCTATCGCTCGGCCAGGGCTGCTTTCGCCTGCAGCGCTGCACCGTCAGCGGAAACTTCCTGTTCTACCCGCGCCGCATATCCCCCTGGACGGGGCGGCCGACCTTGCGGTGGGAGCCCGTCAGCGGCCGCGGCGTGGTGTATTCGACCACCGTCGTGCGCCGCCGCGCCGAACAAGGCGGCGACTACAACGTGGCGCTCATCGACCTGGAAGAAGGCCCCAGGATGATGAGCCGCGTCGAGAACATCGCCCCGGGCGACGTCAGCATCGGCATGCCGGTCATCGCCCGCATCGCCGAGGTCTCGCAGCGCCTGAACGTCGTATTCGACCCCGTGGAGGCTTCGCATGGCTGAACACCTGAAGGGCCGCGCCGCCATCGTCGGCGTGGGCATGACGCAAGCCTGGATCAACCCCGGCATGACCTCGCTGGACCAGCTTGCCGCAAGCGTGTCGGCCGCCTGCGCCGACGCCGGCATTGAAGTCAGCGACATCGACGGCCTGTTCGCCTCGACCCTGTCCGAATTCATGCCGACCCTGTCCGTCGCCGAGTATCTGGGCCTGCAGCCCACCTACATGGACGGCACCAACATCGGCGGCTCCTCCTTTGTCGGCCACCTGCTGCCCGCGCTCCTGGCGCTGGAAGCCGGCCTGTGCACCGTGGCATGCGTCTGCTATGGCTCCGACCAGCGCTCGCAAGGCGCGCGCCTCAAGACCCTGTCCGAGCGGATGACCTGGGAGGCCGACTTCGCGCCCCGCAACCCCATCTCCGGCTACGCCATGGCCACGGCGCGGCACATGCACCAGTACGGCACCACACGCGAACAACTGGCGCAGGTCGCCGTCGCCGCCCGGGCTTGGGCCGGCCTGAACCCCCAGGCCCATCAGCGCGACCCGATCACCGTGCAAGACGTGCTGGCGTCCCGCATGGTGTCCGACCCGTTGTCGCTGCTGGACTGCTGCCTGGTCACCGATGGCGGCGGCGCGCTGATATTGACGCGCGCGGACCGCGCCCGTTCCCTGCGCCAGGAGCCCGTCTACGTGCTGGGCGCGGGCGCCGCCACCACGCACCGCCAGATCTCCAGCATGCCCGACCTGACCGCCACCGCCGCCCGCCATTCCGGCGAGCGCGCATTCGCCATGGCGGGACTGACGCCCGCCGACGTCGACGTGCTGCAGCTCTACGACGCCTTCACGATCAACCCCATCCTCTTCCTGGAAGACCTGGGCTTTTGCCGCAAAGGCGAAGGCGGCGCCTTCGTCTCCGGCGGCCGCATCGCGCCCGGCGGGGAACTTCCCGTCAACACCAACGGCGGCGGACTCTCGTGCTGCCACCCCGGCATGTACGGCATCTTCGCGCTGGCCGAAGGCGTGCTGCAGCTGCGCGGCCAGACCGGCAAGCGCCAGGTGGCCGACGCGCAAGTGGCGCTGGTGCACGGCAACGGCGGTCAACTGTCCAGCCAGGTCACCGCGCTGCTGGGAACCGCGGCAACGCTATAGAACACCCTTCCAGGAACCCCATGAACACGACGCCTTCTTTGGACCCGGCCGCGCTAGACGCCGCCCAATACCTCGCCCACGCGGAAAAACTCGCCGCCTTCGCGCCGCAATTCCCCGCTACCGGCCGCGCCTTCAAACAGGCCGCGGTGCTGGGCGCGGGCACGATGGGACGCGGCATCGCCATGTGCCTCGCCAACGCCGGCATCGCCGTCGCCCTTATCGACAACAACGCGGCAGCGCTTGAAAACGCCGCCCGCATCATCGAAGACACTTACGCCGCGTCCACCCGCAAAGGCAAAATCACCGCCGCCCGGGCCGACGCGGCCCGGCAACAGATCCGCACCGCCACGGACCTTGCCGCCGCCGCTCGCGCCGACGTCGTGATCGAAGCCGTCTTCGAAGACCTGCCCCTCAAGCAACAGATCTTCACCGCGCTCAGCGCCATCGTCGCGCCCGGCTGCCTGCTCGCGTCCAACACCTCGTTCCTGGACATCGACAAAATCGCCCAGGCCGTGCAGGACCCCGCGCGCATGGTCGGCCTGCACTTCTTCAGCCCCGCGCACATCATGCCGCTGGTCGAAGTCGTGCAAAGCGAACATTCGTCGAACGCGGCCTTGGCCGACGCCATGGCCCTGGTGCGCACCCTGGGCAAGCAACCCGTCGCCATGCGCGCCTGCGACGGCTTCGTCGGCAACCGCATGCTGTCGCGCCGCACCGTCGAAGCCGAAAGCCTGCTGCTGCACGGCGCCTCGCCGCAAGAAGTGGACGCGGTATTGACGGCATTCGGCTTCCCCATGGGCCCCTTCGCCATGACCGACATGGCCGGCGTCGACGTCAACTGGCGCACCCGCCAGGCCCGCGGCCTGCCCCTGGCGATCGCCGACGCCGTCTACGCCGCCGGCCGCCTCGGGCAAAAGACCGGCCAGGGCTACTACCGCTATGAAGACGGAAGCCGCAAGCCGCTGCCCGACCCCGCCGTCACGGACATCATCGATACCATCGCCCAAGCCCAGGGCATCGTCCGCGCACCCATGGCCCCCGCCAGCATGTTCGAGCGGCTGGTGTATCCGATGATCAACGAAGGCATGCGCATCCTGGAAGAAGGCATCGTCCCACGCGCCAGCGACATCGATGTGGTGTGGCGATATGGCTATGGCTGGCCCGCGGAGAGCGTGGGGCCGATGCGGTATGCGGATCAGATAGGGCTGGGAGTTGTCAGCGTGGCGCTGGCCCGCATGGCGAAGCAGACCGGGCGGCAGACCTTGGCGCCGGCTCCGCTGCTGCTCAGGCTGGCGGGAGAAGGCGCGAGCGTGGTCCGCGCGTTTGCGTAAGGACCGGGGACGTTTTCCCCGCATCGAGGCGGACAGGATTCGCCGACAAAAAAAGCGCCGCCAGGTTTTCCTGGCGGCGCCTTTTTGCATGCTGCAGCGGGACTTAGTCCTTGCGGCTGGTCACTTCAACCAGGTGATAACCGAACTGGGTCTTCACCGGGCCCTGGACCACGCCAACCGGGGCGCTGAACACGACGGTATCGAATTCCTTGACCATCTGGCCCGGGCCAAAGGAACCCAGGTTGCCACCGTCACGGCTCGACGGGCAGCTGGAGTTTTCCTTGGCGAGCTGAGCGAAGTCAGCGCCATTTTCAATGGCGGTCTTGAGTTCGTTGGCCTTGGCTTCGGTGGAAACGAGGATGTGACGGGCGGAGGCTTGTGCCATGAGGAGGCTCCTTGGGAGGCTTGATTTGGGGAGGGGGAGAGTAACGCATTCGACGACAGATTGGCGTTAGGCTGGAAGCGATGTTCGTGCTTGACCTAAAGCAAGCGCCACAGTCCGTCCTTACGTCGAGCAGTGTGCACTACTTTGCAGGGGGAATTGCTTGTTGTCGCACACCTACTTCAAAAACACATTGTGGCGATGGTGTTCAAGATACGTATTGTAGTTCTGATGGAATTCGGGGTAGGGACGAGGTGTTTCTAAAGTGATCCCAAATTTTTCCAGATCACTTTTTTGTAACTTTGGAGACAGCAGAATTTCTCCTGAGTTTTCGAAGCTGATTAGTCCTCTATCGAATAAGAAATCCACGTGGGGCGCTAGCAATAGTCCGTTATATCCATCCAATCGCTCGAACGAGGTTTCACAGGATCGCCACGGTTTTATGTGGCTTGCAATCAGTAGATCAGCGTTCCGAATTCCTGTTACGCGACACATCTGGTGCAAGCCGAATAGGCTATGTCGGAAAACTCCTTGACCGCGCCGTGATTTTTTTAATTCTGTCCTTTCTGTTAATGATAGGCTTGAATCCATCTCGAGACCGGCCAGAATACTATCTTCTAACGCATCGGAAAATTCGTCGCTTGTTCGTTCTTTGCTGCGCTCAACGAGTGTGCTCAGACTAAGTTTCGAGAAATTTGTTCCATCTGCAACGACGGAAAATAGCGCTTCGTCAATTTCAGAAAAATAGGCCTTCTGATTGCCATGGCCAGTTGCGCGTTGCAGCGGAGCATAGCGATCTCGCAGGAGCGGAGCGACTTTGGCGAGGCAAGCTTTGGGCAAGAACGGCTGCTGTACGTTGGACCACACCATCGCCAGCAACCAGCCTTCGTCGCGCCAGTTGTTGCCCGTTTTTCCGAACTCGACTGGCTTGGGTGCGCTGATTGCGTAATCGGCCACACAACCGATGTGCGCCACTCTGCCGTGAGCCATCGAAACCACAAAATCCCCTGGGGCAGCCAACCTCAGATTGTTATAGAAGTGGCTCTGAGCTCCGTTTCGCTCTACTTTTGGGGACCACAGGAATCCGCCTTTGATCTCCTGTCGAAGCGTTTGCTTGTGGTTTACCCACCAAAATTTCGCCATTTCAACCTCAGTTGGAAGTGGAAATTCTTGCAGCAATCTGTAGTAAACGCAAATTACAATGGGTTATGCACTGCGTGCAAGTTATGAAAGGCGATGGCGGTCTCGCCGTTATGCTAAGAACTTAACTAGATGGAGGATGCAGCCTTGTTGCTCGACGCGTTATCGACGTTCACCCGTGAGAAGAAATTCAATCGAAAAGGGTCTTTGTGCGTGGCACTGATAGTCACTGATGTCGCTAGGCAAAAGGGCCTTCCTTTGGATGCTGATGCGTTGGTCACGGACGGTGGTGGTCAGGTCCTTGGTCTGGGGAGAAGCGCCGTTCAGAATGTGCTAGGAAGATACGGGATCACGAGGGTTTTGGCGTCTGAGGGTGGTCGGACGAGTAGGGGAAGCATCGGCAACATGCGGGACTATGTCGGCTTCTTGAATAGCCTTGTTGTGACGGGTGCCCTGGACCTGGATATCGTTGAGAATTTTTGGATAGCTAGAACCCGCGAGTTCTTCGCGGCCAAACCTTTCAAGATCAGGTTGGATGGCGCGCACGGACTGCGGGCCCTCGTCAGAGACTTGTTGGATCAGGCTGAGGAACGGCAGCGTGAAAGCGCAGGCACGATGTACGTTGGGGCGGTCATGCAGCACCTTGTGGGAGCAAAGCTTGATTGCGTAATGGGGGCTGGAAAGTTTGAGCACAACAGCTTCACGACTTCTGATGCTCAGTCTGGTCGATCCGGCGACTTCTTCATTGGTGACGTTGCAATTCATGTCACCACGGCGCCAGGCGAGGCGGTAATTTCGCGTTGTCGCGACAATCTGAACGATGGCTATCGGCCAGTGTTGGTTACAAGACGCAGGGGTGTGATGGTGGCGGAAGCTCTAGCGGACAACGCTGGTCTGGGCTCCCGCATTGATGTGTTCGAGATTGAGCAGTTCGTGGCCGCCGGGGTGTACGAGCTAGGCGATTTCACCGCGCCGGGTAGAAGAAGCGCAGTGACAGCGCTCTCCGAGCGCTACAACGAGATCATTGATGAATTCGAGACAGACCCGTCCCTGAAAGTTGAGTTCAGATCGTGACCGATAAGTGGCTTCCTCCGTACTACGTCGTGGTGTAAAGTGACGCGCGAGCCTACCGCTCCAAGCATCTAGGACAGAGTTCGCAGCCCGTCCGATCGGATCCGAGCTAATGTATCGAAAGCGAGTGTGATGATCGGGACGCCGAGGGCTGGCAAAGCATGCCCAGGGCGTTGGTCGATCGCAGATGTTGGCCCGCGGTAAAGCTATCAATAGCGGCGGTCCCGTCGTTCCCGGTGAGTTGTATGGACAACGTTAGTCCTAAACGCCGCTCAGAAATCATGCGGCAAGTACGGTCGAAGAATACGAGTGCTGAGCTAGTCGTTCGACGTATTGTGCACGGCTTGGGATACCGCTATCGGTTGCATCAAAAGGATTTGCCGGGAAAACCTGACTTAGTATTCGCTGGACGAAGAAAGGTGATTTTTGTGCATGGCTGTTTTTGGCATGCGCATGAGAATTGCAGTCGAGCACGCATTCCTGGGTGCAATCGACCTTACTGGGAAGCGAAGATTGGACGCAATGTGAGTCGTGATTCGGCTCAGCTTTCTGCACTGCTTCAGGAAGGCTGGGAAGTAATGGTGGTTTGGGAGTGCGAGTTGCGCGATGGCGCGATGCTCGAAGTGAAATTGAGGGAGTTTTTGGATGGCTGAGTTTTATGAGTTCTTCGCAGGCGGCGGCATGGCGAGAGCCGGCCTAGGGAAGGGCTGGACTTGCCGTTTTGCTAATGATTTTGATCCCAAGAAAGCTGCTAGCTATGCCGCCAATTGGGGTAACGATCATCTGGTGGTAGGGGACGTTGCTGCAGTAGCGTTGAATAACCTGCCTGGCCATGCTGATCTAGCTTGGGCGTCTTTCCCATGTCAGGACCTTTCATTGGCGGGCTCCCGAGCCGGGTTGAAAGGAAGCCGTTCAGGAACATTTTGGTCATTCTGGTCCTTGATGCAAGGACTGTCTGCGGCGAGACGCGGTCCACGTTTGATCGTGTTGGAGAATGTCTACGGATTGCTAACGTCGAATGGTGGTAAGGACTTTTCCGAGTTGGGTAGGGCCATTACGGAATTGGGCTATCAATTCGGCGCAGTATTGATGGACGCCGTGCATTTCGTGCCCCAATCGCGGCCAAGATTGTTCGTAATTGCCGTTGCTTCAGACGTCTTCATTCCACCGGGCCTGATACGGCAAGATCCCAGTGCATTGTGGCACCCGCGTTCGCTCGTCGAAGCTAAATTCAAGCTCTCGAAGCCTGTTCAAGATCGATGGGTGTGGTGGAATATCCCCGCGCCGCCCATCCGGGAAGCTGTTTTTGCCGATCTGATAGAAGATGCGCCTAGTGGGGTTCAATGGCATACGAAAGAGGAGACGCAAGCTCTTCTCGATATGATGACCCTCGTTAACCTCGAAAAGGTACGGGCCGCAAAAAAATCGGGGGAACGGCGAGTAGGTGCGCTTTATCGGCGTACCCGTGATGGTGTGCAGCGGGCAGAGGTCCGGTTTGATGATGTGGCTGGGTGCCTGAGAACCCCTGGCGGAGGATCTAGTCGGCAAAGCATTCTTGTCGTGGAGGGCAAGCGAGTCCGCTCGCGTCTGCTCTCGCCCAGAGAAGCGGCGCGCCTTATGGGGCTTGAGGATACCTATATTCTTCCTGCGAAATATAACGATGCCTATCATCTAATGGGTGATGGTTTGGCTGTACCTGTGATTGCTCATCTGTCTCGGTCATTATTAGAACCGATCGCTAATGCTAGGGTTGAAGGGGCGGAATTGGCAGCTTAGATTCGCGAAGGGCGGTACGGGAGTTTGCGTGCCAGATTGCAATTCCCTTTCGTGGGTGAGAGACGGCAGTCTGGCGTTAAAGCTCCAATTATTCAGCTTATCAGTAGGTCTGCGAGCCTTTGATTGCATTCCTTCGATGCGACAAATTCAGGCTTCACGCTACCGCATTCGGGCTCATCTTCCGCATTCCATAGGTCTAGTAGGAGCGGATGACGCTGGACCTGAATTTCAGGGCTAATGTATCGCAGGGCATGCCGCAGCGTTCGATGCACTTCACTGACTCTCCTCTCTTGCCTAAGTCCGCCCGTCGAGAGTGTGCAAAGGTCTGGATGAAAAACACGGTTTGGCAGCGGCCATTTGCCTATCGTGTTTCCGGCTATCACTATGGAACGGCGTTAGTGCTGCAGCAGAGCCAGCAGACGGCAGCAGGGGCGCGACTCACGCTCACAGGCCAAAGTAGGCGAAGGCCGACGCTCCAGACCTCGGGTGCCGCTATAGCTATGGTGACTAGACTTGCGGCCCTCTTTTTGTCAGCCTAATTATTTGCGCCGATGCCTGAGATGGGTTTCAGACTGGAGGAACGTTACGCCCGAATTTCTTTCAGAATGATCGGAACAGTGCGGCCCATCAACTTGTAGGCGCAGCGTGACGAACGTCGGGCGGACTGGGCTACACGGCAAGTCTGTCTTTGGGCCTGTCGTCCTGTACGACGGGCTGTGCGGTGTGCCTTACGGGGCTTGATCGTTCGTTCGGAGCTACCGGAGAGCATGCACTGAAAATGGAGCGGTTCCGCATGTCGACGAAGATAGTTCGCAATATCGATGACCAGCCAAGGGCAGGTATTCGGGCGAATGGAGCCCATTGCGGAAGCTCGGCGGAGGATGGGATTGGCCACATCGGGTGTACGACTTTTAGCTCTGATCAGATGAGTGGCGCTTCGTTGTTTGAGGCTATCCGTGCGCGGCTTGTGTCACTGGGTTGTATCGAATTAAATCTTCCCCCACGATCCGCACATAGCCGAAACCAGCGACTTGACTTCCTCAAGTCGCCGAATGGCTAGGCGGCACGACTTGTGCCCCACCTTGCGCGGATTTCGGTCTCACCAAGCAGCGCCGATACCATTCCCGCGACATCCGCGCTTTCCCTAGTAGTCCCCATATCCTTATACGATTATCGTATTTTCAACTTACCCCTCCCCGGGGCAAGCACACAGCCGAGGCAACGCGGGCTGGCAATGAGATGCACGTTTTCGGACGATCCTCCTTATGCCTACTTCAGCTTCCCGAGTACTGTTGAAAAAAGACTCTGTCGCCCCGTTCCAGTCAGAACCCAATCTGACGGACCGGGTCACGGAGATGCTGCTGGATGAGATCACCAGCGGCGACTATCAAGTCGGCGAGGTCCTCCCTCCGGAGCAGACCATCGCGACCCGGCTTGGCGTTTCGCGCACGGTGCTGCGCGAAGCGGTTTCCCGCCTGAAGGGCGATGGCATCGTGCAGAGCAAGCAGGGCCGTGGGCTGACCGTCATGCAGACGGCGCGGCCTTCGGTGCTGCGCATGCAGGCGGCCGATATCGGCGATGCCGATCAGGTGCTGCGTATCGTGGAACTGCGCCGCGGCTTCGAGATCGAGGCCGCGCCGCTGGCGGCCGAGCGCCGCAGCGAGGAAGACCTTGCCGCCATGCGGTTGGCCTTGCGCAAAATGGCCGACGCGATCGCGTCCGGCGATGTGGCGGTGGGCGTGGATGCCGACATGGAGTTCCACCGTTGCGTGGCGCGCGCCACGCGCAACGAACACTATCTGAATTTCTTCGATTTCCTGGCGGTGCTGCTCAAGAAGAACCTGCGCGTGTCGCGTTCACGGTCGGCCAAGATCGCGGGCCGCGGCGCCCAGGCGCAGAAGGAGCACGAGGCCTTGTTTGCCGCCATCGAGAAAGGCGACGTGGAGCTTGCGCGGCAGCATGCGCGCACGCACGTCGACAACACGGAAGCACGTCTGCGTACAGCGGCGGCCACGGCGGAAAGACCGTAGGCGCCCATTCAGGGCATCCTCCAAGGGGAAGTGGTGATGGGTCATAAGACGATCGATGAGTTGGTGCGCGCCGACGAGGGGCTGGTCAGCCGGTCTATCTTCGTGGACGACGAGATCTTTCAGAAGGAGCTGCGGCAGGTGTTCTCGCGGGCCTGGCTATTTGTGGGGCATGAGAGCCTGGTGCCCAAGCCGGACGACTACTTCGTGTCGAAGATGGGCACGGAGTCCGTGATCCTGACGCGCGACCGGCAGGGACAGATCCAGGTCATGCTCAACAGCTGTGCGCACCGCGGCATGAAGCTGTGCCGCTATGACCACGGCAACAACCGGACCTTCACCTGTCCGTATCACGGCTGGAGCTTTTCCACCGACGGCAAGCTGGTGGAGAAGCCCGGCGAGCTGGTCGGGGTGCCCGGCCATGCGACGCACTACAAGGGCGAGCTGGACAAGAAGCAGTGGGGCCTGAAGACGGTGGCGCAGGTGGTGAACTACAAGGGCGCCATCTGGGCGACCTGGGACCCCGATGCGCCGCCGTTTCTGGATTACCTGGGCAATATGCGCCTGTACCTGGATGCGGCGCTGGACCATCGCGATGGCAGCGCGGGCGGCTCCGAGGTGATCGGCGGGGTGCAGAAGTGGCGCGTGAAGTGCAACTGGAAGTTCGCGCCCGAGAATTTCATTGGGGACCTGTACCACGACATCAGCCACCGCTCGGTGGACATCGTGGGCATCGGGCCGGGCGGCGGCAAGGGGCGGCGCGATCCTTCCGCTACGCGGTCGGCGATCTGTTTTCCGGAACTGGGGCATGGGCTGCTGGGCCGGCTGCCGTTCTATGAAGAGGGGCCTTACGCGCCTCAATATGCGCGCTATCCGGAGGTGGAGGCCTATTTCCGGCAGATCCACGAGCAGCGCGAGCGCACGCTGGGTTCGGCCATGCGGGTGCAGACCAGCGTGGGCACGATCTTCCCGAATATGTCGTTTCATGGGCGCCAGCCGCGCACGCTGGCGGTGTTTCATCCGGTCAGCGCGACCGAGATGGAGATGTGGCGCATGTACCTGGTGGACAAGGACGCGCCTGAGGTCGTGAAGGAGGCGATGCGCCATTACTTCCTGCGCTATTCGGGGCCGGGCGGCATGACGGAATCCGACGACATGGAGAACTGGACAGGCGCCACGGACGCCAGCATGGGCGCGATCTCGCGCGAGCTCTATTTCAATTACCAGATGGGCGTGGGCCACGCGCAGCCGGTGCCCGAGATCCCGGGCTGTGCCGTCAACGGCGAGTACACGGAAGAGAACGCGCGCATCTATTACCGGCGCTGGGCGCAGTTCATGAACGGCCTGTCGTGGGACCAGCTGATGGCGGGCGCGGTGCGCGTCGAGGAGCAAGCGGCATGAACGCGACCATCGAGAACGCGCCGCCCGCGGCGCAGGATTGCAGCGTGGACGACATGCAGGTCTGGTGGCAGGCGCAGCGCTTTCTGCACTACGAGGCCGATCTGCTGGACCATCGCGAGTTCGAGACCTGGCTGGGCCTGCTGGACGAGGACATCGCCTATCGCATGCCGCTCACGCGCAATGTGCGCCGGGACGCCCTGGCGCAGGAGTATTCCGGCAAGCAGGACGCCGCCTGGTTCGACGAGGGCATCGATACGCTGCGCCAGCGGGTGGCGCAGATCAAGACCGGCATCCACTGGGCCGAGGAACCGGCCTCGCGGGTGTCTCGCCTGGTGACCAACATCCGGGTGCTGGACGTGGCGCCGGACGAGGGCGGCGGCGAGCGGGTGCGGGTGCGTTCGCGCTTTCTGATCTACCAGAACCGACTGCAGACCGAGGTCAACCTGTTCGTGGGCAAGCGCGAGGATGTGCTGCGCCGCCGCGACGGACGCTGGACGATTCTGTCGCGGGAGATACACCTGGACCAGAACGTCCTGCTTTCCAAGGCGCTCACGATCTTCTTCTAGCGCTCTCGATCCTTCGCAATTCGATGGTTTTCTTTCCACTCGGGGCCAGTCCGCCGACAGGGCGAGGCTCGTCCATACCTGGAGTCGCAGCATGCATAGACGCACTGTATTGAAAGCCATCGCCGGCGGTGTCGCGATGGCGACGGCTGGGTTGTCGCGGGCCGCCGACGGGGCATTTCCGACCAAGCCGCTGCGCCTCATCGTGCCCTATCCGCCGGGCGGCGTGACCGACGTGGCGGGGCGGCTGGCGGGGGAGATACTGGGCCGCAAGTTCGGCCAGCCCGTGGTGGTGGAGAACCGCCCCGGCGCCAACGGCATGATAGGCAGCCAGCAGGTGGCCACGTCTCCGGCGGACGGCTACACGCTGCTGCTCAATGGCCTGGGCGGCATGGTGCTGCCGATGGCCACCGTCACGGGGCTGCCGCTGGACATGTCGCGCGCTTTCACGCCGATCGGGCAGATGGCCGAGTTCATCAATGTGCTGATCGTGCGGGCCGATTCGCCGATACGCAGCGTGGACGACCTGATTGCGGCGGCGCGCGCCCGCAGCAAGGACGGTTTGAATTACGGCTCCAACGGCATCGGCACGTCGGTGCACCTGACCACCGCGTTCTTCGCGCAGCGCACGGGCGCCAATCTGCTGCATGTGCCGTACAAGGGCAGCGGCGAGATGCTGGTGGACGTGGTCAACGGCAACCTGGATTTCAGCTTCAGCAACCTGCCGCCGGTGATGGGGCTGGTCCGCAAGGGCTCGATCCGGGCGATTGCCGTGACCAGCAGCTATCGCAGCAAGCAGCTGCCGGATGTGCCGACCATGGCCGAGCAGGGCGTGGCGGATTTCGATGTGACGAGCTGGCTGGGGCTGTATGGCCCCGCCGGGCTGCCGCCGGAGCTGGTGCAGAAGCTGAGCGCGGCCTTGCAGGAAGGCATGGCGCAGCCGCAGTCGGTGGAGACGCTCAGCGCGGCGGGCTTCGAGCCCCGGCCGTCCGGGGCTGCGGCGTTTGCGGAGTTGAACCGGGCGGAGCTGGCGCGCTGGAAGCAGGTCGCCAGCCGCGCCAATATTTCCCTGAAATTCGGAGCATGACCGTTATGGAATCTTCTTCCCGTTTGCAGCGGGTGCACACGGCCATCGTCGGCGCGGGGCATGCGGGGGTGGAGTGCGCCTGGGCCCTGCGCGCGGCGGGCGTGGACGGCGATGTGGCGCTGTTCGGCGCGGAGGCGCATGCGCCCTACGAGCGGCCGCCGCTGTCCAAGGCGCTGCTGACCGGGGGAACCTGCGCCGAGCGCATCGCGTTGCGGGCCGACAGCGCCTACGAGAAATCGCGCGTGGTGGTGGTGGCGGGCGATCCGGTGGTCGGCATCGATGCGGCCGCGCATACCTTGCGCACCCGTTCCGGCCGGGTGGTGAGCTATGAGCATTGCGTGCTGGCCACCGGGGCCAGCGCCCGCGGCATCGCGGACGTGGCGGGCGAGCAGGTCTATTCGGTGCGCGGCCTGGACGACGCGCACCGGCTGCGCGAAGCGCTGCGCCCGGGCATCCGGCTGCTGGTCGTCGGCGCCGGGTATCTGGGCCTGGAGGCCGCTTGTTCGGCGCGCAAGCTGGGCGCCGAGGTGCTGGTGCTGGAGCAGGGCGGCAACGTGATGGCCGGCAAGGTGTCCGAGCCCACCGCCACGCGCATCGGCGACATGCACCGCGAGGCCGGCATCCAGATCCGCCACGGCGCGGCGGTGGCGCGCTGGGAGCGCACCGCGACGGGCTGGCGCGCCCACTTGGCCGATGGCGATGCGCTGGACGCGGATCTGGTGCTGGTCTCGATAGGCGCCATCGCCGAGACCGCGCTGGCCGAAGCGGCCGGCCTGATCTGCCTGGACGGGGTGGTGGTGGACGAGTGCTGCCGGACCTCGGCGCCGGATGTCTACGCCATCGGCGACTGCGCCAGCGCCTTTCGGGGCGAGCTGCAGCGCCATGCGCGCATAGAAAGCGTGCAGAACGCGCTGGCGCAGGCGCGCGCGGCGGCGGCGGCCATTGCCGGCAAGCGTCCGCCCGCGCCGCGTCCGCCCACGTTCTGGTCCGAGCAGCAGGGCCGGCGGTTGCAGATGGCGGGCCTGGTCAATCCGGCCGAGCCTTGCCGCGACGTGTTGCTGCCCACCGCCAAGGGATGGCTGGTGGAGCGCTACCAGCAGGGCCGGCTGGCCGCGATCGAAGCGGTCGACAGCCCCGTGGAATTCATCAAGGGCGTGCCGCGCATCGGCACGCCGGAATCCGCCTCATGAGCCGTGTGAACAAAACCCAGGGGAGGCATCATGCCCTTTGCCATATTTGAGTTGCCCGACGGCGCCGAACAGGTGCTGGACGTTCCCGACGACTGGTCGCTGATGGAGGCGGCCCGGCGCGACGGCCTGGACGGCATCGTCGCCGAATGCGGCGGCGGCGCCATCTGCGGCACCTGCCATGTGCAGGTGGACGCCGCCTGGCATGCCCGGCTGGAGCCGCCGGGCATGGCGGAGGAAGCCCTGCTTGAAGTGGTGCCGGAGCGCTGCGCCACCAGCCGCCTGTCCTGTCAGGTGATCATGACGCCGGAGCTGGACGGCATCCGCGTGCGCGTGCCGTCCGCGCAGCTTGAACTCTAGCCGCGGCGCAAAGGAGCAAACCGCCATGGCCGACAACAAATCCATCAACCTCGTCGATCTGCAGGCCGGCGTGCGCGTGCGCATGGCCGGCGGGGCGCTTGCCGAGATCGTAGAGAACCCGCAGGACGGGTTCTGGCTGATCGTCCGCTACCTGGACCATCCGGCCGAACCCGCGCTGGTCGACGCCGGTGAGCAACAGGTGTTTGCCACCGATGTCGAAGCAATCGAACCTTGAACCTTCTGGAGCCGTAAATGAATCAAAAGCCCAAAGTCATCGTATCCGCGCCGCTGCCTGCGGATTTGCGCGAGCGCCTCGCCGAGCGTTGCGAGATCGTCGACGTGCCCACCGGGCAGAATCCGGCCGAAAGCGTGCCGGCGGAGCTGCGCGCGCAGATCGCAGGCATGGTCTGCACCATGCGCACCAAGGTCGATGAGGCCCTGCTGGACGCATTGCCGGCGCTGAAGGTCAGCTCCAACTTCGCGGTGGGCTTCGACAACGTCGACCTGCCCGCCGCCACGCGGCGCAAGGTGCTGATCTGCAATACGCCCGGCGTGCTGGACGGGGCGGTGGCGGACGTGACCATCGGCCTGATGCTGTGCTTGTCCCGCAATCTGGTGGCGGGCGACGCGTTCGTGCGCAGCGGCGCCTGGACCAAGGGCGCGTTTCCCTTGACGCGCGACATCCGCGGCAAGACGCTGGGGCTGCTGGGCATGGGCCGCATCGGCCGGGTGGTGGCGCGAGCGGCGCAGGCCTTCGACATGAAGGTGGTCTATCACAACCGCCGCCAGGACCCGCAGGCCGAAGGCCTGGCCACCTACGTCGAGCGGGATGAATTGTTCAAGGTTTCGGACGTGCTCAGCGTGCATATCCCGCTGTCCGCCGAAACGCGCCATTCCATCGGCAAGCGCGAACTGGGCCTGATGAAGCCCACCGCCTATCTGATCAACACCGCGCGCGGGCCTGTCATCGACGAAGCCGCGCTGGTCGAGGCGCTGCGCGCCGGTACGATTGCCGGCGCCGGACTGGACGTGATGGAGCAGGAGCCGCTGCCGCCCGCCAGCCCGCTGTGCGAACTGCCCAACGTGGTGCTGCAGGCCCACGTCGGCAGCGCCACGCACGAGACGCGGCGCGCCATGATCGACCTGGCCGTCGCCAACCTGATGGACGCGCTGGGCAACGAGAAGCCGCAGGCCATGGTCAACCCGGAGGTCTGGCAGGCGCGCGCCTGACGCGCAGTCTTGGGAGGGCCGCCCATCGCGGGCGGCCCTTGCCGTTTACTTGCCGCCGTAGTCCACGACGATTCCGGCTAGCTTGGCCACCTCGCTCCAGCGCTTGAACTCCGCGGCCGAGAAGGCCTGGAATTCAGCGGCGTTGCGCAGCTTGGGCTCGAATCCGGCGCCGATGATGCGGGCCTGAAACTCGGGCGTCGCCAGTCCGCGGACGATAGTGTCCGACAGCTGCGCGATGATGGCGGGATCGACCTGGGCGGGTGCGTACATGCCCAGCCAACTGGTCACGTCGAAGTCCTTCATGCCCTGTTCCTGCATGGTCGGCACCTGGGGCAGTTGCCTGGCCCGATAGGCGCTGGTCACCGCCAGCGCCTTCAGGCGCTTGCCTTCCACCATGGGCAGCGTGGGCGGCAGGTTCATGAAACAGACGTCCAGGTCGCCGTTGGCCGTGCCGACCAGGGCGTCGGCCGCGCCCTTGTAGGGCACGTGGTCGAACTTCAGGCCGGTGCGCATGGCGAAGAGCTCGGCCGTCATTTGCGACGAGCTGCCGACGCCGTTGCTGCCGTACAGCGGCTTGCGCTTGCTGGCGCGCAGGTGCTCGATCAGTTCGGGCACCGTGTTGGCGGGGTGATCCACCCGCACCACCAGCGCATTGACGAATTCCGCCACCTGGGCGATGGGCAGCAGCGCGGTGGGGATGTCGATGGGCAGTCCGCGCAGCGTTGCAGGCGGCAGGACGTTGTGGCCGAGGCCCCCGGTGGTCAGGGTGTAGCCGTCGGGCTTGGAGGCGGCGGCGGCCTGCATGCCGATGACGCCGCCGGCGCCGGCGCGGTTTTCGATCACCACGCTCTGGCCGTATTTGGCGTAGAGCAGGTCACCGACCAGCCTCCCCGCAAGATCGGTGGCGCTTCCGGGTGTGGACGAGACGATGATCTTGATGACTCGGGACGGGTAGGGCCCGTTCTGCGCCCAGCTTCTGCCTGTCAGGCTCAGGCCGGCGGCGGCTCCCATCAGCTTCAACGCACTGCGACGTTTCATGACGACTTCCCCTTGGGTTAGACCTACTGCTTCACGTGCTGCTCCAATCGATGTGCCTCGGACTTTGTACGATAAACATATTTCTCGTACGGTACGAGGCAGACGCAGACACGCAAATTGCGGCTAACCCTAGGAAAGATCCGCCCACCAATTCCTGAAGGGCTCCGGGTCCAGGTTGCCCGGCACGTACCAGACCTTCCGGGTCTTGTCCCATTGGGCCCCCAGCGCCTTCACGACATCCCTGTTCGCGTAGGCGACCTTGAGGTCGCGATGGCCCAGGGCCTTGGCCGGCATGGCCTGATTGCGGCGCAGGGAGGTGTCCGCCCGCTTCTGAATGCCGCCCAGCTGCAATTGCGCGATGAACTCGCTGCGCAGCGCGGGCTCCTCCGAGGCAATCAAGGTCAGCCGGGTTTTCGTGCGGGTGGCGGCGACGTAGAAGAGGTTTCTTTCTTCTTCAAGTTGACGAAGCGGGTTGGGAAATTCGCCGGCGTCCATGAAGGGCAGGATGACGTGGTCGAATTCCTTGCCCTTGACGTGGCCGATGCAGTCCATCAATACCGCGTTCTTGCCGGGGCGCCCACTGGCAAAGGCTTCCGCGGCGCCTATCCATTCGGAAAACTGGCGCAGGGTCTTGCCGGAATTGCGCGCGGTCGTGATGAACCCCGTCACGGACTTGGCGACGACAGATGCTTCGTAGGGATGGACATACAGGCGCCTGGCCAATTTATCCATATCCATGATGTCGCAGACTTTCTCCAAGGCGCCATGGGCGGGCGTGTCGGCGGACAGGCCGCGCAGGTGCGACACGGCGTCCGCGATGCGCGTGCGCGCGGCGACACTGCCCACGCGCTGGATCTGGCCGTCGAAAAAGTGCTTCAGCGCCGACGGTTCCTTCGAGAGCGTGGCCTTGGCCTCGCGCAGCTCCTGCGGCGTGAAGGGCACCTCCGCAAACGTGGCCAGCGCCTCCACGATCGCTTCACGCGTGTCGGGGGAGGCGACATGGTGGAAATCGTCCAGCGCGATCGCGATCATGCCGCGCAGGAACAGGATCTCTTCGCGCAGCAGGTAGCTCTTCATCGTCAGCGTACGGTACTGCACGCCCGCGTTCATCAGCGCGTTTTCGATTTCTATGGACTGATGGGCGTCGCGCAGCAGGACACAGCAGTGGTCCAGCGGCTTGCGGTCCTGCTTCCATTGAAGAACGGCTTTGACGACCTCGGAACCGCAAGCGCCCGGGGTGTTCGCATACGTCGGTTCGTGGATCTCCGTGCGCACGGGCAGGTTGGAATCGACGGACTTGCGCTTGAAGGCTTCCATGGCGTAGGCCAGATGGGGGCCATGACGGTAGGTCATCGTCAGCGGAAACCTGACGCAATCGGGAAAGCTGGCGGCGATGCGATGCTGCAGGAACGATTCATCGGCGCCCAGGTGGGTATAGATGACCTGATCCTTGTCCCCCACGCCGACGAAGTAGGTAATGCCGATGCCCAGCAGGGCCTCGATGATGCAGAACGACGCCTCGTTGGTGTCATGCAGTTCGTCGCAGACCACCAGCTTGTAGAGCGGCAGGTGGTGGCGCGTGTCGGGCGCCGCGCGCAGCATGCACGCAAGGTCATAGGTGGCGTCGAAGAATCCACGGGCGTCGACATAGCCGAACACGTCGACGCGCTGCTTTTCGTATTCGACGGCCCAGAGGTAGTCCGTCAACGGAATGCCCGCGCTCTGCGCGGCGTACTCGGGATCGGCCTCGCCGTCGCGGGAAAGCGCCATCGTCGCCTTCAGCTTCAGCAAGCTGTCCAGGAACTGGCTGACGGCCGTGTTGTGGGTGCGGATATCGAGCAGGTCTGCGTACTGCGGGTTGTTGAGCGCCACGTTTTCCAGCGCGGACAAGGCATAGCCCTGCTGTTCGCGCGTGGAAGGCAAGGCCGCCGGCTTGCCGTCCTCGATCCTGGACAGGACGCGCTGCGCGAATTCTTCAACGGTCTGCACGTTGACGCGCCGGGCGGTGTTGTAGGCGATGCCCACGTCCACCAGGCGCGCCTGCAGGACCTGCCGGGCTTCATCGGTGAAGGTCAGGGCGAGTATGTCTTCGGGCGCCAGGCCCCGGGTCAGCGCCTCTCCGATGCGCAGAGCCAGGGTGGTGGTTTTTGCGGCCCCCGCATTGGCGATGACCAGGCTGCTCCGGCTCCGCGAGGTCTGGATGTTTCTCTGTTCTTCGGTGGGGACAAATCCTGCGGGGAAGAACTGGGCGGAAGGGGAAGAAGTGGTCATCGGGGGGTAAGCGGGCGGGCGGAGAAGGCCGCTGGGTCCAGCGGCAGCCCCAGTGTAGGGGATTGCGCCGCCCGCCGGGGCTTACCTCACCGGCCACCCGTACATCAGGCCGCCGTCGCGGTAGGAGGCATTCAGGCCTCGCGTGAGCTTCAGCGGGCTGCTGGGGCCCAGGTTCTTCTCGAAGCTCTCGCCGTAGTTCCCGATGTTCTTGATGATGTTGTAGGCCCACTTGTCATCAAGCCCCAGGTTCTTCCCCATGCCGGGCGTCACGCCCAGCAAGCGCTGCACGTTGGGATTGGTGCTCTTGAGCATCTCGTCGACGTTCTTCGACGTGACCCCGTATTCCTCGGCTTCGAGCATGACGGACATCGTCCAGCGGACCAGGTTGAACCACTGCTCGTCGCCCTGGCGCACCATCGGGCCCAGCGGTTCCTTGGAGAAGTTCTCGGGAAGAATGTCGTACTTGTCCGGATTTTCCAGATTGCTGCGCGCCGCGGCGAGCTGCGACTTGTCGCCGGTGAACGCGTCGCAACGGCCCACGGCGAACGCGCGGATGATCTCGTCCAGCCGTTCAACGACCACGGGCTTGAACACGATGTTCTGCGAACGGAACCAGTCCGCCAGGTTCAGTTCGGTGGTGGTGCCCGGCTGCACGCAGACCGTGGCGCCATCCAGTTCCTTGGCGCTTTTCACGCCCAGGGACTTGTTCACCATGATGCCCTGGCTGTCGTAGTAGTTCACGCCCACGCCGATCAGGCCCAGGGTCGTGTCGCGCGTCAGCGACAGGGTGGTGTTGCGCGGCAGCACGTCCACTTCGCCCGATTGCAGCGCGGTAAAGCGCTGCACCGCGCTGACCGCCATGATCTTGGATTTGGAGGCGTCGCCAAACATGGCGATGGCCAGGGCCCGGCACAGGTCGACGTCCAGGCCGATCCAGCCGCCCTTGCTGTCGTTGACCGAAAAGCCGGCGACGCCCGTGGATACGCCGCATTGGACAAAGCCCTTGTTCTTGACCGCCTCGAAAGTCACGCCAGCGTGGGCGGTCCAGGACGAGATGAACAAGGCGCTGCCTGCCGCAACCAATTTGAGTGCTTTCATGGTGTCTCCGCGCGATCCGGCGCATTTTATCGATCAGCCGAAGGCTGAGGTGCGCGGAATGGTAGCCAGCAGGCCAGGAGGGGAGAATCAGGGAATTCCCGTTAAATCCGGCGAACGGAATTTGATCCGCGCCAGGCGGACGGCCGCCAGCCCGGCCTGCGCGCTTCATCGACCGGCCGGAAATACAAACAGGCAATCATCGTAGAGGAATGGGTCTGTGCGCCGCCTTTGCGGCTGACTAGCATTTGGACATCGCCATCGCATCGTTCGGCGCAGCGCCAGGCGGGCGCATTCAGGGAGAAACGAATGACACCATCCACACAGCAATCCAAGGTCGTGCTGCTGACCGGCGCGAGCAGCGGCATAGGCGAAGCGACGGCGCGCCTGCTCGCGGCCCAGGGCCATCGCCTGGTATTGGGCGCGAGGCGGGTAGAGCGCCTGCGGTCGCTCTCGGAGGAGCTGCAGTCCCTGGGGTTCCAGGCGGCGTATTGCGCGCTGGACGTGACCCGCCTGGAAGCCATGCAGGAATTCGCCGCGTTCGCCGAAGCAAGCTATGGGCCGGCCGATGTCATCATCAACAACGCGGGCATCATGCCGCTCTCGCCCCTGAATGCGACCAAGGTGGACGAATGGGACCGCATGATAGACGTCAATATCCGGGGCGTGCTGCATGGGATCGCCGCGGTCCTGCCGGGCATGGAGGCGCGCGGCAAGGGGCAGATCATCAACGTGTCTTCCATCGGCGGCCACGCGGTTTCGCCCACGGCGGCGGTGTACTGCGCCACCAAGTATGCGGTGCGCGCGATCTCCGACGGGCTGCGCCTGGAATCAAACCGTATCCGCGTCACCATCATCTCGCCGGGCGTGGTGGAGTCGGAGCTGGCCGATACGATTTCCGATCCCTCGGCGCGGGAAGAGATGAACGTGTTCAGGCGCATCGCGATCCAGCCCGACGCCATTGCGCGCGCCATCGCTTATGCCATTGAGCAGCCGGGCGACGTGGACGTCAGCGAAATCATCGTCCGCCCCACCGCCAGCCCGTACTGAGCTTGCCCCGCGCAGGCCGCTTCATATATTTTTAAAAACGAATAATTGGCCGGAATTTCTCATTTGTTATGAGGAGGGCCTCTCCCTATGATCGGCAGGGTTGCGTTAGTCAGCAACTCACATCAAGGGGAAAAAAATGAAAACCTGGAAACTGCTCGGCGCGGCGGCGGCCGCGCTATGCGGCCTGGCCGCGTCGGCTAACGCCGAGAACGCGGCCTATCCCAAAGGGCCGGTAACGCTGGTCGTGCCTTTCGCGCCCGGCGGATCGACGGACGTGATCGGGCGGCTGCTGGCCGAGCGCCTGGCGGTCGCCCTCAAGCAGCCCGTCGTCGTGGAGAACCGCTCGGGCGCCGGCGGCAACATCGGCGCCGCGGTGGTGGCCAAGGCCGCGCCCGATGGCCAGACGCTGCTCTTTGGCACCACGGGCATCCTGTCCATCAACGAGTTTCTCTACGCCAATCCGGGCTACAAGGCCAACCGCGATCTGCTGCCGGTCATCTACACCGCGTCCATCAGCAACGTGCTCATCGTCAACAAGGATCTGCCCGTTTCCAGCGTGGCGGACCTGATCAAGCTGGCCCAGGCCAATCCCGGCAAGTACTCCTTCGCGTCCTCGGGTTCGGGAAGCTCCACCCATCTATCCGGCGAGCTGTTCAAGAACATGGCGGGCGTCGACCTGATGCACGTGCCGTACAAGGGCAGCGGACAGGCGCTGGTGGACCTGGTGGGCGGCCAGATCAATATGATCTTCGACAACGCGCCGTCGGCGGTGCCGCTGGCGCAATCCGGCAAGGTGAAGGCGCTGGCGGTCACAAGCGCCACGCCGCTGTCCGTCTTGCCCGGGGTGCCGCCGCTGGGCGACGCCGGGCTCAAAGGCTATGAGTCGCTGTCGTGGACGGGCGTGGTGGCGCCGGCGGGAACGCCCCAGCCGGTCGTGGACAAGCTCAACCGGGAACTGAACGCCATTCTTGCCGATGAGGGCGTACGCAAGAAGCTCACCGAGCTGGGCGCGCAGGCAACCGGCGGAACGCCGCAGGACTTCACCGCGCATATCGAGGCCGAGCGGGCCAAATGGGGCAAGCTGGTGCGGGACGCGAAGATCGCCACGCAGTAGGCAATGCCCTGGCAACAAGAAAGCGCCGCGAGCCCTGAAGCCCGCGGCGTTTTTTTCTAGGTCGCCTGGCGCGGCTTCCTGTCCTTTCGGCCCAGCACCCGCACGCCGGGCGGCACCGGCTTGTCGCTGATGATCTCCCGCATGTATTGCAGGAACAGCTCGGAACTGGCGGACAGGGACCGCAGGCGGCGCGTGATCAGGCAGACCTCGCGCGACAGTTTGGGCGAGCTGAGTTCGCGGAAGACAAAGGCGGCGGGCTCCGCGTCGCCGGCCGTCCGCGGCGGCACGATGGAGCTGGCCGCCAAAGATGGCAGGATGCAATAGCGTCCACCGCTGCGCAGCACGGCATGAAGCGACGAGGTCCTGGAGACTTCGTCGTGCTGCTGCTCGAAGAAGCCAGGCTTGCCCGCATGCGCGCGCAGGAATGCGCCGATGCCGGTGTCTTCGGTGAACCCAACGTACTCGGCCGGGTCCAGGTCGGCCCATTTCAACGGGCGCGACCCTTGCGCGTAGGGATACGAGGCGGCGCAGATCACGCCGTAGCGGTCTTCGAACAGCGGGGTGTAGACCAGGTCGTCGAAGCCATGATGCGAGGTGGATATCGCAAAATCGATATCGCCGTTGGCGATCATTTTCTCGACCTGCTCGGAGCCGGCGTCATGGAGCGAGAACGTGATCTTGGGGTAGGCCTGGCGAAACGCGGCAATGGCGTCTCCCAGGAAGTAGTTGGTGACGGACGCCACGACCGCGATCCTGACGTGCCCCTGCCGCCCTTGGGACAGCGCTTCCAGGTCGCTCACCGCGCCATCGAACTGGCTGAGGATGCGCTCGGCCTCGGGCTTGAAGCGCGCCGCTTCCTGGGTCATCACCACGCGGCGCGTGCTGCGGTCAAAGAGCTTGACGCCCACCGCTTCCTCGAACTGCTGGATCGTGGCGGTCAGCGAGGACTGGGTCAGGAACAGCTGCGAGGCTGCGACCGTGAACGAGCCCGTGTTGGCCACCGCCACGAAACTGCGGAAATGCCGCAGGGAGATATTTCGCTTCATAGTCGGCGTGCGCTGGATATATTGGCAAAAACGAATAATAAACAAATATCAACCATTTGTAGTGAAGAAAGCCCCGCTCTAGAATTTCTCGCAAGCCGGCGTGGCGCACGCGCCGTCGACCGTTGCTATTCGATGCCAGAGGGAGTTCAGCAAATGAGCAGTGCAGGCGTATTACAAATCGAGCCGATGCGGGATCGGTGTTCCGCCGAGGAATGGCAGGCGCGCGTGGATCTTGCCGCCTGCTATCGGCTGGTGAATCTGTATGGCATGTCGGACATGATGGCCAATCACATTTCGGCGCGCGTGCCGGGCGAAGACGGCGCGTTCCTGATCAACGCCTACGGCATGATGTATGAGGAGATCACCGCGTCCAGCCTGATCAAGGTGGACCATGTCGGGGCGATCCTGTCCCAGCCCGATTTCGGCGGCCTGGGCTACGGCGTCAACAAGGCGGGCTATGTTATCCACAGCGCGGTGCACGCCGCGCGTCCGGAGGTGGCCTGCGTGATACACACGCACAGCTGGGCCTCGATGGCGGTTTCCTCGCTGGAATGCGGCCTGCTGCCCCTCACCCAGACGGCCATGCGCTTTCTGAAGATCGGCTACCACGACTACCAGGGCGTTGTGCTGGACCTGGCGGAGCAGGAATCGCTGGTGGCCGACCTGGGCGGCGGCGAAGCCCTCATCCTGCGCAACCACGGCGCGCTGACGGTGGGCAACAGCGTCGGCGAGGCCTTCAACTGGATGCACCGGCTGGAGCTGGCCTGCCGCGCCCAGCTTGCGGCCATGGCGGCCAACTCGCCGTTTGCGCGGGTCGCGGAACCCGTGCTTGAAGAGACCTGGAAAAACTACCAGCCCGGCACGCGGCGTCCGTATGGCGTGATGGAATGGCCGGCGCTGCTGCGCAAGCTTGACCGCATGGATCCCTCTTTCCGCACCTAGGCGCAACCATCATGACGACACAACAACCCCTGCGCATCCTGATGTCGGAGCAGACCCTGGGCCGGATCGGCGGCCAGCTTGCCGAAGCGCTGGGCGGGCGCGCGTACGAGCCCGTCATCGCGGCGCAATCGCATGGCAATGAACCCGCGGACGTCGACCTGGCGTTCATCTCGCGCGACGTGACCGGCCTGTCGACCAAGCACCGGGTGCTTGAGTCGCTGGAGTCCTTTTATGTCTCGCTGCGCAAGTCGCCCCGGCTCGCCTGGGTGCACGCCCATTCGGCCGGCGCCGACCGGCCCATCTTCGCCGAACTCAAGGAGCGGGGCATCCGCGTGACGACCTCGTCAGGAGCCAACGGGCAGGTGGTGGCGCAAACCGCGCTGGCAGGCGTACTGGCGCTGGCGCGGGAGTTTCCCCGGATGTTCGATGCCCAGCGCAAGCGGGCGTGGACGCCGCTGATCGGCGGGCTGCTGCCGCGCGACCTGGCCGGCCAGACCGCCGTGGTGGTGGGATGGGGCCCCATCGGCCGCCAGCTCGCGGGCTATCTTCAGATGCTGGGCCTGACCGTGATCGCGGTGCGCAGCGCCGCCGCGCCGGCCTCGGACGGCGTGGAGACCTTTGCCTTTGAAGACCTGGCCGACATCGCCGGGCGCGCAGACTGGCTGGTGCTGGCGTGCCCGCTCAGCGACCGCACGCGCGGGCTGGTGGACGCCCGCCTGCTGGCGCGCATGGCGCCGCACGCCCGGCTCGTCAACGTGGCGCGTGGAGAGGTTGTCGTCGAATCCGACCTGATCGACGCCCTGCGCGCGAACGCGCTGGCCGGCGCCTACCTGGATGTCTTCGAACATGAACCGCTGGCCAGCCAGTCCCCGCTATGGGACCTGGAAAACGTCATCGCCACCCCGCATTCGGCCGGCCATTCGGACGGCAACGAGGCCCGCGTGGACCGCATATTCCTGGACTACCTGCGCGACTGGCGGCAATAGATCCGCCGCCCGCCCCGTAGCGTCCGCAACCGAACTCATCCCTTAAGGACTTCCCATGCCCCAGATCGCCGCGCGCATTCAGCGCATCAAACCCTCTCCCAGTTCCATGGCCGGCCAGCGCGCGCGCGAACTGCGCGCCACCGGACGCGACATCGTGGCCTTGACGGCCGGCGAACCGGATTTCGATACGCCGGAGAACGTGACGCAGGCGGTCGTGCGCGCGATGGCGCAATCGCGCACCAAGTACACGGACGTGGGCGGCACCCCCGAACTGAAGGCCGCCATCCGCGAGAAGTTCCGCCGCGACAATGGCCTGGACTACGCCGCCGGCGAGATCATCGTGGGCAACGGCGGCAAGCAGATCATCTTCAATGCGCTGCTTGCCACGGTCGAGGAAGGCGACGAGGTCATCGTGCCCACGCCGTACTGGGTGTCCTATCCCGACATCGTCCTCTTGGCCGGCGGCACCCCCGTCTTTGTCGCCTGCCCGCCGGGGCAGGGATTCAAGCTGCAACCCGCCGATCTGGAAAGGGCCATCACGCCGCGCACCCGCTGGCTGATCCTGAACGGCCCCAACAACCCCAGCGGCGCGACCTACTCGCGGGAAGAGCTCAAGGCGCTGGCCGAGGTGCTGCTGCGCCATCCGCACGTGTGGCTGATGACGGACGACATCTACGAGCACATCCTGTACGACGGCCGGCAATTTGCCACGATGGCGCAAGTGGAGCCGGAGCTCAAGGCGCGCACGCTCACCATCAACGGCGTCTCCAAGGCCTACGCGATGACGGGCTGGCGCATCGGGTATGGCGCGGCGCCCGCCGCGCTGATCAAGGCCATGACCAAGCTCCAGTCGCAAAGCACCTCGAACCCGTCGTCCATCAGCCAGGCCGCGGCGCAAGAGGCGCTGTCGGGGCCGCAGGACTTCATGGCCGAGCGCACTCGGATCTTCCAGGAACGCCGGGATGTGGTCGTGGCCAGCCTGAACCGGATCGAGGGCATCTCCTGCCATGTTCCGGAGGGCGCGTTCTACGTGTTTCCGTCGTGCGAGGGCATACTGGGAAAGAAGACGCCGTCCGGGCAGGTCTTGAAATCGGACGAAGACTTCATCCTGTACCTGCTGGACGAGGAGAACCTGGCCGTGCTGCAAGGGGCGGCTTACGGCGTGTCGCCGTTCTTCCGGATTTCCTATGCGACGTCGATGGACCTGCTGGAGGAGGGATGCGCGCGGATCAAACGGGCCTGCGAGAAACTGGCCTGAAGCGCGGGAGGGGGCGCAGGGTAAAATGCGCGGCATGAAAACTTCAGGCTTCAACTGGCCCGGTCAATGAAGCGCCGGTGAATGGCCCAGTCACCGCGAGGGCCTGTGCGAGGCTCCTTTTAGTGTGAACAGGCCCTAGTCATGCCCCATCCTGTGCCCGCGTCTCCCTCTCCCTTCCTGGCTCAGATCCGCCAGATGCTGGATGCCTTGCCGCCCAGCGAGCGGCGGCTTGGCGAATTCCTGCTGGACTTTCCCGGAGACCTGGCGAGCTACACCGCGTCCGAACTGGCCGAACTGGTCCAGGTTTCCAATTCGACCGTGACGCGGTTCATCCGCAGGCTCGGGTACGACAGCTACGAAGCGGCGCGGCGCCTCGCCCGCGAGGCGCGGGAAGAGGGCTCTCCGCTGTTTTCCAAGCCTTCGGGGCCGGGCGCGGCCTCGGGCTCCATCGAGGCGCACATCCGGCTCGCGCAGCAGAATATCGCCGCCACCTTCAGCCAGATATCAGAGACCACGATCAGCGAGATCGCCGAAGCCATCGCCGGCGCCGACGGCGCCTGGTTCATGGGCTATCGCAACAACCGCAGCTTCGCGGCCTATCTGCGCTGGCAGCTTGCGCAGCTGCTGCCGCGCACGCAGGTCATTCCCGGGCCGGGCGAAACGCTGGGCGAGTACGCCGTGGACATGAACCGCGGCGTCGTGCTGGTCGTCTTCGCGCTGCGGCGCAGCCCGGCTGTCGCCGCCCAGTTTGCAAGCCGGGCGACCGCCGCGGGCGCCCGGGTGGTCTACATCACGGACCAGCTGTCCAGGACCGCCGTGAACGCGCAATGGATCCTGCGATGCCACTCGGCCGCGCCGGGCCCGCTGGACAACCACGTGGCGCTCATGCTGCTGTGCGACCTGCTTGCGACCCGCGTCATGGAACAGGCGGGCAGGGCGGGAAGAAGCCGGCTTTCCAAGGTCGAGGCCGAGCACGAATCGATGGCCGAACTGCACGCCGCGCGCGTGGCGGGCGTGCCCAAACCCTGAGGCGCCGGACAAGGCGCGCCTGAGCGGCGCGCCGGGCGGAGGGTTTTTCCCTATTCTGATGAAAAGAATTTTTCACTATCTTCTCATCACGAAAAATTGATTTCAGTGCAAAAACGCCCGCTCAGGTCGCCGATGCGCGGCGATTCCGCTACGACTGTCCGCCTCACCCGAGGGAGAAATTGCCATGGCTGGAGACGCAATCGTTTCGTCGTCCGCACCCAAAACCGAGCAAATGCGCCAGTTGGAATCGGCCCTGGACGGCATGGGGATCACCCGTTCGCACAAGTCCATCATCTTCCTGGTGGTCTGTGGCGTGCTGTTCGACGTGTTCGAGCAGAACGCGGTCGGATTGGTCGGCCCGCTGCTCATCAAGCACTGGGGCCTGAACGCGACCGACATCGGCTTTCTCAACACCGTCACCTTCATCGCCGCGGCGCTCGGCCGGATCGGATCGGGCTTCTTCGCCGACCGCAAGGGCCGGCGCTACATGCTCAACGTGAACCTGGCCCTGTTCACGTTCGGCGCCATTATTTGCGCAACGGCGCCGAACTATACGGTGCTGACCATCGGGCGCTTCATCGTTGGTCTCGGCCTGGGCGGCGAGATCACCACCGCGGTCACCATGCTGGCGGAATTCTGTTCAACGCGGTTTCGCGGCACGGCCGTGGGCCTGATCAACGTGGGCGGCGGCGGCCTGGGCAACATGCTGGCGCCGGCTTTTGCCCTGACCGTGTTCGCGATCTTCCCCGGAGAAAACGCCTGGCGCTGGCTGTTTGCCTGCCTGGTGCTGCCGGCGGTCTTCATCGTGTTCTACCGGCGATTCATCCCCGAGACGCCACGCTACCTGCTCTCGCAGGGCAAGGTGGACGAGGCCAACAAGGTGCTCTCGATGCTGGCTGCCGGGCAACTGGCGAATGGACGATTTCCGGTCCGCCAGTACATCACCGCCGCGCCGGGCAAAGCCGCCGAAGGCGCCCGCAAGACCTCCATCGCCGACATCTTCAGCGGCGTCTACAGGCGCCGCACCATCGCCGTCGGCATCGCCTCGTGGATGACCTTTGGCGCGCAATTGTCGGTGCTGACGCTGATGCCGACGATCCTGGTGTCGCAGGGCTACTCGATCACCAAGAGTTTCGCTTTCACCATCGTGATGCAGAGCGGCAGCCTGCTCGGCGCGATCGCCGCATCCGTGATGGGCTACAACTTCCCGCGCAAGCGCGTGCTCACCCTCGGCGCCATCGCCGCGTGCATGGCCGGACTCGCCTTTGGCTACCTGTCCACCAGCACCACCCTGGTGCTGGTCTTTGGCGCCCTGTTCCAGTTCAGCGTGCTCACGCTGAACACATCCATCTGGATCTACGCGCCGGAACTCTACCCGACCCGCATGCGGGGGATGGGCGTCTCGTTCCTGCTGGCGCTGGGCACCGTCGGCGGCGCGCTCTCGCAGCTGGCGGCCGCCAGGATGTTCGATCTGCACGGCGCGGCGGGCATGTTTGCAATGATTGCGATCATGTATGCCATCTTCGCGGTCGCGGTACAGTTCGCGCCGGAAACCTTCGGCAAATCGATCGAAGAAGAGAAGGGCGAAGACCCCGACGCCGCTGCCATGCCCGGAGCGGCCCTGGAGTCGGTCCGCAATCCCTGAGGCTATCCCGCTCACCCATGCAAAACACCATGAAGCCTGTTGTCCTGCTGATCAACCCGAACACCTCCCGCGAAACCACGGCCATGATGCACCGCCTTGCGCGCGCCGCATTGCCAGAGGCATACGCGCTGCAAAGCGAAACCGCGGCCAACGGCGCGCCGATGATCACCAGCGACGAGGAGCTTGCCGTCTCGATACAAGAGGTGCTGGCGATAGGGCGCCGGCATGCGGCCGATGTGGCCGCCATCGTGATTGCGGCCTTCGGCAATCCGGGGCTTGAGACGCTGCGGCAACGCGTCGCCATCCCGGTGGTGGGCATCGGCGAAGCGTCGCTGCAAGAAGCGGCCCGCGGCGGCCGCCGCTTCGGCGTGGCAACCACCACGCCCGGTCTCGAAGCCTCGATCACGGCGTCCGTCGATGCGCTGGGACTGACGCCGTGCTTTACCGGATGCCGGATTCCGGCGGTCGATCCGCTGAGATTGGCCGCGGACGCCGGCCTGCAGGACACGTATCTCGAACAGGCGGTGACCTCCTGCATTGTCCAGGACGGCGCCGAAGCCGTGGTGATAGGCGGCGGGCCGCTGGCGCAAAGCGCCGAGCGGATCGGCCCGCGCTTTGCCATCCCGGTGATTTCACCCGTCGCCGCAGCCATGCGGGCCGTCGCCTCGGCGTTGAACCAGGACCGTCGCCTGCACCCTGAACAAGCACTCAAAGGCTCGATATGCTGAAGAAGAACTTTGCCGGATTGGCCGTCATTGGCGCCCTCGCGCTGAGTTCCGTCGCGGCCAGCGCACAGACAATCTCATTGCGCGATCTCAACCAGATGAGTCAGCCGGATTTTGAAGCGGCGCTGGGCGGGATTTTCAACAGGGCGCCATGGGCCGTCAGCCAGCTTGCCGCCAAGCGGCCTTTCGTGGGCTTCGTGGACATGTACGAACAGATGATCGCCGAAGTGAAGACCGCCGGCCATGACAAGCAGATGTCCGCGGTCCTGGGCCATCCGGAGCTTGCCTGCAAAAGTGTCAGGGCGCAGAACATAGCGGCCAATTCCCTGAAGGAGCAGAGCGCTTCGGGCCTGAACGAGTGCACGGAAGCCGAAGTGGCGCTGATCCAGAAGCTGAACAAGCAGTACAAGGACAAGTTCGGGTACCACTTCATGCTGGCGATCAAGGGGTACGACAAGGCGGAGATCATCGATGAATTCCAGCTGCGCCTGAACAACACGCAAGAGCAGGAATTCGAGAATGCGATGCAGCAGGTCTATAAGATCGCCATGACCAGGCTGCTGGATAAGGTGAAATAGCCTGCCATCAAGACCCATGCGGCCAACATAGTCTTTACCCCAATATTCATGCAAACTTCCGACAGACAAAGCGCGGCACGATTTACTGGTGTCATGGGCGCTCTGGTGGCGATCCTGGGCGCGGCGATTACGATCTGGCTGGCATTCATTCCGGGCGGCTCCTTTCCGAGCCTTAAGCCGGTGCTGATTGGGTTGGCGGCGGGCGCCACGAATCTGCTATGCCTGCCGTTTGTGGCGGCACATTGGTATCTTGCGGGCAAACCCGCCGGCGTGAAAGCGCTGCTTGGCTTTCAAACGCTGGGCGCGCTGGCAACCGTCTGGTATTACGTTGCGCTGACTTGATGGCATAGTCCGGCCCGCCGGCATTGCGCCCGGAGCCGCGCTGTTGCGCAAGCAGCGTATTCAGCCGTGGCTGTCCCGCGGTTTGCTCTGGCCGGCTCTGCCCGCGCAACCTCGCAGAACCGCTGCAGCAATGGCGAGCCGTCTTCCGGCCTGTACGCCAGCAGTACCTGGCTTTGCGCATCCGGCGTATCCAGCTCGCGATACGCCACGCCGGGAATTCCGGTCTTCATGTACGTGTCGGGCAATATGGAAATACCCATGCCCGCCGCCACCAGCCCGATGATGGTCGCGCCTTCGCGCGCTTCCTGCCCCACTTGCGGCGCAAAGCCCGCGCGGTTGGCCAGCACGCCGACGTGATCGAACAGTCCGCAGCCCAGCCCCCGCGGGAACAAGATGAAGGATTCGTCGGCCAGGTCGGCCATCGACAGCGGCGCGTCGCGCCGCGCCAGCGGGTGCGCTTGCGGCAAGGCGACCATCAGCTTGTCGCTCCATAAGGGCAGCGTTGCGATGTTGGGCGGGGGAACAAACAGAATCGACGGCCGCAGAAACCCCACGTCAACGGTCTTTGCGGCGAGCGCGCGCAATTGCTGGCCGGTCGACTGGTGGCTCAGATCGACGCCCACCCCGGGAAACGCGGTGCGGAACGCATGCACGATGCGCGGAAAGGCATCGAACATCGGCACGGATGCCGTGAACGCAACCCGGATTTCTCCGGTTTCCCCAAGCGCGGACTGGCGCACGACCTCGCCGGCGCGCTCCAGGTGCGCCAGCGCGCGGCGGGCCTGATCCAGGAACAACGCGCCGGCTTGGGTCAGTTCCACCGTGCGGCTGGTGCGCGTCAGCAGCGGCGACCCCAGTTCTTCTTCCAGCGACTTGATCTGCAGGCTTAGCGGCGGCTGGCTGACATGCAGCCGGCGGGCGGCCTGGCTAAAGCTCAGTTCTTCGGCGACGGCGACGAAGTAACGCAGTTGGCGAAAGTCCATATCAATTTGGAAAGCAAATAGATCGTCGCGAAAAAAGGTATTGGACGATATCGGTCTGGTCCGCCCATCATACCTGCACCCTACCGATACCTAGACGAATACAGGAGACAAAAATGAGAGCAATCGTCCCGTCACGGCCCGTCGCCGGGCGCCGCGCCATGCTTGCCGTCGCCGGATTGGGCGCGCTGGCTGCCGCCGCCGCCACGCTGTCCCCGCTGCCCGCCGCCGCCCAAGGCGCTTTTCCCGACAAGCCGATACGCATCGTCGTGCCGTACGCCGCCGGCGGCGGCGTGGACATCGTGACCCGGCTGGTCAGCCAGAAGATGGGCGATGCGCTGAAGCAGACCATCATCGTGGACAACCGCCCGGGCGCGGCCACGAACATAGGCATGGACATGGTGGCGCGCGCCCAGCCCGACGGCTACACCTTGTTGACCGCCTCGAACACGCTGGCCGCAAACGGCGCGCTGTTCTCCAAGCTGACCTTCGACCCCGCGCACGATTTCACCCCCCTGGGCGCGATCGGCTATGCGCCTCTGGCCGTGGTGGTGCCTACCGAATCGCCGTTCAAGACATTGAAGCAATTGACGGACTATGGCCGCTCGCATCCCGAGAAGCTGACTTACGCGTCGGCAGGCAACGGCAGCTCCGGCCATCTGGCCAGCGAACTCCTGAAGGCCGAGAGCGGCATGCGGGCGCTGCACGTGCCGTACAAGGGCGGCTCGCCGGCGGTCACGGATCTGTTGGGACAACGGATCTCGTTCATGTCCATCAACCCGCTGGAGGTGGTGTCGCATGTCCAGGCAGGGAAGCTGCGGCCCTTGGCCGTGCTGGACGACGAGCCCGCCGCCATGCTGCCAGGGGTGCCCACGGTGGTGTCGCAGGGCTTGCCGGGCGCGATGGCCACGGTGTGGTGGGGCCTGATCGGGCCCAAGGATATCCCGCCCGAGATAACGGCAAAGTTGAACACTGCGCTGCAAAGCGCGTTGAAGGACCCGGACGTGAAAAAGCGCTTCGGCGAAATGGGCGCGGTCGTCACGCCCGGCACCGGCCAGCAGTTCGGCGCTTTCGTCGCGGGCGAAACCACGAAATGGACCAAGGTCATCAAGGACGCGGGCATCAAGGCCGATTAGCCGCGTCCGGGCCGGCAGCGGGCCGCGCAGCGGCGGCGGCCGGCGTACATGCATAGAGGAATTGAAATGGAACGGCAAAAGAATGGGCTGATCGTCAGCGCGCATTCCGCGGATTTCGTGTGGCGGGCGGGCGGCGCAATCGCGTTGTACGCCAAGCGCGGATGGAAGATGACCGTGGTGTGCCTGGCGTTCGGCGAACGCGGCGAATCGGCCAAGCTGTGGAAGCAGCCGGGAATGACGGTGGAGCGGGTCAAGGCCGAACGGCGCGATGAGGCTCGGCGGGCGGCCGACATCCTGGGCGCCGACATCCGGTTCATGGACTGCGGCGATTACCCGTTGCGCGTGTCCGATGACGCGTTGTTCGAACTGGTGGACGTGTATCGCGAACTGCATCCGGAATTCGTGCTGACCCATTCGCAAAAGGACCCGTACAACTTCGATCATCCGCTGGCCACGCACGTCGCGCAGGAAGCGCGCGTGATCGCGCAGGCGCACGGGCACCATCCGGAACAGCCGGTCCTGGGCGCGCCGCCGGTATTTCTGTTCGAGCCGCATCAGCCCGAACAGTGTGAATGGAAGCCTGAAGTGCTGCTCGACATTTCCGACGTCTGGGAACAGAAGCGCCGCGCCTTCGAAACCATGGCGGCGCAAGAGCACCTGTGGGAATACTACACGCGCGTCGCATTGCAGCGCGGTGTGCAGGCATCGCGCAATTCCAACAAGAAGATCACGTACGCCGAGGGCTACCAGCGCGTGTTCCCCCAAGTGACCGGAGAGCTGGCATGAGCATTGCAGTAAGGAATATCCAACGCGCCGACAGCGCCGTGGTGGCGCGGCTGGCCACGGCCGGCGTGGCCACCGCGCATGAGGCCCAGCAGCGCAGCGGGCTGCTGCAGCCCTATATGCGGCCGGTATATGCCGGCGCATCGATCGCGGGCAGCGCCGTCACGGTGCTGGCGCAACCGGGCGACAACTGGATGCTGCACGTCGCCATCGAGCTTTGCCAGCCCGGCGACATCGTCGTCGTGGCCTGCGCGTCGTCCAACGAAGACGGCATGTTTGGCGAACTGCTGGCGACATCCATGCGCGCGCGCGGCGTGCAGGGACTGATCATCGATGCCGGTTGCCGCGACGTGGCGTCGCTGACCGATATGAAGTTCCCGGTGTGGTCCAAATGCGTTTCAGCCAAGGGCACCGTCAAGGCCACGCCCGGGTCGGTAAATGTGCCCGTGGTGTGCGCCGGCGCGCTGGTGCAGCCTGGCGACGTCATCATCGCGGACGACGATGGCGTGTGCGTGGTGCCGCGTGCACGGGCCGCCGGCGTGGCCGATGCCTGCGATGCGCGCATCCTGAACGAAGCGGCCAAGCGCAAGCGCCTGGCCGCCGGCGAACTGGGCCTGGACATCTATGGCATGCGGGACAAGCTTGCTGCCGCAGGCCTGGTGTATGTAGACAGCGGCTCAGACCTGTAGGCCCTGCATCGGCGGCCGCGAAAGAGGCTGAAACAGCTTATACACGCCGAATCCCTATCTGCAAGACTGACACAGGCTTGAGTGCTACCTTGTTTTCCAAATGAGTGATTGCCGGTTCCATTCGATGCGTACGCAATGGCGACATCGGGGGAGCGGCCCTCTACAGGAGAATAAATATGGCTATCACCAAACGATTGATTCAGGCTGTTCTTGCGAGTGTGCTGGTATTGGGCGTCAGCACGACGGCGCTGGCCGACAAGCAGGGGCGCAACACGGTCATCGGCGCAGGCCTGGGGGGCGTGGCCGGCGCATTGCTGTCTGATGGCGACCCTTGGGTGACGCTGGGCGGCGCCGCTGCGGGCGGAGTATTGGGGCATGTCGTCACGGACGACGATGACCGGGGCGGACGTCGCCACCATTGGGACCGTGACCGCGGGCGCGATCATTCGTACAGGCGCGCGGGTTATCGGGGGCATGACGGTTATCGAGGGCACAAGCGCTCGAATGGGCGCCATCGTCATTGAATTTGGGTTGTCGCAGGGCCGGCTGGCGGGCCGCAATGAAAAAAGCCGTTAATTCCCTGGGGATTAACGGCTTTGATTTTTGGCGCCCCGGGGAGCGGAATCGAACCGGCGGCTGCGGAGAGTTGCTCTCTGAATTGTTGAGGTTGATTTAATTCCGGGATGCTCCATGTATGCATTTTAAAACGCTTGGCGCAACGTTGCGCATGATAAAATCACAGTGCGACATCGCCGGGTGTCTGCGCGTTTTTAATATTCTGGCTGATCGATGGTCCGGACGTATGTGCAATGCATGTGCGCCTTTTTTTCTGCGTGCCTTTGCGGGACTCAATTTGAATGAAAGAAAGAAAAATAGTTGATTTTCGCGTATATACCATGTGCTCCGGCGGTGCGGACGAATTTCTTCGTTTGGCGAAACTTCATATGTTGCCGGTGCAAGTCCGCCATCTCGGTCAGCCCTTGGCTTTTTACAAGACCGAAATCGGGCAGCAGGAAGAGGTAATGCATTTATGGGGTTTTCAGTCTCTGGCAGATATGGAGCAGAGAAGGGCATTCAGGGATACGGACTCTGAGTGGGGCACATATTTGCGCGAGTCCGATGGCTTGATAGCGCGGCAGGAAAATACCGTTCTCTATCAAGCGCCCCTAAGAATCAATCAGGACCACGCGCGGTGCGACGGTCTGACGGTCGTGCAAATCAAGGCGACGACGGTAAAAAGAGGTCGCATGAAGGATCTGGTCTCTGCGTATGAAGAGTCGATCCTGCCGGTGCTGGACGAACACCGTGTCGGTATCGCTGGTATTTATACTTCCGAAGTCGGGAGTTTGAACCGGTTTGTCCAGATCACCGCTCATGAGAATTATGGCGCCATAGAAAGCTTCAACCAAAACTTGGCTGCAAGTTCCGAGTGGCTCGCATTCCGCAATCAGGTGGATAATCTCATTGTGGCCGAGTCCACACAAATAGCGAGAAAAATAGAGATGTCATAATGCGCTGCGGGCCAGCGCGCAGTGATCGACGGTCGATACTGTGCGCTATAAGCCGGCCCGTCTTAGCATCTGCGAACCGGCGCGCCGGCAAGATCGCCGGTCACGGCGCCATCGGCCAAGGTGGGGCGGCCGTTCACAAAAACCCATTCGATTCCACTGGCGAACTGTCGCGGGTTCTCGTAAGTGGCGTTCGCTTTTACGTTGGCTGGGTCAAAAACGGTGATATTGGCCCGATAGCCTTGTTTGATCAGACCCATGTCGCCGAGTTTGAATGTACGCGCCGTCGCGCCCGTCATTTTGAATATGCTCTCTTCGAGCGTCATCCAACCCTTGTCGCGCACCAGCTCACCGAGGACTTTCGGGAATGTTCCGTATTGGCGCGGGTGAGGGTGATCTCCGACGTCCAGGCCGTCGCTGCCTATCATGCTGTGCGTGTGGGTAAGCACATTCCGGAGATCCTCCTCGCACGAATTCTGCATGATCTGGCCCACCTCGCCTTGTTCTGCCAACATTAGGTCAAAAACAAACTCGCTGACCTCCTGGCCCGCCTGTTGAGCGGCTTCCACCACCGTCAGGCCCACGTAGATCTGGCGCTCGGCATGCTTTAGATAGGAGATGGAAATGTTTTGCCAGCCGAGGGCGGCGATACGGTTTTCCCAGCCGGGAATGCCGTGCGACCAGTCGTGCTTGATGCGCGCGCGGCATTCGCTCGATGCCAGGCGGTTCATCATGGCGTCCCGGCCCCCGTCCAGCACCCAGGGCGGAAACAGCATGGCCAGCGTTGTGCTGCCGGCCAGGTAAGGGTACATATCGGAATATGTTGAGATGCCGCGCTGGCGGGCCTCATCCAGCATGGCCAGGGACAGGCGGGACTTGCCGAAGTTCTGCGCGCCGCAGGTCTTGTGATGTGAGATCAGCAGCGGGATATGCGCGCGCTGGGCAACATCCAGAGACTCTTCTACAGATTCAAGCAGCCCATCCACCTGGTCTCGCATATGGGTGGCATACAGCCCGCCATAGCCGTTGACGATGCCCGCGAGGGCGACCAGTTCGTCTGAATCGGCATAGACACCCGGCACATAGCAAAGGCCGGAGGACAAGCCCAGAGCCCCCTGCCGCATGGCGCGATGTAGCAGGGCTTTCATGGCCTCGAGTTCGGCTGGGGTCGGCGCGCGGGCCTCAAGCCCCATGACGGCGGCTCGAAGCGCCCCGTGCCCTGTCAGTGTGGCGACGTTGACGGCGGCGCCTTGCCTGAACACGCGCTCGAAGTAGCCGTCGAGATCCTTCCAGTCCCACTCAATGTCTGGGTGGCCGAAGATCGGTGAAGCCTGCTCACGGAACGACGCCGCATTCGCGCCGGCGAGTGGGAATGTGGACCATCCGCAGTTGCCTAGCACTTCTGTCGTAACGCCCTGCCGGATCTTGCTTTCAGCGCCGGGGTCGGCGATCAGGGAGAGTTCGGAGTGGCAATGGCAGTCGATGAATCCGGGCGAGATGACCCGTCCGCTGCAATCGATCCGCTGTGCGGCGGATTCGCCTGCCAAATCGCCGATTGCGGATATACGACCACTTTTTACGGCAACATCGCCGGTAAATCGAGGGGTGCCGCTGCCGTCGATGATCGAGCCGTGGGCCAGAATGAAGTCGTGCATTATTGTTTCTCGATTCCGGCGCTTTCGATAAGCAGCGCCCATTTCTGCTGTTCCTGAGCAATCAACGCACTAAAGCCTTGCTGCGTTCCTGGCGTAGGCGTGGCAAAGGATTGTTTGAGCGTTGTTTGCACCGTGGACGAACGCATCGCTGTGTTGAGCGTCTCGCTCATCTTCATGACGATGTCCTTGGGCGTGCCGGATGGCGCGATAAGGCCGCCCCAGGCACCGTTTTCGTAATCCTTGAGGCCGCTTTCTGCCAGAGTCGGTATCGAGGGATCCATCTCGACGCGCTCGCCAGTGGTAATCGCCAGTGCACGCAGCTTGCCGCTTTTGACCATCGGATATGCGACCGTGGCATTGGTGAACGTATAGTCGAGCCGACCGCCGATCAGGTCTGTCAGCGTCTGCGGGTCGCCGTTGTACGGAATGAATTCGGTATCAATGCCGCTGAGGTCGTTGAAGAGTTCACCGCCCATGTGGCCGCTGCTGCCGAGATTGGCGGCCGCCCATGTCATCTGGCCAGGGGACCTTTTGGCCGCGGCAATCAGGTCGGCGACCGTTTTGTAGGGAGAATCGGACCGCACGATCAACAGATTGGGTACGGTGAACATCGGACCGATCGGAATGAAGTCCCGGTTCGCGTCGTATGTTAGTTGCTTGAACAGCGTTGGATTGATCGCCAGGTTATTAATATTCCCATAACTCAGTGTGTGGCCGTCGGGGGCTGAGCGCTTCAGGTTCGAGAGCGCAATCCCGCCCGCAGCGCCGGGTCGATTTTCGATAATGAAAGACTGGCCGGTGATTTTGGTCAGTTCGGCGGCGACGGCGCGCGTCAAGACATCAGATGCGGCGCCAGCAGTCGCTGGCAGCACGATGGTGACTGGCTTTGTCGGCCAGGCAGTCTCGGCGGCCAGGCTGCCATGCATACCTAATATCAAGCTCAGGAGGGCAATGAACGCGCAAATCTTGTGGCTCATGATTTGTCCTATATGAATGCAAGCGAATTAGAGACAGGAGGCGTAAGCAGGCAATGCCGCTGCGCCGCCGGTGTGCAGGAACACAATGTTCTGGCGAGCGGAGAACCTGCCGGAACGGATATCGGCAATCAAGCCTGCCATGGCCTTTGCTGTGTAGACCGGGTCCAGCAGGATGCCTTCCAGTCGTCCCAGGAGCCTGAGCGCATCAAGGGCCTCTGATGTCGCTATGCCGTACCCGTCTCCGATGTGCTTGTCATCGACCTCGATCCAGTCGCCGGGTACGGGCGGGGCGTCCATGAGATCCGCCGTCTGGTTTGCGATGCCGTGGACAATTTCCGACATGCGATTCGAGTCAAACCGCACGCTATAGCCCAGTACCCGCGTGAGTTTTTCGCGGCATAGCGCGGCCACCAGGCCTGCCTGCGTGCCGCCGCTTCCGGCTGCATGTACGATGCAGTCGACCTTTATTCCCTGGTCGGATGCCTGGCCATTGATCTCATGCGCGCAGGCGACATACCCTATCGCGCCCAGCGGGCTGGAGCCTCCGCCAGCGATGACGTAGGGCTTGCGTCCTTGCTGGCGCAATTGAGCTTCCAGCTGGGCGACCGCCGCCGCAATGTTCGCGCCGGCTGGCAGCTCCTTGCAGAGTGTCGCGCCCAGGATGCGATTCAACAGCGCATTGCCCGACCGGTAGTATTCGACGGGCTGGTTTTCCAGGCGGCGCTCCAGCAGCAATGCGCAGCCCAGGCCCAACTGGGCTGCGGCTGCTGCTGTTTGCCGGGCATGATTCGACTGGGTTGCGCCCGTCGCTATCAAGGTATCGGCTCCCCTGGCCAAGGCGTCGGCCGCCAGATACTCTAGTTTGCGCGCCTTGTTGCCACCGCCGGCCAGGCTTGTGAGATCGTCCCGCTTCATGAAAATCATTGGCCCGCCAAGGTGGGCGGACAGTCGCGTGAGAGGCTGAAGCGGCGTTGCGTGTTCAGTGAAGCAAACCTTGGGGATAGCGTCCCATTTCATCTGTCGGCCCTCCTTATTGGTAGGAAGCGGCGTCGGCACTGTCGGAGGGATGCGAAATAGCGCGTTGAAGCGCGGGACTCATGGGCACGCGCATGTTGATCGATTTAGGAGGGATCGACGATTCGAACCATTTGGCATAAATGCCGTTAATCGCGCCGCTCGAAAAAGTGGTTTCGAGCACATCGTCCACCAGCGCCTTGAAGGAGGGATCTCCTTTTCTCATCATTAAGGCATACGGCTCGACCGACAGGGGGGCCTTTGAAATGACAAATGCATCAGGCGTTTTTGCGTTGGCCACAAGGCCGGCAAGCGTAATGTCGTCGAGGAAGAAAGCTGCCGCCCTATCGGTTTCCATCATCAGGAAGCCTTCCGCAAAATCGCGGGCCGGCGCGATGCGCATGCCGTATTTGCGTGCGGCATTCAGTTCTGAGATCTGTCGGATATTCGACGAACCGGCCGTGGCGACAACTGCTTTGCCGGCCAGTGCGTTCAGGTCAGCCAGGTTGGCAGTTTTCTTGGAGACGAACCGCGTGCTTGCGACAAAGATGGTGGATGAAAACGCGACCTGCTTTTGGCGTTCGATCGTGTTCGAGGTGGTGCCGCATTCCAGATCGATGGTGCCATTGGCCATAAGCGGGATACGGTTGGAAGAGGCCACCGGCACCATCCTTACCTTGAGATCGGGCAGCGTCAGGTGCGACTTTAGCCCCTCCACGACTTTCAGGCAGAGGTCCACCGAATAGCCGACGAACTGGTGTGACGCATCCAGATAGGAAAAAGGCTGTGCGGTTTCCCGAACGCCCAGCGCGATTTCGTTCTTTGTTCTAATTTTGCTCAATGTGTCGGCAGGCTGAGCGCTTGCGTAAGTGCTGGCGATCAGCGCGAGGGCTGCGACAATCGTTGGGGTTTTCATGATCTCCTCCGGTGCCGCAGCGTAGATGCCTCACGGACTTTTGTTTGTATCGACACAAAACAACGAGATCCGATTGTGGATCGATACATAACTAAAGTCAATGAGGCAAAATGCCTGGGAGCTAGGGGAAAATCCCAATGGAGGGGGGGTGTGGCTCTTCGGCCAGCATGCGTGCGATAAGCAATCCAAAGCTCTGTAGTTCGGCGGCGTCCTGCGCGGCACTGACGCTGATGCGTACGCCGTTGTCCATGCCAAGCAGGCCCGCGGCAAATGCCTCTGAGGGCGATACCTGATAGCCCATTGTTTCGATCCGCCTGCAGAATTGGCTCGCCGTCCATGGATCGGGAAGCCGCAGCCAGGCATGGGGGCTGAATGCGCTTGTCCGCAAATCGAAGCCGGTCAGCGCTTGGGCAAGCGCGTCGTTGCGTTCGGCCAGTTCAAGCCGGTTTTCTTGCAGCACGTGTTCGGCACGTCCCGAGGTGACAAGCTGGGCAGCGACCTCCGCCGAGATCGGCGAGGCCATCCAGGTCGTGGCGCGCACTGCCTCGGTTACCGCTGCTGTCAGCTGGCGCGGCGTCTCTACGAAGCCAACACGCAGCCCAGGGCCAAGGCATTTGGAAAGGCTGGTAATCCTGATGGTCAGTTCCGGGGCCAGGGATGCCAGGGTAGGGAGCCGCGTCTCCGCGAGACATCCATATACATCGTCTTCAATCAGGAAGATGCCGGCTTGCTTTGCTATGTCCGCAATCTCGATTCGCCGGT
This sequence comes from Achromobacter sp. NPDC058515, assembly GCF_042721735.1. Lineage (NCBI taxonomy): Bacteria > Pseudomonadati > Pseudomonadota > Betaproteobacteria > Burkholderiales > Alcaligenaceae > Achromobacter > Achromobacter sp. NPDC058515. Next base: position 148,825 of record NZ_JBHXNI010000018.1, read on the forward strand.
CCTGCGGGATCGTTGCCGTCGTAGGGTTGTGGATATTGGGCACGCAAACAAGCCCTTTGATCGGGTGCGTGGCTATTGCTTCACGCAGCGAGTCTGGCACCAGGCCGTGCTCGTCGATCTCGATCGGCACCAGTTTCAGCCCCAGCCGAGGCGCCAGGGTTCTCAGGCCGGTGTAGGTCAGTTTCTCGGTTGCGATGTGGTCACCGGCCACGCTGCACGCCATTAACCCGCACAGTAGCGCGTGCTGTGCGCCGTCAGTCACGATCACCCTGGCGGGGTCTACAGGGGTATCGGTGTTGCGGCTGAGCCACTGGGCGCCGGCCTGTCGGTGGGAGGCGCGTCCGGCTGGATCGTCATAGCGCAGTAGCTCGCCAAAGGCAGGCGAGTGGTGCAGCAGCGATAGCGCCTGCCCGATGTCGTCTCCCCAGCTCTTTAGTGCTGCCTGATGGCCGCGCAGGTCCGCCATTCGATTACGTATGGTCGCTACTCCAGCCGCCGCTTCCACCGCATCGGCTGCGGCTGGATCCTTCACGCGCGTCCCGCGACGTGCGCCGGTTTCGAGCAGTTTCGCTCTCACGACCTCGCCGAATGCGCGGGACACGGTACCGACGGTTACGCCGAGCTGGGAGGACAGTTGGCGGTTGGGCGGCAGCTGGTCGCCGGGTTTGAGTTTGCCGCTGCGAATGTCCTGGACAAGGGCCTGGGCGATTCTTTTGTACATCGGTCCCTTGGCCGCGGACAGATCCGGAACCCAGTCGGTTGAGCTTTGCATACATGGCCTTTTTGATTCGAAGCCTTTAGCGCAAGGCTTGACAGGGTAAATGTGTCCATCTACTATCGGAACAATCGATTTTGTATCGATACAAAATCACTAATATGCGATACAAAACATTCAACCGATTTTACATGGAAAGCAACATGCCGAAGATGATCCATACTCCGCGCGACAAGGCGTGCGGCGGCCATTATTCACACGCCGTTCGCGCCGGTGACTATGTGTTTGTTTCGGGACAGACGCCACGCGATGGCGTGCGAGCGGTCGTTGGCAAGACAATCGAAGAGCAAACGACGGTCACCCTTGAAAACGTACGTTTGACGCTCGAGGCCGCAGGCGGCGCGTTGGAGAATGTGGTCAAGGTCGGCGTATTTCTGAGCGATCTTGCAGATGCAGCGGGATTCGATCAGATTTACGCCAGCCATTTTCCAACCTTCCGGCCGGCGCGCACCACCGTAGGCTGCGCGCTGAACGGTGTGTTGGTCGAGATTGACGCCGTGGCCTACATTCCGGTATCCGCCCGCGGGCAAGAGGTGACGGTATGAGCCCGATCCTTCACGGCGTGATTCCCGCCGTGCCGACGCCCTTGAATGCGGACGGCCAGCCCGATACGGCAAAGCTGGTGGCGTTCATCCGCGATCTGTTCGATGCCGGTTGTCAGGGCGTGAATCTGCTGGGAACCACAGGAGAGGCGACCTCTTTCGATCGCGGCACGCGTTTGCAGATCATGGAAGCGGTCGCCAATGCTGGCCTGGCGCAGCGGATGATGGTGGGCACGGGCGCTGCGGCGCTGGCAGACGCGGTTGCATTGACCAAAGCCGCCGATACGATGGGCTTTGCCGGCGCGCTCCTGCTTCCGCCCTTCTATTACACCGATGTCGGCGACGGTGCGCTGGTGCAATACGTGGAGAGACTGGCAGAGCTAGCCGGCGCCCGGACGGGAAGACTTTACCTGTACAACATCCCGCAATTGACCGGCCTGAAGTACTCGCCGGATGTCATCGAGCGTCTGACGCGCAACCTGGGCGGCGTGCTGGCGGGCATCAAGGACAGCTCTGGAGATTTGCCGTATGCCGAGGCGGTGGCGGCAAACTTCAGCCAGCTCGCAGTCTTCCCGAGCGACGAAGCGACGCTAAAGGATCGCGCCCGGAAAAAATTCGCTGGCTGCATATCTGCGTCCGTTAATGTCTTCCCCCATCTCGCCTGCGCCACCTATCAGTCCGGTGTGGATACGCCTGATGAAATCTATAACTCAATGGTCGGTGTGCGCAGGGCGTTGACCCGTGTTCCGTTGGTGCCAGCGATCAAGGCCGCTCTGGCCTGGCGGCGCGAAGACGAAAGCTGGAAAACGATGAAGCTTCCCCTGGTCCCCCTGAGTTCGGCGCAACTTGCCCAGTTGCATAACGGACTGGCAGCGGCCCAGGCTAACCGGCACGACAGCGGCGAAGACCGTCTGGCCAATTAAAGAGGCGACAATGAACTACCACTGGAATTGGGGGATTTTTGGAGACCCTGCGCCCGATGGAACAGGCACTTATATGGATAGCCTGTTGTCGGGACTGGGCTGGACGCTCACCACCGCGTTTCTGGCCTGGGCGATTGCAATGGTCCTGGGCGTTGTCGTTGGCGTGCTCAAAACAACTGAGTCAACGATGGCCCGGCGAATGGCTTTTGGCTACATCGAACTGTTCCGCAACATTCCGCTATTGGTCCAGATGTTCGTCTGGTATTTCGTGCTTCCTGAGCTTTTGCCGAGCGCGGCGGGGTACTGGTTAAAAACGTTGTCTGACGGTCCTTTTGTTGCCGCGGTGGTCTGTCTTGGCTTCTTTACTTCGGCCCGCGTCGCGGTCCAGGTGTCCGCGGGTATCGATGCGCTGCCTCGCGGCCAGCGCGCTGCGGCCAAAGCCCTTGGGCTGCGGACCTGGCAGATTTACCGCTATGTGCTTTTGCCTGTCGCCGGGCGGCGGATGTTGCTGCCGCTGACAAACGAATTCCTGAACAACCTCAAGAACACCTCGGTGGGTTTGACCATCGGCCTGGTGGAACTCACTGCCAGTGCGAGATCAATGCAGGAGTTTTCGTTTCAGGTGTTTGAGGCTTTCACCGCTGTTACGCTGATCTACTTGGCAGTGAACCTGTCCGCGGTGGGCGTGATGCGGTTGGTCGAGTCGGCCGTTATTCCCGATCGCTCGTTCAGAGGCCTGTTGCCACGTACTCGACGGGTTACTCGTCATGCTTGATTCATTCGACTTCAGCGTGATCGGGCAGGCCTTGCCCTTTCTGTTCGGCGTCGGCCTGGTCTTTACTATCAAGCTGACGCTCCTGTCCATGGCCGGCGGTTTGATACTAGGAACGCTGCTGGCGCTCATGAGGCTGTCGCATTCGACCATGCTGCGCACGGTCGCCGGCGTCTATGTCAACGTCATACGCTCCATTCCGCTGGTGCTTGTGATTTTCTGGTTCTTCTTTCTGGTGCCGTATATCGGCGGCTGGATTATGCAATCGGACACGCCTATTGAAGTAGGGGCGTTCAGTTCGGCGCTGGTCACTTTCGTCATGTTCGAAGCTGCGTACTACTGTGAAATCATACGAGCCGGCATTCTGGGCGTTCCGCGGGGGCAGGCACAGGCGGCGCAGGCGCTGGGCATGAACCGTCGCATGGCGATGACATACGTTATTTTTCCTCAGGCGGTCATAAGCATGCTGCCTTTGCTGCTAACGCAATCCATTATTCTTTTTCAGGAGGTTTCGCTTGTGTACGTGGTTTCAATCACCGACTTTGTCGGCGCTGCCGCCGCGATTGCGCAACGCGATGGCCGACTCCTGGAAATGTATTTGTTCGTGGCTGTGGTCTATTTCTGCATCTGCTTTACGCTTTCATCCGTTGTCAGGCGCATGCGGCAATTTCAAAATGGCTGACAAATATGATCGAAATAAATAATATTTCCAAATGGTATGGCAACTTTCAGGTGCTGAACCAATGCAGTGCAACCGTCAGCAAGGGCGAAGTGGTGGTCGTATGCGGGCCCTCCGGGTCAGGCAAGTCAACGCTGATCAAGACGGTGAACGGGTTGGAGCCCATTGACCAGGGCAGCATCGTGATCGACGGCATTTCGGTTGCTGCGGCGGACACGGATTTACCGAGCCTGCGCGCTCGTATCGGGATGGTGTTTCAGGGCTTTGAGTTATTTCCCCACCTGAGCGTGCTGGACAATATGCTCTTGGGACAAATGAAAGTGCTCAAACGCGACCGCGCATCGGCCGCCAGGAAGGCCGTCGAATATCTGGACCGCGTAGGCTTGGCCAGTCACGCGTCGAAATTGCCTGCCCAACTCTCGGGTGGCCAGCAACAACGCGTCGCGATTGCGCGAGCGCTGGCAATGGACCCCATTGCAATGCTGTTCGATGAGCCTACCTCGGCGCTCGATCCAGAGATGATCAATGAAGTGCTGGACGTTATGGTCGGGCTGGCGCGAGACGGCATGACAATGATGGTGGTGACACACGAGATGGGGTTCGCCAAAAAAGTAGCCGATCGAGTGATCTTCATGGATGGCGGCGCCATTGTCGAGGACTGTGACAAGGCCTCGTTTTTTAGTGAACCGCGTTCAATGCGAGCGCAGGAATTTCTCGGAAAAATCATCCATTAATCAGGATGGCTTGACCAACTTTCGGCACCAATGTATCGAGACGCCACAGGAACTCTTAAATGCGCAACTGACTCTCTCATCGGGCCGTCTTCTGGATCTAGCGTTAACTTGGAAGCTGCATTGTGGATTTGAAACTGAACGGAAAAATTGCGCTGGTTACCGGGAGCAGCAAAGGCATCGGCGAAGCGGTAGCTCGCGGGCTTGCGCGGGAGGGAGCCATTGTGATCGTCCATGGTCGCAACAAGGCTGCCACGGAACAAGTCGCGCACGATATTACAACTGGCGGCGGCCGTGCCTATACGGTGGTCGGCGACCTGACGGATGAAGCTGACGTGCAACGCCTGGTCCAAGAGGCGCAAGCATTCGTCAAGCCCGTCGAGATACTTGTTAATAACGCGGGGGGATCGGGCGAGACAGAAGACTGGGCTACGACGCGCCCTGAAACATGGGCGTCGGGCTACGATCGAAACGTTCTTGCGGCCGTCAGGGTCACGGCGCGCATTCTGCCAAGCATGCGAGCGGCGCAGTGGGGAAGGATCGTCAATATCTCCAGCCTTGCTGCGATGATGCCTCCGTCTATAAGACCCGACTATGCAGCCGCCAAGGCCGCCATGATCGCGATGACGGCCTCCCTTGCCAAGGCAGTCGCCAAGGAGGGCGTTACTGCAAATACTGTGACGCCAGGAACCATCCACAGTGAAAGCCTGGATAACGCGTTCCGGAAGGCGGCGCTTGACAACGGTTTAGCGGTAGACGCGTCCTGGAGCGAGATCGAGAAAACCGTGCTGCCGCTGTTCGCGCAGGTGCCCATGGGGCGGGTCGGAACGCTTGAAGAAATTGCAGATGCCGTCTCGTTTCTGGTGAGTCCCCGGGCCAGTTATATAACAGGAGCAAACCTGAGGCTGGATGGGGGGATGTGGCCGGGGTTATAGGCGTCGGGCCCGCTGGGCAGCGTGAATCTCAACCATTCCATAGCCGCCGCTTGCCTGCCAGGCGCGAATACGCGCCAGCGAGCCACGTTGAGTTTTATGCGGGCAATGCGATGTTGCCAAACGCAGCGGCATCCGAATTCGCCGGCGAGGCCACGGCCGCACGTAGCGAAATCCCGAGTGCGCCAGTGACCTTCAGGATGGTCGCGAAATCGGGGGATCTCTCGCCGGAGAGTGCCTTGTAAAGGCTTTCACGAGACATGCCCGTGTCCCTGGCGATCTTGGTCATGCCTTGCGCGCGCGCAATATCTCCGAGCGCTTTTGCAATAAACGCAGCATCGCCTTCACTTTCTTCGATGCATGCATCTAGATAAAGCGCCATCTCTTCGGTTGTACGAAGCCGTTCTGCGATGTCGTATTTTCTAGTTTGTAGCTTTTTCATGTTCTTGCTCCTATCCGTGTGGAGCTGATCTAAAAGCGTGTTTGCAGCAAGTGCAAACACGCTTTGACTACCTTTAAAAGGCAAGAGGTTAGAGGCTGGAGGCCAACCCGTAAGCCCTTGCAATATCAGCTTGTTGTGTAGACTTGCTGCCCCCCGCTAAGAGGATCACAAGCGTTCCATCACGTCGCTGTGTGTAATACACCCTGTACCCTGGCCCTACATCAATCCGCATTTCCGAGACCCCTTTTTCGAGATTTCGGTGGTCACCCGGGTTGCCGCCAAGCAACCGTTGAATACGTGCCTGGATTTTCGCGCGAGCCCGCAGATCTTTCAGGTCTGCTTCGAACTCGTCATAGTCTTTCGTGCTTTCGAGCTCTTTCATGTCTCTTACCTATCATTGGGGCGCCTCTCCTTGTCTATGTTGGAAAGCTGATTGTAGCCACAAGGATACGAAAAATCCAGATGAATGTATCCAATAGGATACATGTTGAGATGAGGGCAACCTCGCCGCGGGGTCATCCCCTTGCGCATTGGGCTTCCGGATCGCCTTAGGTCTTGGATATCTGATGTCGGCGCAGCAGCCCCGAGCGTGGACAAATTGCGGAACGACGCACGGAACAAACGCGGAACGTTTGCGGCGGGGGGAGTGGGGATTTCGGCGGAGAGCCGTGTGTGTACTGTGGTGCCCGGGGCCGGAATCGAACCGGCACGCCTTGCGGCGGGGGATTTTGAGTCCCCCTTTTTTATACTTTAATGGATGTGACTGGACAATATTAAATTCATAAAGCATTGATTTGTATGTAAAAAGCATCCATTGTTGTCTGGCAGCATCCAGCCTCATTTAGCGCTAAACTGTGCACAAGACTGTCAACAACAAGGGTGAGGCCATTGAAGAAGGTCCTGTCGTTGCGTGAGGCCGTGCAGGCAATTAAGCCGCGGCAATTCTTGCGGTTGGAGGCTGTTCCTCCATCTGGTTCGTTGGAGCTGCGGATGTCTGGGCAAGGTGTCTTGTCCTTTTATTGGCGTGTCACGCTTGACGGGAAGACTGACCGGTACGCCATTGGCCTCTATGACTCATCTGCGCCTCCGAAGAGTCTCTCTCCGACTGCCAAGGGCTATTCGCTCCAGGCCGCCCGTACAGCGGCCGGGGCGATGGCTGCGAAACACTACGAGGCCCAGGCCGAAGGTGGTTACCGAACGGTGGTGAACCAGGAGAAGGCTGCGGCTCAAGTAAAACGCGATGAAAGCGCGGCAGATGGGTACACGCTCGACAAGCTCTATGACTTCTACGTGAAGCATCTGGCTGAGCGAAATACAGAGACTGCCAAGCAGGCGCGGAACTTGTTTAAGAAGAATCTACGTCTACCATTCCCCGAAATAGCAGGTACACGAGCGAACAGGGTCACGAGCGGGCAAATTGCGGATGTGCTGCGGCCATTGTCCGCAGCGGATAAGCAAAATACCGCTCGGAAGCTCAAGGCGTATCTGAGTTCAGCCTTCGAGAAGGCGAAGAATCCGGAGCAGAACGCAGCGGTTTCGGAGGAGCTGGCCAAGTTCAAAATTCGACACAACCCGGTTGCCGACGTGGCTGGTGTTCGGCAGTCGCGGGGGGCCGACAAGAATCCGCTAATGCCGGAAGACATGCGGGCCTATTGGAAGCTCATCAGTGTGCCGGGGCAGGAAGCGGCGCTCCTGCGGCTGCATCTAATGCTGGGCGGTCAGCGTATCGAGCAGTTCGTACGCATGCGCAGAGAACACGTGCAGGAGGACCTCATAACTCTGATAGACACAAAAGGGCGCTCTGGCGCACGCAGGCTCATTTATTTGCCCCGCATTCCCGTCATTGATGAAGCCCTGAGTCAGCTAAAAGCAAGCGGAGATTTCGCAATTACTGCTACACCGGGGCGACATTTGAGCACGACGACGGCGCGGTCGTGGGCGAAAAGGGTTGTTGGGGATAAAGTCGAAAATTTCGAACTCAAGCGAGTGCGCTCTGGAGTGGCAACACTTCTTTCGAAGCTGGGTGTGAGCGCCGAAGTGCGAAACCATCTTCAGTCCCACAACCTCACAGGGGTTGAGCACAGGCACTACAACAAATACGACTTCTATAAAGAGAAGAAGCTCGCGCTTGAGCGTATGTTGCGGTATCTAGAAACGGGCTAGCGGTCGAAGGATGATGCCCCCGCCGATGGGACGGGGGCTTGGAGTGAAAATTGCCTCCTGCAGGCGTTAAAGTTGCCCGCAACTGCCGCATGTTTTTTCCTTTAAGCAATACGCGGACTTGACTCCCTCTTGTTTGCTGGCTCCGACCGCCAGGCCGGAGATGTTCGCTATCGGTGCCGCCAAGCACTTCCAGCTATCGGACTTGCAATGAGCCGCCAAGCTCAAAACCCCTTGCGGGGCACACACATTTTCAACCGCTGGCAGTTTTCGAGTGCGCTTACGTGCTCGCTTCGGACTCGACTGATTAGGTCTTGTCCGTCACTCAGACTCTACTATCCGCCTCTCCCTCTCTTGTGCCGTTCCAAGTGCCACCTTGGTCGATTGGCCGTCAGAGATTCCCACGTTAGCTCATCGTGTCAGACCCACGATTTGAGATATGGAGCCTCAGGTTCCAGGAGTCGCATACGCTTCACGGCTGTCGCCGCTTTCGCCCTACGATGTTCCATAGCATCGGGTTACCGTCCCGAACCTTCATCAACTCATCACGCCGCAAGGGCGCATATCCAAGGGCCTTTACTCGGATGCCAGACTCTCACTGGCAATTACAGGCTTAAGCTATCCAGAGACCCACGCATTTCCGCGTGGTGCCGAGCAGTCCAGGTTTCCCCTCGTGCCCCTGTCGCATTTCTGCGACCTCATCAGCCCACCTGCCGAGACTGGGTTGTGCCGTTCATTTCCGCACACCCCCCAATGCAGATTCACACTGCTTCACGCTGAACAGGGTTCGACTGTGTTGCCACAGCTCCCGTTTCCGTGTCGCCCAACGTCGCCGGCAAGAGGGCTATCTGGCCCGCTATGCGTCGGAGTGGGTCGAAGCAATGGTGTCCCATTGCAGCGCCCGTTGCAGCCCTACCAGCCCCAATTACAAGGCATAGAGCTACGGCGGTTTGCAAAGGCTTGGCGAGCCGTTGCGTGGGGTCTTCCCCATGTGTGTGTTTGCAAGTTGGCGGTCCTGCGTTGTGCACCCTTTAGTAAGGTGCACAACGCAGGGCTGCCTGATGCAATGCGCATGAGCATCGACTCTGCGCGTTGTGTTCCTGTGTCCGTATAGTGCGGCTCTTGCTTGTCGCATCATAGGTTTTGACGCGCAAAAACCACAGACCGTATAGCGTCAAAATCGGCTATTGCCAAGCGCTGGTTCTTTTCCGTTGACCACTCTATGTCTTGTCCGTAACTTCCAATCGCAGGGGCAAAAAGGAGTCAAGGTGACGTCGGGAAAGAGGTTCGACGCTGCTGCCTCTAGAGCGTTTTGGTGAGGCGAAAAGATGGGCGGATTCAAACGCATGAGCGGCATCGTTGATGCGATTTACAGGTCATATCCCGACTCGGTGCGGCAGGTTCTTGCACTTTCTCGTCAGGATGCAGAGCGCTTGCCCCGACTGCCAGCTCTGGCAATCATCTCAATTAGGTCGCCGGATGGTGAGCCGGCAGCGCTGGACGGCTTTGCCCATCTCCTTCGGCTCTGCTTCTCGGACGTCGACTTCCTTAACCCCTCAATTTCGCTGCGGACGCGTAGCCGACCGCAACGAGAATTTACCGTCGAACACGCGTCCGCTGTTCATTGCTTTATCCGCTCATTGCCTGCCGAAGTTAAGTCATTGGTGGTGCATTGCGAGGGCGGATTTTCGAGGTCTTGCGCAATCGCGTTGGCGGTACATCGTGTGTATGGCTATCGCACGGACCTGACACGACTGGGGAGGGCGAATCCCTCCGTTGCCCTGTTGATGATGTCCACATGTTGCTCGCCGTTGTTCGAATAAGTGCTTACCTGGGGGAAATTTTTTATGAATGCGATTGTTTCCATCAAGTTCAACACGGATGGAGTTTCGGAGAGGGCGATGCGTGTACTACGAGCCGCTGTTGCAATTGCAGCCGAGAATCAGGGACTTCGATTGCAAGTAGTCTCACGTCAGAATTTCTGTGAGAAGGCTGGTCTACCGCGCGATACGGGCGTGCTTGAGTTAGGAAAACTGCTTGGCGAGTCGATGAAAGTGCTGGGGACCTTGGAAGTGCTGAGCATGGAGCCCGATTCGCTCTCGGAAGATGTCTGGGGAAGCTGGCCGCCCTATGACTCGATAGCCATCGTCGATGGCCAAGTTGAGTTCGAGATTTGCGAAGCCATGTTCCAACATGACGCTTGGCGGTCGCTGCTTGAAGGCGAACTCGGTCGCGAGACTTCAGGAGCGAGGATGTTATCGATGTTGTCCCCTTGCTGAGGAGATGTCTATGACCTCAAGAATTTCGCCCCAAATTGACTTGGAAATTGCCTTGCGTAAGTTCCATGAGTTGGGCATGTCCGACGGGGATTTGGGCTATACATACTGGTATCAGGTAAGCCAACTCCTTCGCGGAGCCGCGGAGATGCAAGCTCAAATTGATGCGCTTAGGCAAGAGCTGGAGTTGTGCCACTCAAGGGGAAATCGCCGACTGAATCGGTCGTAGCAGACGCGCAAGCTTCAGTCCACGTTTGCATGCGCAAGCGTTCCAGTGTCACGTTTGGCGCTTCGTCTTGCACGAGTCAGCCGAGCTGCGCTCGGAACATCTATTTGTCTCATCCACCTCGGCCCTTAGCAAAGCGAATCACACGCTCTGCGTCTGCTCTATACGCTGGTATCAGTCTTTTCTTGAGATGCCAATGCGTACACCTACCACCCCGCTGGCCCGCACCACTGCTGCTGCGCTCGCGCGAGTCCTAGACAGCGTTCCCCGTGGCTACACCCGCTACACCTCAGGCACCATCCTGGCATCCAAAGTGGGTGCTCTGGTCAGTAAGTTCCATCGCCTTTATGGAATGGCTGCATCGGCATCTCAGCGGATTACCAGAAAGCGGCGTGGGAAGGCGAATGCAATTTTGACTTTGCTCCATCCCCAAGGGGCTGAGCGTGTTAGCTGGTTGATGCTCTTCACGGATGGTGAGTTAGATGCCAACGAGTCGCTACGAAGCGTCTTTGAAAAGCCGCGATTGCTCTGGCTAGGCTACGAACTTACTCGGCACAACCATAAGGGTGGCGTTAGATGGACATGGCGTCGAGAGCCAGAGCAGATGCGGAACTTGTACACATTGCTAGATGAGCAGCTTCGGCGGCGTCGGTGGAGAGAGGTTGAGGCCACTCTCGCAAGAGTGGCCTCGCAGCCAGGGTTTTACGGGGTCCGTGGTCAGACGTGGCGTCTTTGTCAGGAGGCGAGGGCCCGCGGGTATCCTGGGGAGCTTCCCTTCCTGTTTTACATGCAAAAAGTTGCTCACGGGGAGTGGATTACCGTGGAGTAGTTCGCCCACCTCTGTCTCGCGATTCTTGGCCCATTGAGTGGGCAGTGCGCCTAAGTTGCGATTTGGAGTTTTAACGCGCGCGTGAAGGGGCGGTCCGAATCCAGGTCAGGATGTTGCGTTGGATATCAGCATAGATTTCTCTGGAATCGAAGCCGCGGGGCTCATGAAGGGGGACGTAGTGTGACATTGGTACGTTCCCAATAGGGATTGCATCGAAAGGGTTGGCGCCTCTCTGGCTAGTCTGCCCCTGAAGATTTTTTAGCGCATTTATTCGTATGCCGAAGACGGGCTTGTAGGTGTCCCATGCGCGACGAATCTCGTAGTCAATCCACTCTCGAGAAGCGGTCTGTGACCCAACTAGCACGATGACAACATCGCTTCTTGTCATCTGATTGTTAATCCATGTTTGAACGGCGTCGCGGCCGGCACGTTTGACCTTTTCCCAAGAATTGTCATCAACAAGTTGGTCGCCGTCGACGACTCCCATGTTTCGCACTTGTCCAGCTCGAGAGACGTCATTGTCGAAATGAAAGCTATAAAATGCTCTTGTCATTTTTCTGCACCTGCCGGGTTGTGTTTATTGGTGATGGCACTCTTTGGACTTGGAGTGGCCATGCAAATATACTCGACCTTGCCCTTAGTACGAGAATGAGACCCCGTCGATGAGGGTGCTTTTTTGTCGAACCCGTTGATTTTAGACCTAATGGATTTATCTAATGGACAGACGAACGTTCGTTCATCGTTACGCTGAAAAATTGCTTGAGGGGACCGCCTCGGCGTTTATAGGTGCTGGTATTTCAATGGCCGCCGGTTACCCTAGCTGGAAAGGCCTCTTGGCGGAAATTGCGGATGAGCTCGATGTCGACCTGAATGAGGAGCCGGACCTAGCGGGGGTCGCTCAGTGGTATATCAATCATCAGAAGAGACAACGAACACAAATCGGACGTGTGATTGCGAAGGCATTCCCGCCTGTCGACGTGCCTCCGGAAACGCTCAGGGTAATGGCTCGCTTGCCGCTAAGGCACGTGTGGACGACAAATTACGACCAACTCATTGAGGCAGCTTGGGAGCATGCGGGGAAATCATTGGCAATCAGGACCAGGCCTGACCAGCTCTCGGTACCGGACCCTGCGTCACACACCACTCTGTACAAGATGCATGGGTCTGTCGAAGACCCATCGGAAGTAGTCATCGCCAAGGAAGACTACGAACTCTATCGACGTGAGAAGGGGGCCTTTTTCCATTTGCTCACCGGCCATGCCATAGGGATGAGCTTTCTCTTTCTTGGATTTAGCTTTACTGACGCAAATATCTCCCATTTGTTTGGGCTATTGCGGGAGGTGCTTCCTAGCACTCCGAAAGAACACTACGCGATAGTCAAGCGTCCCAGTCCTCTCATTGGTCGAGTGACTGTGAAGGCAAAAGAGCGCTATCGGCGAGAGCTTTCTCGTCACAAGCATTGGGTATCAGACCTTCAGCGATATGGAATTCAATGTGTCGAAATCGATAGCTACGATGAGATTTGCGACATTCTGAAGGAGATAGAGCGTCGCGTCTCGCGGACCAGCATTTTCGTTTCTGGGAGTTATCCAGAAGCGCTTGCTGCCGAGGCTGATGGACAGACGGTGGTTGAGCTGGCGGAAGGGGTGGGACGCATTGTGGGTTCTTTGGGCTACCGGCTAGTGTCTGGATTTGGATTGACAGTTGGTAGTGCCGCCGTTGCTGGTAGGTTAAGCGAGGTATACAAGGCACGCCATGTGCATCTAGATAGCGCTCTCCTGCTGCGTCCATTCCCCCAAAATATTCCGAAAGTATCGAAGAAGGACGATTTTCTAGCTCGATATCGAGAGGATTTGGTGCTGCAAGGAGGGGTTTGCGTCGTCATTGGCGGGAAAAAGAAAGATGGCAGAAGGTACGTGACGGCAACCGGGGTGCTAGAGGAGGCGCGCATCGCTCGTGATAGCGGACGGCTTGTACTCCCTCTGGGGTGGAGTGGTGGTGCAGCGCACGAGATTTGGAATGAGATGCTATGTCTTTCACCCGCCGGCAGGGGGGGGATTTCTGACAGAGATTTTCGATTGCTCGGCGAGCAGCCGAAAACGGTGGAAAGCTACTTGGCCCTAGTGGCCCGCCTTCTAAAGAAAATTACTGATTAGTGGTGCTTCAAGCGCCGAGTTGGTTGGCTTCGGTGCGATTTAGGAGGCAATGTGCTGTGTAGGGCATTGCTCTATGAATATTTTTAATAATAATTTGGAATTGAACAGGTGCCTACATATTTTACGAAGAGCGAAGCTCGGAACGCTGCGAATACTCGGAAACGTATACTTGCAAAGTCACTAGGTTCTATCTCGGTCGAGTCGCACGACGTTTTGCGTGAGGAGAAGCTTCTGTCCGAGAAGAGAGACTCGTTCGATATTTTCTTATCGCACTCTGTGAAAGATGCTGATTTGGTTCTAGGAATGAAGGAACTGCTAGAGGCCAGAGGACTTTCTGTGTATATCGACTGGGATACGGACCGCCAATTGGACCGTAGTAGTGTATCGGCCGACACCGCCAATGTGCTTCGAAAGCGGATGCAGCAGTCACGTTCAATGTTGTATTTAGCTACGGCGGCAGCTTCGTCATCAAAATGGATGCCTTGGGAACTCGGTTTTTTTGACGGTCTGCGTGGCGGACAGGTCGCAGTTCTTCCTGTTCTAGATACAGCGACCGAGCGCTTCTCTGGTCAAGAGTATCTAGAGCTATATCCTAAAGTGACGAAGAACACCTACAAGGGAACAGCGCAGCAGGATGTTTTCGTCGAGGGATTTAATCAATGGATGACGTTGAGCAGCTTCGCGACTGGAAAAAAGGATTGGAAAGATTATGTCACCTAGGATGCTTTGAGCTCGGCCTGCCAATTTATGGATTCCGATATAGGGGGACCTAGGTCCCCCTCGTTGCCGTTACCGGCGCCTCACCCCTCCTTTTTTCGCAACATATCAGCCTTGGTGCGAACGAAAGTCATTGGCCTGCCTGCACTGGTTCGTTAGGTCCGCGAGCTCACCAGGGTGCTCGAGGTTTGGAAGGTGCTATAAGCGACGAGGGTGTTGAGCAATTCGCTGCGCTCACACACCGCATCCCCTGGCTGCCAGCGCCGCAGGCATCTTGTTCATGGAAAATGAGTGGGCAAAAATTTGGTGAAAGTAGGCGTGTTCGAGCATATGCTTCGCTTTTCGAGAGCCGAAGTGCACAGAGTTTCTTCAAAACATTGAGGCTCTCTTTGATTAATAAAAATTATTAGATATATATTTTTGATGACTGTTCCGTGCGCTGGCCGTGGTTCAAATAGTCATTGAGATTAAGGGATTATTCGAGTTTGTCGCTTGTCGCGTGAGAACCAATTCTCCAGGCGGGCGCTACTACTTCTCCAGGTCGCCGCGAACCAATTCTCCAGTCGTAAGCTCCCCCTTCAGGTAGGCACCAGCCGGTAGAATTTCGGAGCCTCCATGAGTCGGAGACTCCCTTGAAGAAAAGCAGATTTACAGAGAGC
>NZ_JBHXNI010000019.1:0-100906 GCF_042721735.1 Achromobacter sp. NPDC058515
GACTGCCCCCTCGTCATCTTCGTTGTCGCCTTCGGCGACTGCCTTCAGATTCCCTCGGGCGCATGGAGGTTGCTCGCAGCCCCACCGCCCGCGCCGCCGGGCTACGAGTGTCTGGGTTTGCTGCGCTGTTAGACCTGTGGTCAGGGCGGGGAATCCGCGGGGTCGCCGAAATGCAGCCGCGCGGGCGGCAGCATTCGGCATAGGGGCGTTGGGTCGTTGGTGCGGTGGTCGCTTGCGCGAATGCGTCTGTTGGCTTGCTAATGGCGCCGCAGTCCCGGGGGAGGGGCGGTGATGGGCGGCGCGCGGCGGCGAACCGCTTGCGCATGCAGGCCTATACGCGCGCGCCGCCCATCGGGCACTGGGGTTGAAATGGCGATGGGTGCCGCTGGAATTCTCTGCCGCTGTCTGACTCGTGCGGCATGGTCTTCAGAAAGTTGGGCGGATGGATCAGCATTGGCGTCGCCGATGAAAAATCAGACTTATTCGATATCTTCGATGCCGGGAAATGACCAAAATGGCTGGCTAAGTCCAGACGGCATCTGGATACTCCAACCGCCGCGACGGGGGGCGTGAATATCCGCTATGCGCTATCCACCACCCGTTTCCGTTTGCGGCGCAAAACCACCCTTTCGGAGAGAAGATAGGGCTTCGCACGCAGTCGATCTCGTGGCTGCACGTGGCGAGGCGCCTACGCTTTAGAAGCATGGATCAAGATATCGGGTATTTGCAGTATCTGAACAACGGCGCTAAAGATTCGTACCGGCTGTCTTGGACAGCCTACGTCATCCCTACCCTTTTCGTCTTGTTCTGCTGGTCGTTCACCGCCGCGATCTACGATTGGAAGCCCTGGGCGGGGGTCGCTTTCTTCGTGTTCTGGCTGTTCGTATGGATCGGCGGATTTCTCTCACGCCGGGCGGTCAAGCTCTATCTGAATGACCAAGGCATCTGGGTAAGCGTCGGAATCCTCCCGTGGACCAAGGGCACGAACGGCGTGCACTGGCGCGACGTGGACAGCGCCTACTTTCTCCCCGGCTTTTTCGCCTGGGCGTTCAAATCCTATCGTATTTGGGTCGACCATCGCTTCACCAAGACCCGCGAGATCAGCCTAGGTTCAGTCGCGAACGGCAACAGGTTCGTCGAAGCGATCAATCGCCGCTTGATGGAGCGCCAGCGTTCCGAAGCCCCAGACGCCATGGAAAGATAAGCCCACGCACCGGTGTCTGACACCCGCGTGCACCGGTGTCTGACACCCGCGTGAGACACACGTCCACCTGCCCCGGCGCCTCAGGGGTGTCAGACACCCAGACCCCAGACAAGCTTCAGCGCGCGTGCACCGGTGTCTGACACCCGCGTGAGACGCACGTCCACCTGCCCCGGCGCCTCAGGGGTGTCAGACACCCAGACCCCAGACAAGCGTCAGCGCAACGACACAAGACGAAGCACCAGTCCAAGGACATCAATCCACCAACCCGCCCAACACCAACAACGTCATAAGCAACCAAAACAAGAACCCAATCACAGACCGCCGCAGCAACGCTTTAACCGCCGCCCACAGAAACATCAACCCCAGCGCCAGCAAGACAAGATTGAATATCGACGGACTCATCCCCATCGCGCCCGCAAGCCCGGAATAGAAATCCCCCAAGGCGCTCCCCAAGCCGCCCAGCAGCCATTTGATCCCCGCGACAATCGCGCGCAAGCCTTCGCCGAGCATGCCGCCCAGCGAGGCAAAGAAACCGTCCTGGCTCTGCATCAGCGGCGGGTATCCACAAGCATGCGCACCGCCAGGCCGGCCAGCACCGTGCCCATCAGCCAGCGCTGCAGCACCATCCACAGAGGACGGCCCGCCAGGAAGCCGGCGATCGAGCCCGCCATGATGGCGATGAGCGCGTTCACCGACAGGCTGATCACCACCTGCGTCATGCCCAGCGCCAGCGACTGCGTGAACACGCTGCCGTGGTCGGGCTGGATGAACTGCGGCAGCAGCGACACATACATGACGGCGATCTTGGGATTCAGCAGATTGGTCACCAGCCCCATCGTGAACAGTTGGCGCGGGCTGCTCTTGGGCAGGTCGTGCACCTGGAACGGCGAACGGCCGCCGGGACGGATCGCCTGCCACGCCATATACAGCAGGTACAGGGCGCCGCCCACGCGCAGCGCGTCATAGGCGTAGGGAACGGCCATGAGCAGGGCCGTGATGCCGAACGCCGCGCAGGCCACATAGAAAATGAACCCCACCGCCACCCCGCCCAGCGAAATCAGGCCCGCCTGCGGGCCCTGCGAGATGGAGCGCGACACCAGGTAGATCATGTTGGGCCCGGGCGTGAGCACCATGCCCAGCGCAACCAGGGCGAACGTCAGCAAATGAGTCAGGTCGGGCATGATGAGCCGGCGGGCGCCGGAAGGTAGTCGGATTGTGAATGCACACCTTATCCCAAAACTGTACCGGAACAGGGGATTTTTCTTGCCGGGGTTTACCGGCGAGTGGCGCGGGCGATACAGTGGTCCCCTACCCTGGTCTGCCTGGAGGACTCCACATGCCGCAACGCCATCCGTCCCCTGGGGACCGGCCCGCCGCCATCCGGGTCGGCATTGGAGGCTGGACCTACGCGCCCTGGCGCGGCGTCTTCTACCCCGAAGGGCTGGCGCACGCGCGGGAGCTGGAATACGCCAGCCGGCAGCTCACCGCCATCGAGATCAACGGCACCTACTACAGCACCCAGAAGCCGGCCACCTTCGCCAAGTGGCGGGACGAAACGCCCGAGGATTTCGTTTTTTCGCTGAAGGCGTCGCGCTATGCGACCAACCGCCGCGAACTGGCGGGCGCGAAGGACTCGATCGAGCGATTCCTGCACAGCGGCATCGCCGAGCTGGGTCCCAAGCTCGGGCCCATCGTCTGGCAGTTCGCGCCCACCAAGGTCTTCAGCGCCGAAGACTTCGGCGCCTTCCTGGCGCTCTTGCCGGACAAGCTGGACGGCCTGCCGCTGCGGCATGCGCTGGATGTGCGCCATCCCAGTTTCGCCTGCGACGAATACATCGAGCTGGCCCGCCGGCACCGCGCCGCGACCGTCTATACCGATAGCGAAGACTACCCGTCGATCGCCGACAAAACAGCGGACTTCGTCTATGCGCGGCTGATGCGCGCCAGCGCCGCGTTCAAGGCGGGCTATGCGCCCAAGGCGCTGGATGCCTGGGCCGACCGCCTGCGCGCCTGGGCGCGCGGCGCCGATCCGGCCGACCTGCCCCGCGTCGGGCAGCGGACGCCCGCCGCCGCGGCGCGGCCGCAGGACGTCTATGCGTACTTCATCAATGGGGCGAAAGAGCGCGCGCCGGCCGCGGCGCGCGCCATGATCGAACGCCTGTAGCGTCCGATCCCCGGCGCCTTACTGCGCGACGGGCGTGCGCAGCGTCACGAACTCTTCAGCGGCCGTCGGGTGGATGCCGATGGTGTCGTCGAACACCTGCTTGGTCGCGCCGGCCTTCAGCGCCACCGCGATGCCCTGCAGGATCTCGCCCGCGTCCGGACCGACCATGTGCACGCCCAGCACGCGGTCGGTCTTGGCGTCCACGACAAGCTTCATCAGGGTCTTTTCCTGCGACTCGGTCAGCGTCAGCTTCATGGGCCGGAAGCGGCTTTCGAACAGCTTGACCTCGTGGCCGGCCTCGCGCGCCTCTTCGGTCGTCATGCCGACGGTGCCGATGTTCGGCAGGCTGAACACCGCGGTGGGAATCAGCTTGTAGTCCACCTTGCGGTATTCCTCGGGACGGAACAGGCGGCGCGCCACCGCCATGCCTTCGGCCAGCGCGACGGGCGTGAGCGGCACGCGGCCGATCACGTCGCCGATGGCCAGGATGGACGGCTCGGCCGTGCGGTATTCGTCGTCCACCTCGATGAAGCCGTCTTTCTTGAGCTTGACGCCGGTGTTCTCAAGGCCCAGGTTGTCCAGCATCGGACGGCGGCCGGTGGCGTTGAACACGCAGTCGGTCTCGACGATCGAGCCGTCCTGCAGCGTGGCGGCCAGCGAGCCGTCCGGCTGCTTGTCGATGCGGGTGACGACGGTATGGAAACGCAGGTCCATGCCTTTCTTGACCAGCTCGTCGCGCAGGTGTTCGCGCACGCTCTGATCGAAGCCGCGCAGAAACAGCGGGCCGCGATACGACAGGACGGTCTGCGCGCCCATGCCATTGAAGATGGAAGCGAACTCGACGGCGATGTAGCCGCCGCCCACCACCAGCACGCGGCGCGGCAGGGCCTTCAGGAAGAAGGCCTCGTTGGAGGTGATGGCGTGTTCCTTGCCCGGAATGTCCGGCGACTGGGGCCAGCCGCCCGTCGCGACCAGGATGTTGGCGGCGGTGTGGGTCTTGCCGTTGATCTCGACCGTGTGCGGGTCCACGATGCGGGCGTGGCCTTCCAGCAGCGTGACGCCGCTATTGACCAGCAGGTTGCGGTAGATGCCGTTCAGGCGCTCGATCTCGCGGTTCTTGTTGGCGATCAGCGTGGGCCAGTCGAACTTCGGCTGCCCGGCGGTCCAGCCGAAGCCGTGGGCCTGCTCGAAGTCCTCGCTGTAGTGGGCGCCGTAGACCAGCAGTTTCTTGGGCACGCAGCCCACGTTGACGCAGGTGCCGCCCAGGTAGCGGCTTTCCGCCACCGCGACGCGCGCGCCGAAGCCTGCCGCGAAACGGGCCGCGCGCACGCCGCCGGAGCCTGCGCCGATCACAAACAGATCAAAATCGAATGCCATGTTGTTTCCTTCGCGCGGCCCTGCGGCCCCGCGTTCACTGTCCGGGAAGCTGTATTTAACACCACCCGGCGGCGGCCGCCGCACCGCCCTGGTTTGCAGGCGGCGAGGGTTGCGATACAGTGGCCGCAGGCTGGCGGCGACGCGCCGCCGCCCCCTACCCTGGAGTTCGACCCATGTCGCTGGAAACCTGGCTGGCCTTCCTGGGCGCCTCGGCCCTGCTCGTGATGTTGCCCGGCCCCACCATCCTGACCGTCATCAGCTATTCCATCACGCACGGCAAGGGCGCCCGGCTGCCCCTGGTGCTGGCCGTGGCGCTGGGCGACTCCACCGCCCTGGTGCTGTCGCTGCTGGGGCTCGGCGCGCTGCTCGCGGCGTCGGCATTCTGGTTCACGGTGGTCAAGACCGCAGGCGGCCTGTATCTGCTGTACCTGGGCTACAAGCTGCTGCGCGCCGGCGTATCGCCGGCCACCCTGCCCCAGGCGACCGCCGCCGGGTCGCGCTGGAGGCTGTTCGCCAACACCTACCTGGTCACCGCGCTGAACCCCAAGGGCATGATCTTCTTCGTCGCCTTCCTGCCGCAGTTCATCGACCCGGCGGGCGACGTGACGCGGCAGCTCTGGATGCTGTCGGCCACTTTCGTCGCCTGCGCCGGCATCAACGCCACCGCCTACGCGGTGTTCGCGGGCTCGGCCCGGCGCATGCTGGCCTCGCCCCGGGCGCAGCGCGGCTTCAACCTGGGCGGCGGCGCCATGCTGTCCGCCGCCGGGATCTGGGCCATGCTGGCGCGCCGGGTCTAGCGCGGCTCAAGGCAGGGCCGCGGACACCGCCTCCGGGTCGATGCCGTAGCGCCGGATGGCCTCGGCCGCCCGGTCGGACGGGATCAGGCCGTCGTCCGCCAGGGCCTTCAGGGCCGCCAGCGCAATGTGATGGCGGTCCACCTCGAAGAACGCCCGCAGGGTCTGGCGCGTATCCGAACGGCCGAAGCCGTCCGTGCCCAGCGTCACATAGCGCCGCCCCGCCACGAACGGGCGGATCTGCTCAGCCACCGTCTTCATGTAGTCGGTGGCGGCCACGATAGGCCCCGCGCTTGACGCCAGGCGGGTTTCGGCAAAGCCGCGCCGGGCCGGCTCCAGCGGATGCAGCCGGCTCCAGCGCTCGGCCTCCTGGCCGTCGCGGCGCAGCTCCGTATAGCTGGTGACGCTCCAGACATCGGCGCACACGCCGAAGTCCTGCAGCAGCAGGCCGGCCGCCGCCAGCGTCTCGCTCAGGATGGCGCCGCTGCCCAGCAATTGCACCCGCAGCGGGCCGGGCGCGCCTTCCCGCAGGCGATACATGCCGCGGACGATGCCCTCTTCGGCGCCGTCCGGCATGGGCGGATGCGCGGTCTTCTCGTTGATCAGGGTCAGGTAGTAGAAGACGTCTTCTTCGTCCTGGCACATGCGGCGCATGCCGTCCTGCACGATCACCGCGATCTCGTAGGCGTAGGCCGGGTCGTACGCCACGCACGAGGGGATGACGGAGGCCAGCACATGGCTGTGCCCGTCGTCATGCTGTAGGCCTTCGCCTTCCAGCGTGGTGCGCCCCGAGGTCGCGCCCAGCAGGAAACCGCGCGCGCGGATGTCGCCGGCCGCCCAGGCCAGGTCGCCCACGCGCTGAAAGCCGAACATCGAATAGAAGATGTAGAACGGAATGGTGGCCACGCCGTGCGTGCTGTGGGCGGTGGCCGCGGCGATCCACGAGGACATGGCGCCGGACTCGTTGATGCCTTCCTGCATGATCTGGCCCTGCCGGTCTTCGCGGTAGACGCTCAGCTGGTCGGCATCCTGCGGCGTGTAGAG
The DNA here is from genome assembly GCF_042721735.1 of Achromobacter sp. NPDC058515. NCBI lineage: Bacteria > Pseudomonadati > Pseudomonadota > Betaproteobacteria > Burkholderiales > Alcaligenaceae > Achromobacter > Achromobacter sp. NPDC058515. Next base: position 6,584 of record NZ_JBHXNI010000019.1, read on the forward strand.
CTGCCCCACGTGCGAATAGATGCCCACCTGCCGGAACATGCCGTCCATGCCGAAGGTGCGCGACTCGTCCGGCACGATGGGCACGACGCGCCGGCCGACGGCCGGGTCCTTCAGCAACTGCGACAGCACCCGCACGAACGCCATGGTGGTGGAGAACTCGCGCCCGTCGCTGCCCCTCAGATGGGCGGCGAAGGCGTCCAGCGGCGGCACGGCCAGCGGGCCGGGGCCGGCAGGACGGCGCGGAAGGTGGCCGCCCGCCCGCGCGATGGCGGCGTCGAAATACGCTTGCTCGGCGCTGCCGGGCGCGGGCTTGATGTAGGGGATCTGCTCCAGCTGCTCGTCCGGCACGGCAATGGCAAAGCGGTCGCGGAAGGCGCGCACCGCCGGGTCGCCCATCTTCTTTTGCTGGTGGTTGGTGTTGGCGGCCTCGCCCGCCGCGCCCATGCCGTAGCCCTTGACCGTCTTGGCCAGGATGACGGTGGGCTGGCCCGCGTGCGACACGGCCGCGGCATAGGCCGCGTAGACCTTGGCCGGATCGTGCCCGCCCCGGTTCAGCGCGCCGATCTCGTCGTCGCTCAGGTGCGCCACGCGCTCCAGCAGCACCGGGTCCGCGCCGAAGAAATGCTCGCGCACATAGGCGCCGCCCCGCGCCTTGTAGACCTGGTACTCGCCGTCCACGCACTGCATCATGCGCCGGCGCAGGCGCCCGTCGTGGTCCCGCGCCAGCAGCGCGTCCCAGCCGGCGCCCCAGATCACCTTGATCACGTTCCAGCCCGCGCCGCGGTACACGCTCTCCAGTTCCTGGATGATCTTGGCGTTGCCGCGCACCGGGCCGTCCAGGCGCTGCAGATTGCAGTTGACCACGAAGATCAGGTTGTCCAGCTTCTCGCGCCCGGCCATCGCCACCGCGGCCAGCGTCTCGGGCTGGTCCTGCTCGCCGTCGCCCAGGAAGCCCCACACCTTGCGGCCTTGCGCGGGGATCAGTTCGCGGTCTTCCAGATAGCGCATGTAGCGCGCCTGATAGGCGGCCATGAGCGGACCCAGCCCCATCGACACCGTGGGGAACTGCCAGAAGCCGGGCATGGTGCGCGGGTGCGGATAGGACGCCAGGCCGCCCCCGCCGATCTCGCGGCGGAAGCGGTCCAGCTCGGCTTCCGAGATGCGGCCTTCCAGATAGGCGCGCGCATAGATGCCCGGCGCCGAATGCCCCTGGATGTAGAGCATGTCGCCCAGGAAACCGGGCGAGGCGGCGCGGAAGAAATGCCGGAAGCCGGTTTCGTACAGCGTCGTGGCCGATGCGTAGGTGGCGATATGCCCGCCCACGCCGGAGGTCTTGCCCGCGCGCAGCACCATGGCCATGGCGTTCCAGCGCAGGTAGGCGTCCAGCCGCAGCTCGATGCCCATGTCGCCGGGGAACGCGCCCTGCGCCGCCGGCCCGATCGTGTTGACGTAGGGCGTGGCGCCCGGGGCGACATAGCGCCCGTTGGCGGCGCGGTCCTGGTTGATCAGCTGGTCCAGCAGGTAGTGCGCGCGCGGCAGGCCGGCGTGGGCCTGCACGGCCTGCATGGCCTCCAGCCACTCCTGGGTTTCCTGCGGGTCGGCGTCGGTCGGGTCGATCGGGGTATCCATGGGCGTCCTCCTTTGGGGTGTGCAGGCGGCGCTCGGGCGATCTGCGTCGGCGCCATCGTTTCACATCGTGAATTGCAATTGCATCATGTGCAATTGCAATCGTATGGAGGATTCTGAACAATTGCAAGTGCAACTATTCAACTTGCCGGGCCCGCGCTACCTGGCCGCGGCCATCATGTATTCCACCGCGGCGCGCAACGTGGCCTCGTCCGCCGCCGAGCCGCCGCGCGGCGGCATGGCGCCCTTGCCTTTGAGCACGGTGGCCATCAGCGCATCCGCGCCCTGCGCCAGGAACGGCGACCAGGCCTGCTTGTCGCCCAGCTTGGGCGCGTTGGCCGCGCCGCTGGCGTGGCACACGACGCAGGCCGACTTGTAGAGTTTTTCCCCGGCGGGATTGACGAAGGCCTGGGTATCCGCCGCGGCTTGCGGAAGAGGCAGGCTGGCCAGGGCGGCGGCAAATGCGATTCGGGCAAGTTTGGGCATGGCGAAGACTCACGGCTACAGGTTGGGGGATAGCGGCAAGGCGCGGACCGCGCCCTGCCCTCAGGCCATCAGCGCGGGATCGGGCCAGGCGCCTTGATCTGCTTCATCAGGTCGTCGTTCCACTTGCCTTCGACCTTGATGTGCCCGGCCGCGCCCAGTTCAAAGGCTTCGATCAGGTTGTGGTTCAGGTAGGCGTACACGCCCGGCTGCTTGAAGGTGTAGAGCGCCGCGCCGGCGGAGCCGCCCCGGATGAACCAGGTTTCCAGGTTCTTCTCGGGCGGGTTGCCGAACTTGCCGGTCTCCCAGACCCAGTCGCCGTGGCCGCCGATCAGGTGCGGACGCGTGTCGCGGTTGGCCTGCGAATGGATCAGCAGCACCGTCTCGCCGACCTTCGCGGTCAGCGCGTTTGCGCCGGTCAGCGCGCCGACCTTGCCGTTGAAGACGATGTGCGAGGGCGTCAGCTTGCGCATGACCTCCACCGTGTCGCCATAGCTTTCGGCCAGGGTCGCGTAGTCCTTGTATTTGCCGTTTGCGTCCTTGGGGATATAGAGGTCGAACTCGCCGATGGTGTAGGCGCGGTCATAGTGCAAAGGCTTGCCCTGCGGGTCCTTCAGGCCATCGCGCGGCAGCACCATCAGCGTGCCGCTCATGCCCGACACCACGTGCCAGGGCACCATGCCTTCGGGCGCACAGTGATAGACGAAGGCGCCGCTGCGGTCCGCCTTGAAGCGCAGCGTGGCCTGTTCGCCCGGGTTCACATTGGTGAGCTTGGCGCCGCCCAGCGCGCCCGTCGCGGCGTGGAAATCCACGTTGTGCGGCATGGCGTTGGACGCGGGATTCACCAGCGTGACCTCCACGTAGTCGCCCTCGTGCACCACCAGCGTCGGGCCGGGCATGGAGCCGTTGAAGGTCATGGCCTGCAGGGTGGTGCCCTTGTCGTCGATCACCATCTTCTTTTCCTCGATGGTCATGACGAACTCGATCACCTTCGGTCCGGACTTGGCCACCTGCTCATGCGGGTGGACCATCGGCGGGGCAACCAGCGTGACCTTGGCGCGCGGCAGCTTGTCGGCATTCTGGGCGAAAGCCTGACCGCCGGCCATCGTGAAAACCAGGGCCGCGGCAAGCAAGGTGGGGCGCAACGCGTTCATGTGCTACTCCTCTTTCGGTTTCTTCAAAGCCGAGTCTGTCGGCAACTCCATTGAAGGACCGCGGCCGCTTGCGTTCTTTGCTGTAGCGCAAACTTCAGACCAGCCTGTGGCGGCGCGCGCATTGCCAGCGCAGGGCGCCGGTGTCACCATCGAGGCGTGGAAAAATCCTCCACGCCCACAGCGGATCGCCATGCCATCGCCTCTATGCCATGCCCTGCTGCGCAGCCTGGACCTGTTCAGGCCCTTGTCCGATGCGCAGCTGGATGCCGCACTACAGGGCGCGACGCCCTGCCGCCTTGAAGCCGGTGAAGCGGCGTATCGCCAGGGCGCCGACGGCGCGCATTTCTTCGTGCTGCTGCACGGCTGCCTGAAGGTGGCCCAGCTGACCTCGGAGGGCGAGCAGGTCGTCGTGCGCTACGTCAATCCGGGCGACATGTTCGGGCTGGCTTGCGCCATGCGGCAGTCCTGTTATCCCGCCACGGTGCTGGCCGTGCAGGAAAGCGTCTGCCTCGCCTGGCCCGCTGCCGCCTGGGAGGGCTTCACCGCCAGCCATCCGCAGCTGGGCGCCATTGCGCTTCAAACCATGGGGCAGCGCCTGCAGGACGCGCATCTGCGCATCCAGGAACTGTCCACCGACGAGGTCGAGCAACGCGTGGCGCGCGCGATTCTGCGCCTGGTCCAGCAATCGGGCCAGCCCACGCAGGAGGGCATCGGCATCAGCTTTCCCATCACCCGCCAGGACATCGCCGAAATGACCGGCACCACGCTGCACACCGTCAGCCGGCTGCTCAGCGACTGGAAGCAGCGCGGCATCGTGAGCAGCGGTCGCAAGCGCATCGTGCTCCGTTCGCCCGCCGCCCTGGCCCGCCTGTCCGAACACGCGCAGCCCGCCATGGATTGCGCCGCCTGCCTGTCCTGCCGGGACGGTTCGCCGGCCGTGGACGCGCCCGCGGAGACGGCCGCCCGCTAGCGCGCGCGGCCCGGGACGTCTTTGACGGCTATCCGTCTTCCAGCACCAGGCGCAGGCCCAGGTTGGCGGGCGGCACGCCGACCGAACATGCGCCGCTCTTGGGGTCGCGGATGAAATCGGGCAGGTACGCGATATGCCGGCCAGCCGCCACGCGTATGCCGCAATTGCGGCCCTGGGCCTCGCTATCCGGCGGCGCGTCCAGCACGCGCCGCGCATGGCAGTCGGAGGTCCAGTCCCACACGCTGCCCGCCATGTCCTTCAGGCCGGCCGCGTTGACGCCGTAGGCGCCGAACGGGCGCACCACGGTATCGGCGGCCTGTCCGCCGCGGCGGCTCTGCTGCTCGTATTCGGCCAGCCACCGCTGCGCCGGGTCGCCGGCCGCCGGGTCGCCGGCCGCCGGATCGCCGGCCGCCGGATCGCCGGTGTCGGGCAAGTCCGCCGGCGTCTCGTCCCGATACGCCTCGCCCGCCGCGTAGACCCATTCCGCATAGGCAGGCAGCCGGAAGCGCCGGCCGGTGGAAGCCGACAGCCATGCCGCATAGGCGGAGGCATCCGTCCAGCTGATGCCGATGGCGGGCAGCTCGGGCGACGTCGCCTGGCGCTGCGCCGCGTCCAGCGGCTTGCAGGCGCCGGCCTTCACGCACGCCGCGTACTCCGCCTGGCTGACCTGCCGCGTCATGATGGACACGCCCTGCGGCAGGCGCGCGGTCATGGGCGCGGGCGTCACGGGATAGCCGTTGCGCAGCGCCTCGCCCGGCGGCTGATAGCTGACGTCTCCAGGGGGCAGGCGCGTGAGGTCCGGCAATGCAGAACGGGCCCGGTCTGCGGGCCCGCAAGCAGTCAACAGCAATGAAATGGCGGCGGCGATCGGCAGGAAGCGCATGCGGAGTTTCTCCGGAGCGCCCGCGCCGGAACGGCGCGGGCTGTGCTTGCATTGGACCGGCCCCGACGCTCCGCCACATTGCGCTGGCGCAAAGTGGCGGACGCCTTGGTGTCAGCCCCGCGCCGCCTTGGGGCTCAGGCGCGGCTCGGCCAGCGAGGGCTTGGCGCTCAAGAGTCCCAGGATCACCTGCATCACCATGGCCAGCGCGCCCAGCAGGAACACCACGTCGCCAAAGGTGCGGCCCCAGCGCAAGGTCTTCAGCAGGTCTTGCTGCATGAAGGCCTCGCTGCGGGCGTACCACATCCCTTCGCTGACGCTGGCGTGGAACTGGATCAGGCCGACCGGCAGCAGGCTGGTGAAGATCATCAGCGCCAGGCCCACGTTCATGCCCCAGAACGCCAGCTTCATCAAGCCGGGGCTAAGCGAATACTGCGGACGGATGTAGCGCAGCACCAGCAGCGTGAAGCCCAGCGCCAGGAAGCCGTACACCCCGAACAGCGCGGCGTGCGCGTGGACAGGCGTGGTGTTCAGGCCCTGGATGTAGTAGAGCGAGATCGGCGGGTTGATCATGAAGCCGAAGACGCCCGCGCCCAGCATGTTCCAGAAGGCCACGGCCACGAAGCACATCAGCGGCCACTTCAGGTCGGCCATCCAAGGCGCGCGGGTCTTGAGGCGCCAGTTTTCCCAGGCCTCGTGTCCCAGCACGATCAGCGGCACCACTTCCAGCGCCGAGAAGCTTGCGCCCACCGCCATCACGGGCGTGGTCGTGCCGGCAAAGTACAGGTGGTGGAACGTGCCGGGTATGCCGCCCAGCATGAACAGCGAGGCCGAGGCCAGGCTGGCGGTGGTCGCCATGCGGCGCGACACCAGGCCAAGCGTCGAAAAAATGAAGGCCAGCGCCGTGGTGGCGAACACTTCGAAGAAGCCTTCGACCCACAGGTGGACGATCCACCAGCGCCAGTACTCCATCACCGTCAGGTGCGTGCGTTCGCCGTAGAAAAAGCCCGCGCCGTAGAACAGGCCGATCGCGCCGACGGAGGCCGTCAGCAGCGCCAGCAGGTTCTTGTCGCCGCCCGGCGTGCGCAGGGCGGGCACGATGCCGCGCAGCATCAGCACCAGCCAGAAGCAGATGCCGGCGAACTTGCCGATCTGCCACAGCCGGCCCAGGTCCACATATTCATAGCCCTGGTGGCCCAGCCAGAAGTTCAGGTCCGGCGGCATGATCTGCGCAATGGCCAGGTAGTTGCCGGTGAACGAGCCGACCACGACAAGCACCAGCGCCCAGAACAGGATGTCTACCCCCGCCTTCTGGAACTTGGGGTCGCGTCCGCCGTTGATCAGCGGCGCGAGGAACAGGCCCGCCGCCAGGAACCCGGTGGCGATCCAGAACAGCGCGCTCTGGATGTGCCAGGTGCGCACCAGCGAATAGGGGAACCACTGCGATACGTCGATGCCATAGAACTTCTGCCCTTCAACGGTGTAGTGCGCCGTGAAGCCGCCCAGCAGCACCTGGAAGCCGAACAGCGCCACGACCAGGAACAGGTACTTGCCCAGGGCGCGCTGCGACGGCGTCAGGGCGAAGGTAGTGAGCGGATCGCGCGCGGGCGCCTGCGGCTCCTCCTCTTCCTTGCCGCGCAGGAACGCCCAGGCCCAGACCAGGAAGCCGATGCCCGCCAGCAGCACCACCACGCTGATGATGGACCACATGACGTTTTCCGCGCTGGGCTGGTTGCCGATCAGCGGTTCATGCGGCCAGTTGTTGGTGTAGGTGACCGGCTTGCCTTCGCGCTCGGTCGCCGCCGCCCAGGCCGTCCAGAAGAAGAACCGCGTGAGCTGCGTGCGGCGCGCGGCGTCGGGCAGCGTGTTTTCCTTCATCGCGAAGTTCTCGCGGCTGCGGTGCAGGGCCGGCGCATCGGAGAACAGCTGGTCGTAGTAGGCCGCGGTCTGCTCGATGGCGAGCGCGCGGCGCGGCGTGATCGTCAACGTGTCCGTGGCGGCGTCGCTGCGATTGCCGCGGTACTCGGCCTTGAGCGCCTCGCGCAGGGCTGCCTGCGCGGGCGCGGGCAACTGCGCATAGGCCTGGCCGTGCTCATCGCGCGCGGCCAGGTCCAGCCAGGCCATCAGTTCGCGGTGCAGCCAGTCCGCCGTCCAGTCCGGCGCCTGGTATGCGCCGTGGCCCCAGACCGAACCCAGCTGCATGCCGCCCACGGACTGCCAGGCGGTTTGGCCGTCCAGGATGTCCTCGCGGCCGAACAGCGCCCGGCCGTCGGTCGTCACGACGTGCCCGGGAATGGGAGGCGCCTGCCGGTAGACCTCGCCGCCGTAGAAGCCCAGCAATGCGAATGTGATCGCCACCACGGCGATCAGCGTGAACCATAATTTCCGATACGGACCCATGATGGGAACGCCCTCCTGTGTTGCGGTTGGTTGGGGTGCAGTTCCCTATGCGAATTCCGTGCCAGAAAAAAGTCCCGTCAAATCAGCGCCTTGAAATCCGCAGGGTTCTTTTGACCGCCCACGGAAAGGGTATAAATCACTGCCGCCGGGTTTTTTTCACCCCGAAGCGCCCGCGCGCTTGCTGCGCCCGGCACTTACAATTGCCGCTGCACATCCCCTTCTTTCAAAGGAATCGAACGCATGGCCACGGGCAAGCCCGATGCGTGGAGCCTCTTCCTGACCGCGCATGCGCTGGTGGTTGAGGAAATCGAAAAGCGCCTGTCGGCCGCGGGACACCCGCCGCTGGCCTGGTACGACGCGCTGTGGGCGCTGGAACGCGCGCCCGAGGGCACGGCGCGCATGTTCGAGATGGCCGAGCGCATGGTGATCGCGCGCTACAACCTCACGCGCCTGATGGACCGCATCGAGGCCGCCGGGCTGGTCGAACGCTTCCGCTGCGACGAAGACCGGCGCGCCGCCTACGCCCGGCTCACGCCCAAGGGGCGGGCGCTGCGGCGGGAAATGTGGAAGGTCTACGGGCCGGCCATCGACGAGCTGTTCCTGTCGCAGTTGCCCCAGGCGCAGCAGGCCGCCATGGCCGAGAGCTTTCGCCGCATCGCCCGCCACGCGCGGGCCTTGAACAAGGAATCCGCCGAATGAACGCCGCGCCGCTGCACATCGGAATCGTCGCCTGCTCCGCCGAAGGCGCGGCGCTTTGCTATCGCACCTTGTGCGCGGAAGGCGCGCAGCGCATGGGGCCGCACGCGCACCCGGAGATATCGCTGCACACGCATTCGCTGGCGGACTATGTGACTTGCCTGGACCGGCGCGACCTGGCCGGGGTGGGCGCGCTGATGCTGTCGTCCGCGGACAAGCTGGCCCGCGCGGGCGCGGATTTCCTGATCTGCCCCGACAACACCATCCATCAGGCGCTGGGCCACGTCCTGCCGCGATCTCCCCTGCCCTGGCTGCACATCGCCGAAGAAGTGGCCGCCGTCGCGGCCGCGCGCGGCTGCCGCCGCATCGGCATCCTGGGCACGCACTGGCTGGTGGACAGCGACGTCTACCCCGCCAAGCTCGCCGAACGCGGCCTGGACTGCTTGCGGCCCGCCGCGGAAGACCGGCAGGAGCTAGGCCGCATCATCATGGAAGAACTGGTCTACGGCGTGTTCAAGCCGGACTCCGTGGCGCGGCTGCAGGGCATCATCGAGCGCCTGCGCGACGCCGGCTGCGACGCCGTGGCGCTGGGCTGCACCGAACTGCCGCTGGTGCTGAACGACGGCAATTCCGCGCTGCCCACGCTGGACTCCACCCGCATCCTGGCGCGGGCGGCGCTGGCCCGCGCATTGCAGGCCGGGTAAGCCCCCCGCCCCTCAGAACTGGTCCAGCCCGTACTGGCGCAGGCGTTCCAGGTCCAGCACCTTGATCTGGTTGTAGGCCAGCGCCAGGATTCCCAGGTCGGCCAGCGCCTGCAGCGCCTGGTTGACGCGCTGGCGCGACAGGCCCGTCAGATAGCCCAGCTCTTCCTGCGAGATCGCCAGGGTCAGGTCGGTGGACGGATACAGCTGCGGGTTGAACAGCTGCGCCAGCGATTGCGCCACCCGCGCATCGGCATCCAGCAAACGGTGGTTCTGGATGGACGCGATGAACTCGCCCATGCGGTCATTCAACTGGCCGATGACAAAATGCGAAAACGGCAGGCTGGCCGACAGCAGCGCATGGAACGTGGCGGACGGCACCAGCATCACCAGCGACGGCTGGATGGCCACCACATCGTATTTGCGCAGCTCGCGCTTGATGACGCTGCCCTCGCCGAACCAGCCGCCCGGCGGCACGCCTGAAAACGTGCAGCTGCGGCCCGACTCGTTGTAGATCGCCAGCTTCAGCAGGCCCTTGTTCACCCCCAGCCAGTAATCCGACGGCGCGTTGCGCCGGGCGATCCAGGCGCCGCTGGCCACGTGTTCGGCGCGCGAGGTGGCCAGCACCAGGTCCTGGTGGCTGGCCTCCAGCGCGGCGAACCAGGCGCAAGCCCGGAACAGGCTGGCCAGCTCCGCCGGGGAAACTATGTTTGAAACATCGGACATGTGCGGAACCGTGTAAAACTTGCGTAAAGCGGGGTCGGCCGGCGGTCTGTCATGCAGGCGACAGACAGTATTTTCCGGCCGCGCCTAAGCTCACGCAAGCGACGGGGATCAAACTCCCCGCAAACAGACAAGAGGCGCCCGCGCCCATTGGAGACACAGCATGAGCAGCATGTTCGATCACGGCCTTGCGCGCCGCGAGGCCAATTACGCGGCCCTGACCCCCGTCGACTTCATCGCCCGGGCAGCGGAAGTCTACGGCCAGCGGCTGGCCATCGTCCACGGCAAGGTGCGCCGGACCTGGGCGCAGGCCTATGAACGCGCCCAGCGCCTGGCGGGCGCCCTGGCGCAAGCCGGCATCAAGCGCGGCGACACCGTCGCCGTGATGCTGCCCAACATTCCCGCCATGGTCGAGGCCCACTTCGGCGTGCCCATGCTGGGCGCCGTGCTCAATACGCTGAACACCCGCCTGGACGCCCCCAGCGTGCTGTTCATGCTGGGCCACGGCGAGGCCCGCGCACTGATCATCGACACCGAATACGCCGAGCTTGCCCAGCGGGCCCGCGCCGAGTTTCCGCACCTGAAGGTCATCTCCGTCCACGACCTGGAGGGCGCCCCCGCCACGCTGGCCGGCGCCACCGACTACGAGGACTTCCTGGCCGCCGCCCCCGCCGCGTACGACTGGAAGCCGCCCGCCGACGAATGGGACGCCATCGCGCTGAACTACACGTCGGGCACCACCGGCGATCCCAAGGGCGTGGTGTACCACTATCGCGGCGCCTACATGAACGCCATCAGCAACATCCTTGAATGGGACATGCCCAAGCACCCGGTCTATCTGTGGACGCTGCCGCTGTTCCACTGCAACGGCTGGTGCTTTGCCTGGACCATCGCGGCGCGCGCGGGCGTGAACGTGTGCCTGCGCAAGTTCGATCCCCAGACCGTGTTCGACCTGATCCGCGACGAAGGCGTCACCCACTACTGCGGGGCGCCCATCGTGCAAAGCGCGCTGGCCAACGCGCCCGCCGAGATGCGCGCCGGCATCTCGCATGCCGTGCGCACCATGGTGGCGGGCGCCGCGCCGGCGCCCGCCGTCATCGCCAAGATGCGCGACATCGGCTTCGAGCTGACCCATGTGTACGGCCTGACCGAAGTCTACGGCCCCGCCGCCGTCTGCGCCCGCCAGGACGCCTGGGACGCGCTGGACGACGAACGGCGCGCGCAGCTCACGGCGCGCCAGGGCGTGCGCTATCACCTGCAGGCCGGCGTGTCCGTGCGCAACCCGGAAACCATGCAAGCCGTGCCGCCCGACGAAGAGACCATCGGCGAAGTCATGTTCCGCGGCAACATCTGCATGAAGGGCTACCTGAAGAACGAACGCGCCACCGAGGAAGCCTTCGCGGGCGGTTGGTTCCATACCGGGGACCTGGGCGTGATGACGGCCGACGGGTATGTCCGCATCAAGGACCGCAGCAAGGACATCATCATCTCGGGCGGCGAGAACATCTCCAGCATCGAGGTGGAGGACGCGCTCTACCGGCACCCCGCCGTGGCGGCGGTGGCGGTGGTGGCCATGCCCGACCCCAAATGGGGCGAGACGCCCTGCGCCTTCGTCGAGCTCAAGCCCGGCTGCGCGGCGACGGCCGAAGAGATCATTGCGCACTGCAAGCTGCTGCTGCCGGGCTTCAAGGTGCCCCGCGCGGTGCGCTTCGGCGAACTGCCCAAGACCTCCACCGGCAAGATCCAGAAATTCGAGCTGCGCGCCGCGGTCGGCGCCGCGTCCGCCATCGACACGGCCGGCCCCGACAAGGCCGCCTGAACCCTCTTCCCCCAAAAAATCCAGGAGCGCATACGCCATGACGTACCAAGCCCCCGTGAAAGACATGCTGTTCGTGCTGAACCATCTGGCCGGCCTGCCGCAAGTGGCCGCCCTGCCCGGTTTCGAGGAGGCCACGCCCGACACCGCCCAGGCGGTGCTGGAAGAATCCGCCCACTTCGCCGCCGAGGTGCTGGCGCCGCTGAACCACCCCGCCGACCGCGAACCCAGCGCCTGGCGCGACGGCGCGGTCGCCACCTCGCCGGGCTTCAAGCAGGCCTTCCGCCAGTACGCCGACGCCGGCTGGCAGGGCATGACGCATCCGGTGGAATACGGCGGCCAGGGGCTGCCCGGCCTGATCGGTTCGCCCTGCGCCGAGATGCTGAACGCCGCCAACCTGTCGTTCGCGCTGTGCCCGCTGCTGACCAACGGCGCCATCGAGGCCCTTTTGACGGCCGGCTCCCCCGAACTGCGCGAACGCTTCATCGGCCCCATGATCTCCGGCCAGTGGACCGGCACCATGAACCTGACCGAACCGCAGGCGGGCTCCGACCTGGCCATGATCCGCACCCGCGCCCAACCCGTGGGCGACGGCGCCTACCGCCTGTCCGGCACCAAGATCTTCATCACCTACGGCGAGCACGACCTGACCGAGAACATCCTGCACCTGGTGCTGGCCCGGCTGCCGGATGCGCCCGAAGGCGTGAAGGGCATTTCGCTGTTCCTGGTGCCCAAGTTCCTGATCAATGACGACGGCACGCTGGGCGCGCGCAACGACGTCGCCTGCGTGTCCATCGAACACAAGCTGGGCATCAAGGCCAGCCCCACCGCCACGCTGCAATTCGGCGACGCGGGCGGCGCGCTCGGCTACCTGGTCGGCCAGGAAAACCGCGGCCTGGACGCCATGTTCATCATGATGAACGCCGCCCGCTACGCGGTGGGCGTGCAAGGCATCGCCATCGCCGACCGCGCCTACCAGCACGCGCTGGCCTATGCCGCCGAGCGCGTGCAGAGCCGGCCGGTGGACGGCTCGTCGCGCGATGCCGTGCCCATCATCCAGCACCCGGACGTGCGCCGCATGCTGGGCACCATGCGCGCGCTGACGGAAGCCGGCCGCGCGCTGGCCTACGTTACCGCCGGCCACGCCGACCTGGCGCACGCCAGCCCCGACGCTGAAGAACGCAAGCGCCAGCTCGCCATCCAGGAATTCCTGGTGCCCATCGTCAAGGGCTGGTGCACCGAGATGTCGATCGACGTCGCCAGCCTGGGCGTGCAGGTCCATGGCGGCATGGGCTTCATCGAAGAGACCGGCGCCGCGCAGTACTACCGCGACGCCCGCATCCTGACCATCTACGAAGGCACGACCGCCATCCAGGCCAACGACCTGGTCGGCCGCAAGACCTTGCGCGACGGCGGCGCGGTGGCGCGCGCGCTGCTGGAAGCGGTCGGCCAGACCGAACGCGACCTGGAAGCCCGCGGCGAACCCGCCGCGAAGCGGATGCTGACGCCGCTGCGCGAGGCCCGCCAGGCGCTGGCCAGCGCGGTCGACTTCATCCTGGCCAATGCCGCCAGCCATCCCAACGCGGTGTTCGGCGCCGCGGTCCCCTACCTGCTGCTGGCGGGCACGACCCTTGCCGGCTGGCAAATGGCGCGCGCGCTGCTGGCCAGCCTGGATCGCCAGGCGGAAGATCCGGCGTTCCACAACGCCAAGATCGCCACGGCGCAGTGCTATGCGCTGCACAAGCTGACGCAGGCGCCGGGCCTGGCGGCGGTGGTGCTGGGATCGCGCGAATACGAGGTCCAGCCGTAGCGGCCTAGGCTCGCTTGCGCTGGAAGCAGCCTCGCAGAGGCCCTATATGCGGGCCTGGCCCGGCGTCCCGCGCAAGCGGGACGCCTTGCGCGGCGCTGTCGCCGCCCAGAACAGCAGCGCGGCCAGGCTGATGCCCGCGCCCAGCGCGCAGACTCCCAGCCAGCCGGCCCGCGCGTACACGGCCGTGGACGCGATCGACCCCAGGCCGCTGCCCACCGCGTAGAACATCATGTAGCCGCCCACCAGGCGGCTGTGCGCCTGCGCGCTGATGCTGAAGATCATCGTCTGGTTGGTTACATGCAGCGCCTGCATCGCCACGTCCAGCACCAGCACGCCCAGCGCCAGCGCCCACAGGCTTTGATCCAGAAAGGCGATCGGTGCCCAGGCCAGGCACAGCAGCGCGAGTCCCGCCGCGGTGGTCTTCTGGCCCTGGCCGCTGTCGGCCAGCCGGCCGGCGCGCGCCGCCATCAGCACCCCCACCACGCCCACCAGCCCGAACGCGCCCACCGCCGTGTGCGACAGCGAATGCGGCGGCGCGCTCAGCGGCAGCACCAGGGCGGTCCAGAATGCGCTGAAGGCCGCGAACATCAGCAGCGCGATCATGCCGCGCACGCGCAGGACGCGTTCGGTCGCAAGCAGGACAAAAACCGAACGCAGCAGCGCGCCGTAGCGCAGCTCGGCCCTGGGCAGTCGGCGCCGTGGCAGCCAGCGGGCCAGCACCAGCGCCAGCACGGCGGACAGGCAGGCGGACACGAGATACACGGCGCGCCAGCCCCACAGGTCCGCCACCGCGCCGGCCAGCGTCCGCGCCAGCAGCAGGCCGATCACCACGCCGCCCTGGGCCGCCCCCACCACGCGGCCGCGCTCGGACGGCGCGGCCAGCGCGGCGGACAGCGCCAGCAGGCCTTGCGTCATCGCCGTGCCCAGCAGGCCCAGGACCACCATGCCCGCCAGCAGCCATGGCGTGTTCGCCGACAAGGCCACCGCGCCCAGGGCCAGCACCAGCAGGCCAAGCTGCGCCAGCATCAGCCGGCGGCGGTCCAGCAGGTCGCCCAGCGGCACCACGAACAGCAGGGCGATCGCGCAACCCAGCTGCGTGGCGGTGACGACGATGCCGATCGCCGCCTCGTCCATGCGGAACTCGCGTCCGATGGCGTCCAGCAAGGGCTGCGCGTAATACACGTTGGCGACGCTCAAGGCGCATGCGGCGGCCAGCAGCATGACCAGGGCGGTGGACATCCGGCCCTCGGGCTCGCAAGCGGGGGGTTGGGGGTGGGCAGCAGGCATCACGATCCTTATGTGGTTTTATAACGAAACTAGAATGCTAGGTCTTCAGGTTTTATAATGCAACCGAAAAATACACACCGTCATTTCCATCCAAAAGGACACGACATGGTCAAACGCACCAGCCTTGAAGGCGCCGCCTGTCCCGTGGCGCGCTCGCTCGACGCCATTGGCGACTGGTGGTCGCTGCTGATCGTGCGCGACGCCTTCGACGGACTGCGCCGCTTCGGCGAATTCCAGAAAAGCCTGGGCGTGGCCAAGAACATCCTCAGCGACCGCCTGCGCACCCTGGTCGCCCACGGCATCCTGGCCGTCGCGCCCGCCTCGGACGGAAGCGCCTACCAGGAATACGTGCTCACGGAAAAGGGCCAGGCGCTGTTCCCCGTGATCGTCGGCCTGCGCCAATGGGGCGAGGCCCATTACTACGGCCCCGCCGAAGCGCACTCGACGCTGGTCGACCGCAAGCGCGGCCAGCCCGTGCGCCGCATGGAGATCCGCGCGCAGGATGGCCGCGTGCTGGGCCCCGACGACGCGGTCGTGCAGAAGACGGCGCAGCCCTAGGCGGCCGCCGGCCAGCGCCCGGTCGCCAGCGCGGTCGGCGAGTAGGAATCGAACCGCCAGCGCAAGGCCAGCGCGCCCGGCCGCCTCACCGCGCGGCGCACATGCACGCGCCACAGGCGTTCCGCCCCCGCGAAGGCGGCGATCTCCGGATCGTCCAGAACCACTTCCGCCCGCCCGCAAAGCTGCAGCAGGTCGCCGCGCTCGAAATCAATGAACAGCAGGCCCGCCACGGGATTGGCGATCAGGTTGCCCAGCGTGTTGAAATAACGGTTGCCCGAGAAATCGGGAATGGTCAGCACATTGCCGTCGACCCGCACAAAGCCCGGCTTGCCGCCTCGATGCGAGACATCCACGCCGCGGCCGCCGGCCTCCTCCTGCCTGTCGACGTAGCTGGCGACGAAGAAGGTGTCGGACGCCGCGATCAGCGCGCGCGCCGCGGCGTCCAGCCCATCGCGTTCGGGCAGGGCCGCGGCAAAGCGCAAGGACGGCGAGCGCGAAAAATAGCCATCGCGCGACTGGATGTACTGCGGACAGTTGCCGAAGGACTGCGCCACCGACACGTCAAAGCGCTTGCCGTCCCAGGCCGCGATGCGGCCGTTCATGCGGTTGCGCCGGCGCGTATGCAGCTCGATTCCCAAGAGGCCGACCGCCTTGCCCGGCCCCAGGCCGGCGCGCAGCGGATCGTCCGCATCGGGCATGGCGGCCACGCGCAGCGTGTGCGGATCGGGCGACACGGCAAAGCCCGGCTCGGCCTCCAGCACGCCCGCCCAGGGATCGCCCTGCCCGTCCACCGCGCCCGCCACCAGAAAGGGCAACTGCGCGAAGAACTCGCGATGCTGGTCGGGCATGTAGTCGCGCAGGACCTTGCGGCCGACCTGTTCCATGCGCGCGGCAACGCCCGCGTGTTCCTGCAGGCGCCGTTCGCCGGCATGCCAGGGCAGCGGCGCGGCGGCGTTCGTTTCGGTGATGGTCATGAGGGTGTCCTTGCGGGCGCGAGGCCCGCCTTCAGGCGGCCAGCAGGCCCACGGGCGACGAGGCCATGGGAACGAAGCGCGGCAGGTTCTCGATGCGGGCAAGCCAGGCCCTGACATGGGGATAGCCGGCAAGCGACACATTGCCCTCGGGCGCATGCGCCACGTAGGCGTAGCAGGCCACGTCCGCGATGGTCGGCGCGTTGCCCGCCAGGAACTCGCGGCTGCCCAGCTCGCCTTCCATGACGGCCAGCAAGGCATGCGCGCGCGCCAGGGTGGCTTGCACGTCGTAGGGCGCGCCGAACAGCGTCACCAGGCGCGCGGCCGCGGGCCCGGCCGCCAGCGGGCCGGCCGCCACCGACAGCCAGCGCTGCACCGCCGCGGAGCCTGCGGGATCGGCGGGCAGCCATGCCTCCCCGCCGTGGCGCTTGGCCAGATAGACAAGGATGGCGTTGGAGTCGGCGATCACGGCGCCGTTGTCGTCGATCACCGGCACCTGGCCGAAGGCGTTGAGCGCCAGGAATCCGGGCCGCTTCTGTTCCCCGCTGCGCAGGTCCACGTTCACGGTTTGATGCGGCACGTCCAGCAGCGACAGCATCAGCGCGACGCGGTGCGCATGGCCGGAATACGGAAAGCTGTAGAACGTGAGGGGGGTGGTCGGCATGAGGGGCTCTCAGGTGGAATCAAGGCTCCATCTTGGTCCCCCGCCCGCCGCAAGGGAACGGCCAGCGCCGGCAAGACACTCTTGCGGCGGATGAAAGAAAGCGGATCAGGCCGGCAGCGCGGCCAGGTCGCGGCGCAGGGCCTCGACGCAGAACTCCACGAAGCTGCGCACCTTGGCCGAGCTTTTGCGGCCTTCCGGAAACACCACATGGACCGGCCGGGGCGGCAGCTCGAAATCGCGCAGCACCACTTGCAGGGCGCCGCTGGCCAGATGCCGGGCCACCTGGTAGGACACCACCTGCGTCAGGCCCCAGCCCTCGCAGGCCGCCATCACCGCCGCCTGGAAGGACGTGACGGTCAGCTGCGATTCCACGTTCAGCCGCCGGGCCTGCCCGTCCTGCAGGAAGCGCCATTGCGGCCCCCTGCCCTCCATCGCCATGGTGATCGTGCAAAAGCGATGCAGCGCCTCGGGGTCCTCGGGCACGCCGTGCTGCCGCAGAAAGCCGGGAGAAGCGCAGACCACGCGTCGCACGTGCCCGACCGGCACCGCGGTCAGCGTGGAGTCCGGCAGGGCGCCGATGCGCACGGCCACGTCGATGCCCTCGTCCAGCAGGTTCACCACGCGGTCCACCAGCAGCGCGCGCACCGAGACCTCGCGGTGTTCCCGCAAGTAGCCCAGCACGGCCGGCATCACGTGCAGTTCGCCGAAGAAGGCGGGCGCGGTGATGCTGAGCGCGCCTCGCGGCGCGGACATTGCTCCCGCGGCGGCATCGTCGGCCTGCTCCACTTCGTCCAGGATCCGCCGGCAATCCGCGGCGTAGCGCTGGCCGGCCTCGGTCAGGCGCAGGCTGCGGGTCGTGCGCACCAGCAGCAAGGCGCCCAGCCGGCGTTCCAGCGCCGCGACGCTGCGCGTGACCGTGGGCGCCGACATCTCCAGGCGCCGGGCGGCCGCGGCGAAGCTCTGGGCCTCGGCCACCGCCAGGAACACCGTCATTTCATGAAATCGATTCACTGCCTGCGGGCTCCGCTGATTTTTCAAAACTATAAAACACAAGTTCCTGATTCACGGTCCGCCAGCGCCAGGCCGCATCCGGCGCCGCGCCTGGACTGGGCTCAAGCCCGGAATTCCTTGCGCAGCCACGCCAGGAACGCCTTGACGGGCGGGTGGCGTTCCCGCCCCGGCGCGCACAGCGCGGTGTAGGCCGAGCCCGCTACGCGAACCTCGGGGCGGTAGGCCGCCAAGGTTCCAGCGCCGACGCTGTCCGACGCCATGACGGAGCTGGCCAGCACCAGCCCCTGTCCGGCAATGGCCGCCTGCAGGGCATAGTGTTCTTCCTCGTAGGCATGTTCGGCCGCCGGCCGGCGCCAGGCGGGCAGCCCGGCCGCCTCGCACCATTCCCGCCAGCCTTCGTCGTACAGCGCGGAGTCGCGCCAGCGCACGGTCACCAGCGCCGGCACGCGCCTGCCCGCCTGCGCCACCTGCGCGGGCGCGCCGTACACGCCGAACCATTCGGGCAACACGCAGGCCGCATGCAGCGCGGGGTAGCGCTGGCGGCTGTAGCGGATGGCCACGTCCACGCTGGCGTCCTGCAGCAGGTCCACGGGCTCGGCGCTGGCGTTCAGGCTCAGCCGGTATTGCGGATAGGCCTGATGGAACCGGCCCAGGCGTGGCACCAGCCACAACGCCGCGAACGAATGCGTGGTGGATACCGTGAGGGTTCCCGCGGCGGGCGCGGGCCGCAAGGCATCCAGCGTCTGCGCCACATCCAGCAACGCGCCATGCACGCCGGCAAACAGCCGCGCGCCCTTGTCGGTCAGGCGCACCCCGCGCGGCACGCGATCGAACAGCGCGCATCCCACGTGCCGCTCCAGCGCCCTGACCTGATGGGAGACCGCCGTGGGCGTGACCGAGAGCTCGGCCGCGGCCAGCTTGAAACTGCGCAGCCTGGCCGCGGCCTCGAACGTGCGCAGCGCGGTGACGGGTAGCGTGGCGAACATGACGAGACCAATCAATGAATTGAATTCATCTTACCCAAGGAATGATCATTTGTCGTCCGGCCTTTATCGACCCAGACTTTGAGCAACCGGATCGAGATCTTCGTTTCTACCCAAGGAGTCAGGCATGAATTCAAATCACCAATCAAACCGGCTGCTCATCCTGGTGGGCAGCCCGCGCCGCGACGGCAACAGCGCGGCGCTGGGCGCGGCCGCGCAACGCGGAGCGACCGCGGCCGGCACGTCCGCCGCCCTGCTGTTCCTGGACGACTACATCCAGGGTTTCCTGCCCGACCTGCGCCACGCGAACGCGCCCGCGGACCGCTATGCCGAGCTGTTCCTGGAACACTTCCTGCCCGCCGACGGCGTGCTGGTCTGCACGCCCGTCTACTGGTATGGCATGTCCGCGCAGACCAAGGCGTTCTTCGACCGCTCGTTCACCCATTACGTGGGCTCGGGACCCGAGCCGGAACGCGTCAAGGCGCGCATGACCGGCAAGCGGCTGGGTCTGGCCGTCGCCTCGGAAGAGACCTATCCCGGCGCGGCGCTGGGCATCGTGCATCAGGTGCAGGAGTACGCGCGCTACACCCATTCGGATTTTGTCGGCTACGTGCACGGCGCCGGCAACCGGCGCGGCGAGGTCGCGAAAGATCCGCGCCAGCCCCTGCTGGCCGCGGAAAAGCTGGGCGCCGGGTTCTTCACCCTGAAATACTCCGATTACCGGATCGAAACGCCCCGCAGTCACAACGTCTGGGAACCGCCCGAGCCCGCCTTGCGCAACACGCCCGGCGTGCTGCCGTAGACCTGCTTGAACACGCGGGTCAGGTGCGCCTGGTCGGCGAAACCCACCGCCTGGGCGGCGTCGGCCAGCGGCAGGCCGCCGCGCAGCAGCGCCCGGGCGCGCGCCACCCGCCAGTTGCGCAGCCAGGCCTGCGGCGGCAGGCCGTAGCGCCGGGCGAACTGCTTGACCAGAGTGGTGCGATGGCGATCCTGCGCCAGCGCCAGGGCCTCCAGGTCCGGCGCGCACGCGGGATCGGACGCCATGCGCTCGCGCAGCAAGGCGCAGACATCGGCCGTCTCGGCGGGCGCGGATTCCTGGGCCTGGGCATGCGCGGCCAGCAGCCCGAACAAGGCGGCGGAAATACGCTCGCGGCGCTCCGCAAGCGGGATCGGGTCCGGCGTCAGCGCCGCCAGCCACAGGCCGCAGAGCGCGGGATCGGCGATGACCGGGCCCGCCAGGCGCGCGCCGCCGGCGTACAGCGCCCGTTCGTGGTCCTGGAACCAGGCGGGATCGATGTACGCCATGCGATACGCCAGCGGCGCGGCGGACGTGCCGCCGGTATGGACCCGCCCCGGGGGGATGGCCACCAGGTCGCCCTCGCCTGCCGTGTGCGCCTGGCCGTGCACCGTGAAATCGCAGCGGCCCCGCGCGATGGCGCCGATGGACCAGGCGTCATGAAAATGCGGCGCATAGCGGTAGGCCCGCAAGTCCGCGATGAGCACGTCGCCGGGCAGGCCCGCGCCGCAATGCCAGATATATTGGGAAACCGCCATGAATGCGCCAGCCGGCCGCGGCTACCCGAAATAGCGCCCGTCCGACGTCAGGGAACGGGCCAGCAGCCACGCGTTGCGAGGATTCTCTCCCACCCGGCGAACGGCGTACGGCGTACGGCCACCAGTCGGCGCCAAACGGGAGATAGACCCTCACGTTATAGCCCAAGCCGCGCAGCGCCAGCTGCCAATCGGGGCGCACGCCGTACAGCATTTCGAATTCAAACGCATCGGCGGACCAGCCGCGCTCCCGCGCGATCGCCATGATGGCGCCGGCCAGCCGGTCGTCGTGCGTGCCGAAAACCGGATAGAAGCCCGATTCCCGCGCCTCGCGCGACAGCATGATGGACGCGGCATCCAGATAGGCCAGGTCGATGCGGGCACGCCCCGCGTGGTCCAGCGCGCGCTCGGGAAACGCGCCCTTGACCAGCCGCAGGCTCGTTCGCTGGCGAATCGCCCAGGCCAGGTCTTCCGGCGTGCGCCGCCGCCGCGCCTGCAGGGTCAGGCCCGCCGGGATGCCCGCGTCCAGCAAGTCCCGGTGCAGGGCGCATGTGCGGTCGAGGATGCCGGCGTCTTCCATGTCCAGCACCATCCAGTCGCGCCCGCTTCCGGCGCCAATGCGCGCCGCCATGCCGATGCGGCGGGCATTGTCCTCGCCCAGCGCGTCGCTGTGCATGTAGCCGATGGCGGTGGGGTCGACGGAGACGTGCGCGTCCAGGCCCGCCCGCGCCAATGCGCGGCACGCGCCGATCGCCTGGTTCACGTTGTGCTCGATGGCCTCGCGCTCCGCCACGTACTCGCCCAGGTAGAACAGGGATGCCCGGATGCCGTGCGCCTCGCGCAGGCGCGCGGCGGTCCGGACCGCAGCGTCCACGTCGGCGCCGCCGACGAAGCGGCGCGCCAGCGGCGACCGGGCCGCCATCGTCCGCATTGCCCGCCCTACGCCCGGGCTGCGCGCCAGGGCGATGGCGGTCCTTTGGAAAATGCTCATGGGCTCCCCCCCGCTTAAAGAGCGCCACTATGCGGCGGGAGCCGGCGCCTGTATTGAACGCCCGTGAACGGACGGCTACGCCTTGCCCGCCGCCAGCGTCCGGCCCCGTGCCGGGCCGAACAGGGGCCGCTGCACGGTCTGCGCCAGCAGCACGCCGCCCAGCGTGACCGCGCCGCCCAGCAGGTGATAGCCGTGCAGTTGCTCGCGCAGCATGACGAAAGCGGCCAGCGCGGTGAACAGCGGCAAGAGGTTGATGAAGATGCTGCAGCGGTTCGGGCCCAGGCGCTGCACGCCTTCTATCCACAGGTACGACAGCAGCACCGACGAGAATATGCCCGCGTAGAGGATGAGCGGAATCGTGTCCGCGTCCAGCGCGGCCTGCGCGGGCGGCACGCGCAGGTACAGCGGCAGCATGTAGAGCAGCGCGAAGATCGACTGCACGAAGGTGGACTGCCAGGCCGGAACCGGCACCTTCCAGTGGCGCAGCAGCACGCCATACAGCGCATAGGACAAGGCCGCCAGCAGCATCAGGCCGTCGCCGGCATGGATGCCGTGCTGGAACACGCTCAGCATGTCGCCCTGGCCCACCAGGTACAGAAGCCCCAGGAACGACAGCACGCCGCCCGCGGCCATGCCCAGCGTCAGTGGATCGCGCAGGATGGCGACGCTGAGCAGCATGCTGAGCAGCGGGATCAGCGCCGTCAGGATGGCCATGTTGGTGGCGGTGGTGGTTTCCGCGGCCCGGTAGGACAGCGCCTGGAACACCGCCGACGACAGGGCGCCGTACAGCGCCAGCTTGGGCCAGTGCCGCAGGATGGCCTTGCGGTTGCGCCAGGCGGGCCGGGCCGTGAACAGGCCCATCAGGAACAGCGCCAGCACCAGGCGGTAGAAGGTGATGGCGGTGGGAGAGATGGCGCTGGCGGCCATCTTGGACACGATGACGTTGCCCGCCCAGAACAGGATGGCGAACAGCGGAAACAGATAGGACATGATGATTTCGCTCGGAGGATGGGATCGGTTCCCGCCGCGCGCGGCGCCCGAAGGCGGCTTGCGCGGGGGATGACCGATATCCTATTGAGCGGCGGTCAGCCCGTCTGCCGACGAAAAGGCAGGGACTATCGCAAAGTGGACATTCCGGTTTTCGTCAGGGCTGGAACGGCGCGGCGTCCAGCGGCAATTCCATGCCGGCCATCTGCGCGGTCAGCAAGGCGGCGCTGCCGCAAGACAGGGTGAAGCCCAGCGCGCCCTGGCCGATGTTCAGCCACAGGTTGTCCGCCGCGTGGCTGCGTCCGATCAGGGGCTTGCCGGTGGGCGTGGCCGGGCGCAATCCGGCCCAGGGGATGGCCTGGCTCAGGTCCAGCGCCGGAAACGCCTCGAGCACCTGGCGCTTAAGCAGGCCGATGCGCGCCGTGTCGATGTCGGCGTTGGCGCTGCCGATATCGACCATGGCCGCAATCCGCAGCACCCCGCCCACCCGGGCGTAGACGATGCGCCGTTCGTAATCCGTCACGCTGATGCGCGGCGCCACCGTATCGTCGTCCGCCAGCGGCACGCTCAGGCTGTAGCCCTTCAAGGGATAAAGCGGCACGTCATGGCCCAGGGGCTTGAGCAAGGCGCGCGTGCCCATGCCGGTGGCCAGCACCACGGCGTCGGCGCCGATATCGCCGTCGCGGGTGTTGACGGCCACGATGCGGCGGCCTTCGCGCTGCAGGCCGGACACCGGATTGGACATGGCGCACTGCACATTGCCCAGCGCCTGCAGGCGGTCGAACAGCGCTTCGGTGAACTGGCGGCAATCGCCCGCCTCTTCGCTGGGCGTGTAGATGGCGCCCGCCAGGCTTGCCCCCATGCCGGCCAGCGCGGGTTCGCGCGCCAGGGTCTGGGCGGCGTCCAGCACCTGTTGTTCGGCGCCGTGCGCGGCCTGATAGGCCACCAGCGCGCGCGCCTTGTCCAGCAGTTCCGCGCTACGGTAGGCGATGAGCTTGCCGTTCTTCAAGTGGCCGAAGTCCAGGTTCTCCTGCTCCAGCAAGGTGTGCATCACATCGCGGCTGAGATAGGACAGGGTCAGCAGCTGGGCGGTGGACGCCTTGGCCACCGATGCGCGGCACGCCAGCACGAACTGCAGGCACCAGCGCCATTGGTGCGGGTCCAGCCGCGGCCGGAAGCGCAGCGGCGAGTCCTGGCGCAGCAGCCAGCCGGGCACGCTGGGCAGCACGCCCGGCCCGGCCAGCGGCGCCACGTAGCTGTAGCTGAGCTGGCCGCCGTTGGCGTAGCTGGAGACTTCCGCGGGACGGGGCTGCCCGTCCACCAGCACCACATCATGACCCTGGCGCGCCAGGAAGTAGGCCGACGTAACGCCCACGACGCCGGCGCCAATCACACACACGCGCATACCATCATCCAAAAAGACTGCTAACGGCGTCTATTCTGTAACGGGCGCGGCCGCGCCGGCAAATGCCAAACGCCGCAGGAACCATAACCAAACATCATGCCCCGCCTCAGGCGGCGCGATGCAGCCTGATGATGGCGGCCGCCGTGGGGTCGCGCACCAGGTCGGCCAGCGTGTAGCCGTTGAGCGCTTCGTAGAATGCCTGCAGCGTCTGCGCCAGCACGCCCGACAGCCGGCACGAGCCGTCCAGCGCGCAGGGCGGCTCGCGGCAATCGATCAGCGGCCCCTGCTGCTCCAGTTCGCGGATCAGGTCGCCCACCCGGTAGTCCGTGGCCGGACGCGCCAGGCTCAGCCCCCCGCCCTTGCCGCGCGACGTGCTGACCCACCCGCGCTGCGCCATGAAATGCACCACCTTCACCAGATGATTGCGCGACACGCTGAAGCGGTCGGCGATCTCCGGGATGGTGACGGCGGCGGGCCGGTCGCGGCATTGCGTCAGGTACATCAGGACGCGCAGGCCGAAGTCGGTGAATCGGGTCAGTTGCATGGCGGGTTGGGGGGCGGCCCCGGGCGGCCGGGAGGATCAGGCCGCCAGGATACACCGCTCAGGCGGGCGCGCCCCCGCTGCCGAACGCCTCGGCATGGATGCGGTCTTCGCCCACGCCCAGGCCTACCAGCGCCTCGCGCTGGGCGCGCATGAAGGCGGCGGGACCGCACAGGTAATAGTCCGCGCCGGGCACGATGGCCTCGTCGCGGATAGCGTGCAGATCCACGCGGCCCTGGTAGTCGTAGTCGCGGCCGGGCTCGTCGCCGTGGCCGATCTCCTCGTAGAACACCGCCTTGCGCACGTTGCCGCGTTCGGCGGCGATGTGGTTGACGTGGTCCTTCATGGCGTGCACCGAACGGTTGCGGCAGCCATGGACGAAGCGGATCTGGCGGTCGTCGTTGGCGCGCACCAGATGATTCAGGATCGACACCATGGGCGTCAGGCCGACGCCGCCGCTGAGCAGCACGACCGGCGCATTGCCGTCTTCGCGCAGGTGGAAATCGCCCTGGGGCGGCGCCACGTCCAGCACGCCGCCCTCTTCCAGGCGGTCATGCAGCGCGTTGGACACGCGGCCGGCCGGGGTCTGGCCGCCGGCCGGTTCGCGCTTGACCGAGATGCGCAGGCGATCCTGGCCCGGCGCGTCCGACAGGCTGTACTGGCGCGGCTGCATCAGGCCCAGCTCGGGCACGTAGACCCGCACCGACACATACTGGCCGGGGCGGTAGGCCGGCACCGTGCCGCCGTCGGCCGGCGCCAGGTAGAAGGATGTGATCTCGGCGCTTTCGGGCTGCTTGCCCACCACCCGGAACGCGCGCCAGCCCGTCCAGCCGCCCGGCTTGTTGGCGGACTCCGCATACAGGCGGGCCTCTTCGGCGATCAGCAGATCCGCAAGCTGGCCGTAGGCCGCGGCCCAGGCGTCCACCAGTTCATCCGTGGCCGCCTCGCCCAGCACTTCGCGGATGGAAGCCAGCAGGTGCTTGCCCACGATGGCGTAGTGCTCCGGCCGGATGCCCAGGCTGACGTGCTTGTGCACGATGCGCGTCACCACCGGCATCAGCACGGAAGGATCGTCGATGTGCTCGGCGTAGGCGGTCACCGCGCCGGCCAGCGCGTGCTGCTGCTGGCCGCCGGCCTGGTGGGCCTGGTTGAAGATGTGCTTGAGCTCGGGATTGTGCTCGAACATGCGCGCATAGAAATGCTTGGTCAGCGCTACGCCATGCGTCTTCAGGACGGGGGCCGTGGCCTTGACCAGCGCGCGGATTTGGGGGCTCAACATCTGCTGCTCCTTGTATTGCGATCGTGTTCGCCTTTAAACATATATTTATAATACATCTTTAAGTGCGCAGCGCGAAACCCCTGGGCTGATCAGATTCCGGCCTGCCACTGCCCCAAAACGGCAAGCGTCGGTAACGGGCAAGCCGCCGCGCCGCGCCATTGGGGCCGGATCGGGCCGGCTGGCCCCGCTGCCGGCTCCAGCCACGCCACGGACGCCATCCAGTCCGCACCCAAGCGGTAAGAACAGGCGCGCCAAGCCCCGGGGGGCGCGCGCAATTGCTGCCCGCCGGGCGCCGACTCCAGCCCCACCGACGCCATGTCCGCCGGAAAATCCAGCCCGGCCGCCTTGATGAAGGCTTCCTTCAAGGTCCATAACATATAGAAGTGATCGAGCCGCGCGGCGCCCTCAAGCTTGGCCAATGCCTCGCGCTCGGACGCCGCGCAAACCCATTGCGCCAACCGCTCGACGTCGCGCGGCCGGATGCGTTCCAGGTCCACCCCCACCTTCCAGCCCGCGGGAGCCGCCGCGCCGACCGCGTGGCCGCCGCTGTGGCTGAGCGATGTCGCGCCCGGCGGGGGAACCGCCGTCCGCATGGCGTGCAGCAAGGCGCGGCTGACCCTCCAGTCGTCCGCCGCCTTCGGGCTGCGGATGGCCGAGGCCCGCCGCGCATCATCGGGCGACAAGTCATTAACACAATAGCGAGCGGCGGCGCTTTGGTCCGCCCACCAGATGAAAAGTTCCTGAACGTTCACGAAATAACGTAACGAATTAATTAAACTATTTGTAACCACATAGCAGAGATGTGTGTGATGAGTAACTCTTTAAAACAAGATTGCCATATACCGACATAGTAGAATCGCGCGCTATGTTGACGTTTTCAATCGCGCAATGGCAAGGTTGGACGCAAGGATTTCAAGACCCGAACAGCTGGCAGGACTGGGCCGAACACCCATATTGCCCCCTCGGAGAGCAGAGCGCTCCCCGCCTCGACTTCCTGCCCCCCATGCAACGCCGCCGCTTGAGCCCCCTGGCTCGCGGGGTGTTCGCCTGCGCGTGGCCGCTGGCCGAGGGCTGCGCGAACATGCCGCTGGTGTTCGCGTCCCGGCACGGGGAAACCAGCCGCAACTTCGGATTGCTGCAATCGCTGGCGGCGGACGAACCGCTGTCGCCCACGGCCTTTGGCCTGTCCGTGCACAACGCCATCGCCGCGCAGTGGTCGATCATACGCCGCGAAACGGCCGAGTCCGTCGCCTTGTCGGTGGAAGACGACGGCCTGGAACACGCTTTCATTGAAGCCGCCATGCTGTTCGACCAGGGCCACGAGAACGTGCTGGTGGTGCTGGCCGAAGAACAGCCGCCCCGCCCCTATGCCCCCTGGACGGACGATGCGCCGTTTTCCTATGCCGCCGCTTTCCGCTTGCGCCCCGGCACGGACTGGACGCTGGCGCCGGGCGCGGCGTCGGGCGCGGACGACGCCCCCCGGCTCTGGCCCAACCCCCTGAACCTGCTGCGCCACCTTGCGCTGCAAACCCCCAGTTGGCGGCACGCGAACCGCTTCCGCCAATGGACCTGGACGCGCACCGCATGACCGGCACCACCCAAACCCGGCAAGACTTCTGGCTCTGGCGCCTGTTCGCCACCGGCATCGCCTTCACCATGTTCGGCCTGGGCGGGGTGCTGCTGCGCGTGATGGTGTTCCCGCCGCAGCGCTTGTTGCCGGGCACCCGGCTGGACCGGCAGCGGCGCGCGCGCTGGGCGCTGAACGGCACCTTCCGGCTGTTCATCCGCTTCATGGTCCGCGTGGGCATCCTGACCGTGGAGTTCAAGGGCGCCGAGCGCCTGGGCAAGCCCGGCCAGATGATCCTGGCCAACCACCCCTCGCTGCTCGACGTCGTATTCCTCGTCGGACACGTAAAGAACGCCAACTGCATCGTCAAGCACGGCCTGGCCACCAATCCGTTCACGCGCGGGCCGATCGCCAATGCCGGCTACATCACCAATGACGAGAGCTTCGACATGTTCGACCGCGCCGCCGAGGTGCTGCGCAACGGCGAAACCCTGATCGTCTTTCCGGAAGGCACGCGCACGCCGCCCGACGCCCTGCCGCAGTTCCATCGCGGCGCCTGCGCCATCGCGCTGCGCGGGGCGCGCGTCGTGACGCCCGTCGTCATCCGCATGAATCCGCGCAGCCTGACCAAGGGCGAGCCGTGGTATCGGATCCCCCCTTGCCGGATGCGCTATGTCATTCAGGTCGGGGAAGACATCGATCCGGCAACCTGGAGCAATGCGCATCCCCTGCCGATCGCCGGCCGCAAGATGAACGCTTACCTGCATGCCTATTTCGAAGCCGAGCTGGCGCGCACCGCGCAAGACGGCGCCTTAATGAACGAACACGTCGCCCATGGCGGTGGAAGTGGAGTCAAAGCTGGATGAATCAACTGGAACTTGAGCTCAAGACGCTCGTCATCGAATCCCTGGGGCTGGAAGACATTACGCCTGACGACATCGACCGCGAAGCCCACCTGTTCGGCGACGGACTGGGCCTGGACTCGGTGGATGCGCTGGAACTGGGCCTGGCGCTGCAAAAACGCTACGGCATCGTCATCGATCCCGAAACGCGCAACATGCGCGAGCATTTCGCCAGCATTGCCAGCCTGGCGGCCTTTGTCACTGCGCAACGCCGCGACTGACGCATACGGAGCCACGATGCATACCCGCGAGGAAATCTTCAATACGCTGCGCGGCGCGCTGGTCGAACTGTTCGAAATCGAACCGGACCGGATCACGCCCGACGCACACTTGTACACCGATCTGGAAATCGACAGCATCGACGCGATCGACCTGATCGACCACGTCCGCCGCCAGACCGGCCGCAAGCTCGACGCCAACGACTTCCGCACGGTGCGCACCGTCGAGGACGTGGTGCAGGCCATGTGGCAAAAGCAGGACCCCGCCGCATGAGGCGTGGCGTCGGGGCCGCCCTGGCCGCCGCCGGCGTGGCCTACCCCTTCATCGCCTATGCGACGCTGGAGCGCGTGAGCGCCGCCTGGCTGGCCTTGCCGCTGGCCCTGCTGTGGCTGGCGCGCGGCCTGACCGCGCGCGCCGCGCAGCCCGGCGACCGGCTGCTGCCGGTCGCGGCGCTCGTCTTCTGCCTGATCCTGGCGATCTCCAATTCGGAAGGCTGGCTGCGCTGGTATCCGGTGCTGGTCAACGGCATGATGCTGGCCGTCTTCGGCATGAGCCTGCGGGCAGGCCGCCCGGTTGTCGAGCGCCTGGCGCGCCTGCGCCATCCCGACCTGCCGCCCGAAGGCGTGCGCTACACCCGCAACGTGACGCGGGCGTGGTGCGTGTTCTTCGCGCTGAACGGCGCGGCCGCCGCCGCGTTGGCGGCCTGGGCTCCCTGGAGCTGGTGGCTGGCCTACAACGGCTGCGCCAGCTATGTGCTGATGGGGCTGCTGATCGGCGGCGAATGGCTGCTGCGCCCCGCCGCCGCAAGGGCCGCTTGAGCCATGGCCTGGACGCCCCTGACCCGCCTGCTGCTGCCCGCGGCCGCGGATACCCCGGTCGCCGACGAACCGCTGATGACGCGCAACGACTTTGCGCAGTCCAGCCTGCGGATCGCGGGCGCGCTGCGCGCACGCTCCGCGTCGCGCGTGGCGCTCTGGTTCGAAGACGCCGCCGCCCTGGCCTGCGCGCTGTTCGCCTGCTGGCGCGCGGAAGTGGTGGCCGTCCTGCCGGGCGACTGCCAGGCGCACACCTGCGCCGGCCTGGACGCCACGGTCGACGCGTGGCTGACCGACGCCGGCCTGCCCGTGCCCGCGCAGCGGCAGTGGCGGCTGGCCGACCTGCAAGACGCCCCCGCGCTGGCGCCGGCCGAACTGGACCCGGCGCTGACCCTGGTGCTGTGCACCTCGGGCTCCAGCGGAACGCCCAAGCACATCGTCAAGCACTGGCGCCAGCTGGCTGAAGAGGTGCACGCCCTGCAAGCGCAATGGCCCGATGCGCGCGCGCCCGTGCTGGGCAGCGTCTCGGCCCAGCACATGTACGGCCTGCCCTTCCGCGTGCTGTGGCCGCTGTGCGCGGGCCGGCAGATCGACCGGCGCCAGCGCCTCTATCCCGAAGACCTGCAGCAGGCCAGCCTGCGCCATGCCTCCTTCGCCTGGATCGCCAGCCCGGCCCTGCTGCGGCGCCTGGGACAGCGGCTCGACTGGGCGCAACTGCGCGGCAGGCTGACCAGCATCCATTCTTCAGGCGGCGCGTTGCCGCCCGAGGTGTCCGACGATATCGAGAGATCGCTGGGCCTGCGTCCCACCGAGATCTACGGCAGTTCCGAAACCGGCGCGGTTGCCTGGCGCAGCGGCGCCGGGGACTGGCAGCCCTTGCCCGGCGTCGCCGTGAGCCTGAACGGCGACGGCGCCTTGCGCGTGCAGTCGCCATGGGTGAGCGCCGCCGAGCAGCAGACCGCGGACGGCGCCGAGATCGCCGCCGGCGGCTTCCGGCTGTTGGGCAGGCTGGACCGCATCGTGAAGATAGAGGAAAAGCGCATCTCGCTGCCCATGCTGGAGCAGGCGCTGGCGCAGCATCCCTATGTGGCGGAAGCGCGCCTGGGCAAGGCCGCGGACGCGGCGCGCCTGGCGGCGCTGGTCGCGCTGTCGGCGCGCGGCCTGCACGCGCTGCGCAACGAGGGGCGCCGGGCTCTGGTGGACGCCCTGCGCGCGCACCTGGGCGCGGGCTTTGAATCGCTGGCGGTCCCGCGCACCTGGCGCTTGTTCCGGCACCTGCCCGGCAACGCGCAGGGCAAGCTGCCGCAATCCGAATTCGAAGCGGCGGCGGGCGCGCGGCCGCTGGAGCCGGTCGCGGTGGCGGCGGACACTCCCGGGCAGCCCGACAACGAACGCCGCTACACCGTCGACATCCCTTATGACCTGGCGTACTTCACCGGCCATTTCCCGGCGGCGCCCGTCGTGCCGGGCGTGGCGCAGATCAGCTGGGCCATGTCGCTGGCGCAACGCGACCTCCATCCCGGGCTGCGCTTTGCGGGCATGGAGGCGCTGAAGTTCCAGCGGCTCCTGCGTCCGGGCGACATCGCGGCCCTGACGCTGAAATGGGAAGCGGCCAGGCAAAAGCTGTATTTCACCTTCACGGTGGACGGCGCCCCCTGCTCGTCGGGCCGCATTCTCCAGGCGGACGGCCATGGCCTTGCATAAGCTCTGCGCCGTCATCCCCGTCTACAACCACGGCGGCACGGTCGCCGCCGTGCACGCGCAGCTGGCGGCGCAAGGCCTGCCCTGCGTCCTGGTGGACGACGGCTCCGCGCCGGATTGCGCCGCGGCGCTGGACGCGCTGGCGGCGCTGCCGGACACGCATCTGGTGCGCCGCGCGGCCAACGGCGGCAAGGGGGCCGCGGTGCAGGACGGCCTGCGCGCGGCCGCCGCGCTGGGCTATACGCACGCCTTGCAGGTGGATGCCGACGGCCAGCATGCGCTGCCGGATGCCGCCGCCTTCGCCGACGCGTCGCGGGCCCGGCCGCTAGCCGTGATCTGCGGCGCGCCCGTCTATGGCGACGATGTGCCGCGCAGCCGCCTCTACGGCCGCTGGCTGACCCGCGTCTGGGTCTGGATCAACACGCTGTCGCTCGACATCCCCGACGCCATGTGCGGCTTTCGCGTGTATCCGCTGGCCCAGGCGCTGCCGCTGATCGACCGCGCCCATGTCGGCCGCCGCATGGATTTCGACATTGCCATCCTGGTGCGCCTGCATTGGCGCGGCGTCGCCATGGCCTGGCTGCCCACGCGCGTGGCCTACCCGGAGGGCGGCATCTCGCACTTCAAGGGCCTGCGCGACAACGTGCTCATCAGCCGCATGCACGCGCGGCTGTTCTTCGGCATGCTGGCCCGCTCGCCCGCGCTCTTGTGGCGCCGGCTGGCGCGGGGCAATCGCCCATGAGCGCCGCGGACGGACACTGGGCCGGACAGGCCGAACGCGGCAGCCCCGCGCTGATGCGCCTGACGGCCTGGGCCGCGCGCACGCTCGGCCGGCGCGCGGTCGCGCCCGTGGTCTGGCTGGTGGTGCTGTATTTCTACGCCTTCGGGGCCCGCGCCCGCCGCGCCATCGCCCAGTACCAGCGACGGCTGGCGCGCTCCGGCGAACTCGCCGCGCCGCTGCCGCGCGCCTTTCCCGTGTACCGCCAGTACCTCGCGTTCGCCGGCGCCATGCTGGACAAGCTGGACGTCTGGCAGGGCAAGATCACCATGGCCAGGCTGGACATGGAAGACCCGGACGGCCTGCACGCGCAGATGGGACGCGGCCGGGGCCAGATCCTGGTGGGCTCGCACCTGGGCAATATCGAAATCTGCCGCGCGCTGGCCGAGCAGTCGGGCGCGCTGCGGTTGAATGTACTGGTCCACAGCAAGCACGCCGTCCACTTCGGCCGCCTGCTCAATGAAGCGGGCGGCGGGCTGCGCATGATCCAGGTCAGCGAACTGGACGCGCCCGTCATGCTGGACCTGGCGCAGCGCCTGGAGCGCGGCGAATGGCTGGCCATCGCCGGCGACCGCGTGCCGCTGCAAGGCGACCGCACGATTCCGGTGGATTTCCTGGGCGCGGCCGCGCTGCTGCCGCAAGGCCCCTGGCTGCTGGCGGGCCTGCTGCGCTGTCCGGTCAACCTGCTGTTCTGCACGCGCCACGGCACGCGCTACCGCGTGTCGATGGAGCGCCTGTCCGACGGCATCGAATGGACGCGCGCCACCCGCCAGGCGCACATCGCCGGCTGGGCGCAGCGCTATGCCGACCGCCTGGCCGCGCACTGCCGCCAGGCGCCGCTGCAATGGTTCAACTTCTACCCTTTCTGGAAAGACGATGCGTAAACGTGGCGCCATCGGCGCTGAAGTCGAAATCCGGGTGCCTTTCTTCGACGTCGATTCGATCAACGTCGTCTGGCATGGCCACTACGTGAAATACCTGGAGCAGGCCCGCTGCGAACTGCTCGACCAGCTTGGCCACAACTACGACGCCATGCGCGCCAGCGGCTACGTCTGGCCGGTGATCGACCTGCATTTGCGCTATGCCCAGCCCGCGCAGTTCGGCCAGCGCCTGGTGGTGCGCGCCGAGCTGGTGGAATGGGAACACCGCCTGAAGATCAACTACCTGATCCTGGACGCCGACAGCGGCCAGCGGCTGACGCGCGCCACGTCCGAACAGGTCGCCGTCTGCCTGGCAAGCCGTGAAATGCAGCTGGCGTCGCCGCCCGCTTTCGTCGCCGCGGTCCAGCGCAAGCTGCAATCCCTGGAGGCCTCCTCATGAAGCGGCTGTTCAATGCCCATCCGTTCGTCAACCGCCTGGCCTGGCTGCTGGCGCTGGCCTTGCTGCCCCTGGGCGCGCGCGCCTTTGACTTGAACGCCCTGGAGGCGCAGTTGCGCGCCACGCCCATCGTGCGGGGCCAGTTCGTGCAGCAGAAGTTCCTGCGCTCGCTGCCCCAGCCGCTGACCAGCCGCGGCGATTTCACGCTGGCCGCCGGCCGCGGCCTGCTGTGGCTGCTGCGCACCCCTATCGCGCAAGATCTGCGCATCAACGCCGACGGCATCTCGCGCCGCGACGAATCCGGCAAGTGGCAGGCGCTGCCGCAGCACACCGGCGCGGGCCGCGAGAACCGGCTGTTCCTGTCGGTGCTGGCCGGCGACACCCGCGGCCTGCAAGAGAACTTCGACCTGGCGCTGACAGGCGAGGCGGACGGCTGGCAACTGGTGCTGACGCCGCGCTCGGCGCTGCTGCGCCAGATCTTCGACAACATCCAGATCAACGGCGGCAAGCTGGTGGACCGCATCGAGCTGCGCGAAACCCAGGGCGACCGCAGCGTGCTGCAGATGACCGGCGCGGCCGCCGCCGACGCCCTGACGCCCGAGGAGCAACGTGCGTTTGCCGATTGAGCGCTGGCTGCCCCGCCTGTTCAAGCTGGGGCTGGCGCTGGTGCTGTGCGCCGGCGCCTGGCAATGCCGCAATGGCTGGCCGGTGTCGGCCAACCTGATGGAACTGGTGCCGCAGGCTGCCGCCGATTCCACGCGCCAGCTGGCCGAAGCCCGCATCCAGGAGCCGCTGTCGCGCCAGCTGGTGGCGCTGGTCGCCGCCCGCCCCGGCGCGGACCCGGCGTTGCCGGCGCGGCAACTGGCCCAGCGCTGGACGGACAGCGGCCTGTTCTCCGTGGTGCAAGTGGAATTGAACGTGGACCTGGCCGCGCTGCGCGCGCAGTTGCTGGCCGGGCGCCTGGCCATGTTGCCGATGGCCGACCGCCAGCAGCTGGCGACGGACCCCGCCGCCTACGCCCAACGCCGCGCCCGTGAATTGTCCGACCCCTTCTCGTCGTCGGGCCTGGTGCCCGTGGATCAGGATTGGCTGGGGCTGACGCGCCGCGCCGAGCAGGCCCTGCGTCCGGGCGGCGCCGTGCAGTACGACATGGGCTCGGGCACCCTGCAGGCCGAACAGGCCGGGCGGCGCTGGGTGCTGGTGCGCGCCGAGACCCGCGGCGACGCCTTCGATGCCGCCGCGCCGCAACGCATCGCGGCGCAGCTCGCCCAGGACCGCCTGGCCCTGGCCGGGGACGGCGCCGACCTGCTGGTGGCGGGCGGCCCCTTGTACGCCGCCGCGGGCAAGGCGCAGGCCGTGGCCGAAGGCGGCTGGATCGGATCGATCGCCACGATCGGCATCGTGCTCGTCCTGCTGCTGGCGCTGCGGCGCTGGCGCGCGCTGCTTGCCTTCGCGCCGGTGGCCGTGGGCCTGTTGACCGGCGCGGTCGCGTGCGTGGCCGTGTTCGGCTCCATCCACGTGCTCACCCTGGTCATCGGCGCCAGCCTGATCGGCGTGGCGGTGGATTTCCCCATGCACTGGCTGGGCAAGAGCTACGGCATGCCCGACTGGCAGGCGTGGCCGGCCCTGCGCCGCGTCCTGCCCGGCCTGACCATCAGCCTGGCCGCCAGCCTGGTGGGCTATGTCGCGCTGGCGTTCACGCCGTTTCCCGCCCTGACCCAGACCGCCGTGTTCTCGGCCGCCGGCCTGCTGGGCGCCTACGCCTGCACCGTGTGCCAGCTTCCGGCCTGGATGAACGGCTGGCGCCCCCGCCCCTGGCAACCCCTGCTGCGCTTTGCCGAGGCCGCGCTGCGGGCGCGCGAGCGGCTTGCGGGCCGCCGCGCCGTGCTGTGGGCCGGCGCGCTCATCCTGACGGCGGCCGCCGCGGGCGGCATCGCCCGCCTGGGCATCCAGGACGACCTGCGGCAATGGCTCAGCCTGCCCGCCCCGCTGATGCAGCAGGCAAGGCAGATCGGCGAAATCACCGGCTTCATGCCGACCAGCCAGTTCTTCCTGGTGCGCGCGCCCGACGCCGACGAATTGCTGCGGCGCCAGGCCCTGGTATCGCGGCAGCTCGACGCGCTGGTCCAGCGCGGCGGACTGGCCGCCTACAACTCGCTGAGCCAGCTCGTGTCGCCCGCCCCCGACCAGCAGGCGCTTGGCCAGCGCCTGGCCGCGCTGGCCGTGCAGCCCGAGGTCTGGAAACCCATCACCGGACTCGGCATCCCCCAAGCCGCCCTGCGGCAGGAACTGCAATCGATGGCTGCGCTGCCCGTGGTCACCATCGAAGGCGCGCTGCAAGGTCCGCAGGCGGAACGCTGGCGCACGCTGTGGCTCGGCGAGCGCAACGGCGAAGCCGCGGGCATGGTCACGCTGCTGGGCCTGCGCGACGCCGCGCCGCTGGAGGCGATTGCCCAGTCCGTGCCGGGCGTCATCCTGGTGGACCGCAGCGGCGAGCTGAACCGCATGTTCGCGGCCACGCGGATCGAAGCCGCGGAACTCAAGCTGCTGTCGTATGTGGCGGCCGCCGCGCTGCTGCTGCTGACCCTGGGCCGCGCGGCAGCCTGGCGCGTCCTCGCCGTGCCGCTCGCGGCCACCGCGTGCAGCCTGGCCGCGCTGGGCTACCTGGGCCAGCCGCTGACGCTCTTCAGCTTGTTCGGCCTGCTGCTGGTGTCGGCCATCGGCGTGGACTACGCCATCTTCATGTATGAGCGGGTCGCGGGCGCCGCGGCCAGCCTCGTCGGCATCCTGCTGGGCGCGCTCACCACCCTGCTGTCGTTCGGCCTGCTCGCCGTCAGCCACACGCCGGCCATCGCCAATTTCGGGCTGGCGGTGGCGCTCGGCGTGGCGTTCTCGCTGCTGTGGGCGCCCTGGATCCGGCCGCCTCGGCGGGCCTGACGCGCAACCCTCTTTCATCAACGCAACATGGAAACATCCGGCATGGAACATCGTGAAGTCGTGGTCATCGGGGCGGGCCCCGCCGGCGCGGTCGCCGCGGCCCTGCTCAAGCGGCAAGGACATGATGTCCTGATGCTGGAGCGCCAGCAGTTCCCGCGCTTCTCCATTGGCGAAAGCCTGCTGGCGCACTGCCTGGAATTCGTGGAAGAGGCCGGCATGATGCCCGCCGTCGAGGCTGCCGGCTTCCAGGTCAAGAACGGCGCCGCCTTCGCCTGCGGCGACGCCTACGCCTATTTCGATTTCCGCGACAAGTTCACGGCCGGCCCCGGCACCACCTTCCAGGTGCAGCGCGCGCGCTTCGACAAGGTGCTGGCCGACGACGCCGCCCGCCAGGGCGTCGAGGTGCGCTACCAGCAGGAAGTGACCGCCGCCGACTTCGGCGATGCCGGCCCCCTCCTGGACGTGCGCCGCGCGGACGGCTCCGCCTACCAGGTCAAGAGCCGTTTCGTGCTGGACGCCAGCGGCTACGGCCGCGTGCTGGCGCGCCTGCTGGACCTGGAGCGCCCGTCCTCGATGCCGCCCCGCAAGGCCATCTTCACCCATATCGAAGACCGCATCGACGACCCCGGCTTCGACCGCGAGAAGATCCTGATCAGCGTGCACCCCGAACAGCGCGGCATCTGGTACTGGCTGATCCCGTTCTCCGATGGACGCTGTTCTTTCGGCGTGGTGGGCGGCGAAGACCTGTTCGGCGGGCCCGCGCAGGACCTGATGACCACCCTGCGCGCCATGGCGGACGAAGCGCCCAATCTGAAGCGCGTCTTGAAGAACGCCGTCTGGGACACGCCGGCCAACACCATCGGCGGCTACTCCGCCAGCGTGACCCGGCTGCACGGCCCGGGCTACGCCCTGCTCGGCAACGCCGCGGAATTCCTGGACCCGGTGTTCTCTTCGGGCGTCACCATTGCGCTGCGCTCGTCCAAGCTGGCCGCCGACGCGCTGCACCGCCAGCTGAGCGGCGCCCCGGTGGACTGGCAGGCCGAGTTCGCCGACCCGCTGATGGTGGGCGTGGAGACCTTCCGCGCTTACGTCCAGGGCTGGTATAGCGGCGAATTCCAGGATGTGGTGTTCTACCAGAACGCGCAGCCGGAGATCCGCCGCATGATCAGCTCCATCCTGGCCGGCTACGCCTGGGACGCCGCCAATCCCTTTGTCGCCAATCCGCAGCGCCGCTTGCGCATGCTGAGCGAGCTGTGCCGCGCCGGCGACAAGCTGGCCCAGCCCGCCTGACGCCTGCCATGACCGCCGTCCGCCTCCCCTTCCTGTCCGCCTGCCGCGCCCTGGCCATGGCGCTGGCGTTCGCCCTGCTGGCTGGCTGCGCGGGCGCGCCGCCCGTGCCCGCGCGCGACGCCGGCTTTACGCTGCCGCGCCAGTTGCATGTCGTCCAGACGGCCGCGGGCCAGCCGTCCCTGGACACGCTGCTGGTGGTCCAGCGCGAAGGCGCGGCGCTGCGCTGGTCGCTGTTCGACCCCATGGGCGTGCCGCAGGCGCGGCAGATGCTGGAACACGGACAATGGCGCACCGACGGCTTTCTGCGGCCCAACGCGCAGGCGCGCGACCTGTTCGCCGCGCTGATGTTCGCCTGGACGCCGGAGGCGGAACTCGACGCCGCCTATGGCGCCGGCTCCTGGCGCGCCGGCCCCGCGGCCGACGGCGCGGCGCAGCGCGAGCTGCGAAGGGACGGCCGCGCGCGCTGGACCGTGCGCTGGCCCCGGGCCTCGCAGGCCGACGTCTTTTCCATTCTGACCGCCGACGGCGTCACTTGGCGGATCACCCCCTTGAAGGAGCAGCCATGACCGCCTGGCTAGGCACGCCCGGCATCGTATGCGCGCTGGGCTCCGGCGTCGATGCCGTGGCGCGGGCCGCCTTCGCCGGCGACACCGCCGGCATGCGCGCCCAGACCGGCTGGGTCGAGGGCCGCGCCCTCACCCTGGGCGCCTGCGCCGGCGCGCTGCCGCCGCTGCCCGCCGGCCTGCCCCTGCATCACCACAGCCGCAACAACCAATTGCTGCTGGCCGCCGCCACGCAGATCGAAACCCATCTGCGCCGGGCGGTCGCCCGCTACGGCGCGGACCGCGTCGCCGTGGTGCTGGGCACCAGCACCTCGGGCGTGAACGACAACGCCCCCGCGTTTCGCCACCTGCGCGCGCAAGGCGCCTGGCCCGACACTTACGACTACCGGCGCCAGGCGCTGTCGTCGCCCGCGTCCTGCTTCGCGGACTGGCTCGGCGCGACCGGGCCGGCCTATACGCTGTCCACCGCCTGCACCTCCAGCGCGCGCGCCCTGCTCTCCGCCCATCGGCTGTTAAAGCTCGGCCTGTGCGACGCCGTGGTCTGCGGCGGCGCGGACACATTGTGCCGGCTGACGATCAACGGCTTCGCCACCCTGGAAGCGGTGGACGAGGCCCTGTGCGTGCCGTTCTCGGCCAACCGCCGCGGCATCAATATCGGCGAAGCCGGCGTGCTGTTCCTGATGGAGCGCTCGCCGGCCGACGCGAACGCCGTCGCGCTGCTGGGCGGCGGCGCCAGTTCCGACGCCTGGCACATGTCCGCGCCGGACCCCACCGGCGCCGGCGCGCGCCAGGCCATGCTGGCCGCCCTGCAATCGGCGGACGTCGACGCCGCCGGCATCGGCTGGCTCAACCTGCACGGCACCGGCACGCCGCACAACGACGCCATGGAAAGCCACGCCACGCATGCCGTGTTCCCGCAAGGCGTGCCCTGCGCCTCGACCAAGCCGCTCACCGGCCACGCCCTGGGCGCGGCGGGCGCGCTGGAAGCCGCCCTGACGTGGATCACGCTGTCCGCGGCGAATGCCGGCGGGCGGCTGCTGCCCCACATCTGGGACGGCCAACCGGACCCGGCGCTGCCCGCGCTGGAATTGAGCACGCCCGCGCACCGCTACGCGCAAGGCCGGCCGCGGCTGGCGATGAGCAACTCGTTCGCCTTCGGCGGCAACAACGCCAGCCTGATTTTCGGAGGGCAGCCATGACGCCGTGGCCCATCGCCAGCCTGCTGCCGCACGCAGGCAATATGATCCTGATCGACGAGGTTCGCGGCTACGACGCCGACAGCCTCACCGCGCGCGCCGTCATCCGGCCCGGCCCCTACTCGCTGCCCGACGGGTCGCTGCCTCCCTGGCTGGGGATGGAGCTCATGGCGCAGGCCGTGGGCGCCTGGGCCGGCTGCCAGGCGCGGCAGGCCGGGGAAGACGTCAAGCTGGGCTTTCTGCTCGGCACGCGGCGCTATGAATGCCACACCGGCGCGCTGCCCGCGGGCGCCGCCGTCACCGTCCATGTCCAGCGCGGCCTGATCGACGCCAGCGGCATGAGCGTCTTCGAATGCGAACTGCGCGACGAGACCCGCCTCCTGGCCCATGCCAGGCTCAATGTCTATCAGCCCAGGGACCCACAAGCTTTTATCCAGGAAGAATCCCCCGTATGAGCGCTGCCCCCATCCTCGTGACCGGTTCGAGCCGCGGCATAGGCCGCGCGATCGCGCTGGCGCTGGCCGACGCCGGCCATGATCTGGTGCTGCACTGCCGCCAGCAGCGCGGGCAGGCCGAGGCCGTGCAGGCCGAAGCGCAGGCCCGCGGCCGCCAGGCGCGCGTCCTGCAGTTCGACGTGGCCGACCGCGCCCAATGCGCCGCCGTCCTGCAGGCCGACATCGACGCCCACGGCGCCTACTACGGCGTCGTCCTCAATGCCGGCCTGACCCGCGACGGCGCCTTTCCCGCGCTGACCGGCGACGACTGGGACCAGGTGCTGCGCACCAATTTGGACGGCTTCTACAACGTGCTCAGCCCGCTGGCCATGCCCATGATCCGGCGCCGCGCCGCGGGCCGCGTGGTCTGCATGGCGTCGGTTTCCGGGCTGATCGGCAACCGCGGGCAGGTGAACTACAGCGCCTCCAAGGCGGGCCTCATCGGCGCCGCCAAGGCGCTGGCGGTCGAGCTGGCCAAGCGCCAGATCACCGTGAACTGCGTGGCGCCGGGGCTGATCGATACCGACATGATCGACGAGCACGTGCCCGTGGAAGAAATCCTCAAGGCCGTGCCGGCGCAGCGCA
Organism: Achromobacter sp. NPDC058515; assembly: GCF_042721735.1. NCBI lineage: Bacteria > Pseudomonadati > Pseudomonadota > Betaproteobacteria > Burkholderiales > Alcaligenaceae > Achromobacter > Achromobacter sp. NPDC058515. Next base: position 46,435 of record NZ_JBHXNI010000019.1, read on the forward strand.
TGGGCCGCCCCGAGGAGGTGGCCGCCACGGTGGCATTCCTGATGTCGCCGGGCGCCGCCTACATCACGCGCCAGGTGATCGCTGTGAACGGAGGACTCTGCTGATGAAACGCGTCGTCATTACCGGCATGGCCGGCATCAGTGCGCTGGGGTCCGAATGGACCGCCATCCAGCAGGCATTTCAAGCGGGCTGCAGCGCCATCCGCGCCATGCCCGACTGGGCGCGCTACGCGGAGCTGAACACCCGCCTGGCGGGGCCCATCGAGGGCTTTCATGCGCCCTCGCACTGGACCCGCAAGCAACTGCGCAGCATGGGGCGCGTGTCGCAATTGGCGGTGCGCGCGGCCGAACTGGCGCTGTCCGACGCCGGACTGCTGGGCGATCCCGCCATCACCGACGGCCGCATGGGCGTGGCCTGCGGATCGTCGGTGGGCAGCACGGCCGAAATCCGGGCGTTCGGCAACATGCTGCAGAACGGCGTCACCGACGACCTGAACGCCAATTCCTACGTGCGCATGATGCCGCACACCACCGCGGCCAACATCGGCATCTTCTTTGAACTGAAGGGCCGCATCATCCCGACCTCCAGCGCCTGCACGTCGGGCAGCCAGGGCATCGGCTACGCCTATGAAGCGATCCGCTACGGCCGCCAGGACCTGATGCTGGCCGGCGGCGCGGAAGAGCTCTGCCCGAGCGAGGCCCTGGTGTTCGACGCGCTGTACGCGACCAGCCAGAAGAACGACACGCCGGAACTCACCCCCCGCCCCTACGACCGCGACCGGGACGGACTGGTCATCGGCGAAGGCGGCGGCATGCTGGTGCTGGAATCGCTGGAGCATGCGCAGGCGCGCGGCGCGCGCATCCACGCCGAAATCGTCGGCTTCGGCAGCAATTCGGACGGCACCCACATCACCCGGCCGGAAGCGAGCACGATGCGCATCGCCATGGAAATGGCGCTGGCCGACGCCCAGCTGGCGCCTGAAGCCATCGGCTACGTGAACGGCCACGGCACCGCGACCGAACAGGGCGACGTGGCGGAAACCCAGGCCACCTCCAGCCTGTTCGGCAGCCGCATGCCCATCAGTTCCCAGAAAAGCTATCTGGGCCACACGCTGGGCGCCTGCGGCGCGCTGGAATCCTGGTTCAGCATCGAAATGCTCAACCGCGACTGGTACGCCCCCACGCTTAACCTGCGCAACGTCGACCCGCTGTGCGGCGACCTCGACTACCTGACCGGCGACGGCAGGCGCATGAGCAATGAATACGTGATGAACAACAACTTCGCCTTCGGCGGCATCAACACCTCGCTGGTCTTCCGGCGCTGGCCCTGATGCCGGCCAGGCTGGCCGCTTTCCCACCCCTCACTCTGGAACGCATGTCATGAACGCCTCTTGCAAGCTGTTTGGAACGCTGGTCCTGTCCCTCGCAGGCGCCGCGCCTGCCCTGGCCGCCGACCGCACCGTGCATCTTCCGATTCAGCCCGCGATCGCGGCCGCCCAGGCGGCCGGCAAGATCGACGGCAGCGTCAAGTTCTACCTGGCCGGCACGGGCCCCAAGGGCAAGGTGCTGGAGGCCGGCGTCGTCACCAACCGCAAGACCAACGCTTTTGCCAAGAAGGACGAGGAAGCCTGCGAATGGGTGGCGCAGTCCGCCGTGATCGCCTTGCACGAAGCCGCCAAGAAGGCCGGCGCCAATGCCGTCACCAATATCGTCAGCTACTACCGCAAAAACGAGTACCGCAGCGCCACCGACTACGAATGCCATGCCGGCGCGGTGGTGGCCGGCGTCGCCCTGCGCGGCGACCTGGCCACGGTGAAGTAAGCCGCGCACGCCCGCCAGCCCGGCCCGCCGCCGGGCGGTTTACACTTCCTGTTTACCGCAACACCACAAAGGTTCACCCATGAGCACTGCTACGCTCAAGACCCGCCTGTCCGACTCCGTCAAGGACGCGATGCGCGCCAAGGCCGCCGCCCGCCTGACCACGCTGCGCTTCCTGCTGGCCGCCGTCAAGCAGAAGGAAGTGGACGAACGCCGCGAGCTGTCCGACGCCGAAATCACCGCCATCATCGAAAAGCAGGTCAAGCAGCGCCGCGAATCGATCGCCGCGTTCGAACAGGCCGGCCGCACGGAAACGGCCGAGCAGGAAAAGGCCGAACTGGTGGTGCTGCAGGAATTCCTGCCGCAGGCCGCCACGCCCGAGGAAGTGTCCGCCGCCATCGACGCCGCCCTGGCCGAAGTGGCCGCGCAAGGCGTGACCGGCGCGCCCGCCATGGGCAAGGTCATGGCGCTCCTCAAGCAAGCCCTGGCCGGCCGCGCCGACATGACGGCGCTGTCGCAGCAAGTGAAGGCCCGCCTGGCCTGAGGGCGCAAATAGCCCGCGGCTCTCGCAGCTCCACAGGTGTCTGACACCCGCCCGCGGCGGTGTCAGACACCCACCCCGGGGCGTCCAGCCGCTGTCCGTCAACAGTCAGAACGCGCCGCCAAACAGGTCCGGCTGGCGCGATTGCTCTTCGGGGTCGGCGAAGTTGCTCATCCCCACGCCGGCCAGCCGGTACAGCGTCTCCGGCGGCAGTTCCACGCGCTCGCACAGCAGCCTGGCCAGCGCCGCCAGTTCCGCCGCGGAAACGGGCGGATTCGCGCTGGTCTGGCTGCGCGTCAGGATGCGGAAGCGGTCGGTCTTCAGCTTGAGCACCACCGTGCGCCCCAGCGCGCCCTTCTTCAGCGCCTGGTCCCATACCTTTTCCGCCATGCGGTCGATCGCCTCGCCCAGCGCGTCCAGCCGGATGTCTTGCGAGAACGTGGTTTCCGCCGACACCTGCTGCAAGGGCTGGTCCGTCTGCACCTCGCGCTCGTCGATGCCGCGCGCCAGTTCATACAGGCGCCTGCCGTAGCGCCCGAAATAGTGTTCCAGTTCCTGGGCGCTGTGCGTCGCCAGGTCGCCCACCGTATGGATGCCCAGCTGCTCCAGGCGGGTTTGCGTCACCTTGCCCACGCCCGGCACCTTGCGCACGGGCAAGGGCTCCAGAAAGGCCAGCACCTTGCCGGGGCGGACCACGAACAGTCCGTCCGGCTTGTTCCAGTCGGACGCGATCTTGGCCAGGAATTTGTTGGGCGCCACGCCGGCCGAGGCCGTCAGGCCGGTTTCCTCGCGGATCTGCTGCCGGATGACCTGGGCCACCTCGGTGGCCGACGGCAGTCCGTACTTGTTGACCGTGACGTCCAGGTAGGCCTCGTCCAGCGACAGGGGCTCGATCAGGTCGGTGTGGCGCGCGAATATCTGGCGGACCTGGCGCGACACGTCGCGATAGCGGTTGAAGTCGGGCGGCACGTAGATGGCGTGCGGGCAAAGCCGCTCGGCCTTGACGGCCGACATCGCCGAATGGATGCCGAAGCGCCGCGCCTCGTACGAGGCCGCGCAGACGACCGAGCGCGCGCCGGTCCACGCCACGACCACCGGCTTGCCGCGCAATTCCGGGTTATCGCGCTGCTCCACGGACGCGTAGAACGCATCCATGTCCACATGCACGATCTTGCGAAAGGACCGCAAGGGCTCCTGCCCGGTCATGGCCTCAACCCCGTGGCAAAAGCATATATTATGACCGGCGACAATCCGCTACCCATTCCCGCCCACAACGGTTCCATGACTGCACCCGCTTCCACCCAAACCGACTACTTCGGCCTGACGATTCCCTTCATGCATTTCATCGGCCTGGTGCCCGAGAGCATCGCGCCGGGCTATGCCCGCACCACGCTGCCCTGGCGCAAGGATCTGACCAACAGCCGCGGCGACGTGCACGGCGGCACGCTGATGAGCGTACTGGACTTCACGCTGAGCGCCGCGGCGCGCGGTTCGGCGGATGCCTCCGAAGGCATGGCCACCATCGACATGAACACCACGTTCCTGTCCCCCGGTTCGGGCGACCTCGTCGTCGAAGCGCGCTGCCTGCGCCGCGGCGCATCCATCGCCTTCTGCGAGGGCGACATCCGGCGCGCCGACGGCGAGCTGGTGGCGCGCGCCACCGCCACCTTCAAGATCATCCGCCGCCGCCCGGGCGGCGACTGATCCTTGGCGCCCTAGTTGGGCAAGTCGCGCTTCGGCCTGACCTCGGGGCGCGGATCCAGCGGCATGTAGGAGCTGCACGAGACCAGTCCATAGTAGATGGCGTCCTGCATGGAGCGCATCGCGGCGGCGTCCCAGGTGCCCTTGCCCCACACCACGATGCGGACGTCCGTGGTCTTGGCGCCGGCCGCCTTCAGGTCGACGCGCGTCATCTCGTTGTCGGAATACGGCGCCAGCACCCGCACCACGCCGGACTGCGCGCTTTCGTTCAGATCGGCCACCACTCGGTAGGCGTTGTCGGCGCTGCGCAGGCAGGCGTTGGACTGCCGGATCACCGTGTCGTAGGCGTCCTTGAAGGCCACCGGCGCCTTGAATTCGCTGTGCGGCGACGAACTGTCCTGCGAGATGCCCAGCGAGCAGCCCGCCAGGCCCAGGGCCAGCACCGATGCCGCGACCAGATTCCTGTACATGTAAATCTCCAGATGAATTGCCGCGATTATCCCGCAAACCGCCCCAGGGCATAAGTGGGAGCAGGTTCGACACCGTCCGCGCGGCTATGGCATTATCGACGAGCCGAGCGCTGCCCATCGCAACGCGGATCGACATCACGGAGGTACTCCCTTGTTCCCATTCCTGACGCGCGCCGTCCTGGCCGCCAGCATCGTCGGCACCGCCCCGGGCGCCAGCGCCACGCAGCCGCCTCCTCCCGCCTATCCCCTGAAAGATTTCTTCCGCAACCCGGAACGCGGCTTTTTCCGCCTGGCCCAGGACGGCCAGACGCTGGCCTTCATGCAGCCCACCAGCGTGGACGGCCACCCGGCCCGCATGAACATCTATGTCCAGCCCCTGCAAGGCAGCACGCTCGTGGGCGAGCCCCGCCAGCTCACCCGGGAAACGGCGCGCGACATCAGCGCCTATTTCTGGAAGGGCGGCGACGTGGTGCTGTACCAGAAGGATTTCGGCGGCGATGAGAACTTCCATGTGCTGGCCGTCAACGCCAGGACCGGCAAGATCACCGACCTGACCCCCTACGAGGGCGCGCGCGCCGGCATCGAGGACGACCTGGAAGACGATCCCGACCACGTCCTGATCAGCCACAACCAGCGCGACCCCGAGGTCTTCGACGTCTACCGCGTCAACGTCCACACCGGCGCGGCCGTGCTGGTGGCGCAGAACCCCGGCAACATCGTCGGCTGGCAGACGGACCATGCGGGCAAGGTGCGCGCCGCCGTCGCCAGCGACGGCCTGGACACCACCCTGCTCTACCGCGACGACGAAGCCTCCGATTTCCGGCCCCTGATCACCACCGATTACCGCACCAGCGTCAGCCCCGCGTTCTTCACCTTCGACGACAGGAAGTTCTACGCCCTGAGCAACCGCGGGCGCGACAAGCTGTCGCTGGTGATCATCGACCCGGCCCGCCCCGACGACGAAGAAGTCATCTTCACGCCCGACACCGTGGACCTGGACGGCGCCGCATTCTCGCGCAAGCGCCGCGTGCTGACGGTGGCCTCCTACCAGACCGACAAGCCGCAGTACCAGTTCTTCGACGCCGAAACCGAGGCCCTGAACAAGACCCTGTCGGACAGGCTGACAGGCTACGACTTCGTTATCCAGGACGCCAACCGCGACGAAAACAAATTCATCGTCGCCGCCTACAACGACCGCACGCCGGGTTCGCGCTACATCTATGACGCCGCCGCCGACACGCTGACCAAGCTGGCCGACCTCAACCCGGCCATCCCCGAAGCCGACATGTCGCGGGTGCGGCCCATCAGCTATCAAAGCCGCGACGGCAGGACCATCCACGGCTACCTGACGCTGCCGGCCGGCCGGGACCCGAAGAACCTGGCCTGCATCGTGAATCCGCACGGCGGCCCCTGGGCGCGCGACGGCTGGGGCTACAACCCCGAAGTGCAGTTCCTGGCCAACCGCGGCTTTTGCGTGCTGCAGGTGAACTTCCGCGGATCCACCGGCTACGGCCGCGACTTCTGGGAAGCCGGCTTCGGGCAATGGGGCCTGAAGATGCAGGACGACATCACGGATGGCGTGCAATGGCTGGCGGGCCAGGGCATCGCCGACCCCAAGCGCATCGGCATCTACGGCGCCAGCTACGGGGGCTATGCCACGCTGGCGGGCGTCGCGTTCACGCCGGATCTGTACGCCGCCGCGGTCGACTACGTGGGCGTGTCCAACCTGTTCACGTTCATGAAGTCCATCCCGCCATACTGGAAGCCGATGCTGGCCAAGATGCAGGACATGGTGGGCGACCCCGAGCGCGACCGCGACCGCCTGGCCGCCACCTCGCCCGCCCTGCACGCGGACAAGATCAGGACGCCGCTGTTCGTGGCGCAAGGCGCCAAGGATCCGCGCGTGAACAAGGACGAGAGCGACCAGATGGTCGCCGCGCTGAAGGCCCGCGGCATCGACGTGGAATACATGGTCAAGGACAACGAAGGCCATGGCTTTCACAACGACGAGAACAAGTTCGAGTTCTACGAGGCCATGGAGAAGTTCCTGACGGAACACCTCAAGCCGTAGTGCCCGCCGCCTCCGGGGCGGGCATCGGCGCGCCGGAGGCCATGGCGCCGCCCGCGCGGCTGGCGCCGCGTCCGCTCCAGGCCATCTCCACGCGGTCGCGGCCCTGCTCCTTGGCCTGGTAGAGCGCCACGTCGGCGCGGGCCAGGATGCCGTCGGCGCTGTCGCCCGACTGGTACGACGCCAGTCCGCCGCTGGTGGTCATCGGCACTTCCAGCCCCTGCAGGTACAGCGGCGTGTCGCGCAGCGCGTCGCACACGCGCTGAGCATGCACCAGCGCGCGCGCCGGATCGCAGTCATACATCAGCAGCACGAATTCCTCGCCGCCCAGCCGGCCGAAGCGGTCGCTGGCGCGCACCGCGTTCTGCACGACCTGCGCGTAGTGGCGCAGCGCCGTGTCGCCCGCGGCGTGGCCGTAGCGGTCGTTGATGGACTTGAAGTGGTCGATGTCCAGCACCAGCACCGCCAGCTTGCCGCCGGCGCGTTCACAGCGCTGCAGCTCGTGCTCCAGCTCATCCAGGATGCTGCGGCGCGAATACGCCTGGGTCAGGCTGTCGAACGTCAGCGCGGCCTGCATTTTTTCGGACTGGCTGGTCTGGATCATGAGCAGCAGCGCGAGGAACAGCCCCGGCACCGTCACCGACCCGCAAACGATGAAGAACAGCCCCCACGCCGACGGCTGCAGCAGGGACACGGGCGCTTCCAGCCCGGCGCCGTAGACGAAAATGCGCAGCGCGTGCAGCGCCGCCAGCCCGAAGACCGCCAGCATCATGTACAGCACCACGCCAGGAGTATGGATCCGCTTGCGCTGCTGGAAGATCACCCGCCCCGTGGCCGACACCAGCACACAGGTATACGCGGAAAACAGCACCATCCGCCCGCCAAGGTTGTCGTTGCGGTACAGCAGGAGCGCGAATGCGAAGGTGCAAAGCGAGCTGAGGACCACCGTGCGCAGCACATGCGGACGCAGCCCGAAGAATTGCCGCACGCCGATATAGACCAGGGCCACCGACCCGACCCACGCCGTGTTCGACACCATCACGTACGCGCTGGGAGGCACGATCGCCGCCGAGGCGTACGCCAGCATGGACAGCACGGCCAGGGCATTGGCCGCCGTGAATGCCGGAACGCCTTCCACCCCGCGGGCATGGAACGGCAGCAGCAACGGCAATGCCAATGCCGTGGCCAGACCCCACATCAGGAAAAACAAGGAAGTCGTCATGGTTTTTGCCGGCTCGCGCCTTCTGGGCCTTCGCCGTCGCTTGGAACTGCTGTTGCACTGGGTTCGCACTAGGTGACGCGTTACACGCAAGCATTTTTGATGCTTTTTGTTACCAGAATGACGAAAAAACGCCCTCATGCATGACGCCCGGCAGGGGCGCCGCATATCTGTCCGTCCTGAACCTCTAACCCGCGCCAAGACGATTGCGCGGTATGTAACGAAGAATACGCCAAGCCCGGTTCCAGGGGATCCCTCTTTGCACTAATTGACAGTTGGTTTCGCCAAAAACCCCTACAGTCCACCCTGTCGACGGCGCCGCCAGAGCGCCTCGATCACGCCCCACGGGCGTGGCGCGTACTAGCCATGCACTCCCTTTAGCGCGAGTGCGAAGGTCCCCGTAGCGGGCGCCGCGCAGTCCCAATCAAACGTTCCTTTCCGTGTCGCGGGCGCCTTTGCGCCCCCGCGTCCGCTTCCGGCGTTGCCGGAAACCGCGCCCCCATGGGCGGCGGAGCCATGAACGCCCCGAGTCGCAACTGCGGAAGTACAACAGATGCCAAACAAAGGACCGAAGCAACCTCGCGTTGCCGGATCGAGACTGAACCTGATGGCGGCCAGCGCCGTGCTGGCCCCCGCGCTGGCGCTTTCCGCGCCGCTCGAAGATTACGACGCCCTGGTCGCCCGCGCCCGCGCCGGCGACTACGAGCCCGCCCTGGCCATGCTGCGCCAGCAAGGCCCGGAGGCCGGCGCCCGCGCCGTCCACGACCGCATCATCATCGCCGGCTGGGCCGGCAGGCCTGCCGAAGCCATCGCCGCCTACGAGGCCCTGCCCGCCGGCGCCGCCCTGCCCGCCGATGTCCAGCTGGCCGTGGCGCGCGCCTACCGCGACGCGCGGCGCTGGCCAGAAGCCCTGGCCGGCTACCGGGCAGGCGCGCGCCGCTACCCGGCCCAATCCGCCTTCCCCGCCGGGGAAATCATGACCCTGGCCGACGCCGGACAGTTCGCGCCCGCGATGGAAGCGGGAGAAAAATGGGTCCGGCGCCGCCCGTGCGACGCCGACGCGCGCCTGGCGCTCAGCTATGTCAACGCGCGGCGCGGCCAGCCGTTCGAAGCGCTGCACCAGGCCGACCAGGCGCTGGCCTGCGCCCCCGGCTCGCCCTACGTGCTGCGCGAGTACGTTCTTGCGCTGCAAGGCGCCCGCATGGCCGACGTGGCGCTGGAGTTCGCGCGCCGCCACGCCGATCTCTTCGACGCCGGCCAGATGCGCGGCCTGCAAGCCGACGCGCTGGCCCAGGAGGCGCGGCTGGCGGCCATGCCCGCGCGCGGCGAGGCGGAGCGGTTCGCCATCGCCGACCGGGCGCTGGCCGGCTACGACGCCGCGATCTCCGCCTGGCGCCAGTTGGGCGACGAGGCCCGCGGCGACGTGCTGCGCGCCCGCATCGATCGCCTGCACGCCCTACACGCCCGGGTGCGCATGAAGGAACTGACCGAGGAGTACGAGGCGCTGCTGGCCGAGGGCATCCAGGCGCCGCGCTACGCGCTGAACGACGTGGCCTCGGCCTATCTGTACCTGCGCCAGCCCGAGCGCGCCCGCGACATCTACCGCCAGGTCGCCGCCGGCGACGCCTTGCAGGGCGACGATCCCGAGCAGCGCCTGGCGACCGAAACCGGCCTGTACTACGCGCTGGCCGAAGGCGAGCAATACGACCAGACGGAGGCCGTCACGGACGCGGTGCAGTCGGGCTATGCGCCCTGGCTCTATTACAAGGGCCAGGCCACGCGCATGCCCAACGACCTGAACCTGGAAAGCAGCCAGACGCTGGCCGCCGCCCGCCTCCAGGCCGACGACACCGTCGCCGCCCGGCAGCGCCTGGAAGAGATGGTCGCGAAGGCGCCGAACAATTCCGGGCTGCGCACCGACCTGGCCACTGTCTACCGCGCCCGCTCGCTGCCGCGCGCCTCCGAGATCGAACTGAAGATGGCCGAAACGCTGGCGCCCCGCAGCCTGGGCGTGGAGAACGGCCAGGGCTACACCGCGCTGGACCTGCAGGAATGGCGGCAGGCCGAGGCGCTGTCCCAGGACACGCTGGCCCGCTCCCCCGAGAACCTGACCAGCCGCCGCCTGGCCCGCGAATGGGAAGTCCATCAAAAGGCCGAACTGCGGATCGCCGGCTACCGCGGCCTGGCCAACGACAGCCCGGTCAGCGGCAATGGCGACTTCGGCATCGACGCCGTGCTGTATTCGCCGCCCATCGGCTACAACTGGCGCGTCTTCGGCGGCGGCGGCTATGCCGCCGGCGACTTCGAGGAAGGCCGGGGCAACTACCGCTGGCTGCGCACCGGCGCCGAATGGCGCGGCCGCGACCTGACGGTGGAAGGCGAGGTGTCCACCCACGACTACGGCCATGGCGTGAAGCCGGGCGCGCGGCTGTCGGCCGCCTACGACCTGGACGACCACTGGCAGGTCGGCGGCTCCGGGGAGATCATGTCGCGCGACACGCCGCTGCGCGCGCTGACCAATGACATCTCGTCCAACCGGCTGTCCGCCTTCGTGCGCTGGCGCGCCGATGAACGGCGCGAATGGACGCTGTCGGCGGCCCCCTCGCGCTTTAGCGACGGCAACAACCGCTGGGAACTGGGGCTCAACGGCCGCGAACGCGTCTACACCGCGCCGCACCTGAAGGCCGACCTGGAGCTGGACCTGTCCTCGCAACGCAATACCCGCGACGACGCGCCCTACTTCAACCCCAGCGCGGACCTCATGGCGCTGCCCGGCGTGCGCGTCACGCACACGCTCCACCGCCGCTACGAAACCGCATGGGAGCAGATCGGCACGCTGGGCGCGGGCGTCTACAGCCAGCAAGGCTATGGCGCCGGCGGCGTCATCGCGCTGGGCTACGGCCAGCGCTATCGCGCCAACGACGTCCTCGACATGGGCGCCATGGTCACCGGCATCAGCCGCCCGTACGACGGCGAACGCGAGCGCGAACTGCGCATCGTGTTCGACCTCGCCTACCGCTTCTGAACCCGGCTCCCGACACCGTCATGATGCTCAAATTCCATACCCGAATTCTCCTTGCCGGCCTGCTGCTGCTCGTGTTCCTGCTGCTGACCGCCTGCGCCAAGGACATCCCCGTCTACACGCCGCCGGCCGAGCGCCCCGTCGCCGCCGCCGAACAGCCTTGGGTCAATGGCCAGTTCCTGGCCCTGGCCTATCACGACGTCGAGGACGACGACCCCGACCAGGGCTTTCTCAGCGTGCGCACGGACCGCCTGGCCGAACAGCTTGCCTGGCTGCGCGCCAACGGCTACCAGGCCGTTTCCGTGGACCAGATCCTGGCCGCCCGCCAGGGCGGCAAGCCGCTGCCCGACCGCGCCGTGCTGCTGTCGTTCGACGACGGCTACCGCAGCTTCTACACCCGCGTGCTGCCCATTCTGAAAGCCTATGGCTGGCCCGCGCTGCTGGCCCCGGTGGGCGTCTGGATGGACACCCCGGCCGATAAGCCGGTGGACTTCGGCGGCAGCCTGGAAGCGCGCGACCGCTTCCTGAACTGGGACGAGATCCGCGAGATCTCCCGTTCCGGCCTGGTGGAGATCGCCGCGCATACCGACGCCTCGCACTACGGCGCGCTGGCCAATCCGCAAGGCAACACCGAACCCGCCGCCGCCATCCGCGCCTACGACGCGCGGACCCGCCAGTACGAAACCGAGGCGCAGTTCGACGCCCGCATGGGCCGCGACGTCGCCGCCATCACGGAAAAGATCCGCGCCGCCACCGGCAAGAAGCCGCGCGTCTGGGTCTGGCCGTATGGCGCGGAAGGCGGCTCCACGCTGCGCATCACCGCCGAAAACGGCTATCGGCTCGCCCTGACCCTGGAAGACGGCCCCGGCCGCCTGGGCCGCCTGATGTCCACGCCCCGCATGCTGCTGTCCAGCGACCCGGCGCTCAAGTCCTTTGCCAATAGCGTGGTCGGCATGGAGGCCGAGCCGTTCATGCGCGTGGCGCACATCGACCTGGACTATGTCTACGACCCGGACCCGGCGCAGACCGACCGCAACCTGGGCGTGCTGGTGCAGCGCATCCTGGACATGCAGATCAACACCGTGTTCCTGCAGGCCTACTCCGACCCGGCAGGCGACGGCCTGGTGAAGTCGCTGTACTTTCCGAACCGCTGGCTGCCCATGCGCGCCGACCTGTTCAACCGCGCGGCCTGGCAGCTGCACAATCGCGCCAACGTGATGGTCTACGCCTGGATGCCGGTGCTGGCGTTCGACCTGGACCCGGCCCTGCCGCGCGTCGCGCGCTGGGACCCGGATTCCGGGCAGGCCGCCCCCGACCCGGACCAGTACCGCCGCCTGTCGCCCTTTGACGCCACGGTCCGCGCCCGCATCGGCGACCTGTACGAAGACCTGGCCCGCCATGCGATCTTCGACGGCATCCTGTTCCATGACGACGCCCTGCTGTCGGACTTCGAGGACGCCGGCCCCGGCGCGCTGGCCGCCTACCGGGCCGCGGGCCTGCCGGGCAGCGTCGCCGAACTGCGCGCGGCCCCGGACACCCTGCAACGCTGGACCCGCTACAAGAGCCGCGCCCTGGTGGACTTCACCGCCGCGCTGGCCGAGCGCGTGCGCGAGGTGCGCGGACCGCAGATCAAGACGGCCCGCAACATCTATGCGCAGCCGATCCTGAACCCGGAAAGCGAAACCTGGTTCGCGCAGAACCTGGACGACTTCCTGGGCGCCTACGACTGGACCGCGCCCATGGCCATGCCGCTCATGGAAGACGTGCCCAAGGGCCGCGAAAACGCGTGGCTGGACTCGCTGGTCGATACCGTTGCGCGCCATCCGGGCGCGCTGCCCAAGACCGTGTTCGAGCTGCAAAGCCGCGACTGGCGCACCGGCCCCGGACGGCCCGAGGCAACGCCCGTCGACACCGAGGTCCTGGCGGGCTGGATGCGGCGCCTGCAACTGCGCGGCGCCCGCAGCTTCGGCTACTACCCCGACGACTTCTCGCAAGACCAGCCCCGGCTGCAAGGCATCCGGCCCGCCATCTCCGACGCGTGGTACCCCATCCAATGACAGACCGACTGATCGCCCTGCTTATCCTCTGCGCGGTGCTCGGCGCGCCGTTCGGCTTCACCCTGATGCTGACCGGCGAAGCGCTCCTGGGCTTCGTGTTCTTCTACCCCCTGTTCATGTCCGGCATGTGGATGGCCGGCGGCATCTATTTCTGGTGGCACTGGGAACGGCACTGGAAGTGGGGCCCGGAGCGGCAGCCGCCGGCCCTGGCCGGCGCGCCGCTGGTGTCCATCCTGGTGCCCTGCTTCAACGAAGCGGACAACGGCGAGGAGACCCTGCTGGCCGCGCTGGGCCAGAACTACCCGCACGTCGAGGTCATCGCCATCAACGACGGCTCAAGCGACGGCACGGGCCCGATGCTGGACCGCCTGGCCGCCGAGCACCCGCGGCTGCGCGTGGTGCATCTGGCCCAGAACCAGGGCAAGGCCATGGCGCTGCGCATGGGCGCGCTGGCGGCCCGCAGCGAATACCTGGTCTGCATCGACGGCGACGCGGTGCTGGACCCGGACGCCGCCGCCTACCTGGTCGCGCCGCTGATCGACAACCCGCGCGTCGGCGCCGTCACGGGCAACCCGCGCATCCGCACCCGCTCCACCCTGATCGGCCGCATCCAGGTGGGCGAGTTCTCGTCGATCATCGGCCTCATCAAGCGCACCCAGCGCGTCTACGGCCAGGTCTTCACCGTGTCGGGCGTCGTCGCCGCATTCCGCCGCGCGGCGCTGGACCGCGTGGGCTACTGGAGCCTGGACATGATCACCGAGGACATCGACATCAGCTGGAAGCTGCAGCGCGACCACTGGTCGATCTTCTATGAGCCGCGCGGGCTGTGCTGGATCCTGATGCCCGAAACCCTGCGCGGACTGTGGAAGCAGCGCCTGCGCTGGGCCCAGGGCGGCGCCGAGGTGTTCCTGAAGAACCTGCGCTCCATCTGGAGCTGGCGCCATCGCCGCCTGTGGCCGCTGGTGGCGGAATTCTGCCTGTCCACCGCCTGGGCCTTCGCGTTTGGCATGTCGGTGCTGCTCTGGCTCGTCAGCCAGGTCGTGTCCCTGCCCAACAACATGCAGATCGCCAGCCTGATGCCGCCGGCCTTCACCGGCATGATGCTGGCCGTCGTGTGCCTGCTGCAATTCGCCGTCAGCATCCTGATCGACCGCCGCTACGAGCCGCGCCTCACGCGCGCCCTGTACTGGGTCATCTGGTATCCGCTGGCCTACTGGATGGTCAGCCTCTTCACCACGCTGGTCAGTTTCCCAAAAGTCATGCTGCGCAAGCAGGCCGAGCGCGCGCGCTGGACCAGCCCGGACCGCGGCATCAAATCACCGGACGCATCATGATCATCACCACGCAACGCTCGCGCGCGGGCTATCTGTTCGACCTGGCCCTGACCGCCATCGGCTGGTTCGCCTTCGTATACCTGTTCGGTGCCGGCATCCTGGCGATACTGCGCGGGGCCGCCGGCGGCCCCGGCGCCTCGCTCTGGCCGGTCTTCCTGCCCACCATGCACACGCTGTGGGGCTATGCGCTGCTGGCGGTGGCCAACGCCGCCGTGCTGGGGGCCTGGGCGGTCTACAACCATCGCCGCTTTGCCGGCAAGGACCGCCGCAAGCCCATCAAGCCGCTGAACGACGAGCGCCTGGCCAAGAGCTTTTCGGTCAGCGCCGCCCAGTTGGCCCAGTTGCGTTCGGCGCGCGTGGCCGTCGTCCACCACGGCGCGCAGGGGGAAATCAACGGCATCGAATACCGCCACCCGCGCCTGCGGTCCCTGCGCGCGGGCTAGGCCTGCGCCTTTTTCGCCCGGGGCAACAGGATCGCCACCACGCCCAGCAAGGGCAGATAGGCGCAGACCTGGTACACGAAGCCGATGCTGGTGGCGTCGGCCAGCCTGCCCAGCACCGCCGCGCCCACGCCGCCCAGGCCGAAGGCAAAGCCGAAGAACAGGCCGGCGATCATGCCCACCTTGCCCGGCACCAGCTCCTGGGCATAGACCACGATCGCCGAAAACGCGGACGCCAGCACCATGCCGATGATCACCACCAGCACGCCCGTCCAGAAAAGATTGGCATGCGGCAACATCAGCGTGAACGGCGCCACGCCCAGGATGGACACCCAGATCACGATCTTGCGGCCGATCCGGTCGCCGACCGGGCCGCCCACCACCGTGCCCACCGCCACGGCGGCCAGGAACAGGAACAGGTACAGCTGCGCCTCGCGCACCGACAGCGCAAACTTGTCGATCAGATAGAAGGTGAAGTAGCTGTTCAGGCTGGCCAGGTAGAAGTATTTGGAGAACACCAGCACGCCCAGCACGGCCAGGGCGCCCAGCACCTGGTTGCGCGACAGTCCGTTGCCGGCGCCTTCGCGCCGCGCGCGCGGCTTGAGCAGGACGCGGTTGGCGCTGTACCAGCGCCCGATGCCCGTCAGCACCACGATGCCGAACAGGGCCGCAAGGGAAAACCACGCCACGCTGCGCTGGCCGTGCGGAATGATGAAAAGCGCGGCCAGCAGCGGCCCCAGCGCCGATCCCACATTGCCGCCCACCTGGAACAGCGATTGCGCCAGGCCGTGCCGCCCGCCCGAGGCCATGCGCGCCACGCGCGACGATTCGGGATGGAACACCGATGAGCCCGTGCCCACCAGCACGGCGGCCACGAGCAGCCAGCCGAACGACGGCGCCACCGACAGCAGCAGCAGGCCCGCCAGGGTGAAGCCCATGCCCACCGGCAGGGAATACGGCTTGGGATTGCGGTCGGTGTAGAACCCGATGAAAGGCTGCAGCAGCGAGGCGGCCAGTTGATAGACCAGGGTGATCATCCCGATCTGCGCGAACGACAGGCTGAACGAGTCCTTGAGCATGGGATAGATGGCCAACAGGATCGACTGGATCATGTCGTTCATCAGGTGGGCCACGCTGATCGCGCCCAGCACCTTGAAGGCGGTGGACGGATCCGAGGCGGCGGCCGGTTCCGCGGCAGGCGCCGCGGCGGGGGAAGCAGGGCCGCCGGGCAGGCCGGCGGCGGGGTTCTGGGCGGAATTCATGGGTCGCACGCGTAGGGGATGGGCCAACCCGGCGCAGTGCCGGGACCTGCGGATAGTGTAGGAATGCGGTGCCGGACCGATCTGCCAATTTTCGTCGTAAAAGTGACAAAATGCGGTGATGGCGCTTTCAAGCCTCTACTCATCCTTTCGTCGGAAGTGACACCCATGCCCGTGCGCCCCGCCGTGCCCGACCCCGCCCGCAGCATCAATGCGCAGGACTACCAGGACCGGCCGCGCGTGGTCACCGCCATGGCCAAGGAGTTTCCCGCCGGCGCCCGGACCGGCGCCCATTCGCACCCGCGGGCCCAGCTCATCTACGCGGTCGAGGGCGTGATGCGCGTCAGCACCCCCAGCGGATTCTGGGCGCTGCCGCCGCTGCGCGCGCTGTGGGTGCCGGCGGGCGTGCCGCACGGGGTGGACATGGTCGGCGCGGTGTCCATGCGTTCGCTCTACATCCAGGCCGAGGCCGCCCAGGGCTACTGGCCGCAATGCCAGGTGATCGAGGTCAGCGGGCTACTGCGCGAGCTGATCCTGGCGCTGACAGCCGAACCCATCGTCTACCCGCTAGGGGGCCGGGTGGAACAGATCGCGGCGCTGATTCTTGCCGAGCTTTCCGCCGCCCGCGTGGCGCCCATCCAGATCCCCTGGCCGCGCGACCGCCGCCTGCAGACCATCTGCGCGGCGATCCTGGACCAGCCCGGCCTGCAGCGCGGCATCGAAGACTGGGGCAGCGAGGTCGGGGCCAGCGCGCGCACCCTGATCCGCCTGTTCCAGTCCGAACTGGGGCTGAACTACCGCCAGTGGGTCCAGCAGGTGAGGCTGGCGGATGCGGTGTGCCGGCTGTCGCTGGGCGTGCCGGTGGCGCGGATCGCGGCCGACCTGGGCTACCGCAGCGCGAGCGCGTTCTCGGCCATGTTCCACCGCGCGCTGGGCGCGCCGCCGCAGCGCTACCTTCAATCCGTCCCCGACACCGATCCGCCCCCGGATACCGCCTGAACACCGCTGGCGGCTGCAACGGGCCTTGCCGTTTGTCACGGCGCGCAATACATTTCAGGGCGCGCGCAGGCCGTTGCGGCACACAAGAGCCGCGCCCCGCGTATCCTGGACCCGGTCCCCCTATTTTTTTGGCATCTCGCCCCCATCGCCCACCCGGCAATTTTGGTTACTGAAACCTTATTGCGCCGTGGGCGGTCTATAGCGTTCTGCCCTAGAATCGCCTGCAATGAGCACCCCCCAGCAATCCTCCGCCACCCCGGGCGGCAAATCGGGCCTTCCCTGGAAACGACTCCTGGTCAAAGCGGGCATCGCCGCGGCCGGCGCCGGCGTGTGCGCGGCCGTCCTGGTCGGGCTTGCCCTGGCCCTGGCCTGGCCCAGCCTGCCCGACCTGCACGCCATGACCGATTACCGGCCGCGCGTGCCGCTGCGCATCTACACGGCGGACAAGGTGCTGATCGGCGAATACGGCGAAGAGCACCGCAATGTGCTGCGCTTTGACGAAATCCCCCCCGTGATGCGGCAGGCGGTGCTGGCGGCCGAGGACGACCGCTTCTACAGCCACGGCGGCGTCGACTGGATGGGCGTGGCGCGCGCGGTGCTGACCAACCTCGTCAAGGGATCCAAGACGCAGGGCGGCAGCACGATCACCATGCAGGTGGCGCGCAACTTCTACCTGTCGTCGGAAAAGACCTATTCGCGCAAGTTCTACGAACTGCTGCTGACGTTCAAGATCGAGTCCGAGCTCTCCAAGGACCAGATCCTTGAACTCTACATGAACCAGATCTACCTGGGCCACCGCGCCTATGGCTTCGCCGCCGCCTCGCGCACGTACTTCGGCAAGCCGCTGTCGGAAGTCACGCCCGCCGAGGCCGCCATGCTGGCCGGCATTCCCAAGGCCCCCTCGCGCTTTAACCCCATCACCAACTTCCCGCGCGCCGAGATCCGCCAGCATTACGTGCTGGGCCGCATGAAGTCGCTGGGCTACCTGACCCCGGAGCAAGCCGACGAAGCCCTGAAGGAACGCCTGACGATCCGCGGCGCGGACGGCACCAGTGCGCGCGGCTTCGCGGTGCATGGCGACTACCCGGCCGAACTGGCCCGCCAGCTGATGTACGGCGTGTTCCAGGAAGACACCTATTCCAAGGGCATCGACGTCTACACGACGATCGACTCCAAGGCCCAGGAAGCCGCCTACCGCGCGGTGCGCGACGGCGTCATGGACTACACCCGCCGCGCCGTCTACCCCGGCCCGGAAGACCACGTCGACCTGCCCGACGATATTGAAAAGGACGCGCAGGCGCTGGACGAGATCCTGGACGGCGTGCAGGAAAAGACGCCCGACAGCGAGGACCTGCTGGCCGCCGTGGTGCTGGCCGCCAGCCCCACCGAGGTCACGGTGGCGCGCAGCGCGCGCGACCTCATCACGATCTCGGACAAGAAGGCCCTGTCCGTCGTCGCCCGGGCCCTGAATCCCAAGGCCCGCGACAGCCAGCGCATCCGCCGCGGCTCGGTGGTCTATATCCACAAGACCGGCGACAACTGGGAGATCATCAACATGCCGGCCCTGCAGGCCGCGCTGGTGTCCATGGTCCCGCAGGACGGCGCCATCCGCGCCATGGTCGGCGGCTTCGACTACAACCGCGGCACCTTCAACCGCGTCACCCAGGCCTGGCGCCAGCCCGGCTCCAACATCAAGCCCTTCGTCTACGCGGCGGCGCTGGAGCGAGGCCTGACGCCCGCCACGCAGATCTCGGACCAGCCCTTCATGCTGACCGCGGAGCAGACCGGCTCCAAGGCCTGGCAGCCCAAGAACGACGGCAACCAGTACGAGCCCATGCTGACGCTGCGCCAGGGCCTGGTGCGCTCGAAGAACATGGTGTCGATCCGCATCCTGCAGGCCATCTCGCCGCAGTACGCGCAGGACTACCTCACGCGCTTCGGCTTCGACAAGTCGCGCTGGCCGGCGGTCCTGCCGCTGGCGCTGGGCGCGGGCGGCGCCACGCCCCTGCAGGTCGTCAACGGGTACAGCGTGTTCGCCAATGGCGGCTACCGCGTCACGCCCTATCTGGTGGACCACGTCACCGACCGCTCCGGCAAGGTGCTGATGCAGGCGCAGCCCGTCGTCGCCGGCGACGCCGAGGCGCGCGCCATCGATCCGCGCACCGCCTGGGTCATGGACGACATCCTGCGCGGCGTGACGGTCAATGGCACCGCCGCCCGCGCGCACCAGGTGCTCAAGCGCAACGACGTCGGCGGCAAGACCGGCACCACCAACGACGCGGTGGACGTCTGGTTCTCGGGCTTCACGCCCAATCTGGCCACCACCGTCTGGATGGGCTTTGACCAGCCCAAGTCGCTGGGCACCAACGAATTCGGCAGCGGCCTGGCGCTGACCACCTGGCTGGACTACATGCAGCCGGTCTTGAAGGGCGTGCCCGAGGTCAAGCCCCTGCCCCGCCCCGACGGCCTGCTGGTGGACAACGGCGAGTACTTCTTCTCCGAATTCCCGCCCGGCCAGGCCGTGGCCTCGCTGGACTTGTCCTCCGGCGACGCGCTGACCGACTTCCTGAACAACAACCGCTCCACCGACGGGGTCGACACCTCGGTCAAGCCGCTGCCTCCGGGCGGGGCCATGGCCCCGCCGGACAGCCCCGTCCAGCCGCCCCTGATGCCGATCCCCGCGCCGCGCGCCGACAACGCGCCCGCCGCCGGCGTGCAGGCGCCCGCCCTGCCGGCGCCCGGCGCCGACTTGGATGCCGGCGCGCGCGCCAGCGCCGTCAACGGGCCCGGCGCCGTGACGGCCCGCCCGCTCTAGGCGCGGCGCAAAACGGACAACGGGCGCCTGGTGCGCCCGTTTTTTTTTTGCCTGCAAAACGCCGGAATGCTATTCGACGGCGGCCAGTTCGGTCACGACTTCGCTGGGCCACGCCTGCAGGGATTCCAGGTCCAGGAACGTGAAGTAGCCCTCGTTCCAGCCCTCGGTGTCGATGTGGTAGACATTGCCCAGCAGCAAGGGCGAGGCGACCGGGGTATGCCCCGCCACCACGGCGCGCACGCCCCGGATGCCGGTCCGGTCCATCTGCCGCAGGCGGTCGCGCGACCATTGGCAGGCCGCGCTGGTGCGCTTGTAGCGGTCCTGCAAGGCGGATTCCAGGCGCGGCCAGAACAGCACCGGGCAATCCGCGTGCAGCAGCCCCACGGCGCCGGCCGACGTTTCCACCTCGATGGCGATGGGCAATTTCGTGAAGGCTTCGGCAAAGACCTCCTGCCGACCGGGCGGCAGGTCCAGGAACCACCCGCCGCCGTAGCCGCGCCAGTTCAGGACGTCCACCTGGCCGGTGCGCACGTGGCGGATCGCGTAGTCCTCATGGTTGCCCTGGACCGCGTAGAACCAGGGGCGCGCCAGCCAGTCCAGCGCGGCTTCGCTTTCGGGGCCGCGGTCGACCAGGTCGCCAACGGAAAACAGCCGGTCCCGGGAGGGGTCGAAGCCCAGCCGGTCCAGGCTCTCCTGCAAGCGGGAAAAATGCCCGTGCACGTCCCCCACCGCGTAGTCGCGGCCGGATTCGTTGCGCGAGACCTTCAAAAAACGCTGCTCCATGATGATTCGAACTACCGCTGAGGAAACCGACCCTTCTTTTTAACCCGCTTTGCTCCGTCCCCATCTGCCGCCTCGTTGCCCGCAGGGTCAAATTGCGGTACGAGAATCGCTCTTGTTCGTGATAATGTTCCGACTTTCCCAACTAATTCCTGAAAGGAAGGGGCGCCTGCGCCGCTTCCTGCCGTCGCCATGACAGCCGCGTCCACCATCAAAACCTGGTATCTGGTCCATAAATGGACCAGCCTGGTCTGCACGATCTTCCTGCTCATCATCTGTCTTACCGGCTTGCCCCTGGTGTTCCATCACGAGATCGAACACTGGCTCGATGACGGCAAGCCCGTGGCCGAGGTGCCTGCCGGCACGCCCCCCGCGAACCTGGACAAGCTGGTGGCGACCGCCAGGTCCATGTACCCGGGCGAGGTGGTCGACTACCTGTTCTTCGACCCCGACGAACCCCAGGTCTTCGTGGGCATGGCGAAAACCCCCGGCGAC
Source organism: Achromobacter sp. NPDC058515 (assembly GCF_042721735.1). Lineage (NCBI taxonomy): Bacteria > Pseudomonadati > Pseudomonadota > Betaproteobacteria > Burkholderiales > Alcaligenaceae > Achromobacter > Achromobacter sp. NPDC058515. The sequence continues at coordinate 67,452 of NZ_JBHXNI010000019.1, forward strand.
GGCCAGTTGTCCGGCCACGCCGTGCGCATGGACGCCCATACCGGCGACGTGCTGCTCGACGGCCCGCTCTACACCGAGGACAAGTTTTCCTTCATGGGCATCATGCTGGCGCTGCACGTGGACCTGTTCGCCGGCCTGACCGGCGAGCTCTTCCTGGGCTTCATGGGCCTGCTGTTCTGCGTGGCCATCGTGTCCGGCGTCGTGCTCTACGGCCCCTTCATGAAAAAGCTGGAATTCGGCACCGTGCGCGCCACGCGCTCCACGCGCCTGAAGTGGCTGGACCTGCACAACCTGCTGGGGATCGTGACGCTGGTCTGGGCGTTCGTGGTGGGCTTTACCGGCGTCATCAACGAGCTCTCGACGCCGCTGTTCCGCCTGTGGCAATCCACCGATGTGGCGCGCATCCTGGAACCCTACAAGGGCCAGACCGTGCCCACCGAGCTGGCTTCGGCCCAGCTCGTCGCCGACACCGCGAAGAAAGCCGTGCCCGGCAACGAGGTGTCGTTCATCTCCTTCCCCGGCAACGCCTTCGGCAGCCCCCACCACTACATCGCCTGGATGCGCGGCGACACGCCGCTGACTTCCAAGCTGAACACGCCCGTGCTGCTGGACGGCAAGACCGGCGAACTCACGACGGTGGCCCGGATGCCCTGGTACCTGACGGCGCTGGAACTGTCGCGCCCCCTGCATTTCGGCGACTACGGCGGCCTGCCCCTGAAGATCATCTGGGTGCTGCTGGATCTCGTCACCATCGTCGTCCTCGTCAGCGGACTCTATCTGTGGGTGGCGCGCCGCCGCGCCACCGAAGCGCGCATCAACGAACTCGTGAAAAAGCACCAGGCCGCCGCCGCCCCGCAAAGGACTCCCGCATGAGCAAGACCAAAAGCAAAGGCAGCCGCGGCTTCATGTTCGTCTGGGGCGCGCCGATCCTGCTGGGCGTCCTCAGCGTGTTCGGCCTGCTGGCCGCCCTGCTCGGCACCGGCGTCTGGCACTGGGCCTCCTGGACCACGCTGACCCTCCTGCTGCTGGTCATCGCGCGCTACTGGATGTTCCCGCTCAAGCACTAGGCCGCGCCGCCCCGCGCGCCGCGCCAGCCGTCCGCCGGATCGCGCGCTAGTTGCCGAACCTTTCGGGGTCCGGTCCCAGCCGCGCGCCCTCCTTGATGCCGTCGATGGCGGCCATGTCCTCCGTCGACAGCTCAAAGTCGAACACGTCGATGTTCTCGCGGATGCGGGCCGGCGTGACCGACTTCGGGATCACGATCAGATCGCTTTGCAGATGCCAGCGCAGCGTCACCTGGGCGGGCGACTTGCCGTGCTTTTTTGCCAGGTCCAGGATGACCTTTTCCTTCGTGATGCCGCCCTGCGCCAGGGGGCTCCAGGACTCCGTCGCGATGCCGTGCCTGGCATGGAATGCCCGCAGTCCGCCTTGCGTGAACCCCGGATGCAGCTCGATCTGGTTCACGGCCGGCGTCACGCCGGACGCATCGATCAGGCGTTCCAGATTGGCTTGGGTGAAGTTGGATACGCCGATCGACCGCGCGCGGCCGTCTTCCTTCATTTCGACCATGGCCCGCCAGGCGTCCAGGAACTTCTCGCTGCCCGCCACCGGCCAATGGATCAGATACATGTCCACGTAGGCCAGGCCAAGCTTCTCCAGGCTCTCGTCCATCGCCTTGTGCGCGTCCTCGTAGCCGTGCCTGTCATTCCAGAGCTTGGTGGTGACGAACAGATCCTTGCGCGCCACGCCGGCCGCGCGCAGGCCCGCGCCCACGCCGGCCTCGTTGCCATAGATGGCCGCGGTGTCCACCGAGCGGTAACCTGCCGCCAGCGCTTCCTTCACGCTGGAGGCCGCCTGCTCGTCCGGCACTTGCCAGACCCCCAGGCCCAACTGCGGAATCTTGCTGCCGTCGTTCAATTTCACTGCGGGTACCTTCGCCATAAGACCCTCCGTAGCATGCAACGCGACGCTCGCGCGGCGAATACGCGCCAGGTCGCGCAACCAAGGGGGGCAGCCAGGCGGACCCCAAGGTTGGAAGAGAAAAGAACGGGCCCGACAAGCTGCGCCCGCGTCCCGCTACCTGATCGATCCCCCGGGCCGCAGGTCGGTCCGTCCCAGGGGTTATCAGCCAAATAGTACCGCTGGTGCCCGATAATGCCCTTCACACGGCCCGCCGCCCCATGGCGCGGCCAGGCATAACCACCGCATCCATCCATGAATTCTCCCGACGCGCAGCCCAAGAAAGGCGGCGGATTCTCCACCCTTCGCACCCTGTTCCCCTACCTTTGGCCGCCCGGCAGGACCGGCCTGAAGGTGCGCGTGGCGGCGGCGCTGCTCTGCCTGTTCGCCGCCAAGGCGGCCACTGTCTACGTGCCCCTGCTGTACAAGCAGGCCATCGACGAACTGGGCAAGGGCGCCCCCGGCGCCGTCACCGTGCCGCTGGGGCTGATCCTGGCTTACGGCACCGCCCGCGTGCTGTCGCTGCTGTTCTCGGAACTGCGCGACGCCATCTTCGCCCGCGTCGGCCAGCACGCCATCCGCGCGGTCGGCCTGCAGATCTTCCGCCATCTGCACGCCCTGGCGCTGCGCTTTCACCTGACGCGGCAGACCGGCGGCCTGAACCGCGCCATCGAACGCGGCACCAAGGGCATCCAGACGCTGCTGTCGTTCCTGCTCTTCAACATCCTGCCGACCTTCTTCGAGATCGGCCTGGTCTGCATCGTACTGTGGAAGATGTTCGACGGCTGGCTGGCGCTGGCCACCGGCGCCACCGTCACGCTCTACATGGCCTACACGCTCATCGTCACGGAATGGCGCGCCAAGTTCCGCCGCCAGATGAACGAAACCGATTCCGAGGCGAACACCAAGGCCATCGAAAGCCTGCTGAACTACGAGACGGTCAAGTACTTCGGCAACGAGGAACACGAAGCGCGCCGCTACGACGCCTCGCTGACCCGCTACGAACGCGCCGCCGTGCGCAGCCAGGTCAGCCTGTCCATCCTCAACGTCGGCCAGGCCGCGATCATTTCCGTGGGGCTGACGCTGGTGATGTGGATGGCCGCCACGGGCATCGCCGAGGGCCGCTACACGCTGGGCGACTTCGTGCTGGTCAATACCTACCTGCTGCAGCTGTACACGCCGCTCAGCTTCTTCGGCTTCATCTACCGGGAAATCAAGCAGGCCCTGATCGACATGGAACGCATGTTCGAACTGCTGGGCCAGGACCGCGAGGTGGCCGACCGCCCCGGCGCGCAGGCGCTGCGGGTGGCGGGCGGCCAGGTGGAATTCCGCGACGTGCATTTCGGCTATGACGCGCGCCGGCCCATCCTGAAGGGCGTGAGCTTCACCATTCCGGCCGGCAAGACCCTGGCCGTGGTGGGCACCTCGGGCGCAGGCAAATCCACGATCGCGCGCCTGCTGTTCCGCTTCTACGACGCCGACGGCGGGTCCATCGCCATCGACGGCCAGGACGTGCGCGAAGTAACGCAAGCCAGCGTGCGCGCGGCGATCGGCGTGGTGCCGCAGGACACGGTGCTGTTCAACGACACCATCCACTACAACATCGGCTATGGCCGCCCGGGCGCCACCGACGGCGAAATCCAGGCCGCCGCGCGGCTCGCCCATATCCACGACCTGATCATGACCATGCCCGACGGCTACCAGACCATGGTGGGCGAACGCGGCCTGAAGCTGTCGGGCGGCGAAAAGCAGCGCGTGGCCATCGCCCGCACCATCCTCAAGAACCCGGCCATCTTCCTGTTCGACGAAGCCACCAGCGCGCTGGACACCCATACCGAGCGCGAAATCCAGGCCAACCTGCGCGAAGTCAGCCAGGGGCGCAGCACGCTGATCATTGCCCACCGCCTGTCCACCGTGGCGGACGCGGACGAGATCATCGTGCTGGCCGATGGCCGCATCGTCGAGCGCGGCCGCCATCCGCAATTGCTGGCCCAGGGCGGCATCTATGCCGGCATGTGGGCGCGCCAGCAGGAAAGCGCCCTGGCCGCGCCCGCGGATTGACAAGGCCCGCTCCCCTGCCCGAACATCCACCCCTTTTGATTTCAAGGCCCGACATGCAGGACTCCTCCTCCGCCCCCGAAGTGCGCGTCTGTGCCGCCGCCGATCTCGTCAATGGCGGCCTGGGCGTTAAAGTGCCCGTGTCCGACGGCGCGGGCCAGACCACGGCCTTCTTCGTGCGCTATCAGGACCGCGTCCATGGCTACCTGAACCGTTGCGCCCACGTGGGCGTCGAACTGGACTGGGAAGGCAGCTTCTTTACCCGCGCGGGCGACCTGATCATGTGCGCGCGCCACGGCGCCACCTACCAGCCCGACACGGGCCTGTGCGTGGGGGGCCCCTGCAAGAACGGCCGCCTGACCGCGCTTGCCGTGCAGGAGCGCGACGGCGCCGTGTACTGGCTGCCGGCCGGCAAGATCCGTCCGCGGGACGGCGCGGCCTGAAGCCCGCCGCGCCCGCCGGGTTCAGGCCCTGGCCGCCACCGCATCCGCGGGCTGCGCGCGCTCCGCATAGCGTCGCGCCAGCACCGCGCAGACCATCAGCTGCATCTGGTGAAAGATCATCAGCGGCAGCACCACCACGCCCATCTGCGACGTGCCGAACAGCACGGTGGCCAGCGGAATGCCCGACGCCAGCGACTTCTTCGATCCGCAGAAGACCAGCGTGATCTCGTTCTCCTTGGACAGCCCCAGCTTGCGGCTGCCCCAGGTCGTCGCCAGCAGCACCGTGCCCAGCAGCAACGCATTCACCAGCACCATGCTGGCCAGGTCGATCGCCGGGAAGGCGTGCCAGATGCCCTGCGCGACGGCCTCGCTGAACGCCGTGTAGACAGCCAGCAGGATGGAACTGCGGTCCACCTTGGACAGCGTGCGGCTGTTGCGCTGCGCCCAGGCGCCGATCCATGGCCGCAGCAGGCTGCCCACCGCGAACGGCAACAGCAGCTGCAGCAGGATGCGGCCGGCGTCGGCCAGCCCGTGCCCGCCGCCCTGGCGGTGCAGCAGCACCGCCACCAGCAGCGGCGTCAGCACGGTGCCCAGCAGATTGGAGGCCGTTGCGGCGCAAATGGCGCCAGGCACGTTGCCGCGCGCCATCGAGGTGAACGCAATCGACGACTGCACGGTGGACGACAGGGTGCAGACGAACAGCACCCCCAGCCACAGCGAGGGCGCGAGCAGGCCCGGAAACAGCGCCCGCAAGCCCAGGCCCAGCGCGGGAAACAGGATGAAGGTGCACGCCAGGATCAGCCCGTGCAGCCGGACGTCCTTCACGCCCGCCACGATGGCGTCGGTGGACAGCCGCGCGCCGTGCAGGAAGAACAGCAGCGAAATGGCCACGTTGCTGGCCACCATCATGAACGACGCGCCCTTGCCCACCGCGGGAAAGAAACTGGCGAAGACCACCGTGGCGATCAGGATGAGGGTGAATTGGTCGGGCAGGAAGCGGCGCATGGCGGGAGGATTTCCGAAAAGTTGCGGAAACTATAGGCGCGCCCCTTGCCATCGGGAAGGCCACTGAGTACTTTAACTGTCATCGGAATATCCTATGACCGGCCGTCCGCCATGCTCAACCCCCTGTGGCTCAAGACCTTCGCCGCGGCCGCCGCCGCGCCCAGCTTCACGGAGACCGCCCGCCGGCTGGGCCTGACCCAGCCCACCGTCAGCGAACATATCCGGCAGCTGGAGCTGGCCGTGAACCGGCGCCTGTTCCTGCGCGATACGCATTCGCTCACGCTCACCAGCGATGGCCGCAGCCTGCTCGTGCATGCGCGGATCATCCTGGATGCCCACGAACGGGCGGAACGGCTGTTCGACGCGCCGCGCCTGCGAGGCCGCGTCCGCCTGGGCACGTCGGACGACCTGGCGATGGGCCCGCTGCCCGACGTGCTGGCCGCCTTCCGGCTGGCCCATCCCGAAGTGGAGCTGGACCTGACCATCGGCGTCACCAGCGAGCTCTACAAGCTGCTGGACGACAACGGGCTGGATGTGATGATAGGCAAGCGCCGCCGCGGCGACCGGCGCGGCCAGACCCTGCACAAGGAGGCGCTGCTGTGGCGGGCCAAGGAAGGCCTGCGCATCGCCATGGACGAGCCGCTGCCCCTCATCCTGCTGCGCGAACCGAGCGTGACGCGCACGCTGACGCTGGATGCGCTGGCGCGCGCGGGCCGCAGCTGGCAGATCGTCTGCACCAGCACCAGCTACGCGGGCTGCCAGGCCGCCGCCCGCGCCGGCCTGGGCATCACGGTGCAGCCCTCGCACCTGTCCACGGCGGGGCTCTCCGCGCCCGCAGGCGCGGCGCAGCTGCCCGCCCTGCCCCAGGTGGAATTCATCGTGATCTCGGCCCCCGCGCCCAATAAGCCCACGCGCGCGCTGACCGAGATCCTGATGCGCAGCACCCTGACCTGACCGTGCCCCCTATTGCGCCGCGGAGCGCGTGTGCTTGACGCTGCCTTCCAGGGCCTGCGGCTGCTTGAGCAGGTTCAGGATCGGGCACCATTGCTCCACCGCCTCGTGCACGGCGCGCACGGCCCGCGCGTCGGCAGGCGACACGATGTGCGCGGTATAGCGGATGTTGTGCGGAAAGAACGGCACCGTCTCGTAGCCCGGCTTGCCGCCGCGCGGATCCAGGTCGCCTTCGATGGTCACCTCCAGCGACTCCAGCGGCAACTCAAGCTCGGCCGCCTTGATCAGGAAGATGTGCGTCAGGCAGCTGCCCAGCGAGCCCAGCAGCAACTCGGGCGAACTCGGCCCCAGGTCATATCCGGCGAAGTCGGCGGGGCTGTCGCTCACCACCTGATGATCCCGGATCCGGATGCGGCGCACGCCGCTGCGCCCTTCGGCGCTCACCTGCGCGCGCAGCTTCACGGGCTCCACGGTTTGCGGATCGCGCCCGTTGCGCAGCAATACGGCCTCGCGCTTCTGGTCCAGGTATTCGTTCAACGTACTCATCTTGCGTGACCTCGACTGGAAAGGGAAAGGGGGAGCGCTTCACGATCCATCCTCGCGCCGCGCATCCGGCATGGAAATGATGCGTGCGAAGAGAGGGTTGGGGAACTAACTTGTCGATATTTGAGCGGCGCTTTTTTTCATACTCGGCCATCGGCGGTTGCGCTATCGCATGAGTCCTTTGTTACGATCGCCCTCTCCGAATCCCCCCACACGCGCGACATGCAAAACCATTTGGATCGAATCGCCGGCCTGGACTATGGAAGGGCGCTCGCCGCCCTCTTCGTATTGCTGTGGCATGAACATTTCTTCGGCGTGGGCAGCATGTTCAGCCAAACGGCTTCCTCTCCCCATCTCCCGGGGCCGGCGGATATCCTGAATGCCAACATCCTGCTCCAGGCCGTCCCGTTCTTCATCTTCCTGTCCTGCTACCTGTACGTAGCGCGGGAGTCCGGCATGCCGGCGCTAAAGCGCCGCGCAGCGCGGGTGACGACCCTGCACGTGTTCTGGGGCATCGCGTACTTCGTGGTGCTCGGCGGAATCCCCGCCCTGATATCCGCTGCCGCGACATTCCAGACCCGGCCGGTCTATGCGACGGTCACCGCAATGGGGTCTTACTACTTTTTCTCCGCTCTGCTGGTGACCGTCGTGCTGACCCACATCGCCGCCCGTCTTCGTTCATCCTGGCTGATTGCCTTGACGCTCGTGTCGTTCGCCGCCATCACGGGGATGCAGGCGGCGACGATAAAGTACGGCATCGCCTGGACCTCCGCGTTCTGGAATCCGTTGAACTATGTTGCGATTCCTCCGCTGGCGATCCTGCTGGTCCGGCACCTCGAAGGCCAGGGACCGACCCTGAAGACCATTTCTCTGCTTGCGGCCGCATTCGTCCTTGTCGCCGCCGCGGAGTGGGCCCTGCTGGTCGACCCCGTATTCGCCAGGAACCAGGGCTACGCCATGCCCGCGTACACCAGAATCTCCCCCGCCCTCTTTTCATGCCTGGCCATTTGCATTCTCTTGAGAGTCCGGCGAGCGCCGGGCGCCGTCATCTCGTTCATGGCCAAGTATGCCCTTGCGGTGTACTGCCTTCAGGCCTTTGTGCTGACGTGGACAGCGGACTTGAAAATTCCCCTCGTCCTGAAAACCGCCATCGACCTCGGCGCCTGCTACCTGTTGGCATTCCTGCTGCACCGATTCGTCTTCAAGGATCAGCTTCTGGCATCCGGCCACCGCGCATGACGCCGTCCTCGTTCGCGTGAACGCCAACCGTCGACGCCTCGGATCAGGTCATTCCGGCATGCTGACCGGCGTCCGATCCATCGCCGCCAACAGCTCGCCCATCCCCCTTGCCGTCGCATCTTCCATCCGTCCACCAGGACCGCAGACATTGTCCGCACTCGTCCAGGCCTGGACATCCCCCGGCAGGCGCCGGGCCCGCAGCCAACCGCGGCGGTCGACCATGAACTGCGCACCCGCCAGCTCGGCGGACGGCACGCCGGCCGCCAACGCATAGGCCTCCCAGGCGTCGCTGCCCGCCGCGACGCAGTCGGCGTTCACACCCGCGGCTTCTCCATGCGTCAGCGCCACGGTCAGCACACGCGGATCCTCAGCTTCGTCGGGCGCGCCTGGCGCATACGCCATCACCCGCAGCGGCAGGCCGCGCAATCCGCTCAGCCGGGTTGCGCGACCATCCCGGCAGACCACGTCCACGACCGGCGCGGGTATGGCCGGCATGCCCGCGCCGCCGCTTGCGCCGTAGGCCCGCAAGCGCAGATAGTCCAGCGCCAGCCAGATCTCGTCCGGGCGCAGCACAGCCAGGAATCCGTGCATCGCGGGCTTGGCCGAGGCCTGCCCGCCCTGCGCTACCCGCCAATACAGCTCGCCCTCCAGGCGGTTGTCGAACAGCGCCGCGCCCAGCACGCTGGGCCAGGCGGGCAGGCTTGCCGCGCGCGGGCCGCGGCCATCGGCCGCCGCGCCATGGCAGGACGCGCAATGCTGCCGGTAAAGTTGTCCGCCCTGCAACACATTGACGTCCGAGAACGCCAGCGGCGACCGCTGGTACGACGTGCCGTGCGCTTCGGTCAGCAGCATCCGGGGACGAGGCCAGCTCGCGCTGAACGCCAGGGCCGCGGCGGCCGCCAGCAGCGCCAGACGCCCGCGCCTGGCGAACAAGGCCCAGACCAGCAGGCCCAGCGCGGCGCCGCTCTGCGCCAGCGCCAGCCACAGCCGGTTCCACGTATGCGGGCTGACGGGCAGATCCGGGTCGTAGCGCCAGGCGAACGGCCAGTTGGCCAGCGCCCGCGCATCGGCGGGCTGGCGCCATATCGCGATCGCCAGGATCAGCACCAGCAGCGCCAGCGCGCCCATCGCCATGGCCGCGCCTCGCCGCCACGCGGACAGCGCGGCGGCCTCTACATCGCCCGCCCGGGTATGCAGCCACGCGGCGGACAGGCCGGCCAACAGCAGAATGCCGGCCACCGCCAGCGCCAGGTGCCCCAGGCGCGAACCGAAGAGGCCCGGCACGCCCTGCACCGTACGCCAGGCCAGGCCCAGCAGAACGGCGGACCCCGCAAGCGTCCCCGCCGCCAGCCAGGGCAGGCGCAACGCGCCCGCCCCCGCGTCGCGCAACCGCGCTGCCCTGCCCGACCACGCCAGCATGGCGGCGCCCGCCGCCGCGACGGCAAGCGCCAGCCCCCACGCGCTCACCACGTCGCATCCAGTCCCAGCAAGGCCAGCGCGCGGTGCCGCAACGCCGCCAGGCGCGGATCGCCGCGATGGCGCGGGTACGGCAGGTCATTGACGATCTCGTCCTTGATCCGCGCGGGCCGCTCGCTCAGCACCACGATGCGCGAGGCCATGAACAGGGCCTCCTCCACGTCGTGCGTCACCAGCAAGGCCGTGAATCCCGCGCGCTGCCAAAGCTCCACGAGCTCGGCCTGCATGGCGATGCGCGTCAGCGAGTCCAGCTTGCCCAGCGGCTCATCCAGAATCAGGATGCGCGGATCGTTGACCAGCGCGCGCGCCAGCGCCGCGCGTTGCGCCATGCCTCCCGACAACTGATGCGGATACGCCTGGCCGAACGCCGTCAGCCCCACGCGCTGCAAGGCGTCGTCCACGCGATGGCGTTGCGCCTTCAAGATCCCGCGCGCCTGCAGGCCCAGCGCCACGTTGTTCCACACCGTGCGCCACGGGTACAGCGTGGGGTCCTGGAACACCACGATGCGCGACGGCGACGGCCCGGCGATGGACGCGCCGTCGGCCAGCAGATCGCCTTCGGCCGGCGGCTCCAGCCCCGCCACCAGCCGCAGCAGCGTCGACTTGCCGCAGCCGCTGGGGCCCAGCAAGGCCACGAACTCGCCCGGCTTGACGTCCAGGTCGATGCCATCGAGCACCGGCAGCGCCGCGCCGTCCAGATCGAAATGATGATTCACGCCGCGCACGGCCAGCGCGGCCCCGCGCGCGTCCGGCTGTTCAGCCCATGCCGCCGCTACCATTTCACGACTCCCTTCTGCCAGGCCAGGAGCCGGTCGCGGCCCAGGAAGAGCAAGGTGATCAGCCCCGAGAACACCAGCGCCATCACGATCAGCGCCCCGTACATATTGGCGTAGGAGGCCCAGCCCTGGGCCCAGGACAGATACCAGCCCAGCCCGGACTTCACGCCCATCATCTCCGCGGCCACCAGCACCGAGAACGATGCGCCCAGGCCCATGAACAGCCCCACGAAGACCTGCGGCAGGGCCGCCGGAATCGCCACGCGCAGCACCAGGAACCATTCATTGGCGCCCATGGTGCGCGCCACGTCGTAGTACGCGCGGTTCACGCCGGCCACGCCCGACCACGTCAGGACCGTGACCGGAAACCACGTCGCCAAGGCGATGAGGAACACCGCGGCCGACCAGCTGGAAGGAAAGAAGAAGAACGCCATCGGCAGCAGCGCCGTGGACGGCACCGGGCCCAGGAAGCGCAGCACGGGATGCACCCAGTAGCCCAGGCCGCGCGACCAGCCGATCGCAACGCCCGTCAGGAACCCCGCCGCCGCGCCCAGCAGAAAGCCGTTGGCCAGCAGCCACAGCGAATTCACCAAGCTGTCCACCAGGCGCTTATAGTCCGAGACGTACACCTCGATCAGCGACTGCGGCGGCGCAAAGAATGGACTGGGCAGGAGCGCCAGCTTGGCCGTCGCGATCTCCCAGGCGCCCACCGCCACGGCCAGCGCCAGCAGCCATGGCCCGGCGCGGTGCAAGGCGCGCACGGGACGCAGATGCGCGGCGCCCGACACGGCCGCCAGCAACAGCAGCACGGCCAGCGCCAGCGCCGCCACGCCGAACTCCCGCGTATAGCCCCAGGACGTGAAGCCCACCTCCACGTTCGGCCACGCCAGTGTCACGGCGCCCACGCCCGCCCACAGCGCGGCGGCCGCCACGCCGGTCTTCCACAGCCGCCAGCCTTGCGGGGCCGCCGCATTTGCGCGCGCGGCGGAGGCGGGCAAAGCATCAGCCGAGGACATTGGGCACCACCACTTGCGCGTACTTGTCGATGTCCAGGTTGGCGCTGAGCACCTTGATGGTCTTCAGGTCCTTGGCATAGCCCACGATCTCCTCGCGCAGCGCCGAACCCGTGGACGCATGGCCATGGCTATGGCTGCGCAGGATCGCCGCCACGCGCTCGGCGGGCACCTTGCCCGGAACATAAGGCGCGAAGATGCGCGCGGTCTCGTCGGGATTGGACGCCGTCCAGCGCTGCGCATCGATCACCGCGCGCGTGATGGCCGCCGCGGACTCCGGGTCCTTGCGCACCAGATCGCCGCGCAGGCCCAGCACGCAGCAGGTGCGGTTCTCATAGTCGCCTTCGATGTTGGTGGCGATCTCGCGCAGCTTGTTGTCCTCGCGCAGCGTGTAGATCAGCGGGTCGTCGCCCGCCACCGCGTCCACTTCGCCCTTTCTCAGCACCTCGCCGAACAGGTCCTGCGGGTACTGGCGCCAGTCCACCGATTCGGGATCGATGCCCAGCTGCGCCACGCGGATCGCAAAGAAGTTCTTCACCGGGCTGGCCTGGTCGGACACGGCCACGCGGCGCCCCTTCAGGTCGTTCACGCTCTTGATCGGCGAATCTTCGGCCGTCAAGAGGCGCATGCAGCCGCCATGCGTGCCCACGGCGAGTTTGACGTCAAAGCCCTGCTCCAGCGGCTTGAGCCAGCGCAGCGCCATGCCGATGCCGCCGTCGGCGTGGCCCGTGGCGATCGCCTCCAGCAACTGATCGGTGGACCCGCTGAAATTGATGCGTTCGACCTTGAGGTTGTACTTGTCGAAGAAGCCGCGCTCCAGCGCGACCGACACCGGCGACTGGCAGACCGCGGTCTGGCTCCAGGCGATCTTGAACGCGCGCGGGGCGGCGTTTGCCGCCAGCACGCGCGATCCGAGCATGCCCAGGGGCGCGGCCAGGCCCGCGATGCTTGCCGCGCGCAACAGCGCGCGGCGAGAGACTCCCCGCGCCGCGACGGCGCCGGAATGGACTTTCGTATTCATCAACCTTCCTTTTGAGCAGACCGTGAATGGCGACGATTGCCATGGGGCATCATCAACCTGGGCTCAGGCGTTCGACAAATACAAAGTTGGGATAACAATATGGGCGCGGGCGCCCGCCAGGCTGCGCGCTATTCCGGCAGATGGTCCGGCACGCCGTCCTCGTCCACGGACTTGACGCGGTCCAAAGCGTTGCGCGCGGCAGACATGGCCTCGATCGCGCTGCGGAAACGGCGGCTGACGAAGATCTCGAATTGCAGGCCCTCGGGCTCTTCCGCGACCGGCGCCGCGCCGGCGTCGGGCTCCTCCGCTTTCACCTTGGGCGGCAGACGCCTCGTCTCAAGAAAGGCGCGCGCGGGAATGCGCCCTTCTGGCTGCGTCGCATACGCAACCACTGAAAATCCGTTAATGATCTTCTCAAGCATTCCGGTTCCCCATGGACACGCTCAAAAGGGGCGCGACCCGATGCTATCGACAACGGCCCGGCGCGAGGAAACTTAAGCGCTGGAGGCAAGCCGGGCGCTGATTCGCATCAACGCCCGGGTCGTCTCAAGAAAATATAAAAGCGATTCTATTTTGTCGACGCAACGGCATCCATGCGGACCCGCACATACGCGGCCACCTGCTCCAGCACCTGCGTCAGATCCGCGCGTAGGGCCTCGAACCCCGCATTGCGCTCGCGCGTCGCCTCGTCCATGTAGAGCGGCCGGCGGATCTCCACCTGCAGGCTGTGCCGGTTCAACGCCGGCTGGCCGATCTGCGCGATCAGCTGCACGCCCTTGTAGGGGTCATTGCGCGCCACGGTGTAGCCCTTGGCGCGCAGGGCCGCTTCGATCAGGGCGATGAATTCCGGCTCGCAGGTGGTGCCGTCGCGGTCGCCCAGCACAAAGTCCGCCAGCGGATACTCGCTTTGCCGCCCCAGCCGCTCGTAGGCGTCATTGGGCATAGAGTGCAGGTTCAGGTGCCAGACCGCGCCAAACCGCTCCTCGACCTGCCGTATCGCATGCGACAGCGCGGCATGGTAGGGCTGGTAGTACGCCTGGATCCGGTGCCGCACTTGCGCCAGCGTCAGCTTGCGCTCGTAGATCGGCGTGGCCTTGTCCATCCTGCGCCAGATCAGTCCCTTGCCGAGCCGGGTTTTTTCGCCGGGGTCCAGCGGCTCGGGCCAAGGCTCGGCCAGCAGCTCCGGGTCCAGGTCCCGCAAGGTGCGGTTAGGATCGATATAGACGCGCGGGAAGTTCGCCGCGATCAAGGTGGCGCCCAATGCCGGCGCCGCCGACCACAGCGCGTCCACATGCGTGTCCTCGCCCTGGCGCAATTGCGCCAGCGTGGCGGCGGCCCCGAAGTCCGCGGGATAGCGCTCGCCGCTATGCGGCGAATCGCAGACCAGCGGCAAGGCCGGACCTGTCGGCTCATGCACGGAAACAGCTTGGAAGTCGGCGGGTGTCATCGTCAATCAGCCTGGATGTTGGCGGCCTTGGCCACCTTGGCGTAACGGGCCAGGGCCTGCTCGATCTGCACCTGGAACTCTTGCGGCGTCGTGGGCATCAGCGTACCACCCACCTCCTCGGCCTTCTTGCGGAACTCCGGATCCTGCATCGCGGCGCGGACAGCCTTGTTCAGGCGGTCCACCACCGCCGGCGGCGTGCCGGCCGGCGCGACCAGGCCGAACCAGCCGCCCGAGCCCATGTCGGGATAGCCCAGTTCAATGTAGGTCGGCACGTCGGGAAGCAAGGGCGAGCGCTCGGCGCCCAGCACGGCCAGCGGACGCAGCTTGCCGCCCAGCACCTGGGGCAAGGTCGACGACAGATTGTCGGTGATCGCGTCCACCTGCCCGCCCATCACGTCGTTCAGCGCCGGACCCGCGCCGCGATACGGCACGTGCAGCAGCTTGATGCCGGACAGCATCATGAAGTTCTCGATGTTGACGTGGCCCAGCGACCCCACGCCCGGCGAGGCGAAGCTGTAGCGGTCCGGCGCGCCCTTGGCCAGCGCGACGAACTCGGCCATGTTCTTGGCCGGAATATTCGGGTTGATCGCGAAGATGCTGGGCACGGCCAGCACGTTGGCCACCGGCACGAAATCCTTGAGGGGGTCGTAGTTCATCTTGCGGAACACTGCCGGATTCGAGCCGTGCGTGCTCATCGTGGCCATGCCGATCGTGTAGCCGTCCGGCGTTGCCCGGGCCACTTGCTCCATGCCCATCGAACCGCCCGCGCCGGCCTTGTTCTCGACCACGATGGTCTGCTTCAGGTCGCGGCCGGCGTACTCGGCCACCAGGCGCGCCACGATGTCGGTCGAGCCGCCAGCGGCGAAAGGCACGACCAGCTTGATGGGACGGGCGGGATAATCGGCGGCGTGCGCGACGCCGGCAAAGGACAGCGTGGCAAACATGCCGGCAAGCGCGAGACGCGCGGACCGGCCCAGAAGGCGGCGGGACATGAGGCTACTCCGATGGTTGGTGTGTATCGACAAGGCCGCCAGTGTCCAAACTTTACCGTCCCCTTTCAAACGACTATATTGCACTCCTTCATTACCAAAGGTCATGCTGAATGCGCCTGCACTCGCCCTCCATGTCCGAGCTGCACGCCTTCGTCACGGCGGCGCGCTTGGGCAGCTTCACCCAGGCCGCCCAGGTGCTGTGCGTCACCCAGGGCGCCATCAGCCGCGCCATCTCCCGGCTGGAAGCGCACTTCGGCCAGCCGCTGATGCATCGCAACGCCCACAGCCTGACCCTGACCGAGACCGGCCGCAAGCTCTACGACGGCGCGCAGGCGCCGCTTCAGGCCATCGAGACGCTCAGCGCCGGACTGCGCGCCGACGACCGCCGCCTACGCCTCACCCTGTCCACCGTGCCTACCCTGGCCAGCGCCTGGCTCGTGCCGCGCCTGCCCGACTTCCACCAGCGCCATCCCGACATCCAGCTTGGTTTTGCCGCCTACCGCCGCAGCGAGGATTTCTCCGGCGCCACGCCGGACGCCAGCATCCTGTCGGGCACGCCCGAGCAATGGCCAGGCTGGCAGGCCGACTATGTGATCGGGCGCGAAATGGTCGTGATCTGCCACCCCGGCCGCCTGGCGGCGCGCCAGGCCCAGGGCCTGTGGAACACGCCGCACGGCCTCCTGGGAGAGCCGCTGCTGCATCACTCCAACGGCGTGGACAACTGGGCGCAGTGGTTCACCGCGGCGGGCGTGCCGCGTGAGACGGTCACACTGTCCAACGGCTTTGACCAGGTGTCCATCCTGGTGCGCGCCGTCATGGCCGACATGGGCATCGCCGTGCTGCAGCGCTGCCTGGTGCGCGACGAGCTGCAGGCCGGCCGCGTCGCCGCGCCCTTCCCGGACCTGCCCATCCGCATCGCGCGCGGCTATCACCTGTGCGCGCCGGCGCAGCGCCGCGACCACTATGCGCTGGCCTGTTTCCGGCAATGGCTGCTGGAAACCGCAGGCCTGGATCCCGATGTGGTGGCGGCGGGAGCGGCCTCCTGAATGCAGCGCCTGAATCCAGGGCCCCGGGAATCATCTGGTTTCGAGATGGGCCGCACAATCTAAGACCAAATGAAATCGGGCTCCATCAGGAGCCCGTTCTCATTACTGCGGCAGAGGACGATCAAGGCGCAAGCTTGAAGCCCAGGTCCACGCCCCACCTATCGGTTTCGCGCAGCCATTTCGCGCCGCAATTCAAGCAGCGGAAGTGGTCTTCGCGGCTTTCCTGCCGGCCCTTCTGCGTCGGATTGGTAAATCCCTGATGCCCCAGGTGCGAATGCGGCGCAACGCCCGCAAGCCCCGGGTTAATGCGTTGGCAAGCCAAACACATAACGCTCATTGATGCTTCCCCACAAACTGTGTTAGCAAATTGTAAGGGATTTCACCAATATTTTTCTATCAATTCATGTTGATGAACCGACAAAAATTGTTAACGCGGTCATTAAACAACGTTTGGCAACGCGGCCAGACAGGTCGCCAGGTGGTACGGCGACGTCGACGGCATGTCCGCCCTTGCCACCGCGCCTTGCGCGTCCAGGCACTCGTGCCAGCCGCCTGCATGCAGGAAACGGGCGCGGAAATCCGCCAGCCCGGCCTCCAGCGCGGGCAGATCGCCCACCACGGCCAGCACCCGCAAGTATTCCGTCTGCGCCCAGATCCGGCGCGTATCGTCGACGACGGCGCCGGACTCGTCCAGGGACGCGATCACCCCGCCCGCATCCACGCCATGGTCGCGGGACCACTGCACCGCGCGCGGCAGCGATTCGGCAAGATCCAGGCCTTCGAATACCTGGGCCGCGCCGTGCACCAGCGACAGCCATTCAAACTGATGGCCCGGCTCCAGGCGGTTGCCGGCCGAGCCCTGCAGCGCTTCCGAGATGCATTGCGTGGGCGCATGCACGAAGAACTGGCTGATGCCCTGCGCAAGCCCGCGCAAATGCTGCGCGAACAGCGCGGGCTCGGCGACCTGGGCGGCGGCCAGATACGCCTCGGTCAAATGCATCATGGGATTCTGCGCAGGCGGCCGCAAGGGCTGGCTCAGGTCCGGGGAGAGCGCCGCGTGATACAGCGAATCGGCGGACTTGAAGCGCGCTTCGATGGTCTGGGCCGTGCCCAGCATCAGCTTGCGCGCATCGGCGTTGCGGCTGCGCTGAAAATAGGCCGCGCAGGCCAACACGATGAAGGCGTGGGTATAAAGGTCTTGGGTTTCGTCCAGCGGACGCGCTTCGGCATCCACGCTATAGCGCCAGCCGCCGCGCTCGTCGCGGAACACGCGCCGCAACGATTCGAACAGGCGGTCGGCATGCTGGCCGGCAGCCACGCCGGGCGCCTGGGCATACACATACAACTGGCGCGCGCAGGCCATCGCGCGATAGCGCGCCGCCGGCAACGGAGCGCCGGTGGACGAATCCAGCGATTCAAAAGGCAGACCGAGCGCATCGTTGAAACCTCGCCCGATCCACATGGGCAGGACGACGGAATCGAAGTGTTCGCGCAGCGCGCGGATATGCTCCGCGAGAGAAGAGTTGGTCTGTGCGGCAGTCATCTTGGAACGACGCATACCCGGTAAGGGCCCCATGTTTTGGAGCAGCAACGATAACCGAAATCTACGTCGCCAACTTCTGAGTATTTGCGTAATGCTCATGCACGCACAGACCGGCCCTGCCGATCAGCTCCATCCAGGGCAAAGCGCCCTATCGGAAGATGTTTTCCTCGACCCAGTTCTGCGCGAAGACTTCCGCGCGATCACGTGCTTCGTCCAACGAAGCGCAGTTGCCCAAGTGGGAAAACGCGGCATCCACTTCGGTGCCGCCCTCGGCCGTTACCGTCAGCAATACGCCATATCCGCCGGTATCCATGGCCGCCGTGGAAACGTCGATCAGTACTTCCTGGTCACGATGCTGCATGTGCTACCTCCCAGTCGGTTACCTAAACGCGTGAACCACGCGTGACGTTGGCGGAGGAGAAATCTCCGCGCAAATGAATAGACCTGTAAACGTCACGCAAGTTCATCTTACTGGGGCCGCGCCCCCCGCGATACGTCGGAAAGATGCCAAATCGCACATTCCGTCTCAGGAAATCCCGTACGGCGGCCCGGATGGCCGCGAACGTGCGAAATACTGCGAGATCATTCGCAAACAATGCGCAAATTCGCCGCGCCAGCCCGCGCTGCGCGGCTAAAACGGGGTGAAAGCTGAAGCTTTGCGCCACTCTCGGGCGGAATCCGCCCGGAAACCGGCTAGCGCACGTGTATGGCGCCCGGCTCTTCCATGCGCAGGGAAAGCCTGCCCTTGTCGGTGATGAGCCAGCGGCCGTCGGCGCCGGCTTCAACGCAACGCAGCGTTTCCAGCGCCTTTGCCACATGCTCGGGCACTTCGGTCTGGGCGGCGCCGGGTTCGCAATTGTCGGCCACGATGCGCAGCCAATGACCCAGTTCGCCTTTCTGGAAACGATGCAATGCCATGCGTGATTCTCACTTGAATGCTCAACGATAGCATGCCATCCGCCCCTGCCCGGCCGGCGCCTGTGCTCGCTAGGCCAGCAGCCTGGGCACCGACGAGGCCAGCAGGGCGAAACCCGACAAGGTCAGCAGGCTCAGCACCACGCGGCGAAAGGCCGCGTCGCTGATTCCCACATAGACGCGCGCGCCCCACAGCGTGGGCACCAGCATCGCGGGCACGATCATCGCGAACAGCGGCAGCATGTCGCGCGTGACCACGCCCGTCAGCACGTAGCTGGCCATCGTCACCATCAGCATCGACAGATTGAAATTCTGGATCACCGCGCGCTGCACGTCGCGGTCAAAGCCGCGCAGGGTGCACCACAGCGTGGGAATCACCCCCGTGAAGCCGCCGATGCCGCCCATGACGCCGCCGATGGCCCCGACCACGCCATCGGCCGTCTTGCCGCCCACGGTGATGCGCGGAATGCGCGCCGCAAACAGCATGACGGGACACCACACCGCCAGCAGGCCTCCGATGAATGCCTTGAACATCAAGGGATCAAGATGGGGCAGCAACTTCACGCCCAGCGGAATGCCCAGCAGCCCTCCCGCGACGAACGGCAGCAGGTGCGCCGCGGCGTATCCCCGGCGCACCGTGAACGCCGCCAGCAGCTGCCCGGTCAAGGCGCCAAACACGGCCATCGCGGCCGCCAGCTTCGGGTCCACCGTCCAGGCCCAGAACGACATGGCCACCATGCCAAAACCGAAGCCCGACAAGCCCTGCACAAAACCCGCGGCCATGGCGCCCACCACGACCAACACGTATAGCGAATCCATATCAGCTGCGCGCCTGCATGAAATGCCGGGCCCTCCCCGGCGCACGCCATTCTAGATCCTTCTACAACGGACGCAGCACCAGCGGGCGCTTGAACCGCGCGGCCAGAGCCGAGGCGGCCACGCTCACGCCGATCAGGGCAAGGCCCAGCGCCAGGTCGGCCGAGATGCGCTCATGGAACACCAGCGACGACACGATCAGCCCGATCACCGGCACGCACAGCATCGCAATGGAGGTCGCCGCCGGCGGCATCTTCTGCGTCATGCCCAGCACAACGATGAACGTCAAGGCCGTGGCGAGCGGGCCGGTGTAGAGGATGACGGGCCATGCCTCCGGCGCCGCCAGAAACGCCGGGGCACCATCGCGCATCCACGCCAGGGCAGCCAGCGGCACGGTGGCGATGGCGGTCTGCCACGGGATCATGTCCGCGCCCAGCCGCACATGACGATTGCCGCGCAGTTGGATGATGTTGCAGGCCCAGGCGAACGAGGCGCCCAGCAGCATCGCCAGGCCGATCACGGTATGCGCCTGCCAGGGGCTGAACGCGGGCGCCACGATGACGCCGATGCCCGCATAGCTCAATGCGGTCGCCAGCCATTGGCCCATCGACAAGCGCTCTTTCAGGATCAGCGACGACAGCGGGATCACCCAGATGGAGGTCGCGTAGGCGATGACGGATGCGCGTCCCGGCGCCACATACTGCAGCGCCCACAAGGCCAGCGCGGTGAACGCCCCCATCTGCAGCAGGGCCACGCCCGCCACCAGCGGCCATTCCTGGCGGGTGGGCAGGCGCAGGCGGCCCAGCAGGCCCAGCACCAGCACGCTGATCAGCGCGGCCGACCCGAAGCGGCTGGCGGCCAGCCATAGCGGACTCATGTGCGCCAGGCCCAGCTTCATCACCGGCCAATTGCCGCCCCAGATGACCACCGC
This sequence comes from Achromobacter sp. NPDC058515, assembly GCF_042721735.1. Taxonomy (NCBI): domain Bacteria; kingdom Pseudomonadati; phylum Pseudomonadota; class Betaproteobacteria; order Burkholderiales; family Alcaligenaceae; genus Achromobacter; species Achromobacter sp. NPDC058515. Next base: position 87,626 of record NZ_JBHXNI010000019.1, read on the forward strand.
GCCCACCAGAGGCAAGAACTTGCGCAACGTGCTTTGCTGACTCATTACTGCTCGATCTACCGCTTGATTATTCTGCGCTTTGGCCGAACAGCCAAAGGAAGAAATAGTCTATAGGGTAAACCCCAGCACATTTCACCTCAATTTATGCCAATAACCGGCATACTCAGCACAGATGAACTGCAAATAGACAATCCCTAGGTGACTTATGCCGGAAATCAACCTGGATGCCACTGACATCCGCATCCTGAACGAACTTCAGCGCGACGCGCGCCTCACGAATGTGGAGTTGGCCGCGCGTGTGAACCTGTCCGCATCGCCCTGCCTGGCCCGCGTCCGCCGCCTGGAAACCGAAGGCCTCATCGATCGCCGCGTCACGCTGCTGAACGCGCGCAAGCTGGGCCTGAAAGTGAACGTGTTCATCCAGATTTCGCTCGACAAGCAACGCAAAGCCGCGCTGGACGTCTTTGAACGCGAAATCGCCGTGCTGCCGGAAATCATGGAGTGCTACCTGATGTCCGGCGACGCCGACTACCTGATCCGCGCCCTGGTGCCCGACGTGGATGCGCTGGAGCGCCTGATCGTCGAGCACATCACCCGCATTCCGGGCGTGGCCAGCATACGCTCCAGCTTCGCGCTCAAGCAGGTGCTCTACACCACCGCCGTCCCGCTCGCCTAGCGTCCGTCTTCAAGTCCGTCCCGGCACTTGCGGGATCGCCCCCGCAAGCCCACAATGAAAGCGCCTGGCGCCTGCCAACCGCCGGCGCAGGCTTCCCTCCCATCGCTTAGCAAGGAGCAAACCATGCCCGAAACCGAATGGTTCCCCGGCAATACGCTACCCGATCGTCAGGGCTACTTTGAAGTGGAGTTCGACACAGGCGAAACTGAAATCACGCGCTATGGCATGCTGGGCTGGGAGCCCGAGCAAGAGCGCGGCAGTATCGTGCGCTGGCGCGGCCTGGATCCGAAAATCGAAGAAGCCGAGATAGAACGCGAGACAGCCGTCCGCAACAACAGCGCTCCCCTGATCGGCTAGCCGGCCGACGCAACCGCGCGGGGCATCCCCCTTCTTTCCCCGCACCAAAACAAAACGCCGCGGAACATTTCCGCGGCGTTTTGCGTGGGCGCTGCCGGTTCAGGGGTCGAGCTTCGAGATCTTCGTGCCCGCCAGCGACACGCCCGCCATCAGGCCGCCGTTGTTCATGACGAAGCCCACCACCGGCTGCTGCGCGGTGTTGGTGTCGATGCGTCCGGTCGCGCCGACATTGACGACGGCCACCGTGGCATCGGCGCCCACGGTCCAGCCGCTGCTGTTGCGGAACTTGTTCAGCGATTCATCCGTCATGAACAGCAGGATCATCGCCTTGGACTGCGCGCCGGCCTGGAAGCCGATCGAACCCGCGGTCGTGCTGTAGTAGCCCGCGTTCGCGCCGCCTACGCGCAGCACGCCCTTGCCATGCTCGGCCCCGACAATGAAGCTGCCGCTGAGCACGTCCGGGAAGACCAGCACGCCCTTGGCGCGCGCCACCAGGTCCTTGGATTGGGGAGAGGCTTCGTAGAGCCTGCTGAGCGTCGCGTTGGCCGCGCTGTTCAGCGACTGGCGCTGCTCGGAAGTCGAGGTGGAAGACTTGGGAGGGGTGGTGGTGGTGCAGCCTGCGAACAGCAGGCCTGCGGCGCCGATCGTGACGGCAGCCATGCCCGTACGGCGCAAGCGAGGAAAAGTGTCAAACATGGAACTCTCCTTTTTTGTTGTCATCCCCTATCACTGTACCGGCCAAACCCCTCCGAACAAAACACACGATTGTGATAAACGAAACAAAAAAACCAGCCGCCCCAGCGGCGGCCGGCTAGAGAATCCCGTAGCGCGGCTCGCCCGTGGACGCATCCACCGACACAATGCCCGAAAGCACCAGCTCCGCATGACGCCGCGCGATCTTGGCGTCCTCGAAGGTCACGAAGCGCGGCAAGGACCAGCGCTGCTGGAAATCGCCATTGCCAGTCCGGCAGACTGTTACCTCGATGGCCAACACCCCGGCATCCAGGCTGACCACCTCGCATTGCACTTGAAAACCATCGATATGCCGCTGCGGCCACGCCCCCATGGTGCGCTCCAGAAATCTGCTCGTCCGGCCGCAATATGCCAAAAAAAAACAGGCTTGAAAAGCACTGTTTTCAAAGGGTTAGGCAGTACTAGAAGGGGTAGTGCGCGCGCATCTTGCCGGCGGGAAAAATGCCCCGAATTCGCATGTTTTCAGCCGCCCGCGCGACTGCGGCTCATGCGCTCGATGCGGCGGCTGGCGTGGGGCTAATCGCCTGCCTGGCGGATCCACTGCGCATCCCACAAGCCTTCGCCGCGCTCCAATGCGGCGCCCAACTCCTTCTTGCGGCGCTGCGCCACCGCCGCCAGCAGCGCATTGCACACCGAGAAGGCGGCCGTGTAGGAGTCGAACGGCGACGCGCTGGAGCTGCGCGCAATCAGCACATGATGCGCCGAAGCGGCCGCGGGCGCCGAGGCGGAATCGGTGATCAGCACCACCTTGCCGCCGCGCTGCCTGAAGTACTTCACCGCGTTGGCCGACGCCACTGAATAGCGCCTGAACGTGAACGCCAGCAGCACGTCGCTTTCATCGATCCAGAGCAGCTGGTCTTCCAGGAACAGCGGTCCGGACACCGCCATGGGCTTGACCGACGGCAGGCACATATTGAGATACAGCGCGACGTGGCTCGCCAGCGGCGCCGCTTGCCGCAACCCCAGCACATGCACCCGGCCCTTGCGTTGCGTCAGCAAACGCACCGCCGCCTCGAACGCCGCCACGTCGATCGAGGCGAACGTCTCCTGCAGATTGTGCTGGTCATGCAGCAAGGCATTGTTCAGGCAGGCTCGGGCCGACGGGCTGTCGCCGCTCACGGCATCCGCGCGCGCCCCTGGCGAGGCCAGGCGCGCCGTCACCTCCGCGCGCGCCTCCATCTGCGCCTGCGCATAGCTTTCATAGCCCAGCTTGGCCAGCAGCCGGACCACCGTGGATGCGCTGGTGCCGACCTTCCTGGCAAGCGCGGTGGCCGATTCCAGCAGCCCCTGCGGGTACCGCGCCTGCATTTCCTCGACCAGCAGCCGTTCGGTCTTGCTGAGTTTCTTGCCGTAGCCGGCGATGCGTTGGTTCAGGTTCATGGTGGCAGCGGATTCGGCAAGCGGTCTAAGTGATAACCCCAGATTTCACAATGTTCATTGCATCTTATATTTCTTCCTGCAATTCGTATTGCAAAATAGACCAAACTGACCGTCACCACAAGAGAGTTTCATGAAGCACCATCCCGAGGCGCCGTCGCTGGCCCGCCGCAGCCTCGTCATCGCCGGCCTGGGCGCCGCCCTGCTGCCGTTGTCCGCACGCGCCAACCCCTATCCGTCGCGTCCCATCACGCTGGTCGTCCCCTTCCCCGCCGGCGGCTCGGTCGACCTGATCGGCCGCATCTACGCCGAGTCGCTGGGCAAGGCCCTGGGCGCCACCGTCATCATCGAAAACCGCGACGGCGCGGGCGGGGCCATCGGCAGCCAGCGCGTTGCGCGCGCCAAGCCCGACGGCTACACGCTCGTCGCGTCTTCGCAAAGCTCGCACCTGGCCAATCCGCTGATGCGCGCCGACCTGGGCTACGACCCGATCAAGGACTTCATCTCGATCTCGCAGCTGTCGCGCACGCCCAACGTGCTGGTGACCAACATCGACGTGCCCGCCAAGACTTTCGCGGAATTCGTGGCGCTGCTGAAGGCGCGCCCCGACGAGCTGCACTTCGCCACCGCCGGCATCGGCAGCATGGGCCAGCTCAACGCGGAGCTGCTCAAGAACACCCTGCAACTCCAGGCGATGCACGTGCCCTACCGCGGCGGCGCGCCCCTGATCAACGCCCTGCTCTCCAACCAGGCCCAATTCGCGCTGGACAACCTGGCCCCTTTCCTTCCGCACATCCAGGCCGGCAAGATGCGCGCGCTGGCCGTTGCCGCGCCCCACCGCCTGGACGCGCTGCCGGACGTGCCCACCTTCGCGGAACTGGGCTACCCGGTGCTCAACGCGATGTCGTGGATCGGCCTGGCCGCGCCGGCGGACACGCCGCCAGACATCATCCAGACGCTGTTGAAGGCGGTGCGCACCGTGGCCGCGCAGGACGGCATGTCCCAATCCCTGGAAAAGGCCGGCGCCCTGCCGCCCGAAGACCAGACGCCCCAACAGTTCACCGCCATGATGTCCGAGCGCCTGGCGTTGTACAAAGACCTGATCGACCGCGCCGGCATACGTCCTGAATAGGCCTGACCCTCATGCAAAATCCTGCTTTCGAACCCGATACCGCTCCGCTCGAAGTCCTCCCCCGCGACCTCTCCGCGTACCGCCAGGGCAACACCGGCATCCCCTACGTCCACCGCTTCGAATCCGGCCGTCCCGGCCCGCACGCGCTGATCAACGCCATCACGCACGGCAATGAAATCTGCGGCATGGTGGCCGCGACCCATCTGCTGGACACGGGCGTGCGCCCCAAGATCGGCACGCTGACCGTCAGCTTCGCCCACGTCGAGGCCTACGAGGCCTTCGACATCGACAAGCCCTACGACAACCGCCAGCTCGTCCACAACCTGAACCGCATCTGGTCGGCCGCCATGCTGGACGGCCCCGAAGACAGCCCCGAACTGCGCCGCGCCCGCGAATTGCGCCCGGTGCTGGACGCCGCCGACTTCGTGCTGGACATCCACTCCACCCGCGCGCCGGTGCAGCCCTTCTGGGTCTACAACGAGATGGACCGCAACACCGCGCTGGCAGCCGCCGTGGGCGCGCCGCAAGTGCATCTGGTCATGCCGCAGGACAAGTTCCCCGGCACGGGCGTCATGGGCTACGGCCACCATGGCGATCCCATGTCGGACAGCGGCGGCGCCCTGGTGGTGGAATGCGGCCAGCATTTCGCCCAGTCCGCCGCCCAGTTGGCCACCGACGTCTCGCTGCGCTTCCTGGCGCACCTGGGCTTGATCGACATGCCGGCGGGCGCCACGCCGCCGCCTGTTCCGCAGCGCTATCGCCTGCTGGAAGTCCACATGGTGAAGTCCGAGGACTTCAGCTTCACGCGCCCGGTCATCGGCTTTGAAACCTTCGACAAGGGCGAACTGATCGCCCTGAACGGCGGCGAGGAAATCCGCTCGCCGTGCGACCACTGCACGATCTTCATGCCCACCCGCATGCCTATCGTCGGCCGCGAAGCCGTGTATCTGACGCAAGCGATCTGACCGAGGCGATACGACGATTCCCGCGCGCGCCGCGCGGGAGCAAGGGCAGCGCAAAAGGCCGGCGTCAACGCCCGGCCGATTGCGTCAGCAGGCGCTCATGCACGCGGCGGGCATCGTGGAACCCCTTGGACTCAAGCATCTTCACATAGGCATCCGACATCGGCTGCAAACCTGTCTTCCAGCGCAGCAGCGCGTCCGCGTCCGGCCGCAGGATCGTCCTGCCCAGCGCGATCGCCCCGTCGTGCAAGGGCTTGTCCCACTGGTCCCACAGCGGGCCGAACCGTTCGACCAGCGCGTCGCCGGAGAGACTGTCGATGGCTTGGCGGATATCCGCGGGCAGGCCGTTGTACCGCGCCTGGTTCATGACGATGAAGAACGCCGACGCGTAGAACGGCACGGCGGTGTGCCAGGCCGTTTCGTCGTTGAAGCCGGCAATGGGCGTGCCCCAGTTGGTCACGATGCCGTCGAGCTGATTCCCGCGCAGCGCGGCAACGATCTCGTCCGGCTGCAACAGCCTGGGCACCGCGCCCACGTGTTCCAGCGCCCTGGCCACCGTGGCGTTCGGCACGCGCAGGCGCAAACCCTTCAGGTCCGGCAGCTCCCTGACCGGCGCAGCCTTGGTGTGGATCAGTCCCGGGTTATGCACGAACAGCGCAAGCACCTTGAAGTCCCGGTATTCGTCGGCGATGACGCCGTCCCGGAACAGTCCCCACAGCGCCCTGGATCCGCTGCCGGCATCCGCCACCACGAACGGCAGCTCGATGATCGAACTGCGCAGGAAGCGGTCTCCTTCGGCGCCGCGCAGGCCCAGCGCGATATCGACCACGCCCTCCTTGACCTGGCTGGCCTGCTTGCGCACATTGCCGAGCGGTGAACTGCCGTTCAGCACTTCCACCCGCACCCGCCCGCCGGTCCTTCTTTCCAGTTCGCGCGCCCAAGGCTCAACCAGGTCCACCTGGAAAAAGCTCTGCGGCCCCAGGAAGTGCGCCATCTTCAGCACGACCGGCTCTGCCCGCGCGGGCAGCGCGCAAAGCGCGAGCAATGCCGCGGCCGCCACGCGCAGCCATAGGTTCCCATATCGCATCGTCATCCTCCTGTTGTGCCGCCGCGGCATTTGCCGCGGCGGATATCGCCCGCGGCAATGCAGCGCGCCAGGACACGGCGGCGGCAAGACAGGCACAGGAAGTTTGCGGCGGCCCCTTACGGACTGACCGCAATTTCAACGGCATATCGGACCAACAGATTCTCAAGACGGCGGTATCGGACCATCTCCCAGCCGATGCGCCGCCGACCCGTTCAACAGTCTGGAATCAGGCGCTTGCCCAGGCTGATCACCTCGTCCTGTCCGAAACCCAGGCTTTCGTAGAAGCCCGTCACGGCGACATTGCCCGACCGGATCAGCAGGTTGATCTTAGGGCAGCCCAATTCCAGCAGCTTGCGCTCCACGGCGCGCATGAGGGCCGTGGCGTAGCTGCGCCGCTGGTGCTCCGGCGACACCGCCAGATAGTTGATCCAGCCGCGATGGCCGTCGTAGCCGCCCATGAGCGTGCCGACGATGACGCCGTCCACCTCCCCCACCAGAAACAGGTCGGGCTGCACGGTCAGCTTGCGCACGATGTCCTTCTTAGGATCATTCCAGCGCCGGGTCAGGCCGCAGTCGCGCCACAGCGCAATAACGGCCGCTTCGTCGGACGGGTGGTAAGGCCGGATGGCAAGGTCTTGATGGGTCATGCTTCATTCCTTCGATGAAAGAAATGAAGGCCTGCGATACGCCCCGGACGCGGAAAGGAACTGCAAACAAAAAGGCCACGAGGGGTATCGTGGCCTTCAGGGAGAAGCGCTGAACACTCAGCGCCCGAACGTGACTAGCCACTCAACGTAGACGTCGAGTGATTCGTCGATTGTCTGCCCGGAACACCGGGGCGCAATGCAATGCGTTCATGAAAGAGAGCATACATGAGGCCTCGCGCCCCAGGCAAGACAGGCTGCGTCACGGTTCGGCGGGCGCGGGCAAGGTGCCTTCCATCACCACCACGGCCTGGCCGGCCACGCCTGCCCACACGCCATCAGGCCTGGGCTCGGCATGCGCCAGCAACAGGCTTGCGCGCCCCATGTCCACGCCCTGGCCCACGCGCAACCGCAGCACGCCCTCGTTCCGCAAGGCCGCGCGCAGCGCCGTGACGGCCGCCGTCGCGCTGCCGGTGGCGGGGTCCTCGGTCATGCGTCCGGTCAGCATGCGCGCCTGAATACCGGTCGGCGCATCCACGGCATCGGCGGCTGTATCGGTGGTGTACACGTAGATGGACTTCGCGCCGTCCAGCGGCAGCAACGCCGCATAGCCGCCCACATCCGGCGCCGCCCGGCGCAAGGCATCGCGGCTGGCAAGCTGCACCACCAGAAACGCCAGTCCGACCGACACCACCTGGGGCGCATGCTCGGATACATCGATGTCCGCCGGCTCCAGCTGCAGCGCCCGCGCCACCGCCGCCTCTGGCGCTTCGCTGCCCCGCGACAGCGGCTGCGGCGCAAGCAGCTCCGCCCCTTCCACGCCTTGGGCGCCATAAGTCAGCGCGATGCGCACCAGCCCCGCCGCCTCCTCGAACACGAACGCATCCGGCGCCGGCAGCCCGGCGGCGATCTTCTGGCGCGCCAGCACCACGGCCGTGCCGATATTGGGATGCCCCGCAAACGGCACCTCGCGATCCGGCGTGAAGATGCGCACCCAGGCCGTATGCGCCGGATCCTTCGCAGGCAGCACGAAACTGGTCTCGGAGTAATTGAATTCGCGGGCGATCCGCTGCATCTGGGCAGTGCTGAGCCCTTGGGCGTCCAGCACGACAGCCAGCGGATTGCCCTGGTAGGCATGGCCGGTGAACACGTCGGCGGTGAGATAGCGATAGCGCATGGGACATCCTCGTCAGCGCCGCCTACCCATGGCGGCCAAGGAAGAAATTGTGCAGACCGAGTCCACTGCACGAAAGACACAGAGGCGGAAGATTCCGTCCATAACAGATGATGCCGGAGAACAAATCTCGCACGGCCCCGCCGACCCGCCCTTCGCTCCCCGGCCAGCCGTCCAGGAACAGCGGGGCGGCAGGCGCCTTGGCGACGAAACCGGTTTTGCGCGAAACTTGCCTTGAAGCGTGCTTCGACGTTGTTCTTCTCTCCCTCCCGTATGGTCCGAATGCACGTATTCGTGTCAATCAAGGAGAATCAGGATGATCAGCAAAAACACGATATGCCTCTGGTACGACAGCGACGCATTGGACGCCGCCACGTTCTACGCCGAGACGTTCCCCGACAGCGCGGTAAAGGCCGTCCATCACGCGCCCGGCGACTATCCCTCGGGCAAGGAAGGCGACGTCTTGACGGTCGAGTTCACGGTGATGGGCATCCCCTGCCTCGGACTGAACGGGGGCCCCGCCTTCAAGCACAGCGAGGCGTTCTCGTTCCAGGTCGCGACCGACGACCAGGCCGAGACGGACCGCCTGTGGAACGCGATTGTTGGAAACGGCGGCCAGGAAAGCGAATGCGGCTGGTGCAGGGACAAGTGGGGACTGTCGTGGCAGATCACGCCGCGCATCCTGATAGAAGCGATCTCCGACCCTGATCCAGCGGCGGCCAAGCGCGCGTTCAACGCCATGATGGAAATGCGAAAGATCGACGTCGCCGCGATCGAAGCGGCCCTGCGCGGTTGACGCCCGGAATGCCGGGCAGCCCGCAAGGGCGGGACTGATTATCCGTTCCTGCTGGCCTCTGTATTTTTCCCGGCGGCGCCACGCGGCGCACGGCGCCGGTAGATGAATTCGTCCCCCGGATACTGCCCGCCCATTTCGAGGCGGGCATCGCGCGTGGCCGCAATGCCGGCGGCGTCGGCCGGCACGACCCTAGGCACCTTCCTAATTTTTAAGAAATTTCTTATTTCTTCGTAAAACCGATGCGCTCAAACTTTGGCGCTTTACGTGTGTATTCAAGTTCATACCGAGCGTAACTCCGCGACTTGCCCAGGCATTCGCGCCCATCAAGTTATCCAGGCGGACCGACCTTCCCGTGAAAACAAAAAGACTCTCCCTGACCACTGCATTTCTTTCCGCATTGGTTCGGCCGGCGGCGCCGTGTGCCGCACCGACCGCACAGGCCCGGCAGCGGTGTTCGAAACATAGGGGCAGCCATGCCTTGCCTATGTCGAGCGTTGCGCGTCCACGTCGTTGCCTGCGCTCACATGCACTTGTCCCGGGTCTCCCACCATGAAGCACTCCGTTGTATCGCTCTCGCGCAAAGTGAAGTTCTATCAACTGGTCGTGTTCGACCAGATCGTGACGAGCGGCTCGCTGATCAAAGCCGCCGCGGCCTTGAACCTCACTCAGCCCTCGGTCACGAAAATTGTTCAAGAGCTTGAATATCACTTCAAGGCTCCTCTGCTGATCCGCGGTCATCGCGGCGTAACGGTCACCGAACTGGGCGAACTGGTATCGCGCCGCCTGCACTACATCCTCGCCGCCCTGTGCAAACTGAACGACGATGTCGAGGCCTATCATCTCGGGACATCCGGCGGCCTCCTGATCGGCACCTTGAATTCCGCATCCGTGTCCGCGCTCCCCGGCGCGCTGGACCTGCTGATGGAACGGGCGCCAGGCTTGACTGTCTCCGTCCGGCAAGGCCACATGAACCACCTGCTATCGGGGTTGAAGGTCGGCGAGCTCGACATGGTCATCGGGCGCATTCCGGACGACTGGAAATGGCATCCCGACGCCGGAGAACTCACGGCAACGCCGCTCTATCGAGAAGAGTATTGCGTCGTGGCCGGCGCCAATCACGCCTTGCAGGAAACAGGCCCGGACGCATGGAAAAACATGCACGAATTCCCGTGGCTGCTTCCCCCGCGGGATTCGTCATTTCGGCACGTCGCGGAGAGCTTGTTCACGCGCGTCGGGATGCCCCCGCCCTCCACGATAGTGGAGTCCACGTCCCTGCTCACCAACATCAGCCTGCTGCAAAACAACCGCGCACTGGCCTTGATGGTCAAAGGCATCGCCCACCCGTTCATCCGGAGCGGCATGCTCAAGACGATTGATGTCGGCGAGGAACTCGACTACGGCCCAATAGGCTGTTTCCTTGCGGCAGGCCGCGACCGGGAGCCGGCTCTGGATGCGCTTCTCGAGTGCCTCGACGAGAGCGCACGCAGCCTCGACGCACGCACCGTCCTCGCATTCGAAAACAGCAGTCCGCAGGAGCCCGCGCCGGCTACCGGCGCAATAGCGCAACGCCGGCGCGCCGCTTGACAATCGCGCTGCCGGCCATGCGCTCAGTCTGGATTAATGACAGCCACCGATTTCAAGCAGCTCATCATTATGAAAATTGACGTACATGCCCCCGCAATAGCCGCGACGCCAATGGACGTCAATATCGCGCCCACCATCAGAACGAAAAGCGCGAGACTTGAGATCCAGGCGAACGGCGACTTGATCATTTACTTCAACGGCGAGATAGGAAACGCGCTCCTTGAGAGAATCGCCAGGCGCATCTTCAAGGCTGCGATTGCGTCGATCTGTCTGTATGCCCTCACTGTGCCCTTTGCCATGTTCGCGGCGCGAGCCTTGCACGCCGACCCTATCCAATGGGCCAAGTGGCTGTTAACCATCTTGTCGGTCGTGTGCTTTCTCCATTTCATGTTCTCGCGCGCCGATCCAGACTCTGTCCTGATAACGGCAGACAGCGTGCTTTACGGCCCCGACTTGACGGATCGGATCGCGTTCAAGGATGTCATCGCCTGGTCCGAGGACTCCTGGGGCGTAAAGGCCCACTGCTGGAATCCGGAATTCGATCTTTATGAAAGGCGCATGGCCACGCTGGCCATAGCCCCTGCCCTAGCCCCCGAGGCGCGCCGCCAGATCCTGAGCGCAATTACCTGTGCATGGTCAAATGCTCGCATTGCGTGGCCGGGCGATTGAACAGCCACCACTCGAAGCGCCGGCGCTTACCGTTGTGCAGCATCTCGATCAGCTAGCCGCCTTCCAATGCTGATCGGTAACGCCACCGAGCTTTTGACTTGCGATTGGTAATTCTGTCCATGTTGGCGCACTCCGGACACCAATGCCCCGCGCGAACGCTAGAAAGCGAAATCCACCAAGCATGTCCACGGTGACACAACCAGTGCATTTTTGCGGTTGCGCTTTCGTAATGAGCCGATAGACATTGACCTCCGCGCTCGGCTGCGGCCTGCCGCGCCACGTCCAAGCTCAGGCGCTTGGCGTCGTAGACGCAGGCCATGCACCAGCAGCCTTCGAACACCTTTCGGCCCGACGCTTCCCACTCGTGACCAGCGCAACAGCGAAATCGGTAATACGCCGCCGCCCCCTCGTAAGTCGCGCTCAAGCATTCGCCGCCCCGGCTCGCCGCGGCGGCGCACAAACGCGATAAGCCGTCCACATGACGGCGCTGCTCTGCTCTGCGCCGGCCTGCGCATGCCGGGCACCAGGTACGCGCTAGCACCCTGCTGCCACGAGCTTTCCATACATGCCCTTCGGCGCACTGGAAAGCGTAAGCATGCTCCACTCCTTCATAACGATCGGCCAGGCATTGGCCGCCTCGACGCGCGGCCACCTCTTTCAGAGCTGCCAGTCCCTCGACGCGGCGACGGCGCAAAGCACCTTGCGCACGCGAACATTCGGGGCACCCCGCACACCTAAGAACGTGCCTCCCCCGACGCTCCCAGGCATGGCCCTCGGCACAGCGGAAACGGTGCTTCACATTCGAGCCAAGCCAACCTGGCTCCAGACACGTCACGCCGGCCTCACGTACGAGGGCATGCAAGCGTCCACTAAAGCGGTTCGACTCGCACGCCGGGCAGGTGCCGGCAACCGCGGATCTGCGCAAATACTTGAAAAAAACATGGCCATGCGCACACTGGAACCGATACTGCACCGCCCACCCTTTCCAGTCCGAATCGAGACAGACAAGGCCCGATCGCTCCACGGTAGCGCGTGCATCCGGTATCCGATCAAGGATCGACGGTAGGATGGCGCCACCAGCGTCTTGCGCGTCGACTTTACAGTTGTGGCTGGACTGGGCGGCGTCGCTCGGCGTGCCGGCGTCGAGTTCACGAAGGGTTTTGGCGATAACCGTCATGCTGGGGTTCCTCTCATCAAGGCGTGCGCCCGTTGCAGGCAACGCCAGGCGGGCATGTCGTGCTGCCCGTCGGCGTGCAAGGACATATCAGTCGACCAACCAGCCCGGCTCGCCTTCTATCAGCACGCCGCCGTGGCTGGTCGTGTCGCCCCGCCGGGCGACCGCCTTGCCGTCGACCGTCGCGGTCGACGATCCCGACTGGATCACCGCGCCGCAGCTTAGTTTGTCGCCGACGCGTGCGATGGGGCGGCCCTCCACATTGGCTTGCGGCGCGCCGCTGACGACGGTTCCCATGCCGTGGGTGGGACAATCATGGCGATGGCCGACGAGAACGATAGGTTGCATAAGTATCCTCACGTGGATGATATTTTTCTTGCAGAAGAAATTTGCGTAGGAGTTCGAAGAGCGGCAATACCATGCGGTGTTACGCCAGCGGCCGCTCTCGGTGTCGGCGCCGGGCAGCAATCAACCCACCACCTCGCCCTTGAGGTTGACCAGGTCAAAGCCCTGGCCATTGAAGCGGTGATAGATATCCTTGCGGGCTTGCACGGGCGTGGTGTCATAGCCGCTCAGATCGGCGCCTGGCGCGCATAAACGTTCCACTTCGGCAGGCCACTGGGCGCTGGCCGCGCGGTGGATCAGATATCGATCGATGAGGGGGCCGCCCGCCAGGTAGTACCCGGGCATGACCACCAGCCTTGCGAACAAGAAGGTAAGCAGGCCGTCTTCTTTCAGCGTGACCGCCTTGGTGAAGCCGCTGGGCTTGTACAGCGTGCGTTGCGGATCGGGCTGCACGGCGGACAGACCTTCGGCCATGTAGCGGCGCAGGAATTCCAGGCGGGTGAGGTTATCGACGAGTGCCGACTCGTCGCCGATGTCGAAGGCTCCAGAGG
>NZ_JBHXNI010000019.1:101004-105419 GCF_042721735.1 Achromobacter sp. NPDC058515
AGCACACAAGATACAGAACAAAGGCCAGCTTTCCGACAAAAACACGACTTTCCAAATAACGCTCATTGAATAAATTCTCGTCAGATAGGTCGTCCGAAAAACTGACCTGTCCAGGCCACATCGCTATGCGGATATCGGGAAGTTGCTGCCAATCTGGGCGTTTTCGAGCATTAGCTAACAACTGCTCGAAGGTGAGACGTGGAATTTGACTACTTGTCAATTGGTCATCTCCAGTACCAGATCCGGCTGGGTGAAGCCGTTGGGCCAATAGCGCACCACCGTATTGCCAAGCAGGTTGTGCGCTTCCAACCGCAGGTAGCCGTTGCCACCCCGGACCTCGACTTTCGCCGGGTCGCTGAAGGCGTTTTCGGTCATCAACCCGAAGGCCACGTGCTGCGTCAGCGCGTATGCGCTGATTTGCGGCTGCCAGCCTGGTAACAGTACCGCGACATCGCGTTGAGCTCGCGGGAGCCCAATACTCGGAAAAATTCCATCTAGCACAATGTTCCCGAATTTATAGCTGGTGTCGATTTTGGGCTTCAGAAACAGCTCGTAGTACGCTTTTTGCTCCGCCGCACCGTTCATCGTTGGCGCGAGGCCCAGGCATCCCTGCCTGATCCAATCGGCGACTTTGGCCTTATCGGCGCGGGCCTGGTTCCAGGCATACGCGAGTTGCAACGCCGTAAGGATCAAGGCCACTGGCGCATCGGCAAACCATATTGCCGCCCGTCCGAGGGTTCCGAGTACTACTGTCTCGCCGAGAGCCTGCGCTGCAATTGTTCTTGCCAATTGCGTGGTTCCTTGTACCCACATCTTTGCTCCGAGATGGGCAAACCCGACTCCAGCTGATACGCCTTGAAGTACAACGCCAATAGCCGTGACGGCCCTTTCTTGCTGTCCCTGCTTATCTAGTGCAATCAGATCTTTAAACGCGAATGTTAATGATGCTAGTGCAACCAACCCAATCGCCCAACGATCCGCCCGATCCGCCAACTTCCTCAGCGCCTCCGCCTCGGCAGCCTTGCCGCTCAATGCCGCCATATCGCGCTGCCGGTTCAACACCGCGGACGCAAGGCCTTTCCCCGCACCGCCCACGCCCAGCAAGCTCCCCGTGGCATTCAGGCTATTGACCAGCGCGCTTTGGTCGCCCGCCGTGAACTGGTTGAGCGCCGCAGCGGTATTGGTCACGGAGGCGAGCACGCTCAAGCCGCCCAGTCCTAGCTTGGTCCCGTGCCACAACGACAGCCGGGACGCGAGCCTGGGCACCAGTTCACGCACCTCGGCCTGCTCTGCTTCTTCAAGCGCGGACACCAGTCGTATCACCGTGATCTGATCCTTGGCGCCCTGGGCAAGGGCGCTCGGTCGGAAGTTGATGCTGCCGGTGAGCTTGGCCTCGCCACGCAACCGCTCTGGAACGTCGCGGGTGGCGATTTGCCCCGGGCTGGCAAGCCGGCCTTCGGCGACTTCAAGCAAGGCGGCGTAACGGCTACTCCAGAGGGTCTGGGCCGTCATGGAGGTCTGTCCTTTCATCAATGACAGCATGGCCAGCGCGGTGAGTTGCCGCGAGGCCGCATCGGGCTTGATATCCTTGACGATGGCGTTCAGGTCCTTCAACGCCTTGCTGGCGATTTGGTCCGTCGTGGTCTCCAGCACTTGACGCGCCGCGGCCCAGGCGCTGATCTTGGGGAATCCAAGCAGGGCGAGAGCGAGCAGACTGCCCTCGCGTGGTCCACCCGGCGGCAACTGACGAGCGAGCTCCTGCGTCCCCGTGGCGCTGCAGATTAGGCCATGGAGGGTGCGCACGACGGCGGCGCGGCCGGCCACGAACCCCCGGGCATCCCGCCAATCGTAAAGTTCACGAAGCGCAACTGGCAACGCACCCGGGCCGGCATAGGCCTGTCCCCACGGCAAGAGATCTGCCGCCGCAGCGTCCAATTGTTGCTGGTAGTGCGCTACGGTCGGAGCGTCTTGTTCGAGGAAGGCTCCCCGAGCCTTTTGGTCCACCGCGTCTCTGAACAGATCGCGTTTGGCATCCAGCCCCTTCCTGTAAGCGCGATCGCGGGCACCGTTGGCGGCTCCACCTGTCGCGCCCGGCGGTAATGCACTACCCACCACGTCGTTATTGAATACCTCGAGTTCGACCTCCCGGGCCAGATTGTTGCCAAGGGTCTCGATCACGTCGCTGACCCAGCGTAATCGGGCCGCGTTCTCGTTGTAGGCGTTCCATTGTTTAAGCACACTATCGATGCGGTGATTGAGTTCGCTGGCCAGGCCCACCGGATCGTGCAGCACAACCGCCAGCCTGGCGCTGCCCGGCCCCTGAGCCATGCTCAGGTCGGCTAGCGTCGGTAGACGGCCACTGTTCGGGTACTCAGACCAAACGACTGGCTTGCCGTCGAGTCCTACAGGCTGCTGATCCGCGACATCTTCCACGCGCAGCGTGTGCTTGACCGGCGGACTGGCTGCCGGGCTAGGGTCATCCTTGAACGCGGCCAGCCAGGGTACGAGGTTCACCTCCGTACCCAGGGTGCTGCGCACATTGTTCGTGTTGCCCTGAAAGGCCGCGAGCTTCGCCGGACTGAGCAAGGTATCGGCAAACCAGATCGCGACCGATTTTGGATCGTGGTCGTAGGCTGGAATGTAGGGAAAGGCCAGCAGCTCGCCGACCAATGCCGTAGGGCGGAATTCATTGTCGAGTTGAAGCCGCTGGAACTGCGCGGGCCGGCGCTGGCCGCCGTTGGTGTCGCCGTCCGGACTGCGATAGACGAAGCACAGGATCTGCTCCCGGTTGTCCGGGTCATGGATGTACAGGAATCCATCGTCGTCGCGCAGGGGGCGCAACACGTACTCGGTACTGTCCAGTGCGGGAAATCCGCGTTCCAGGTTGGGATGGCGGTATGCGAATCCTCCCTTCTCGGCGGGCGCGACCGCGTAGCGCAGCGGAAAGAAGGGAATGACCTTGCTGCAATTGTGCGGTGATTGGGCGGAACCGCTCGGCGTGCAGGCGCTCAGCTCCCGTGGTGTTTTGGCGATGACGGTCATGCCGCGGCTCCTTTCATCAAGACATGCACGCGTTGCAGGCGACGCCAGGCTGGGGATTGCAAGTCGCCCAGGATGCCGGGCAGTGGACTTTGCTTCGCGAAGAGTTGCTCGTGGTAGCGGAAGTACACGTCCAGGAAGCCATACATGTCCTCGTCGCTCTTGAAACCCCGCGAGCAGGCATCGGCGGTGTGTTCTTGCACGTAGGTCAACATGGTGGGTTCGTCGATTCCATCAAGCGCCTCGATGCCGCTCGCCAGCAAACGGCGAGCGAACTTCCTGTCGCGGTATTGCGTCTGCTGAGTGTGAAGGCCATGCAGATGCGCGGAGCTCAACATAAGCGGCGCGCCGGCGGCTTGTCCCTGGCCGGGCGCGCCCTGATCCATGACGTACCAGTCGCCATGGCCTTCGTTCCATTCGCACCAGTACCAATGATCGATCGGGCCGAGCAGCGTATCGAGCGTCTCGGGATCCATCCCTTCAGCAATCCCGCGCAATGCGCGCGGCTCGTGCAGCCGCATCAGAGACTGTTCGCCGTCGGGCAGCTGCGCATGGCGCAGGCTGCGCATGGCGCAGGCTGCGCAGGTGCTCCAGCACCGCGTCAAAGGGTTGGCCGGATACCAGCAATCCGCCCCAATGCAATGTCGCCCATACCTGCATGAACGCCTGCAGCAGGGGCGAGTCATTGCGGGCCTGCACCAGCAAGGGGCCATCCCGATGTTGGGCGGCGTACTCGGTATGGCTGTAGACCCAGGCGTGCCAGATGCGGTGATCCAGCTTGCGCACGATAGCCTCCAGCTCAGGTTCCAGACCGCCGTCCAGGATCCACAGGAGATGTGGCTGCTGCTTGGCGTGCGCCAACAGCGCGTCGGGTGTCGTGCGCTGAAGCGTCATCGGGCGGTCCCCGACCGGCCGCAGGGGCACGGCTCAAGAGGACAGGTGCCGTCGCTGCGCATGGCGCACAGCGTGTTGAGCGCACGACCTTGTTCGGCGACGCCTTTGATGCTTAGCTGATTGCCGGCGCCGCCGCTCTGGCTCATGGGGCCTTTGAGCTTGATGGCGATGCCTTCCAGCGTGATGCCGCCGCTGTCAATGGTGATTGTGCCGCCGGGTCCCTTGAGGACCACCTTGTCGCTGGCCTGCAAGTCGTAGCGCAAGGTTTTTCGCTCGATGCTCTGGCCGGCGGTGAGTTGATGATGTCCCTGTACCGTGTGCTCCACATGCCCGCCGACATCGATCAGGTGGTTCGCCGCGGTCTTGTCGAGTCGATGGTTGCCGACCTCTTCGGTACGATCCTTGGCCGTATGAATGGTGTGGTTGCGCGCTATCGTCAGGAAATCGTCCTGGGCGATCGTGTGGCGGCGGTCATGGCCAAT
>NZ_JBHXNI010000020.1:0-91738 GCF_042721735.1 Achromobacter sp. NPDC058515
GACTGCCCCCTCGTCATCTTCGTTGTCGCCTTCGGCGACTGCCTTCAGATTCCCTCGGGCGCATGGAGGTTGCTCGCAGCCCCACCGCCCGCGCCACCGGGCTACGGGTGTCTGGGTTTGCTACGCTGCTAGAGCTGTGATCAGGGCAGGGAATCTGCGGGGCCGCCGAAATGCAGCCGCGCGGGCGGCAGCATTCGGCATATGGGTGTTGGGGCGTTGAGGCGGTGGTCGCTTGCGCGAATGCGTCGGTTGGCTTGCTAATGGCGCCGCAATCAGGAGGGAGAGGCGGTGATGGGCGGCGCGCGACAACGAGCCGCTTGCGCCTGCAGACCTGTACGCGCGCGCCGCCCATCGGGCACTGGAGTTGAAATGGCGATTTGTGGCGGGCCGAAAATTCTGGGCCTGTCACTGCTCGGCCGGTGTCTGACACCCGTGTGAGACGATCTTCAGCTTGAGCCGCCGTCTCATGGGTGTCAGACACCTGGTTCGGCGTTTCATCGGTATCTGCCGGTGTCTGACACCCGTATGAGACGATCTCCAGCTTGGGCCGCGGTCTCATGGGTGTCTGACACCTGGTTCGGCGCTTTATCGGCATCTGCTGGTGTCTGACACCCGTGTGAGCCGATCTCCTGCTTGAGCCGCCGTCTCATGGGTGTCTGACACCTGGTTCGGCGCCTTATCGGTATCAGACCCTGGTCAGACGGTATCTGGCCGTTAACGTCGCGCAGCAGCATCATCAACCGCAAAACACCGCCAAAGCCCCCTAGGCCGCCCGCGCGGCCGGCCGGGGGGCGAGCCCCGCAAGATCCACCGCCACACCTCACCCGTGGCGAGAACCTCAAGAACCCCGCCCGCCCTCGCGCCAGTGAAGCTGAAACCAACAGAGCCTGTCGCGCCCGGGGGCCTGGGGTCCGCGGGGCGTCGATAAGCCCGAGGGAATCTGAAGGAAGCGCCAAGGGCGCTGACGAAGATGACGAAGGGGCAGTCCGGAGCGAAGGCTCCGGACCGCAATCGCAGCCCCGCGCACCCCAGGCCCCCCGGCGCGACAGGCGTCTTAAGAACCAGCGGCCTCCCAAGAACCAGCACCGTCCAAAAGAATCAATGCCGAATCTCAGCCAGAAACTTCTGCGCCCGCACCGTCCCAGGCCGAGTAAAGAACCCCTCCGGCGTCCCGGTCTCCACAATCCGCCCCGCATCCATGAACCACACCCGATCCGCCACCTCCCGAGCAAACCCCATCTCGTGCGTCACGCACACCATCGTCATCCCGTCCTTCGCCAGGCCCTTCATCACCTGCAGGACCTCGCCCACCATCTCCGGGTCCAGCGCGCTCGTCGGCTCGTCGAACAGCATGACCGGGGGGTTCATCGCCAGCGCCCGGGCGATAGCCACACGCTGCTGCTGGCCCCCGGAAAGCTGCGCCGGATAGGCCTCCCCCTTGTGCGCCAGCCCCACCCTTTCCAGCAGCTGCATCGCGCGGTCCCGGGCTTCCGGGCGGCGGGCGCGCTTGAGCTGCAGCGGCGCCAGCATCAGGTTCTCCATCACCGACAGATGCGGGAACAGATTGAACTGCTGGAACACGAAACCGATGTGGCTGCGCAGCGTATCCAGGTGGATCTGGCCGCCGTAGATGTCCTTGCCGTCCACCTCGATCAGGCCCTTCTGGATCGGCTCCAGCCGGTTGACGGTCCGGATCAGCGTGGACTTGCCCGAGCCCGACGGCCCGCACACCACCACCACCTCGCCCTTCTTGACCTGCTCGGTCACATCGGCCAGCGCCTGATAATCGCCGTACCACTTCTGCACTTCGGAAAATCGGATCATGTCGGCACCACTTTAGGGGCAGGCGAGAGTCCGGCGCGCCGCCTGCCGATGCGGCGTTCGGTCAGGTGCACCAGGGAACTCAGGCCAAAGTTCAGGACGAAATAGGTCAGCGCAAGCAGCCCGAAGACTTCGAACGGCTTGGTCAGCAGCACGCTGTTGATCTGGTTGGCCGCGTAGGTCAGTTCCTGCACGCTGATCACATAGGCCAGCGACGTCTCCTTCACCGTGGACACGAACTGGCTCAGCATGCTGGGCAGCATGTTGTAGAGCGCCTGCGGCAGGATCACTTGCCGCATGGTCTGCATGTACGACAGCCCCAGCGCGCGGCTGGCTTCCTGCTGGCCCGGCGGCAGCGCCTGGATGCCGGCGCGGATGATCTCGGCCAGGTAGGCGCTTTCGTAGCAGACCAGCGCCACCACCATCGTGGTCGTGCCCGCCACGGGACGGCCGATGATCAGCGGCACGAAGAAGTACGCCCAGAAAATGAACATCAGCAGCGGCAGGCCGCGCACCAGGTAGACCACCGCCGAGGACGGCCAGTAGAAGATCCGGTAGGGGCTGATCCGGCCCAGCGCCAGCAGCACCCCGCAGGGCAGCGCCAGGGCCAGGCTGACGGCGGCCAGTCCCAGGGTGGCCGCCAGGCCGCCGACAGGGCCGTGCGGATACTGCCCGATCAGCAGCAGGAGCCAGTTGTCTTTGAGTATGTCCCACATGGTCAGCGCGCTCCCAGCGGACGATAGCGTCGTTGCAGGATCGCCCCGCCGCCCATGATCAGAAACGACAGCGCCAGGTAGATGGCCGTCACCACGGCGTAGGCCTCGAACGTGCGGAACGTGCTGTTCTCGATCTCGCGGCCGGCGGCGGTCAGCTCGGTCACGCCGATGGCCATCGCCAGGCTGGTGTTCTTGAGCAGCAGCAGCGTCTGGTTGAGCAGCGGCGGGATCGCGATGCGGAAGGCTTGCGGCAGCACGACCTTGCGCATGGTCTTCAGAAAGCTCAGGCCCAGCGCGCGCGCCGCCTCGACCTGCCCCGGGGCAATGCCGCGCACGGCGCTGCGCAGGTCTTCGCAGATGTAGGCCGACATCACCAGCGCGATCGCGATGCAGGACAGGATGAACTCGCTGCCGTGGCTGTTGAGCCAGTCGGTGACGGGCTGCGGCAACAGCGCCGGCACGCCGAAGTACCAGAAAAGAATGTGCACCAGCATGGGCACGTTGCGGTGAAACGCGACATAGGTCGCGATCAGCCCGTTGGCCACGGGCGAGCCGGTCAGGCGGATCACCGCCAGCAGGCTGCCCACGAAGAACGCCAGAATCCAGGCAAGCCCGGCCAGCGCCAGGGTGGTGATGAACCCCCTGAGCAGCCAGGCCGGATACTCGCCCTGGAAAATGGCATTGAAATCAAAGACGTAGTGCATCGAACCAGGCTCCGGCGCGCTCGGCGCATCAACCCTTGATGGCTTCGATGCGGAAGTCGCGCTTGATGTTGAACTGCGTGCCGGAGCCGAACCACTTGTCGAAGGTCTTGGCGGCCTGACCCGAAGCCTCCATGCCGTCCAGCACCTTGTTCACCTGGTTCAGCATGCCGGCGTCGCCCTTGCGCACGCCCATGCCCCACGGCTCGACGAACAGGGCGGGCTCAAGAATCTTGACCGGGACCGCGCTCTTGGCCGCTTGGCCCTGGAGCTTGACCAGCATCAGTTCCGACCCCACGAAGCCGCTGACCTTGCCCTGCTGCAGGGCCAGGAACGCGCCGCTGGGGTCCTTGAACGTCACGGGCTCGACGTTGGGGATGTTCTTGCGCGCGCCCAGTTCCGACGAGGATCCGCGCACCGCGCTGACGCGCTTGCCGGCCAGGTCGGCGGGCGCCTTCAGGTCTTTCTCGGAATCGCGCGCCAGCACTTTCTGCAGGCTCACGAAATGCTGGTGCGAGTAGTCGATCTGCTGGGCGCGTTCCGGGCTCCAGCCCAGGTTGGCGGCCACCACGTCCACGCGGCCGGCGATCAGCTCGGGAATGCGGGCCTCGACGGCGATCAGCTTGAGCTCCAGCGGCACGCCCAGGCTGTCGGCCACTGCCTGGCACATATCGACTTCATAGCCGACGATGCCGCGGGTCTTCGGGTCCTGGAAGCTGAACGGCTCGGCCGTGCCCATGGTGCCGCAGATGAACTTGCCGCGCGCCTTGATGTCCTGCAGCGTGTCGGCATGGGCGGCGGGCGCCAGCGCGGCGGCCAGGCCGGCGGCGGCGACGAAGGAAGAGATCAGTGTCTTCATGCTATTTCCCCTGAAAAAATATAGGTATGGGTACTGCCGGTGATGCTGAACGAACGCCGCGACGCGGCGGACGCGAGGCGGCCGATGAGGGCCGCCCGTTTTCATGCCAGGCTTGCGCACGCCTCGCGGATGCGGCGGCAGCCTTCCTCGATATTGCTCATCGATGTCGCGAAGCTGAGCCGCAGATAGGGCGACAGGCCGTAGGCCGCGCCGTCCAGGCCGGCCACGCCCGCCTCGTCCAGCAGGAACATCACCACATCCAGATCGCTTTCCAGCTTGCGCCCGGCCGGCGTGCGCTTGCCCAGCAGGCCTTCGACCGACGGATAGACGTAGAACGCGCCCAGCGGAAGCGGGCAGCGGATGCCGGGCACCGCGTTCAGCAGCGCCACGATGCGGTCGCGCCGCTCGTGGAAGACGGCAGCCGCATCGCGCACGCATTGCTGGTCGGCGGTCAGCGCGGTGCGCGCGGCCGACTGGCTGATCGCGCTGACGCAGCTGGTGCTTTGCGAGATCAGCGTGGCCATGGCCTTGATCAGCGCCTTCGGACCGCCCGCGTACCCCAGGCGCCAGCCCGTCATGGCGTAGGCCTTGGACACGCCGTTGATCGTCAGCGTGCGGCCGGCCAGCGCCGGCGCCGCGGCGGCGGGCGACACATGGCGAGCATCGCCGTAGGCCAGGTGTTCGTAGATCTCGTCGGTCATGAGCCACACCCGCGGATGGCGCGCCAGCACCTCGGCGAGCGCGCGCAGCTCCGCGGCGTCGTACATCGCGCCGGTGGGGTTGCTGGGCGTGTTCAGAAGCACCCACTTCGTGCGGGGCGTGATGGCGCGTTCCAGCGCCTGCGGCGTGAGCTTGAATCCGTCGGACTCCGGGCAGGCCACCACCACCGGCGTGCCGTCGTTGACCAGCACCATGTCGGGATAGGACACCCAGTACGGGGCCGGAATGATGACCTCGTCGCCAGCCTGCACGGTGGCGGCCAGCGCGGTGAAGATCAGTTGCTTGGCGCCCACGCCGACGATAAGTTCGTCCAGCCCGTAGTCCAGTCCGTTTTCGCGCTGGAACTTGGCGCGCACCGCTTCCAGCAGGGGCTTCGCGCCGGTGGACGAGGTGTAGCGGATGTCGCCGCTGTTGAGCGTGTCGATGCCGGCCTGGACGATGTGCGCGGGCGTGGGCAGGTCGGGTTCGCCCACGGTGAAGTCGATGATGTCGCGGCCCTGGGCGCGCAACTGGTCGACGCGGCTCTTGGCCATCATGCTGGGCGACGGCTTGATGACGCGCGCCCGCTCGGCCAGGAATTCGTGCTCGGCGCCGCTCATGCCAATCCCTTGGCGGCAAACGCGGCCTGCATCCAGCTCTGGCTTTTCTCGCCGCCGGCGATCTCGGCCATGATGCGCGCCTCCTTGTCGGCGTGCGCGCGCGCCGCGGCGATTAGCGCTTCGGCGTCGGATGGCGCAAAGCTGACCAGTCCGTCTTCGTCGCCCACCACGATATCGCCGGGGTTGATGACCTGCCCGCCGATGGACACCGGCACGTTGACCTCGCCGGGGCCGTCCTTGTAGGGGCCGCGGTGGATGTGGCCGCGCGCGTAGCAGGGGAAGCTGTCGGCTTCGAAGGCCGCCACGTCGCGAATCGCGCCGTCGACGACGACGCCCGCGCAGCCATGGACCTGCAGGTAGCGCTTCATGATCTCGCCGAGCACGGCGTTGGACAGGTCGCCGCCCGCGTCCACCACCAGCACGTGGCCGGGCTGGATCTGCATCATCGCCTTGTAGATCAGCAGGTTGTCGCCGGGCCGGGTCTTGACCGTCAGCGCGGTGCCGGCCAGCTTGCCGCTGCCGTTGTAGCGGCGCAGGCCGGAGATGCCCTCGCGGCGCGCGAGGTTGTCGCTCAGATGCGGGGTGACGATGCCGGCCAGCGCCTCCAGGATGGAGGCGGGAGCGACGGGAGAAGCCGGCAATATGCGGGCGCCGGTGGAAATGGTAGCCATGAAGGTCTGCGTATCCTGAGTCGGGAGCCGCCGGGTTCTGGTGGTTTCAGGCCCAGGCGCCGGACGGTCGGGAAGTAAGTCAGATCGAATGGTGCGAGCTTTTCCGATTCCGAAAAAGGGATTAAATTTCCACGAACTTTATCCCTTTTAGGAATATAAGGGTTAGCCCTTAATGGAAATTTTGGAATGAATAACGGCTCGCAAGGGGGACCCGCATGCTGACTTTCAAACAGATCGAAGCGCTGTACTGGACGGTCAGGCTGGGCACTTTCTCGGCGTCGGCGCAAAAGCTGCACACGACGCAATCGGCGATCACCAAGCGCATCCAGGAGCTGGAGGCCGACTTCGACATTGCGCTGTTCGACCGCTCGGGCCACCGCGCCGAACTGACGGCGCGCGGCCATGAGGTCTATGCGCTGGCCGAGGAGATGCTGGGCCACCGCGACCGGTTGCTGGTCCGCCTGAAGGGCCAGCACACGCTGACCGGCACGTTCCGTTTCGGCATCACCGAGATCACGGCGATGACCTGGCTGCCCGCGCTGATCCGGCTGTTGCGCGCGCATTACCCGCGCATCACGCTGGAACCGCATATCGACCTGGGCGCCGACCTGCTCAAGCGCCTGCAGGCCGGGCAGCTGGACATGGCGTTCCTGCACGGCGAGTTCGCGGAACCGAATCTGCAGGTGGTGGCGCTGCAGAGGCTGGAGTTCGCATGGATGGGCAGCCCCGACCTGATC
Source organism: Achromobacter sp. NPDC058515 (assembly GCF_042721735.1). Lineage (NCBI taxonomy): Bacteria > Pseudomonadati > Pseudomonadota > Betaproteobacteria > Burkholderiales > Alcaligenaceae > Achromobacter > Achromobacter sp. NPDC058515. The sequence goes on from NZ_JBHXNI010000020.1 coordinate 6,825, forward strand.
GACGCGAGCCGCATCTACACGCCCGCCGACATCGCGCGGCTGCCGTTGCTGCGGCAGAGCCGGGAGTCGGGGCTGAACATGATCTACGACGGCTGGCTGCGTCCCCACACGCCGGCCAGCAATATCTTCACCATCAACAGCCTGATCGCCATGGCGGGCCTGACCGCCGCGGGCTTCGGGGTGAGCTGCCTGCCGCGCGATTACTTCGCGGACATGGTTAGCGCCAAGCAGCTGGTGATCGCCCGCACGAGCACCGCGCCGCCGCAATCGGTCTACAGCGCAATGTTCCGCCGAGATGCGGATGTGGCTTTTTGCGAGAGCGTGGCGGAGTTGGCTGAGAGTTGCTGCGAGTTTTCCGGGGGGTGGAAGTAAGGGGTTTTTTTGGCGGCTTGGAGGTGGTTCTTAAGGCGCCTGACGTGACGGGGCTCGAACCAGGTGTCTGACACCTATGAGCAGGTGTCTGACACCCATGAAACGGCGGCTCAAGCTGGAGATCGGCTCACACGGGTGTCAGACACCGGCGGAGCAGTGACAGGCCCAGAATTTTCTGGCTCGCTGCTAATCGCCATTTCAACTCCAATGCCTGATGCGAACCAGGTGTCTGACACCCATGAGACGGCGGATCAAGCTGAAGATCGGCTCACACGGGTGTCAGACACCGGCAGAGCAGCGACAGGCCACGAACCAGGTGTCTGACACCCATGAGACGGCGGATCAAGCTGGAGATCGTCTCACACGGGTGTCAGACACCGGCGGAGCAGCGACAGGCGAGGATTTTCTGGCTCGCTGCTACCTGCGACGATCCGACAGCTAGCACCTACGAAGCCAAAAGACGTCGCCTTAAAGCTCAAAGCACACTAAGAATCGCATCCCGAGCCTGGTGAGACAGCTCCAGCCGCGTAGGCAGACTTCCATCCGGATGCCGGGTTTCCAACGCAGGCAAGAACACCACTTCCACCGCCAACCCCGTCACCCCCAGCACCCGCCAAAGATTAGCCACCAGCGACTCCTCCCCCACGAACGCCGCATAGCCGCTGCGCTTGCCGTGCTGAAGAAAACGCAGGGCCACGGGTTGGATGTCGATGGCGGCGGCGCGGGCCGGCTCGAACAGGCTGGCGTGGAAAGGGAGGAGCTCGAAGCCTTCGGTCGTCGTGCCCTCGGGAAACAGGCCGACGGCATCGCCCTGCTTGAAGCGGGCTTGCATCGACTCGCCCATCGCATGGACCGCGTGGCGCTGGCCGCGTTCGATGAAGAGCGTGCCGGCGCCGGCCACCAGCCAGCCGATGACGGGCCAGCTGCGGATCTCGCTCTTGGCGACGAAGGAAGTCGCCCGGGCAGAGTTCAGCACGAAGATGTCGATCCAGGAGACATGGTTCGCCACCAGCAGCACCGGACCCGTCATGCGCGGCTGGCCCTTGAAGATGACTCGCAGGCCACAGGCCGCCATCAGGCAGCGCGACCAGCTGCGGTTCAGCCAGGCTCGCGCCGTGGGACGCAGCAGGGGATACACCAGACCTACGCAGAGCAGGCCGAAGAGGATCAAGGGCAGGACAAGGCTCAGGCGTAAGACAAAGCGCAGCAGCTTCAAACTGGAGTCTCCCAGGCCGGCTGGCCACCTACCACGGTGGCGCGCACACGACCGGGCAGCATCATACCTGCGAAAGGGGTGTGGCCGCTGCGGCTCTGGAGCGCGGCGGGGGTCACTATCCATTCCGCATCCAGGTCCACCAGGCACAGGTCGGCTGGCGCGCCCACGCCCAGGTGCCCGGCGGGCGTCGCGTGAGGCGCGATCTTGCCCAGCACGGCGGCGGGGCCGGAAGTCACCCGCGCCAGCGCCTCGGCCAGCGGGCGGCGGCTGTCGCGCACCCACTTCAAGGTCAAAGACAGCAGCAGCTCCAGGCCGGTGGCGCCGGGCGCCGATGCCGGGAATGGCGCGGCCTTGCCGCGTCCGTCGACCGGCGTGTGGTCTGAGCACAGCGCGTCGACCACGCCATCGGCCAGCGCCGCCTGGATGGCGTCGCGGTCGCGCTGGCCGCGCAAGGGCGGGCGCAGGTGGAAATTCGTGTCGAAGAAGCCGATGTCCACGTCGGTCAGGTGCAGGCTGTTGGCGGACACGTCGGCGGTGACGGGCAAGCCCTCGCGCCTGGCCGCGCGCAGCAGCTCCAGCCCCGCTGCGGTGGACAGGCGCGCCAGGTGCACGCGGGCGCCGGTGGCGCGCTGCAATTCGAAGATCGTGTGCAGCGCCACCGTTTCCGCCTGCGCGGGCAATCCCTCCAGGCCCAGGCGTTCCGCATAGGCGCCGCTGGCGGCCGACGCGCCGCGCGCCAGCCACGGGTCTTGCGGGCGCAGCCACAGCGCATGGCCCAGGCCGCCGGCGTACCGCAAGGCGCCCCAGAGCACCCGCGTGTCGGCGATGCCGGATTCGCCCTGCGCATAGGCGATGCAGCCGGCCTGGGCCAGCAGCCCCATTTCCGTCAGCGTTTCGCCCGCCAGCGCCACGGTCATCGCGCCCAGCGGATGGACCGCGCACTGTCCTGGCTGCGCATGGCGCATCAGCGCTTCCACCTTGGTCGGTTCGTCCAGGGGCGCGTCCGCGTGGGGCGGCAGCACCAGGCGCGTCACGCCGCCGGCCAGCGCGGCGCGCAGTTCGGCTGGCGCGAATCCGGCGGCGCCGGGCTGCGCCACGCGCGCGGACAGGTCGATCAGGCCCGGCAGCACCGCCAGTCCGCCGGCGTCCAGGCGGCGGTCGGCCTGAAAGCCGTCGGGCGCGTCGCCCACGGCGACCACGTGGCCGTGGGCGATGTAAAGGTCATGCCGCCCGTCCACCCCGTGCGCGGGATCGATCAGCCGGCCGTTGGCGATGTGCAGCCTCATGGCGCGTCTCCGGCCAGCACGCGCAGGGCGGCCAGGCGCAAGTGCTGTTCAAGTTCGGCCAGGCGCGCCTCGATGGGCGCAACGCTGGCCGCGATGTCGCCGTCCACCTCCACGCCGGGCGCGAGCCGGTCGGCGGGCAACAGCAAGGCATCGGGCCTGGCGGCGGCAAGCGCGGCGGGCGTCAGCCCGTGCGTGTAGGCATATTCGCGCGCTGAAGGCAGCAGCGCGCCGCTGATCTGTTCGACGCGCAAGGGCAGCACGATGACGACATCGGCATCCTGCAGGCCTTCCCGCAGGGTGGCGCAGGCGCGCACGCCCAGCTGCGGCAGGCCCTCGGGCAGCAGCGTGCGCGGGGCCGCCACGCGCACCTCGGGCACGCCCAGGGTGGTGAGGAGATGGATAACGGAACGCGCCAGGCGCGAATGGCTGATGTCGCCCACCAACGTCACGGCCAGGTTCGTCAGGTCGTGCTTGATCTCGATGATGGCCTGGACCAGCGCCAGGGCGGGCAAGGGGTCCGCGTGCCGGCCATCGCCCGCGTTGATGACGCGCAGGCCCGGCGCGGCGTGGGCCGCCGCGCAATGGGCCGCGCCGCTTTCCTCGTGGCGCAGCACCAGCACGCCCGGGGCCAGCGCGCCGGCGGTTTCGGCCAGCGCGCCGACGGCCGGCGCATTCAGCGTCACCGGCAGCATCGACAGCCGGGCCGCCGCGGCGGCGTAGGCTTCGCGGTCCGCCGAGGCGGCTTCGGGCAGGGACAGGAAGACCGGCAGCGCCGGCGCCGCATCGGGCTGCGCGCCGCCGGCCGCCGCGTCGGCGCGCGCCGCGTCCAGCAGCCGCTCGACATGGCGGCGGGGCAGCCCTTCCGTGGTCAGCAGATGAATGAGTTCGCCGCGGCGGTCAAGTTGCGGATTGAGCATGGGCAGGACGGGCCGCGGCCATCAGGACGCAGGCAGGTTATCCAGATAGCGTTGCAGGATAACAGCCGCCGCCATCGCGTCATCCGCGGCATGCGTGCCGAGCAGGCGCTGCGCCTCCATGCTGGAGCCGCGCTCGTCCACCAGTTCGACGGCGACGCCGAAGCGGCCATGGAGCTGGTTGGCGAAGCGCCTGCAACGCGCGGTGGCGGGCTGATCGCCGCCATCGGCGTCCAGCGCCAGCCCCACGACCACGCGGTGGGGCTGCCATTCCTGCAGCAGCGCCGCGATGCGGCCAAAGCGCGCGTCGCGGATCTCGCTGAAAATGATTTCCAGGGGACGCGCCTGGCGCGTCAGCGTGTTGCCGATGGCGATGCCGATCTTCTTCTCGCCGAAGTCGAAGGCAAGCAGTGTTTCTTCAGGCATGGCCCGCGTCGCCGGCCAACATGACGGGATCGATGCCCAGCAGCTTCAGCGCGGCGGGATAGCGGTCTTCGGGCGGCACGTCGAAAATGATGTGGTCGTCGGCGCCGACGCTGAGCCAGGCGTTCTGGCCCATTTCGCTTTCAAGCTGGCCGGCGCCCCAGCCCGCATAGCCCAGCGTGACCAGCATGCGGGCGGGCCCGTTGCCGTCGGCCACGGCCTGCAGCACGTCGCGCGAGGTGGTCAGCGCCATGCCGCCCATCTTGATGCTGGAGCTGTAGTCGCCGGCGGGCGCATGCAATACGAAACCGCGGTCGGTCTGCACCGGACCGCCAAAGAAGACAAAGGTATCCTTGACGGGCCCGATCTCCAGCGTCAGGTCGATGCGCTCGAACAGCGTGCCCAGCGTCAGGTCCGTGGGGCGGTTGATGACCAGGCCCAGCGCGCCGCGCTCGGTGTGCTCGCACACATAGATGACGGAACCCGCCAGGCTTCCTTCGACCATGCCCGGCATGGCGATCAGGAACTGATTGGCGAAGTTGGCCGCCTGCGTCGTGGCGTCTTCGTGGTGTTTTTCCGTCATGGCAACCCCTTCTTGGGTAGTCTGAGAGAACCGTGGGAGAGGCCGCGCGAACGCGGCCCATCTTGCCTGGCGGCAGTCCGACGGTTACGAGGGATGGGGGTATAGCCCCATCTTACGAGCCCTGGCGGAATATGTCGGCTACAGGTTCAGATTTCCATCAGCTCAAAGTCCTCTTTGCGGGCGCCGCATTCGGGACAGACCCAGTTCGGCGGCACGTCTTCCCAGCGGGTGCCGGGAGCGATACCTTCGTCGGGCAGGCCGGCCTCTTCGTCATAGACCCAGCCACAAATCAGACACATCCAAGTACGCATAGTTCTCTCTTACATCAATTCCCCGCCGTCATCCCCGCGGCGGGGCAAAGGTGGGGGGCTTCCATTAGAATGGGGACAATCTTACCGAAACCCAATAGGGGTTCCCCTGATTCACCTCAATTGGGTCCGGGCACCCTAACTTAAGCGCAGTCAAGTGGCCCCCGTTACTCCCCCTCTCGTTTTGGTCTTCGGCCCGCTCGATCCCTCGGGCTCCGACGGCTTGCCCGCGGACGCCGTTACCTGCGCCCGCCTGGGCTGTCATGGCCTGGCGGCCGTAACCGCGCTGACCGTGCAGGACACTGCCGGCATCGAAGAAATCCATCCCGTTTCGCCCGACCTGCTGGACGACCAGGCACGCTGCCTGCTCGAAGATATGTCCGTGCAGGCCATCAAGGTGGGCGGACTATACACCGCGGAAACTGCCAGCGTTGCGGCGCAGGTCGCCGCCGACTACAGCCAGGTGCCGCTGGTGCTGCACCTGGGCCAACGCGCCCAGCTGCCGGCCGACGCCGCCGACGAGGACGAGGCCGACGACCTGCTGGCCGCGACGCTGGAGCTCGTGCTGCCGCAGACCGACCTGCTGGTCATCGAGCACCTGCGCCTGGCGCAGTGGCACGCCGACGGCGACATCGATATCGGGGACGCAGCGTCGCCCATGCACGCCCTGGTGGCGGCGGGCGCCGAATGGGTTCTGGTGCTGGGCAGCCCCCAGCGCCCCGGCCATTTCGCCAATGTACTGCTGGGCCCCAGCGGCCAGACGCATACCTGGCCGTGGCAAGCGCCCCCGGACCGCAACGGCGACGCCGGCGGCCTGGCCGCCACCGCCATCACCGCCCTCCTGGCGCGCGGCCTGGACATGCCGGAAGCGGTGCGCCAGGGCCTGGCGCACGCCGACGCGTCCGTCGCCGCCAGCTTCCTGCCGGGCATGGGCCGGCGCATTCCCAACCGGATCCTGCCGCAATGAAACCGCTGCGCTTTCCCTCCGGCCTGTATGGCGTCACCCCCGAATGGGACGACACCGACCGCCTGATGCTGGCGGTGCGCCGCGCCGCCGACGGCGGCATGCGCGCGCTGCAGCTGCGCCGCAAGAACGTGCCCGATTCGGTGCGCGCCGAGCAGGCCCGCGCGCTGGCGCCGCTGTGCCGCGAACTGGGCGTGGTCTTCCTGATCAACGACGACTGGCGCCTGGCGCTGGACGTGGGCGCCGACGGCGCGCATGTGGGCCGCGACGACGACAGCCTGGCGCGCATCCGCAAGGAAGCCGGCCCCGACCTGATCCTGGGCGGATCCAGCTACGACGACCTGAACCGCGCGCGGGAACTGCTGGACGCCGGCGCCGACTACATCGCCTTCGGCGCCATGTTCGCCTCCACCGTCAAGCCGGACACCGTGCGCGCCCCGCTGTCCGTCCTGACCGAAGCCCGCCGCCTGGTGGAAGACCGCGACGCGCCCCGGCCCGCCGTGGTCGCCATCGGCGGCATCACGCCCGACAACGCCCTGCTGGTGGCGCAGGCTGGAGCCGACTCCATCGCCGTCATCACCGCACTGTTCGAAGCGCCCAGCATCCGGGCCGCCGCGGCGGCCTGCTCCGCGCCCTATTCAGCCAACCCTCACCGCAAGCCTTGAACGCCATGTCCCGTAACGCTCAGCTTTTCGAACGCGCCTGCCGCAGCATCCCCGGCGGCGTCAACTCGCCCGTGCGCGCCTTCCGCTCCGTGGGCGGCACGCCGCGCTTCATCAAGCGCGCGCAAGGCCCGTACGTGTGGGACGCGGAAGACAAGCAGTACATCGACTACGTGGGCTCCTGGGGCCCGGCCATCCTCGGCCATTCGCACCCTGAAGTCGTGCGCGCCGTGCAGGAAGCCGCCGTCAACGGGCTGTCCTTCGGCGCCCCCACGGAAGCGGAGATCGAACTGGCCGAAGTGCTGATCTCGCGCCTGCCCTCGCTGGAACAGGTGCGCCTGGTCAGCTCCGGCACGGAAGCCACCATGACGGCCATCCGCCTGGCGCGCGGCGCCACCGGCCGCGCCAAGATCGTGAAATTCGAAGGCTGCTACCACGGCCATTCGGACAGCCTGCTGGTCAAGGCCGGCTCCGGCCTGCTGACCTTCGGCAACCCCAGCTCGGCAGGCGTTCCCCCCGAATTCGTCTCGCACACGCTGACCCTCGAATACAACAACCTGGACGCCGTGCGCGAGGCCTTCGCCCAGCATGGCGCCGACATCGCCTGCATCATCGTGGAGCCGGTCGCCGGCAACATGAACCTGATCAAGCCGGCGGCGGGCTTCCTGGAAGGCCTGCGCGAGGTCTGCACGCAGCACGGCGCGCTGCTGATTTTCGACGAAGTGATGACGGGCTTTCGCGTCGGGCCGCAAGGCGTGCAGGGGCTGACCGGCGTCAAGCCGGACATCACCACGCTGGCCAAGGTGATCGGCGGCGGCATGCCGGTGGGCGCCTTCGGCGGCAGCGCCGAGATCATGAAGCACATCGCCCCGCTGGGCGGCGTCTATCAGGCGGGCACGCTGTCGGGCAATCCGGTGGCCGTCGCCGCAGGCCTGGCCACGCTGCGCCTGATCGCCGCGCCGGGCTTCTACGACAAGCTGTCGGCCCAGACCGCCAAGCTGGCCCAGGGCCTGCAGGAGCGCGCCCGCGCCGCCGGCCTGGCCTTCTCGGCCGATTCGGTGGGCGGCATGTTCGGCATCTACTTCAGCGACGCGGTCCCGACCTCGTTCGCCGAGGTCTCGGCCTGCGATACGGCGGCGTTCAACCGCTTTTTCCACGCCATGCTGGACCACGGCGTGCACTTCGCGCCGTCCGCGTTCGAGGCGGGCTTTGTCTCGGCCACGCACGACGACGCCGTGATCCAGTCGACGCTGGACATCGCCGAGAAGGTCTTCGCGGCCCTCTGACCGGCAGAAGGGGAGCCGGCCCGCTCCCTTCAAGGCGCCTTGTACTGCTCGTACAAGGCCGTCACATCCCGCACATAGGCCTGCGTTTCCGCATACGGCGGCACCGCGTCGTACTTGCGCACCGCGCCCTCGCCCGCGTTGTAGGCGGCAAGCGCCAGGTCCAGCCGGCCGGGATACCGGTCGATCAGCCGGCGCAGGTGGCGCGAGCCGGCCTGCACATTCGTCGCCGGGTCCACCAGCGCGCGCTCGACATCATCCACCGACAGCAGCGGCGCGGCCGTGGCCGGCATCAGCTGCATCAGGCCCAGCGCGCCCTTGGGCGAGCGGGCATCGCTGCGGAAACCCGATTCGATCGCGATGATCGCCGTCAGCAGCGCGCGGTCCACGCCGGAGTCCTGCGCGGCGCGGGCGATCAGGCTGTCGTGCTTGGTCGTGGGCTTCACGTCGCCCCAGCGCAGCGCGCGCGCCGTCGGCCCCAGCGAGGCCAGCCGCGCGCCGTCCCCGGCCTCGGGAGCACAGGACAGGCAGAGCTTGCCGGGACCGCCCCCGCGCAAGGCGCTGCGCGTCTGCGCCCGCTTGTAGTATTTGCCGTAGCCGTTGGGCACCTTCATCGCCCGCCAGTTGCCGTAGGGGTCTTTGTAACGGTAGGTTTCTGCGGCGTGGGCCGGCGCGGAAGGCGCCAGCGCCAGAGCGCCCGCCATCAAGGCCGCCACCGCCGCCATCCCGCCGGCGCGCGCCAGAAGGGCGCGCAAGGCCGAAGGAATGGGTAGGGGTGGTGAGGACATGGGACGGGGCTCCGGCGGCGTCCTGAGACGCGTTGGCGAGGTCCTATGCTGCTGCGGGCGCACCGGTTTGTCTTTCCTGCCTATGCCCTAGTCCTGCCCGGCCGCCCCGTGTCCCTCTGATAAACAGGGACAGAACTACGGCGGGCGGCCGATATATTTGGCCCTACTCGGCGATAACTCTGATGGCTTGCTTAGAATATGTCGTAATATTTCGTTCAATTACTAAATGATTGAACCTGGCCGCCTCGTGCCAGGCAGGAGAGAGGGTGAAATGGGCGCAGAAAACACGCTCCAGCTGGTGCTGGATGCCAATACCAACGTCCTGACGGCCGTATATACCCCGCCTCCGCGGCCCGAGCCCGTCGCTGCCCCCGCAAGCGGTGCCGCGCCGACAGAGGACACGTTCGACCCCGCCGGCCCCGCGCCCGGCCCCGAAGCCTCCTCCGACGACCAAGCCGCCGACATCGCCGTCGCGGTCGGCTCCGAGGCCGCCGAAGCTCCTCCCTTCATCAATGCCGACCTGCCCAATTGGGACACCCTGGTGGCCGCGGCCGTCGCCCAGGGCTGGACGGCCGAGGCGCTCGACAACCACGCCATCCTGGCCTTCATCGACCTGTGCCGGACCGCTCCCGACGCCGTGCAGAGCCCTGTCGGCAAGGTCGTGGACGGCGCCTTCGAGGTGGAGCTGGACGCCAGCCGCATGGCCGCGACGCTGACGCTGGAGCCGCCCAAGGGCGGCAAGCCCGTCGCGCTGGACACGGTGCGCCAGGCGCTGGTCGATCAAGGCATCGTCCATGGCGTGATGGCGCAGGCGCTGGCCGAGGCCGTGGAACAAGGGCGCCGCGAAACCGTTCTTATCGCCCAGGGCACGCCGCCCACGCGCGGCACCCCGACCCGCTTCGAAAGCCTGCTGGACCGCCTGAAGCCCCGCGCCGAAGACATCGACGAACTGGCCCAGGTGGACTACCGCGATCTCGGCAGCCTGCTGCTGGTGTCGCCCGGCACGCCGCTGATGCGCCGGATTCCGCCGCTGCCCGGCGTGGACGGAACCAACGTGCTGGGCGAACCCGTTCTTCCGGAGGAACTGCCCGACACTCCGTTCTCCAAGGAGCTGTCCGGCGTCGCGGTCGACCCGGAAGATCCGCTGCTGCTGCGCGCGGCCATCGCAGGCACGCCCACGCTGATCAGCCAGGGCGTGCAGGTGAACCCGATGGTGGAGGTGGACGCCGTCAACCTGTCCACGGGCAACATCACGTTCGAGGGATCGCTGCAGGTGCGCGGCGACATCAGCGCCACCATGGAAGTCCGCGTGACCGGCGACGTGGTCGTCAACGGCACCATCGAGGCGGCCCTGGTGGAAGCCGGCGGCAACATCACGGTCAAGGGCGGCATCATCGGCATGGCCGAGACCCTGCACGACGCCACGGCCACCGCCCGCACCGCCCACATCGTCTGTGGCGGCGCGCTGCGCGCGAAGTTCATCGAGAACGCCGTCATCAGCGCGGGCCAGGACATCGATGTCGAACGCGAGATCCGGCAAAGCAGCATCGCCGCCGGCGGCAGCGTGAACGTCGGCCCGCCCAATACCCAGCAAAGCGCCATCACGGGCGGCGAGACCCGCGCCTTGCTGGCGATCCGCGCCGGCACCATCGGTTCGCCCTCGGGCATCCCGACCCGCGTGCAGGCGGGCCTGGACCCGCACGCGGACATCAAGCGCACGGCGCTGACGCGCAAGCGCCTGAAGATGAACGAAGACAAGGCCAAGCTGGAACAGCTGCTGATGTTCCTGCAGGCCAATCCCCAGCGGGCCACGGGCGACGTGGTCGAGCGCGCGCGCAACACCCACGCCAAGCTCATCGGGGATCTGGCGGCGCTCGAAGAAGAGGAAGCCCAGCTGGTGCGAGACCTCCTGCCCCAGCACAACGCCACCATCGCCGCCAGCCGGCGCTTTTGCAGCGGCGCGACGATTCAGCTCGGCAACAAGACGCAGGAGTTCCTGGAAGACCAGGTGGGCGGCAAGGCCGGCCTGGAAGAAGGCGAAATCGTCATCCGCTGAGCCCGCGTCTCAGGGCGCCAGCTCCTTGAACCAGGTCCGCGGCGAAATGCCCCGGTCCGGCCCCAGGATGGAAAACCCGCCGTCCACCGGGATGTCCACGCCGGTCATCCACGACGCGGCGTCCGAGCACGCAAAGCACACGGCGGCGGCGATTTCTTCGCCCGAGCCGACCCGGCCCAGCGGATGGAAATGCGCGCCCACGGCATCGGCGGCCTCGCGCGAGCCGCCCGACAACTGCTCGACCGAAGGCGACCAGGTCCAGGCCGGCGACACCGCCAGCACGCGCACGCCCGCGGGCGCCAGCTCCACCGCGAAATTCTTGGTGATCTGCAGCAGCGCCGCCTTGGAGGCCGGGTACAGCGCCCGTCCGGCCGCGCCGAACTTGCCGCCGGTGCTGCCCATGTTCACCACCACCCCGCCGCGCGGCAGGAACGGCGCCGCCAGCTGCGTGAAGATGGCGGCCGACACCAGGTTCGTATCCAGCGTGCGGTGCCATTCCTCGCGGCTCGAGGCCAGGCCGCGGTCGGCGTACTGGCAGGCGTTGTTCACCAGGATGTCCAGCCGCCCAAATCGCGCCAGGGCGGCATCGACGCAGCCCTGGATCTGGCTGTCCTGGCCGATATCCGTTTCGCAATACAGCGCCCGGCCCCCCAGCGCCTGTTCCAGCGCCCGGCCGGCCTCGGCATTGCGCCCGACCAGCACCACGTTGGCGCCGGCGGCCGCGAATCCGCGCGCGATGTCCGCGCCCAGCCCCTGGGTGCTGCCGGTGACGATGGCGGTCTTGCCCGCCAGGCCGGGAAAGCCTGTGAAATCCATGAACAGTCCTTGATCAGTATGGCGCGGCGGCCCAGCGCACAGCTTCCGCCACCGAGCCGGTTTGCGCAACCAGCCGCATGCTGGCCAGCGAGGCCTCATGCACCGCCAGTTGGGCGGAGGCGCAGGCGTCCTGCGCGACCATCACGTCAAAGCCGATGTCGGCGGCGTGGCGCACGGTGCCCTCCACCACGGAATGCGTGGCCACCCCGGCCACCACCAGCCGCCGCGCGCCCAGCACCCGCAAGGTCTCTTCCAGCGGCGTGCCGTAGAAAGCGCTGATGCGGGTGTGCTTGACGACGAACTCGCGCGCGCTGCCGGCCAGCGGCTGCAGCCCGTCATAGAACGCGCTGCCCCACTGCCCTTCCGCCACCGCGCCTATCGTGGCCACGTTGCGGAAGATCGCGCAGTTGGGCAGCAGGTCGGCGTAGTCCGGGCGGAACGCGATGCGCACATGCACGATGGGCAGTCCGTGGGCGCGCGCGCCTTCAAGCAAGGCCGCCGCATGGTCCAGCAGGCGCTGGCGCGCCCCGCCGTCGGCATCCAGCCCGACGCGGATCTTGCCGTCCGGATGCAGCACATCGTTCTGGTAGTGCAGCGCCAGCACCGCGGCGTCCGCGTCTTTCACACGAAGACCTCAAAGACATCATGCGCATCGTCGCAATTGACGAGGTCCACCCGCTTCATGCGGATGCGCCAGCCCTCGCCCTCGGCCGCCAGCTTGTGGGTGTAGCGGCCGGCCAGCTGGCGCGGCTGGCGCTTGCGCCATTCGGTCATCTGGAAGGCCGAATGCACCACCAGGTTGCCGCCCGCGTCCACGCCTTCGACCTGGACGCTTCCCACCATCCGCACGCTGCGCGTGGGCGGCTGCTGCGACCAGTTGCGCGGGTGCTCCAGGCGGCGGATGCGCACGTCGCGCAGCATGCGGTCTTCCCAGAACAGCGAGATGTGATCGTAGGGGCTTTGCTGGCCCGGCGTCCGGGGCATCCAGTACATGCCGTCCGGCGTCCACAGGGACTGCCAGTCGCCGTAGCGCCGCTCGTCCAGCAGCCGCGCCTCGCGGTACAGGAACTGGGCGATGCGGTGATAGGCGTCGGCCGGCACGTCCGCCGGCGCCAGGTCCGTAGCGCCCACGTCGAAATCAAGGTCTAGCAGCATGCGCCGTCTCCCTTGGCCGTGGCGTCCATCGGGGCCGCCCCGGCCTCCATATAGGCTTTCCAGGCGCGGAACTGGTTGCGCATGGGCAATTCGCTGGTGCCATTCACGGACACCATGCCGTCGGCATCGCTGCGGTCGCTGCCGTGGTAGCGGTGCATGCTGACCCACTCCCCGCCTCGCGTGGCGTTGCCTTCCTGGCAGCGGTTGTAGAGCTCGATGTCGTCCGGCATGACGTTGGACGACGGCGAGTTGATGACATTGGCGTACAACATGGCGCGCTTGAACACGCCGTCCGGCGCGCCCTTGCAGCGGAACGTCTGGATCTCGATCAGGGTCCGGTCGACCGCGATGGGGCGGATCACTCGGAACTGCTGGAACACGGTATGCGGCGAGCCGCTGCCATAGATGACCGTGTTGTGGCGGTTCATGCCCAGGATGCCGCGGGCGCGCTCTGCGCCATAGGCGGCGGTCAGGGCCTCGAAGTGCGCGCGCGACACGGGGTCGCGCTCGGCCGCGCCGGGATTGAAGATGCCTTCCATGTAGCCGTGGCCGTTGTCGTAGGCGCGCAGCTCCAGCTTTTCCCAGAACTCGTAGGGCTCGCCGTTGCCGTCCATGATGTGCAGCTCAAGCGGCATCTCGCCCATTTCCTTGGCCTCGTCGCGCGCGGCGGCGTAGGACGATTCATGGGTGACGCGGGCGTGCATGGTGTCGTGCAGGTTCTCGTAGAACACCTTCCAGTTAGAGCGCTGCATGACGCGAAAGACGCCGCCTGCCACCTCCACCTCGCCCACCGGCGAACGGTCGCAGAGGTTGTCGATGGACGAGCGCACGCCGCCCAGGAAGTCTTCGAGCGCCTGGCCGTCCTTGGACTGGCTGGCGAACACGAAGCCCCGGTAGCTTTCCACGCGCGGCAGGCGCCGCATGGAAAACGACGGATCGGCGGGATCGTAGGACGTGCCTTCCAGGCCCTGCTTCAAGGGCACGCCCAGATGGCTGCCGTCCAGCTTGAAGGTCCAGGCGTGGTACGGGCAGCGGAAAAACTTGCCGACGCAGCCTTCGCCGTCCGCCACCACCTTCGCGCCCTTGTGCGGGCAGCGGTTGTACAGCACATGCACGCGGCCGTCGGCGGCGCGCACCATCAGCACGTCCTGGTCGCCCACGCGGGTGGTGTGATAGTCGCCCGTCCTGGGCACCTGGCTCTCGTGGCCCACGTAGATCCAGGCGCGCCCGTAGATCCGCTGCATTTCGAGGTCGAAGATGGCGGGATCGGTATAGACGCCGCGATGCACGCTGTCGCCGCGCACCATGGACGCCAGTTGTTCGTCGCTATAAGACATGCCGGCCTCCTACTTGTTCTCGCTGTCTTTCCAGCGCGCCATCAGCGTGTTGGACGGCAGCGTCTCGTCCAGCAGCTTGGCGGCGGTTTCGCGGCCCGCCGTGGGCAGGCCCTTCGGATCCAGCAGGCCCACCTGCACCAGCACGCTGGCCTGGTCCCAATAGATGTGCTCGTGGTAGAGCTTGTCGCCGCGGAACTTCACGATGGCCACCAGCGGGATCTCGACGTACTTGCCGGTGGGCGGCACGCCGGGCAGCATCCAGTCGATCTCGGTGGTGTGCGTGAAGCAGAACAGCAATTCATCGACGATCTGCGTGGCGCCGACCGTGCGCGACAGGGGCACCAGGCGCGTGTCGGGCGGGTTGCTGTTGACGAAGTGATGCTGGTAGAAGCGCGAGAGCTCCTTGTGGCCCACGCCGCCCGTCATGGTGGGGATGTGGTTCACGTAGGGCTCGGCCACCATCGTCGCCATGGTGGCGGCCACGTCGCGCGTGCCGAATTCGTACTCGCAGTGCTTGTCCCACAGATACGAGTAATCGAACTCCGGGCCGATGGCGCGCTGCAGCGCGGCGATGCTGCGCTGGTGCGCCATCAGCGCGGACGGCTTGTCGTAGTGCTCGCCGCCCGTGCGCGCAAAAGCGTGGTCCATGCCCGGGTAGACATAGAGCTCCACCCCCGGCTTGCCGCCCAGCGCCTCCAGGATGCGCCCGCGCGCCTCGGGCGGACAGAAGCCGTCCTGCTCGGCGATGTGCAGCACCAGCCGGCCGCGCAGCGCGGACGCTTCTTCCAGGCTGTCCTCGATGCCCACGCCGTAGTAGCCCACCGCCACGTCCGCGTCCGTGCGGCAGGCGGCAAGGTAGGCCAGCTTGCCGCCCAGGCAGTAGCCCAGCACGCCCGCGCCGCCTTCCTGCTCGGGCAGGGCGCGCAGGGCGGCCAGCGTCGAGGCGATGTCCTTGACCCCCAGCTCCACGTCGAATCCCTTGTAGAGCTCGAAGGCGCGCGGCATGTCGGCGGGGCCGTCCGTCAGCTGGATGCCCGGCTGCTGGCGCCAGAACAGGTCGGGCACCAGCACCACGTAGCCCTCCTCGGCCAACAGTTGCGCGGCGCGGCGCATGAAATCATTGACGCCGAAGATCTCCTGGCACAGCACCAGGCCGGGCCCGCGGCCACAGGCCGGCACGGCCAGGTAGGCGCCGAAGGACTTGCCATCGTGCGAGGCGACCGTCGTCTCGCGCGTCGTAATGTTCTGGGTCATGCGTGTCTCCTGTGATGCGTGCGTGGCCGCCCTACTTCATCTGGCAAGCGGCGGCGAAGGGATCCTGGTACTCGGTCAGCACCGTGCCCGACAGCTTGTTGGCCAGCTTGCCGCCCGCGCCCGCCTCGATGACGCGCAGGTAGTAGTTCTGGACCGGATACTGGTTGCGGTTGAACTTGAAGTCGCCCCGCACGGACTTGAAGTCGGCGCGCCGCAGGGCCGGACGCAGGGCGTCCGCGTCCAGCTTGCCGCCCGTCTGGCGCACCGCGCTGTCCAACAGCATGGCGGCGTCGTAGCCTTGCGAGGCATAGAGCGTCGGGCTGCGGTTGTAGGTCTTCTTGAAGTCCTCGACGAACTTGCGGTTGGCCGGGTTGTCCAGGTCGGCCGCCCACTGGGACGTGTTGCGCAGGCCTTCTATGGGCGCGCCCACCGCGGCGATGGTGTCCTCGTCTCCCGAGAAGCCCGGCGCCAGCAGCGCGATCTCCTTGGACAGCCCCGCGCCGTTGAACTGCTTGATGAAGTTCACGCCCATGCCGCCCGGCAGGAAGAAGAACACCGCGTCGGGCTTGCTCGCGCGCAGCCGCGTGATCTCGACGCCGTAGTCCAGCTGGCCGAGCTGGGTGTAGATCTCTTCGGACAGCCCGCCCTTGTACAGGCGCTTGAAGCCGTTGAGCGATTCGCGTCCGCCCGGGTAGTCCGGAGCAATCAGCGCCACGCGCTTGTAGCCCTGGTCGGCGGCGTACTTGCCCATGGCGGCCGGGATGTCCTCGTTCTGCCAGGCCACCGCGAAGAAATTCGGATTACAGCCCACGCCGGCATAGTTTTCCGGCCCCGTGTTGGTGCTGAGATAGATCGTGCCGGACTGCAGGATGGCCGGCATCACCGGCAGCAGCACATTGGAAAACACGATGCCCGTCATCACGTCCACGCGGTCGCGCTTGAGCAGGCGTTCGACCGCCTGGCGCCCGGCATCGGCCTTCTGCTGGTCATCGGCGACCACCACCTCCGCCGCCACCCCGCCCAGCTTGCCGCCGGTATGCTGCAGCGCCAGATTGAAGCCGTCGCGGATCTCGTTGCCCAGCGCCGCGCCCGGCCCGGACAGGGTGGTAAGCAGGCCCACCTTGACCTTGTCCGCCGCCGAAGCGCCCGCCGCGGCCGTCATGCAAACCAGCGCCGCCAGCGCGCGCCGGCTCCAGAGATTTCGATTCATGAGCCACCCCGTTTTCGCCGCCAGCCGTGCCGGCGGAAAGCTGACAGAACCCGTCTGCCGTCGGTTCACGCATGCCGCCGATCGAAGTCGCCAAGCTTACGCGCCGCGGCGCCGCCCTCCAACAGACGCTTGCAGGGCCTGCGGCTAGAGTAGGCTTCCCGCTCCCGCCGCTCTATCCGAATACCGCCAGTCTTATCCGGGATTCACTTAATTCCCAACCCGGGCCGTTTAAATTACGCTGGCCGCTGATACGGGAGCGGTCCCGTCCCGGAGGCATCCATGCACGGCTGGTCCCGACTTGCGCTGGCGCCCTTGTTCAAACGGCGCGTCTTCAGCTCCACCCAGCAGGACGAAACGCGGGCGCGCGTGTCCGAAGCCCTGAAGGAACACCGCCTGACCTGGAAGGGCGGCCGCGTGGATGCCGAACTGAACCGTGGCCGCTTCGGCTCGCTGACGGTCTGTACGTTGCGCTACGGCGCCGAAGTCCACATCGAACCCGACCGCCTCCAGGACTTCATGCTGGTGCAGGTCCCCCTGCGCGGCCGCGCCTGCATCGACTGCGGCGACGAACGCGTCAACGCCAACCCCGACTGCGCCGCCGTCATCGCCCCCAACCGCCCGCTGCGGCTGCACTGGGAAGCCGGCTGCGAACAACTGCTGCTGAAGATCCCCCGGGGCAAGCTCGAAGCCATCGGCCAGCGCGCCTTCGGCGACGCCGCCGCCGGCCCCCTGGACTTCAGCCCCGCGCTGCGCCTGGACACGCCCATCGGCGCCGCCTGGCGCAGCATGATGACCAGCCTGATCCACCTGCTGCCCACCCTGGACGACGGCGCCCGCCGCCCGCCCGCCGCCTGGCTGGACCATCTGGAAGACACGCTGGTCCTGCACCTGCTCTACAACCAGCCCAACACCTGGCAAGCCCACGCCGGCGACGCCTCGTCCGTCCCGCGCCGGCTCAGCATCGCCGAGTCCTACATGCGCGGCCGCCTGGGCGCCCCCCTGACCCTGACCGACATCGCCCGCCACGCCGGCGCCAGCGCCACCGCCCTGACCCGGCTGTTCCAGCAGCACAGAAACACCACCCCCATGAACGCGCTGCGCGCATTCAGGCTGGACGCCGCAAGAGCCAGGCTGAGAATGAACGCCGACGCCAGCGTCACCGAAGTCGCGCTGAGCGTGGGCTTCGGACACCTGGGACGGTTCTCGGAGTATTACCGCGAGCGATTCGGGGAATTGCCAAGGGAAACGCGGCGCGGCGGCGGATGACCTGCAGCGCGGGATGCCGCGCGGGCTCGAAGAAAGCCGCTCGGGCGGGTGGGATTGACGGTCGGATTGCGCGGCCCGGTGTCTGACACCCGGGGAGACTTGCTTGCGCCTGAGCCGGCGTCCCAAGGGTGTCAGACACCTGCATCGAAGGGTGTCAGACACCTGCATGCAGTCGCCGAGGGCGACAATGACGATGACGAAGGGGGGGCCGCCTAAGCAAACCCCGAAGCACCGAAGGCCCGCCACCCCAACCCCCTGGTGCCGGCCAGAAAGCAAAAGCAGCGAACCTTCGATACACCGTTACCGCCAGCGCTAACCCGCCGGCACAACCGCCGTCACTTCAATCTCCACCTTGGCCCGCTCCTCAACCAGATCCGCCACCTCCACCGCCGTCATCGCCGGAAAATGCCGCCCGATGAACTCCCGGTAGTGCTTGCCGATAGCCGGATACGCCGCCACATACGCATTCTTGTCCGTGACATACCAGGTCATCCGGACAATATGCTCGGGCTTGGCGCCGCCTTCAGCCAGGATGGCGACAATATTCGCCAGGGTCTGCCGCACCTGGTCCGCCAGATCGTCCGACTCGAACTGCTGCTGGCCGTTCCACCCCACCTGCCCGCCCACGAACACAAGCTTGCTGCCCACCTGCATTTCCGTGAGCACACCATTCGAATAGCCCCGGGGCGCCATCCAATCCGGCGGTTGCAGAATCTTCATAACGTCTCATCCTATTGATAAATAAACAAACTACAGGGTGACGCCTGCCGCTTACGCCGCGGGCGCCAGATAATCCTGCATGCGTTCCCGCAGATCCGCAGGCAGCGGCATGGACTTCATCGTCCGCAAATCCACCGTCACAATCGTCAACGTGGCCGACAGCCTCAACTGCCCGTCCGGCCCCTCGAAACGCACCAGCGCCTTGAACGACGCGCCGCCGATGCGCTGCACTTCCAGCGTCTGGCGCAGGCTTTCATGCCAGCGGCTGGGCGCGCTGAAATCGCAGGTCACCGACGCCATCGGCGTACCGATGTGCCGGTCCACGTGCAGCGCATGAAACGGCAGCCCCATTCCCTTGTCGAACCACTCCTCGACAAAATCGTTGATCATCTCGAAATAGCGCGGGTAGAACACGATGCCCGCCGGATCGCAATGGCGAAACCGGACTTCGACCTGACTGATGAATGGTGCTGCCATGGTGTTTCCTTAATGCCTGTTCATGCCATCTTGCGCAGCGCAAAGCGCTGCAGCTTGCCGGTTTCCGTGCGCGGCAGCGCGTCCACGAACTCGATCGCGCGCGGATACTTGTACGGCGCGATGCTCGCCTTGACGAAGGCCTGCATCGCCGCCACCAGTTCGCCGCTGGGCGCATAGCCCGGCTTGAGCACCACGAACGCCTTCACCAGCTGCCCGCGCTCTTCGTCCATCGCGCCGACGACGCCGCACTCGGCCACCGCCTCGTGGCGCAGCAGCGCGTCCTCGACCTCGGGACCGGCGATGTTGTAGCCGGCCGAAACGATCATGTCGTCGTTGCGGGCCTGGTAGAACAGATAGCCGTCGTCATCCTGCACGAAGGTGTCGCCCGGCAGGTTCCAGCCCTTCTGCACGAAGCGCAGCTGGCGATCGTCCGCCAGGTAGCGGCAGCCCGTCGGGCCCTTGACGGCCAGCCGGCCCACCGCGCCGTTGGGCACGGGGTTCATGTCGTCGTCCACGATCTGCGCCACATAGCCCGGCACCACGCGGCCGATTGCGCCGCGGCGCACCGCCTCCGGAGGGCTGGAGACAAACACGTGGATCATTTCCGTGCCGCCGATGCCGTCGATCATCTCGACGCCGCTCGCCTCCTTCCAGAGCTGGCGCGTGGCGTCGGGCAAGGCCTCGCCGGCGGACACGCTCTTCTTCAGGGAGGACAGGTCGAACTTGTCCACCAGCGCCGCCATCTGGCGGTAGAACGTGGGCGCGGTGAACACGGTGGTGGCGCGGAAGTCCTGGATCACCTCCAGCAGGCTTTCGGGCGACAGCTTTTCGGCCAGCACCGTGCTCGCGCCCACCCGCAGCGGGAAGCACAGCAAGCCGCCCAGGCCGAACGTGAAGGCCAGCGGCGGCGTGCCGCAGAAGATATCGTCCGGCCCCGGCTTGATGACATGCTTGGGGAACAGGTCGCACATCGCCAGCACGTCGCGATGGAAATGCATGCAGCCCTTGGGCGAGCCCGTGGTGCCGCTGGTGAAGGCGATCAGGCAGACGTCGTCGGCCGCCGTGTCGCAGGCATCGAAGGTGTCCGGCTTGGCCGCGGCCAGCGCGTCCAGCGAGCCGGGCGCCGCGTCATTGAAGTACATGACCTGGGACAGCCCGGGGCAGTGATGCTCGTGATCCGGCTGCGTGCAGAACTGCGCCTCGTCCTTCAGGCGCGCGTCGCACAGCACGGCCTGGATCTGCGCCTTGTCGATGATCTGCTTGAGCTCCTTGGAGCGCAGCAGCGGCATGGTGGGCACGGTGACCAGCCCCGCCTTGATCGCGGCCAGCCAGGAGGCGGCCATCATGGGGTTGTTGGGGCCGCGCAGCAGCAGGCGGTTGCCGGGCACCAGCTTCATGTCCTCGGCGAGGACGCGGGCGATGCGGTTGGTCAGCGCGGCCAGTTCGCGGTAGGTCATCGCGGCCGGCTTGCCGTCCTGGCGCCAGCGCAGCGCCGGGCGTTCGCCGTGACCGCGCTCGACCATGGCGTCCACCAGTTCCACGGCGCAGTTGAAGCGCTTGGGATAGGCCACGTCGGGCCCGTCGAGCAGGAATTCAGGCCATTGTTCGCCCGGCGGCAGGTTGTCCCGGGCGAAGGTGTCGATGTGGGCGGATACTTCCATGAAATTCCCCTTGGTTTGCGGTGCTAAGGCAAGAGCTCGATGGCCTTTACGCCTTCAGCAGTTCACGGGCGATGATCAACTTCTGCACTTCTGTGGCGCCCTCATAGATGCGCAGCGCCCTGATTTCCCTGTAGAGCTTTTCGACCGGCATTCCCGACACCACGCCCGCGCCGCCGAACATCTGCAGGGCGCGGTCGATCACGGTCTGCGCCGATTCCGTGGCCGTCATCTTGGCCATCGCTGCTTCACGCGTGGTGCGCAGCTTCTGCACGTCGCGCATCCACGCGGCGCGGTATGTCAGCAGGGCCGAGGCGTCGATGGCGGTCGCCATGTCCCCCAGCGCGGCTTGCGTCAGTTGCAGGTCGGCCAGGGTCTGGCCGAACATGCGGCGCGACTTGGCGCGCGCCAGCCCTTCATCCAGCGCCCGGCGCGCGAAGCCCAGCGCCGCCGCCGCCACCGACGCGCGGAAGATGTCCAGCGTCATCATGGCCAGCTTGAAGCCCTGGCCCGCGTCGCCCAGCCGGTGCGTCGCGGGGATGCGGCAGTTGTCGAAGGTGATGGTCGCCAGCGGGTGCGGCGCGATCAGCTCGATGCGCTCGCTGACCTCGAATCCCGGCGTGTCGGCATCCACCACGAAGGCGCTGATGCCGCGGGCGCCCGGCGCCTCGCCGGTGCGCGCAAACACGCAGTAGAAGTCGGCGATACCGCCATTGGAAATCCAGGTCTTGGCGCCGTTCAGCACGTAGTGGTCGCCATCCAGCCGGGCCTCGCACGACAGCGCGGCCACGTCCGAGCCCGCGTCGGGCTCCGACAGCGCGAAGGCCGCGATCGCCTCGCCGCTTGCCACGCGCGGCAGGTAGCGCTGGCGCAGCGCGTCCGAGCCCATCAGCGAAATCGCGCCGCTGCCCAGGCCCTGCATGGCGAAGGCGAAGTCGGCCAGCCCTTCGTGGCGGGCAAGGGTTTCGCGCAGAATGCATACGGCGCGGGAATCGACCTCGGGCAGCGCGCCGCCCCAGGCTCCGCCAGGGCCGCCCGCGACCGCGTAGCGCAGCCAGCCGGCCTTGCCCATGGCCTTCACCAGCTTCTTGCAGGCGCCGTCGGCGTCGTGGTGGTCCACGTCGTTCAGCGACTTTTCGCACCAGGCGTCGACCTCATGCGCCAGCTTGCGGTGCGCGTCGTCGAAGAAGGGCCAATCAAGCCAGCTTGAGTCGCGCATCATCAGTTCCCCTCGAAGACCGGCTTTTGCTTGGCCACGAAGGCCTCGTAGGCGCGATGGAAGTCGCGCGTCTGCATGCAGATGGCCTGGGCCTCGGCCTCGGCCTCGATGGCCTCGTCCACGCCCATGTTCCATTCCTGGTGCAGCAGCTTCTTGGTGACGCCGTGGGCGAAGGTCGGGCCCGCGGCCAGTTGCGCCGCCAGCTTCTGGGCGGCCTCGCCCAGCTCGGCCGATTCATGCAGCGCGTTGAAAAATCCCCAGCTCGCGCCCTCTTCGGCCGTCATGGCGCGGCCCGTGTACAACAGTTCGGAGGCGCGGCCCTGGCCGATCATGCGCGGCAGCAGCGTGCAGGCGCCCATGTCGGCGCCGGCCAGGCCCACCCGCGTGAACAGGAAGGCGGTGCGCGCCGCCGGCGTGCCCAGGCGCATGTCGGACGCCAGCGCCACCATGGCGCCCGCGCCGGCGCAGACGCCGTCCACCGCCGCCACGATGGGTTGCGGGCAGGCGCGCATGGCCTTGACCAGGTCGCCCGTCATGCGGGTGAAATCCAGGAGTTCGGGCATGCTCATCTTCGTGAGCGGACCGATGATCTCGTGCACGTCGCCGCCGGAGCAGAAGTTGCCGCCCGCCCCCGTCACCACCACCACCTTGACGTCGGTGGCGTACACCAGCGAACGGAACAAGTCGCGCAGTTCGGCGTAGGAGTCGAACGTCAGCGGATTCTTGCGCTCGGGCCGGTTCAGCGTGACGGTGCCGATCTTGCCGTCGGCCGACACCTGCCACAGGAACGTCTTTGCCTGGTAGCCGGCAAAAGGACGCTTGTGATGCTTCATGGTGTGCTCTTCGGGCTGGGTGCTCATGGTGTCTCCGTTCGTGAATGCTGGGGTGGATGGGCTGCCGGCTTCAGCCGGTCATCACTTCGCCGCCGTCTACGGCGATCGCCTGGCCATTGACGGAGGCCGAGGCCGGCAGGGCCAGCCAGGCGACCGTCTCGGCCACTTCCTCGGGCTGCACCAGGCGGCCCTGCGGATTGCGCTCGGCCAGCTTGGCGCGGGCGGCTTCCGGCGTGAGGCCGGTCTTGTCGACGATGTTCGAGACCGCGCCGCGCACGATGTCGGTCTCGGTGTAGCCGGGGCAGACCGCGTTGACGGTGACGCCCTTCTGCGCGGTTTCCAGCGCCAGCGAGCGGGTCAGGCCAATGACGCCGTGCTTGGCGGCGCAGTAAGCGCTGACATAGCCGTAGCCGATCAGGCCCGCGGTGCTGGCCACGTTGATTACGCGGCCCCATTTTTCCTGCAGCATGCCGGGCAAGGCGGCCTGGATGCAGTGGAAGGTGCCGGTGAGATTGACGGCGATCATCTGCTGCCACAGCGCGGCGTCGGTGCGGTCAAAGCGCTGGCTGACGGCCTGGCCGGCGTTGTTCACCAGCACCAGCACGGGGCCGAACTCGACCTCGGCCTGCGCGAATGCCGCGCGCACCGAGGCTTCGTCGGCAATGTCCGCGCTGACGGTCTGCACCTGCCCCAGGCTGGCCAGGCTGTCGGCCGCGGCGTCCAGCGCCGCGCCGTCGCGGCCCAGCAGCGTGACGCGGGCGCCGCGCTGCAGCAGCGCCCGGGCGCTGGCCAGGCCGATGCCGCGGGCGCCCCCCGTCACCAGGGCGTGGCGCCCGGCAAGCGGTAGCGGAGTTGCGTTCATTTGATGTCCAGTTGCGCCATGGCGGCGGCGCGTTCGAAGTTGGTTTCCAGCTGGCGCTTGCCGGCGAAATACTGGTTCGGCCAGGCAACCTCACGGTAGCCTACCCGCGCCGCTTCGCGTAGCGTCCAGGAGGCGTCAGCCAAATGGGGACGTGCAAGGGCGCAGAGGTCGGCGCGGCCCGAGGCGATGATGCCGTTGGCGTGGTCGGCTTCGAAGATGGCGCCCACCGCGATCGTGGGAATGCCCGCCTCGTTGCGGACGCGGTCGGCGAACGGGGTCTGGAACATGCGGCCGTAGACCGGCTTTTCTTCCTTGCTGACCTGGCCCGACGAGCAGTCGATCATGTCGGCGCCGGCAGCCTTGAAGTAGCGCGCGATTTCCACCGCGTCGTCGGCGGTGATACCGCCTTCCACCCAGTCGCTGGCGGAGATCCGCACCGACATGGGCTTGTCCTCGGGCCAGACGGCGCGCACCGCGCGGAAGACCTCCAGCGGAAAGCGCAGGCGGTTTTCCAGGCTGCCGCCGTACTCGTCTTCGCGATGGTTGGTCAGCGGCGAAATGAAGCTGGACAGCAGGTAGCCGTGCGCGCAGTGCAGCTCCAGCCAGTCGAAGCCGGCGGCGGCGGCGCGGCGGGCCGCGGCGACGAAGTCGTCGCGCACGTCGTCCATGTCGGCGCGCGCCATGGCGCGCGGCGTCTGCGACACGCCCTCGATGTACGGCAGGGCCGAGGCCGACACCAGCGGCCAGTTGCCCTCGGCCAGCGGGTGATCGATCTTCTGCCAGCCCAGCTGCGTCGACCCCTTGCGGCCGGCGTGGCCCAGCTGCATACCGATGCGGGCGTCGCTGTTGCCGTGCACAAAATTCACGATGCGGGCAAACGCCTGCTGCTGATCGTCGTTCCACAGGCCCGGGCATCCCGGGGTGATGCGGCCGTCGGGCGACACGCAGGTCATTTCGACCATGACCAGCCCCGCGCCGCCCATGGCGCGCGCGCCCAGGTGGACAAGGTGGAAATCGCCCGGCACGCCGTCGGTGCAGGAATACATGGCCATCGGCGACACCAGGATGCGGTTCTTCAGACGCACGCCGCGCGCCTGATACGGCGTCAGCATGGGAATGGCGGGTCGCTCGCCCTGGGCGGTGGCCGCGCCGGCGCGTTCCGCGATCCAGCGTTCGAAGCCTTCCAGCCAGGCCGGGTCGCGCAAGCGCAGGTTCTCGTGCGAGATGCGCTGCGAGCGGGTCAGCAGCGAATACGCGAACTGTTCGGGCTCCAGGTCGGCGTAGCGCTCGACGTTCTCGAACCATTCGGTGGAGTTGCGGGCGGCGTTCTGGATCTTCAGCACTTCCACGCTGCGAACTTCTTCGTAGTGCTTCAGGCCGGCCTCCACGCTGCCTTCCGCGCCGCTCAGGCAGCGCGCCAGCTCAATGGAGTCTTCCAGCGCCAGCTTGGTGCCCGAGCCGATGGAAAAGTGGGCGGTGTGGGCGGCGTCGCCCATCAGCACGACGGGGACGCGGCGCAGGCCGCGGGCGGTCTGCAGCGTGTTCCAGTGGACCCAGGTGTTGCAGATGACGCGCGGGAAACGGATCCAGATGGCCGAACCGCGCAGGTGCGTGGCGTTGCTGATCAGCGGATTGCCGTCCAGCCACGGCGCGAACAGCTTTTCGCAGTAGGCGATGCCCTCTTCCTGGCTCATCTGTTCGATGCCGGCCGCCTGCCACGTTTCCTCGGGCGTTTCCACGATGAACGTGGACATGCCGTCCTCGTAGCGGTAGGCATGCGCCTGGAACCAGCCGTGTTCGGTCTGCACGAAGGCGAAGGTGAACGCGTCGAACACCTTCTTGGTGCCCAGCCACACGAAGCGGCAGCGGCGCTGATCGATGTCGGGGTGGAACGTGTCGGCGTAGCGGGTGCGGACCTGGCTGTTGATGCCGTCGGATGCGATGACGAGATCCGCGTCGTAGTCGCGGGCAATGGCCTGGTCGTCCTGCACGAAGTTCTCGAACACCAGCTTTACGCCGACATCTTCGCAGCGCGCCTGCAGGATGTTCAGCAGCTTCTTGCGGCCGATGCCGATGAAGCCGTGGCCGCTGCTGCGGATGCTGCGGCCCTTGAAGTTGATGTCGATGTCGTCCCAGTGATTGAACGCATCGCCGATGGTCTGGGCGGAAACGGGGTCGGCTTCGCGCAGGTTCTGCATGGTGGCGTCGGAGAACACCACGCCCCAGCCGAAGGTGTCGTAAGGGCGATTGCGCTCGATGACGGTGATTTCGTTCGCGGGGTTCTGCAGTTTCATCAGCAGACCGAAATACAGGCCGGCGGGACCACCGCCGATGCAGACTATTTTCATTGCCGTATACGCTCCGAAGTACGCGACAGTCGCTCTTGATGCTGGAGCGGGGCGCCGCAGATATTTAGGTCTGGATAGTTTAGGCTTGAAATATATACCTGAAGGCGGGGGGTGTGCAAATGAGGGAAAGTATTTAGATCGGCGAGGTAAATGGGGACATGTTAAAGACACCTTTTTGGAGGTTTGAGGTCTTTAGCTGCGTTCGCGTGAGTCCTTGACCCGCCCCTCGGCGCGGCCGGCATGGCTGCGAGCGGCCGCAAGTGGGATACACGACGTCGGTCGTCGTGGCGAGGCTCGCTTGCGCGAATGCGGAGGCTGGTTTGCTAATGGCTCCAGCATCAGGGGGTAGGGGTGGTGATGGGCGCCGGAGCTGAAATGGCGATTAGCGGCGAACCGAAAATCTTGGCCCTGTCATTGCTCTGCCGGTGTCTGACACCCGTGTGAGACGATCTTCAGCTTGAGCCGTCGTTTCATGGGTGTCAGACACCTAGTTTCTCTGCCGGTGTCTGACACCCGTGTGAGACGATCTTCAGCCTGAGCCGTCGTTTCATGGGTGTCAGACACCTAGTTTCTCTGCCGGTGTCTGACACCCGTGTGAGACGATCTTCAGCTTGAGCCGTCGTTTCATGGGTGTCAGACACCTAGTTACCTAGTTCGGTATCAGGCCGCCGACGCGACAGGCGTCCTGAAGACCACGCCCGAAGCAAAAACCCTAAGGCCTACCTCGAAGCCATTCTTCAAGATCCCCCGCCGGCAAAGGCGGCGAAAACAGAAACCCCTGCCCCGCAGCACACCCCTGCTCGATCAAGAACCGCCGCTGCTCCTCATTCTCGACGCCCTCGGCAACCACAGGCAGACTCAAGCTCTCCCCGATCCGTATCACCGCGCTCGTCAAAGCCCTGGCCGCGTCGTCGCTCTCCAGCCCCTGGACAAAGCTCCGGTCCAGCTTGAGCTCATCCACGATCAGCCGCCGCAAATGGCCCAGGCTCGAATACCCCGTCCCGAAATCATCCATCGACAACCGCACCCCCAGCCGATGCAGCTCCGCGATCGTCCGCAGCGTGCCGGCCGTGGCGTCCAGCACCACGCCTTCGGTGATCTCCAGCATCAGGTCCGCCGGCGCCAGCCCAAACTCCGCCAGCGTCGCCGCAATCATCCGCGGCAGGTTGAGATTGTGAAAATTCGTGGCCGACAGGTTCACCGACACCGACGGCACCCGCAAGCCGTTGTTGCGCCAGATCGCCAGCTGCGAGCAGGCCTCGCGCACCGCCCAGTCGCCCAGGTCGCCGATCAGTCCGCACTCCTCGGCCAGCGGCACGAAACGCGCCGGTGAAATGTCGCCCAACGTGGGATGGCGCCAGCGGGCCAGCGCCTCCACCCCGTACAGGCTGCCGTTCTTCAGGCCCACCTGCGGCTGGTAATGCAGGCGCAAGGCCTTGGCCTCCAGCGCATCGCGCAGCGCCGCCTCCAGCGCCAGCCGTTCCTGCGCCTGGCGGTTCATTTCCGCGCTGAAGAACGAAATGCGGTTGCGGCCCGCCGTCTTGGCCTGGTACATGGCCATGTCGGCATGGCGCAGCAGCGTGTCCATGTCGCGCCCGTTCTCCGGGAACACGCTGATGCCGATGCTGACCGACGGATTCAGCGTCACGCCGCCCACCGTGAAGGGCTGCGCCAGCGCCACCAGGATGTGCTCCGCCGCCGCGGTCAGGCGGCCGTGCTCGAAGTCCGGCATCAGCATCACGAACTCGTCGCCCGACAGCCGGCCCACGATATCGGCGGGCCGCGCCAGCCGGCGCAGGCGCTGGGCCACGTCGCGCAGCAGCGCATCGCCGATCGGGTGGCCCAGCGTGTCGTTGACCTGCTTGAAACGGTCCAGGTCCAGGAACAGCACCGCGACCCGCTTGCGATCCGGCTCGGCGCGCGCGATTGCCTGCTCGGCCTGCGCCAGCAGCAGGTTGCGATTGGGCAGGCCCGTCAGCTCGTCATAGAAGGCCAGCTGGCGGATCCGGGCGCGGGCTTCCTCGCGCTCCAGCGCCAGCGCGCACAGGTAGACGCACACGTCCACCAGGCGGTGGTGAAAATCGTCCGGCAGGCGGCGTTCGCGGAAATAGAAGCCGAAGGTGCCGATCACCCGGCCGTCGCTCGACTTGATTGGCGACGACCAGCACGCCTTGATGTCGTCGGGCAGCGGCAGATGCCGGTAATCGTCCCACAGCGGATCCGTGGCGATGTCCGGCACGATGACCGGACGCCCCAGGAACGCGCTGGTGCCGCAGGCGCCCGCCTGCGGGCCGATCGCCACCCCTTCCAGCGCGTCCGCGTAGGCCTGCGGCAGGCTGGGCGCCGCGAGCGGGCGAAGCATTCCGGCGTCGTCCACGCGCAGCACGGTGGCCGCCACTTCGGGCGCCAGGCGCTCGACCTCGCGGCACACCATGTTCATGACCTCGACCACCGAAGCCTCGTTGACCATCGCCTGCAGCACCCGGCGCTGCAGGACCTCGTGCACCTTGGTGGGCGTGATGTCGGTCAGCACGTCCACAATATTGACCAGGGTGCCGCGGTCGTCGAACACGGAATTGGCCATGACGGAGACCCACAGCGGCTTGCCGCCGCGGTCATAGACCAGCACGTCCTTGTGATAGCCCTCGCGGCAGGCGATGCGGCGGTCCAGCTCTTCGCGCGTGCCGCCGTCGGGCCGGCCGCCGGCCAGCAGCTCGCCCAGTTCCTGGTCCACGGCGTCGCTGCGGGAAAAGCCCAGCATGCGGTGAAAGCCGTCGTTCACGTAGACGATGCGCCCGTCGCAGCCGGACACGGCCACCGCGTTGCCGGTTTCGTTGATGCCCAGCAGCAGCAGGCGGATCTCTTCCTGGCGCTCGGCGTCGGCGATGGACTTGCGCGAAATGACCGAGATGCGGCCAACCTCGCCGGCATCGTCCAGCATGGGCAGGTAGGTCGCCTCGATCCAGAGGGAGCTTCCGTCCTTCTTGCGGTAGCGGCAGGTGCCCGAGAAGTGCTGGCCCCGGCTCAGCCGGGCCCAGATCCGCTCGCCGCTGGCGATGCCCTTGCCTTCGTCCATGCTGTCGCACAGCATGTCGTGGCGCAGCGCCAGGGTCTCTTCGCGGGCATAGCCCACCGCGGCCAGGAAATTGTCATTCGCGTTCAGCAGGGCGCCGGTGGCGTCGAAGTCGAACAGCAGAAGCGCCCGGTTCATCGACGCCAGGTAATTGCCCACATGCCACGCGGCGCCTTGGGGGCTCGCGCTCGAACCGCCAAGATGAGAATCAAGCATAAGGGGCTCCATACCGGAAAACAGCTGATCCGGTTTCATTCAGCGCCTGGGGAAACCAAGCGCAACGCGGTCGCGTCCATCCTGCTTGGCCAGGTACAACGCCTGATCCGCCCGGCTGAGCGTCTCCGAGAAGGTTTCGCCCAGCTGGTGATACGCCATGCCGATGCTGACCGTCAGCCTGAGGACGTCGTCGCCCGCGGCGACCGCCAGGCCGCGCACGTCGCCGACCAGCCGGTCCATGACGGCCTGCGCCGCGTCCGGCTGCGTTTGGGGAAGCAGCACCAGGAATTCCTCGCCGCCCCAGCGGCCGCAAAGGTCGTACTCGCGCAGGCTTACGCCCAGCACGCCCGCCAGCTCCACCAGCGCGCGGTCGCCCGTTTCATGGCCGTAGCGATCGTTGACGGCCTTGAAGTGATCCACGTCCAGCATGGCGACGACGAAACTCTCGCCGCTGCGCGAGACGCGCTGGACCTCTTGCTTGATCATTTCCATCAGGGCGCGCCGGTTCAAGAGGCCCGTCAGGGGATCGCGGCTGGAGGTTTCTTCCAGCGCCTTGTTCAGATCCCGCATCATGTTCTGGTAGTGATCCGAGATCCGCGCGATGCGGGTCAGCCGGCGCAAATGCCGGTCGAACTGGTCGCACAGCCCCAGCTCGCGCTCGTGCGCCATGGTCTGGTAGGCGTCCGACAGCTGGGTCACCCGCTGGATGCGCGCCATCTGATCGCCGGTGTGCCGCCAGAGCGCTTCCAGCGCCTCGCGCAGCGGGTGGCCGGCATGGGCCGGGTCCGCCAGCAGTTCGGCGATGCGCTGATCCAGTTCGGCGGCGCCCGGCTTCATTGGCGGCCGACGACCGAAAACGGAAAGGTGCAGTCTTCCTTGAATTCCTCTGCCAGCTCTCCGACGCGCTCGTTGCGCATGTCGTAGAACCAGGTGACGTTGACCTGGCGGCCCTTGCGGTGCGCCGCCTCCAACACATCGAAGATGTCCATGACCGACTTGATGCTGCTGGTGTTGAGATACAGCAGTTCAAGTTCCAGGTTCAGGGGCGCGGCGCTGTCTTGCAGGTACGCCTCGACCCATTCGATGACGGGGCCGAACAGTTCGAAGGAATTCTCGGGATAGGAATCGCCGCGCATCGCCAGCACGCCGGCGGCTGCGTCGGCGGTGATGGCGGGCGTGGACTGGGTCCCGGGAATGTTCAGGTCTTTCATCAAATACTCCGAAAATAATCCTTGAAGCGGGCGCGCCCTCAGACCACGACGCTCAGGCTGAAGAAGGCCTTGCCCGCCTGCGCGGCAGGGGTCAGGCTGGCTTCCAGCGGAGCGCCGGCGCGGCGCGCGATGTCTATCAGCCCCAGGCCCGCGCCCGAGGCCACGCCCTGAGTGCGCGGCTTGTGCAGCTGCGCCTTGTATTCGGCCTTCAGCGCGGCCTTGTCCAGTTCGGCCAGTTCCTGGATCCGCGCGACCAGGCTGTGCCCGTCCTCGGATTTCACCAGGTTGCCGGCGGACACCACGTAGCGGCTTTCGTCGCGGCGGCCGATCACGACCGTGGCCGAGGCGTCCACGTCGCCGTTCAGGGCCGCGTACTGGCGGATGTTCTGGATCATCTCGATATAGACCGAAAACACGTCCATGGCTTCCGCGGGCCGCACATGCTCGGCGTTCAGGTAATTCTTCAGCGCATTGCCGATTTCCTCGATCAGGCTGCGAGAGATCGGCCCGTTGAAACACAGCAGGGTGCGGTTCTGGTCGAACCGCTCGCCCAACGCGTAGAGATCGGAGGCATTCATGGGGGTACCGCCCTGATAACGATTATTCGAAACGGAAAGACAGCAAGGTAATGTCGTCACGCTGTGGCCGGCCGCCCTGATACTCGGCAAGCGCCTGGGTGAAGGCGATTGCCTGTTCAGTTAACGGCCGGCGGGCGTGTCTCTTGAGCATGTCGGCGAAACGCGTGTTGCCGAAACCGAAACCGTGCTCGCCGCCCGCCTGGTCGAGAAAGCCGTCGGTCGCCAGGTAATAGGTCCAGCCCGGCTCCATCTGCAGCGCAATATTCTCGTAAACCCCCATGCGCTTGTCGCCCAGCGCGCGCTTGGCGCCGGGCACCTCGCGCAGGCTCTCGCCGTCGCTTGCGTACAGGCTGATCTTCGCGCCCGCGTACAGCAGCCGGCCGGTCTGGCGGTCAATATATACCAGGCCCGCATCGGTATTGGTGGCCAGGGCCCGCGGCAGTTGCGCATCCGCAAGCATGGCCCGGATGGCGTTGTCGGTGCGCGTCAGGATGCCTGCCGGATCGCCCGGCCCGACTTCGGTGATCGCCAGGTCGATGGCGGCGCGGGCCAGCATCGTCATCAGCGCGCCGGGCACGCCGTGGCCGGCGCAGTCCATGATGCCCAGCAGGCAGTTGGCGCCGTCGGAGCGGAACACGTAGAAGTCGCCGCCCACCACGTCGCGGGGCTTCCACAGCACGAAATGGTGCGCGCCCAGCGACTGGGTGAGCTGGCGGTCCGGCAGGATGGCGCGCTGGATCAGGCTGGCGTAGTCGATCGAATCGCCGATCTTCTTGTGCGCCGCGGCCATGGCGCGGTTGGCGTCCTCCAGTTCCGAGGTGCGTTCGCGCACCTTGGTCTCCAGCTCGGCCGTGTGCTTGCGCACCTTGTCGGCCATGACCCCGAAGGCGCGGCTCAGGTCGCCGATCTCGTCCTGCCCGCCCGGCGGCAGGCGCACGTCGTAGCTGCCGTCGGCGATGGCGCGGGCCGACTGCTGCAGGCGGCGCAAGGGGCGCAGCATCAGCCGTTCGATCGCGTAGCCAAAGCACAGCAGCATGGCGGCGAACAGCACCACCAGGCCGATCGCCGCCGGCCATAGCCAATCCGTGTCCAGCACGCGGGCGGCGCCCAGGTCCACCACGGTCAGCACGTGCCAGTGCAGTTCGGGCATGTAGGCCACGGACACCAGTTGGCGCACGCCGTCCATCTTCACCCAGGCCGATTGCACGGACTGCGGATCGGCCTGGGCGGCGTGCATGGCCGACAGCAGTTCGGCGCGGCCTTCGCCGGCGTCCAGCAGGTTGAAGACCATGCCCTTGCCGCCCGCGCCGCCCGCGCCCGAGTTGTAGGCGATGAGCGAGGGGTCCATGTGCGCCTGGATGGCGCCTTCTTCGTCGACGATGATGGGGGTGACGCCGGGCTGGCCGCTATTGACGAATTCGCGCAGGAAGCCGCCCACGTCCAGGCCCGCGCCGGTCAGGCCCATGACCTTGTCGCCGTCCCGGACCTGCACGTTGATCCAGACCTTCGTGGTCTTGAGCTTCAGGTCCGGATTGACGTTGATGTTGTACCTGGCCGGGGACTTGATGGTGGCGTAGAACCAGCCGTCGTCGGCGGCGCTCTTGCTCAGCGTGTAGCGCGGCGTCTCGGACAGAGGCTGGTCGTCGTTGAAGTAGTAGTTGCCGGTGGCGGCGCTGGCGATGAAATAGGCGCGGCCCAGCAGGTCGCGGCGGTAGCCGTCGGCCTCGCGGAAGAACAGCTCGCGGGCGGCCGGATCGCTCTCGTTGCGCAGCCAGCGGCGCGTGACCTCGCTGTCGGCCAGGCGCTGGGACAGCGCCAGCTCGCGCGACACCGGCGCCAGGATGCGCTGGCGGTTCAGCTGCGTGAAATTGTCGGCGAAGGCGCGGCCGAAGTGGTCCCTGACCCCGTCGAGCACCTGCCAGCCGATCAAGGCGGCCGGCGCCAGGGCGACCAGGCACGCCAACAGCAGCGCCATCAGTGATTTTCTGCGCAAACCCCATTTCGCCATGCGAACTCATCCCTCAGCCTGATCGCCGGCGCACCGGTGCGGTGGGCCTGGCGCGGCTAGTGTAGAGAACAGCGGGGGCAATTGAAACAGGTGTATACATCCGGATGCGTCCGGGACACCTTAAGTTGCAAGCCAGCAATATAAATCCTGATTTATTGCGATTTATATCATTTGCTGTTACGCCTGACCGGCCGCCGGTGAGGCTTTCCCGCTACACGCCAAGGTAGCGTTCCCAGAGGCCGCGGTCGGCGTCGAGGGCGGGGGAGTCGCCCGTCCACACCACCTTGCCGCGTTCCAGGATGACGTGGCGGTCCGCCAGGCTCAGCAACCTTTCGACATATTTGTCGATGACGAGGATGGTCTGCCCCGCCTCGCGCAGGCGCGCGAGGCAATTCCAGATTTCCTCGCGGATCTTCGGCGCCAGACCTTCGGTGGCCTCGTCCAGGATCAGCAGCCGGGGGTTGGTCACGAGCGCCCGGCCTATCGCCAGCATCTGCTGCTCGCCGCCCGAGAGCTGGTTGCCCATGTTGCGGGCGCGCTCGCTCAGCCGGGGAAAGAGCTCGAACACGCGTTCCGGCGTCCAGGGTTCGCGGATATCGGGGTTGCGCGACGCCACGAAGGCCGTCAGGTGCTCGCGCACGGTCAGGTTGGGAAAGCACTGCCGCCCTTCCGGGACGATGGCCATGCCGACTCGCGCGATGCGGTCCGGGGTCCAGCCGCTGATGTCCTGCCCCGCGAAATGGATCTTGCCGCCGCGCAGCGGCAACTGGCCGAACAGCGTGCGCAGCAGCGTGGTCTTGCCCATGCCGTTGCGGCCCAGCAGGGTCACGACCTGGCCCGCGCCGATCTCCAGGTCCACGCCGAACAACACCTGGCTCGCGCCGTAGCCGCTCTTGGCCGATTCAATGGTCAGCATCACGCGGTCTCCTCGTCGCCCAGGTAGGCTTGCCGCACTTCCGGGTTGGCGCGGATTTCGTCCGGGGCGCCGGTGGCGATCACACGGCCGTACACCAGCACCGACAGGCGGTCGGCCAGGCGGAACACCGCCTGCATGTCGTGTTCGACCAGCAGCATGGCGGCGCGTCCCCGCATGGATTCAATCAGTTCGGTCAGCCGGACGGTCTCGTCGGGCCCCATGCCCGCCATGGGCTCGTCCAGCAGCAGCACGCTGGGCCGGGCGGCCAGCGCCAGGGCGAACTCCACCTTGCGCTGCTCGCCGTGCGGCAGGGTGCCGGCCGGGCGTTCCAGCAGGCTGGCGTCGATGGCGCATTCCCGGGCCAGCTCGCGCGCCTGTTCATACAGCGCGGATTCGGCCGCGCGCGGCTTCCAGAAGCGGAAGCTGCTGCCCGCATGGGCCTGAACGGCCAGCACCAGATTGTCCAGCACGCTGGACTGCTTGAAGATATTGGTGATCTGGTAGGACCGCGACAGCCCCGCGGCCACGCGCTGGTGCGCGTTCATGCCGGTAACGTCGCGCCCGCCCACGGTCAGGGAGCCCGAATCGGCGGACAGCGTGCCGGACAGCAGGTGGATCAGCGTGGACTTGCCCGCGCCGTTGGGGCCGATCAGGGCGTGGATCTCGCCCGGGTTCAGGGACAGCGACACATTGTCGGTGGCCACCAGCGCGCCGAAGCGGCGCACCAGTCCGCAAGCCTGCAAGGCGGGCGCCGCGGCCTTTGTAGAAGCGTTCGTAGCAGCGGTCATGATCCCACCTTGCCGGATTGCGGGGCGGCGCGTCCGCCGAACAAGGGGCCGAACAGGCCCACCAGGCCGCGCGGCGCGCCAAACACCACGCACAGCAGCAGCACGCCCAGGGGCAGATGCCAGTATTCGGTCCACATGCGCAGCGTTTCTTCCAGGGTCAGCATCACCACCGCGCCGACCACGCCGCCATAGCGCAGGCCGATCCCGCCCACCAGCACCATGATCAGCAGGTTGGCCGACTGGGTCCAGTGCATCAGGCTGGGCGAGATGAAGAGGTTGTGATTGGCCAGCAGCGCGCCGGCCAGCCCGGCGGCCGCGCCGCTCAGCGTGAAGGCCATGAGCTTGATGCGGTAGACCGGGTAGCCCATGGATTCCATGCGCGACTCGTTCTCGCGGATGCCCTGCAGGGCCGTGCCGAAGCGCGAGGCGACCACGCGCCCGAACACCCACATGGACAGCGCGAACAGCGCCAGCACCAGGTAGTAGAAGCTCACGTCGTGGGCCAGGTCGATGCCGGGCAAGGTGGAATAGCCGGGCAGGTTCAGCCCGTCTTCCCCGCCATATTGGCGCAGCGAGATGAAGATATAGAACAGCATCTGCGCAAACGCCAGCGTGATCATGATGAAGTACACGCCGCGGGTGCGCAGCGAGATCGCGCCCGTGATGCAGGCCAGCACCGCCGCCAGCAGCATGGCCGCGGGCCACACGATCAGGGCGGACGTGACGCCCGCCATGGCCAGGATGCCCACCGCATAGGCGCCCGCGCCGAAGAACGCCGCATGCCCCAGCGCCACCATGCCGCCATAGCCCAGGATCAGGTTCAGGCTGGTCGCGGCCAGCGCGTAGATCAGCACGCGCCGCACGAAGGAAATATAGAAGTCCAGGCCCAGCGCCGGCGCGACCAGCGGGAATACCGCCAGCGCGGCCAGCAGGACCACGGTCCAGAGTGTGGTTCTCATGATCAGCCCCGCGCCGGAAACAGGCCGGAGGGCCGGAACACCAGCACAGCCGCCATCAGTACATAAATGGCGATGGCCGCCAGCGTCGGCCCGACGCTGGAAGCCACGGCCGGGGAAAAGACCTGGCGCAGCAGCATGGGCAGGAATGCCCGCCCCGCCGTGTCGACCATGCCCACGAGCAAGGCGCCGACGAAGGCGCCCCGGATGGAGCCGATGCCGCCGATGACGATGCACACCAGCACCAGGATCAGGATTTCCTCGCCCATGCCCACCTGGACCGAGGTGATCGGGCCCAGCAGCGCGCCGGCAACGGCGGCCAGCATCGCGCCCAGCACGAACACGCCCAGGAAAAGCAGGGGCACGCGCACGCCCATCAGGGTGGCCATCTGGCGGTTGGACGCGCCCGCCCGCACCAGCACGCCGGCCCGGGTGCGCGTCACGAACCAGTACAGGCCAACGGCCGACGCCACGCCGAATACGATGATCATCAGGCGGTAGGCGGGATACAGCAGGTCGGGCAAGAGGCGCACCGGGCCGGACAGCATCGCCGGCATGTTGAGCATGACCGGGGCCGGGCCCCAGATCATCTTGACCAGGTCATTGGCGATGAGGATGACGGCAAAGGTGCCCAGCACCTGGGCCAGGTGGTCGCGCAGCGCCAGCCGGCGTATCAGGGTGAGTTCCAGCGCCACGCCGACCAGGCCGGTGGCGACGGCCGCCACCAGGACGGCCGCGGTGAATGAACCTGTGCGCTGCATGGTTTCGGCGGCGACATAGGCGCCGGCCATGTACAGCGAGCCGTGAGCCAGATTCATGATGTCCATGATGCCGAACACCAGGGTCAGCCCGGCCGCGATCAGAAACAACATCAACCCAAACTGCAGACCGTTCAGCAATTGCTCGACGATCAGCGTAAACGTCATGAAAACTTCCCCCTTGCCGCGAATTGCCGATGGCCTCGTTCGCGGCCAAATCACCAAAGCCACCTAAATATGCATCGTGCGGCCCACTATCCGCAGCGCATGAAACGCCCCCCGGCAGGCGGGGTCGCGCGGAACCGGCTTTGCCGGTCCGCCGCGACGCCCCCGCGAGGGGGGCCCGCCTGAGGGGGGCCCGCCTGAGGGAAAATGCGCAGCGCTTCGGCCGTGGGCTCCACCCTAGAGCTTGCACTCGCCGACGTAGACGTCCTGGTACTTGTCGAACACCTTGCCCACCAGCTTGTTGGTGATGCGGCCGCTGCCGTCCTTGTCCACGACGCGCAGGTAGTAGGCCTGGATGGGGTAGTGGTTCTTGCCGTAGGTGTAGCTGCCGCGCACCGACGGGTAGTCGGCCTTTTCCAGCGCCTTCACGATGGCTTCGCGGTCGGAGGCCTTGCCGCCGGCCTGCTTGACGGCGGCGTCCATGGCCATGATCACGTCGTAGGCCTGGGCGGCGTAGACCGAGGGATAGCGGCCGTTGTATTCCTTGCGGAAGGCCTCGACGAAAGCCTTGTTCTGCGGAACGTCCAGGTCATGCGACCATTGCGCCGTGTTGTACATGCCCAGCATGGGTTCGCCCACGGCCTGGATCACGTCTTCGTCGGCCGAGAAGCCCGGGCCGATCAGCTTGACGCTTTGCGACAGGCCGGCGGAGACGAACTGCTTGACGAAGTTGATGCCCATGCCGCCCGGCAGGAAGATGTAGACGGCGTCCGGCTTGGCGGCGCGGATCTGCGCGATCTCGGCGGCGTAGTCGATCTGGCCGAGCTTGGTGTAGACCTCTTCGCCCGGCGCGGTCTTGTAGCCGCGCTTGAAGCCGTTCAGCGCATCCTTGCCGGCCGGGTAGTCCGGGGCCATGATGAACATCTTCTTGAAGCCGCGGTCGGCCGCGACCTTGCCGGCCGCTTCGTGGAAGGCGTCGTTCTGGTAGGACGTGCCGAACCAGTAGTTGTTGCACTGGGCGCCGGCGAACTGGCTGGGGCCGGGGTTGTTCGACAGGTAGGGCACCTTGGCGGCGAAGAGCGCGGGGCCGACGGCCAGGGCCACGTTCGAGCCGATGGGGCCGGTGAAGAAGTCGACCTTGTCGCGCTGGATGTAGCGCGTGACGAGCTGGCGGGCCTGGTCGGGGTTGCCGCCCATGTCGGTCTGCACGAATTCGGCGGGCTGTCCGCCCAGCTTGCTGCCCAGCTGCTTGATGGCCAGGTTGAAGCCGTCGCGGGCTTCGGCGCCCAGCGCCGAGAACGGGCCGGAAATATCGTTGGCGATGCCGACCTTGACGGGATCGGCCGAGGCCAGTGCCGGAACGAGCGCGGCAGCGGCCAAAAGGGAAGTGATCAAACGCATGGTGGTGTGCTCCGTGCGCGAGCCCGCGCAGAGGGTGTTCTTTTTGAAGGTGCGATTCGAAAGACTTCTATGCCCGGCCTGCCGGCGCCGTTGCGCCGCCGTCAAACTGTGGCTTGCAATAATGGTCTAGCAACACCGCAATCCCGTTATGCAGCATAGGGAAAACTGGCGTGGTTCATAGTTTAGGTTTAAAGTATTCGTCAAAACAAGTCTAGGGTTTTTACCAAAGGGTTTTTACTAACGGGTTTTGCCCATCGGCTTTACCCACCAACTTTACTTACCGAATTTATCCACCGATTGTTCCCACCAGCGTCTCGCCATGGCCACCCTCTACCGCAACTACGACCGCGCCGAATTGGACGTCCAGTACAACGCTCGCGCGACAGTACCCGACATCCAGCCGATACTCAAGAAGTACGCCGAGGACAGCGCCGCGGCGCGACAGGCGCTGGACTGCGCGCTGGACGTGCCGTTCGGCGACCACGCCGATGAGCTGCTGGACATATTCCTGCCCGCCCAAGCGGCGCCCGGCGCGCCGGTGTTCGTGTTCATCCACGGCGGCTACTGGCGCCTCTTGTCCAAGAACGAATCCAGCAGCATGGCGCCGGCGTTCACCAACGCGGGCGCGGTGGTCGTATCGGTGAACTATTCGCTGGCGCCCGCCGTGACGCTGGACCGCATCGTGGACCAGAACCGGCGCGCGCTGGCCTGGATCCATCGCCACATCGCCGAGTACGGCGGAGATCCCGCGCGCATCCACGTCTGCGGCAGTTCCGCGGGCGGGCACCTGGTCGGCGCGCTGCTGGCCGGCGGCTGGCATGCGAGCTACGAGGTGCCGCCCGACGTGATCCGCGGCGCCGCCCCCCTGTCCGGCCTGTTCGACCTGCGCCCGCTGGTGCACACCCACATCAACGAGTGGATGCGCATGAGCGAGGCCGACGCCATCCGCAACAGCCCGGCGCTGCACCTGCCGCAGACAGGCTGCCCGCTGGTGCTGAGCTACGGCGAAACCGAGACCGACGAGTTCAAGCGCCAGAGCGACGACTACCTCGCCGCGTGGCGCGAGCGCGGCTTTCCCGGACGCTATGTCCCCATGCCCGGCACAAATCACTACGATATCGTCCTGACGCTCAACGACCCGCACAGCCCGCTGACCCAAGCCATCTTCGATCAGATGGGGCTGATGCCCGCACCTTCACGCATTCCCGGTAATCTTCTTAGCCATGACTGACGCCCCCGACCTGGAATCCCGCGCCGCGCCCGACGATCACCACGCGCTGCGCCTGTGGCTGCGCATGCTGACCTGCGCCAATCTCATCGAAAGCGAGATCCGCAGCCGCCTGCGCAACGAATTCGACACCACCCTGCCCCGCTTCGACCTGATGGCGCAGCTGCAGCGCGCGCCCAAGGGCATGAAGATGGGCGAGCTGTCGCGCCACATGATGGTCACCAACGGCAATATCACCGGCATCACCGACCAGCTCGAAAAAGAAGGGCTGGTGGTGCGCGCCAAGGTCGAATCCGACCGCCGCAGTTCCCTGATCAAGCTGACGCCGCAGGGCAAGAAGAGCTTTGCCCGCATGGCGCGCGCCCATGAATCCTGGGTCAAGTCCATGTTCGAGGACCTGCCCGAGGCCAGCCGCAATGCGCTGTTCCAGGCGCTGGGCGAACTCAAGCTGCAGGTCGTGGCCACCCGGTCCGAATCCGCCAAGGACTGATCCCTCCGCGGCGCTGAATCCGGCGCCCGGATTGGCGCATAATTGCCGCCATGATTCCGGTTTCTCTTCCTGGCGGTAATTTCTACGTACTGATGGCGGTCTCGCTGGCCTGCCTCTCTACGCTGCTGACCTGGCTGGCCGTGTTGGCCACCTCCCGCAGCGCCCGGCTGTGGCTGGGCGAACACCGGCGCGCCGGCAGCCTGATGCTGGCCTTTCTGGCGGCCGTCGGCGCCATCTTCCCCTACCAGCAGTTCAGCCTGTGGTTCTCGGCCCAGCGCGAGGCGCGGGCCGACGACAGCCGCAAGACGGTGCTGGCCCAGCCCACCCAGCTGGCCGGCGTCCAGATGCCCGCCGGCACCGTGCTCAGCCTGGCCACGCCCGGCGAACTGGCCTCGTTCGACCGCGCGGTATTCCCGGACGCCCATCCCGCCCCCGTCCAGGGCATCGTGGCCTCGCGCCTGTTCCGCTACCCGGCCACCAGCCGGCAGGCCGAGACGCTCTCCGTGGAGATCGCCCGCGACCAGGCGCTGGAAGGCTGGCTCTGCGCGCACGGCCACCGGATCGAATTCGTGATGCAGGGCGGACACCCCCGCTTCGCCAGCTGTCACCTGGCCATCGGCAATATGCTGGATCAGCAGCCGGTGCCCCCGGGCGCATGGCTGAAAGTGGAGGACGCCGCCCGCGGCACCCCGCTGGACGCGGCCAGCGCCGCGCCCCGCTGGCTGCTGCGCACCGAAGGCAGCGACTCCCTGACCGTCGGCCAGATTCCGCTGCTGAAAGTGGACGTGCGGCTGGACAACCAGCGCCGCATGCTTGGCTTCGAGGGCCTGATGGCCCGCGACACCGTGCTGGGCGACATGAGCTATCCGCCCGGCACCCGCGTGCTGGCCGCCACCACGCGGGTGCCGGGCGCCCAGCCGGGCGACCTGCTGTTCTCGCCTTCGCGCGGGCGTTCGGCGCGCCGGGCCGGCGGCGAAGACGTGCCGGCGGGCAAATCGGTGCTGCAGGCGCCGGACGGCACCGTGCGCAGCGTGCTCAACAACCGCGAAGCCGGCGTGCTGGACGTGGCCGCCATGCGGATCGGCCCCTGACCGCCGGCTGACAAGCCCCTGCCGCAAAGCGGTGGGATAATACGAAGCTTTCCCCCGCGCGCCGCCGTGCCTGGCGGCGGTTCCGTCCCGCTCACTTCAAGAGACGAAGTCATGGCCGTTAATTTGCAGATCCCCTCCGAGTCCGAAATTTTTCCTGTTGCCGGTGTAGAAATCGGCGTCACCGAGGCCGGCATCCGCAAAGCCAACCGACGTGACCTGACGGTGTTCCGGCTGGCCGAAGGCGCCAGCGTGG
Organism: Achromobacter sp. NPDC058515; assembly: GCF_042721735.1. Taxonomy (NCBI): domain Bacteria; kingdom Pseudomonadati; phylum Pseudomonadota; class Betaproteobacteria; order Burkholderiales; family Alcaligenaceae; genus Achromobacter; species Achromobacter sp. NPDC058515. The sequence goes on from NZ_JBHXNI010000020.1 coordinate 47,967, forward strand.
CCGGCGTGTTCACGCGCAACCGCTTCTGCGCGGCCCCCGTGCAAGTCTGCCAGGCCCATCTGGCCGCCGGCGGCCCCATCAGCGCGCTGGTCATCAACACGGGCAACGCCAACGCCGGCACCGGCGAAGAAGGCCTGAAGAAAGCGAAGGACACCTGCGACGCGCTGGGCAAGCTGCTGGGCGTGCCCGCCTCGCAGATCCTGCCGTTCTCCACCGGCGTCATCCTGGAGCCGCTGCCCCTGGACCGCCTGGTCGCGGGCCTGCCGGGCGCCATCGCCGACCTGGCGGCCGACCACTGGTCCAGCGCCGCCCACGGCATCATGACCACCGACACGCTGCCGAAGATCTCGTCGGCCAAGGCGCAGATCGGCGGCAAGACGGTCACCTTCACCGGCATCAGCAAGGGCGCGGGCATGATCCGCCCCAACATGGCCACGATGCTGAGCTTCCTGGCCACCGACGCCGGCATCGCCCAGCCGCTCCTGCGCAAGCTGGCCGTGGAAATCGCCGACGCCTCGTTCAACCGCATCACCGTGGACGGCGACACTTCCACGAATGACTCCTTCATCATCGCCGCCACCGGCAAGTCGGGCGTCAACGTCAATAGCGAATCCGACGCCGCCTACGCCGCCGTGCGCGAGGCCCTGACGGCCGCCGCGCTGGACCTGGCGACCAAGATCGTGCGCGACGCCGAAGGCGCCACCAAGTTCATGACCATCCGCGTCGAAGAAGCCGGCACCACCGAGGAAGCCCTGAAGGTGGCCTATGCCGTGGCGCACTCGCCGCTGGTCAAGACCGCCTTCTTCGCGTCCGACCCCAACCTGGGACGCATCCTGGCCGCCGTCGGCTACGCCGGCATCGATGACCTGGACGTGTCCAACATCCGCCTGTGGCTGGACGACGTGCTGGTGGCCAAGGACGGCGGACGCAACCCCGACTACCAGGAAGCCGACGGCCAGCGCGTAATGAAGCAGGCCGAGATCTCGGTGCGCATCGCGCTGGGCCGCGGCCAGGTGAGCGACACTGTCTACACCTGCGACTTCTCCCACGAGTATGTCTCGATCAACGCCGACTACCGCTCCTGATCGACCATGACGGCCACCGAGTTCACCACCCTTATCCAGCGCGCCGAGCGCGTGCTGGCGCAGCTTGAGGCCTTTCTGCCTCCGGCCACGCCCGAGATCGACTGGAGCGCCCACGCGTTCCGCTGGCGCAAGCGCGGCGCGCGCGGCTGGCTGGACGCCGTGCGCCACGTGGCGCGCATCGACATGGAAGACCTCCAGCACATCGAGCGCCAGAAGGCCACCATCGACCGCAACACGCTGCAGTTCCTTGAGAACAAGCCCGCCAACAACGTGCTCATGACCGGCGCCCGCGGCACCGGCAAGAGCTCGCTGGTCAAGGCCATGCTGGCCGCCTACGGCGGGCGCGGGCTGCGCCTGATCGAAGTGGACAAGTCCGACCTCGGCGACCTGGCCGACATCGTCGAGCTGGTGGCCGCGCGCCCCGAACGCTTCATCGTGTTTTGCGACGACCTGTCCTTCGAGGAAGGCGAACCCGGCTACAAGGCGCTGAAATCGGTGCTGGACGGCTCGGTCTCGGCCTCGGGCGACAACGTGCTGATCTACGCCACGTCCAACCGGCGCCACCTGATGCCGGAATACATGAGCGAGAACCTGCAGGCCAAGCACCAGCCCGACGGCGAGATCCACCCCGGCGAGACCGTCGAGGAAAAGATCTCGCTGTCCGAGCGCTTTGGCCTGTGGCTGTCGTTCTATCCCTTCAAGCAGGACGACTACCTGGACATCGTGTACCACTGGCTGCGCGAACTCGGCTGCCCGGAATCGCAGATCGAGCCCTCGCGCACCGAAGCGCTGCAATGGACGATCGAGCGCGGCTCGCGGTCCGGCCGCGTGGCCTATCAATTCGCGCGCGACTGGGCGGCCCGCCATGTCTGAAAAAATCGTCGACGTCGCCGCCGGCCTGATCCTGCGTCCGGACGGCATGCTGCTGCTGGGCCAGCGGCCCGAAGGCAAGCCGTGGTCCGGCTGGTGGGAACTGCCGGGCGGCAAGCTGGAGCCCGGCGAGACCGTGCTGGAGGCGCTGGCTCGCGAGCTGCAGGAAGAGATCGGCATCCGCGTCACGCAGTCGCGCCGCTGGGTCACCTACGTGCACGTCTACCCGCACACCACGGTGCGGCTGGCGTTCTGCCACGTCACCGGCTGGGAAGGCGAGCCGCAAAGCCTGGAAAACCAGCGCCTGGAATGGGTGAATCCCGCCAACGCGGCATCGGTGGGCGACCTGCTGCCCGCCACCCTGCCCCCGCTGCGCTGGCTGCAGCTGCCCACCACCTACGGCATCAGCTCCATCGGTTCGCGAGCGGGCGTCGCCGCATTCCTGGGCCGCCTGGAGGCCGCGCTGGCGCGGGGCGTGAAGCTCGTGCAATTGCGCGAGCCGCAGTGGCCCGACGGCCCGGGCGCGAGCTCGCTGCATGAGGTGCTGCAGCAGATGATCAAGCGCTGCCGCGCCGCCGGCGCGCGCGTGCTGGTCAACAGCGTCCACCCCGCCGCCTGGTGGAAGGAAGCCGACGGCGTGCATCTGCGCACGGCGGACGCGGCGCGGCTGGCCGCCCGCCCCGAACTGCCCAAGGGCGCGCTGGTCGGCATTTCCGCGCACGACAACGCCCAGGTCGTCCACGGCCGCGACATCGGTGCCGACTTCGCGGTGCTGGGCCCGGTGCTGGACACGCCCAGCCACCCCGGCGCGCAGACGCTGGGCTGGGAAGGCTTTGTGGAAGGCAATCGCGACGCCGGCATTCCGGTGTTCGCGCTGGGCGGGCAGTCCACCCAGACCGTGTCGCAGGCGCTGCGCCACGGCGCGCACGGCATTGCCGGCATACGCGGCGTCATCTGACGCCGGGTCCGCCGGGGCTCGCCCCGGCGGGCCTCAGTCGATCTTGTAGTCCATCCACGAGGCGACCATCTCGCGCAGGCCGCCTTCTTCCTCGAACGCCTCGCGCGAACCTTCCGCCTTGTTGCGCCCGAGCTCCAGGATGTACATATAGTCGGACACCTCGGCGCAGCGCCGCACGTTCTGGTCCACCAGCACCACCGTCATGCCTTCGTCCGCAAAGCCGCGGATCAGCGCGTAGATCTCCTTGGAGATCTTGGGCGCCAGCATCGCCGTGGGCTCGTCCAGCAGGATCACCGAAGGCTCGATGAGCAGCGCCCGGCCGAATTCCACGAAGCGCTGCTGCCCGCCGCTCATGCTGGACACCGGGTCGTTGCGCTTTTGCGCCAGGATGGGAAAGCGCTCGTAGACCGAGTCGATGCGCTGGCGCACGCGCGCCTTGTCGCGGCGAAACGGCCAGCAGCCCAGCAGCAGGTTGTCGTGCACGGACAGGTCGCCGAACAGGCTGCGGTGCTGCGGCACGAACGCCACGCCGTGGCTGGCGCGCTCATGCGAGGGCTGCGCGCTGATGTCCTTGCCGCGCAGCGTGATGCGGCCGGTGCGCGGCGGCAGAAAGCCGAACAAGGTCTTGAGCACCGTGGATTTCCCGGCGCCGTTGGGGCCGATCACGCCGGTGACCTTGCCCGCGCGCGCCTGGACATTGATGCGGTTCAGAATCGTGATGTCGCCGTGATAGGCCACGGTCACGTCTTCCAGCGCAAGGATCGCGGTGCTCATGTCAGGCTCCCAGATAGGCTTCGACCACCCGCGGGTCGGCGCGCACTTGATCGGCGTTGCCCTGGCTGAGGATAGCGCCTTCGTTCATGACGATGATGTGGTGGGACAGCTGGTAGATGGAGGTCAGGTCGTGCGACACCAGCACCACCGAGCAATCGTGGCCGGCGGGCAGTTCGCGGATCACCGAGATCAGCAGCTGCGCGAGCGCCGGGTTGACGCCCGCGAACGGCTCGTCCAGCAGCACGACCTTGGGCTGCGCCACCATGATGCGCGCGAGCTCCACCAGTTTCTGCTGGCCGCCCGACAGCTCCTCGGCGTAGTTGTGCCGCAAGCGGTGCAGCTCCACCTTGTGCAGCCAGTACTCGGATTGCGCGTAGCGCTCGTCGGCGCTGCGGCCTGTCTGCTGCTGCGCCACCTCCAGGTTGTCCAGCAGCGTCAGCTGGCGGAAGATGCGCGGCACCTGGAAGGTGCGCCCCACGCCCAGCCGGGCCACCTCGTGCACCGGGCGCCCGCCGATGTCGCGGCCGTCCAGCTCGATGCGGCCCTCGTCCGGCGTGTAGATGCCGTTGATGCAATTGAGCATCGTGGTCTTGCCCGACCCGTTCATGCCGATGATGCCCAGGATGGAGCCCTTCGGCACCTCCAGGTCCACGCCCTGCAGCGCCACCAGGCCGCCGAAGCGCTTCTTGAGATTCGTGACTTTCAACATGATGCGTCCGGCTCCCGGTTAGCGCAGCGCCTGGCGGCCGAACAGGCCGCTGGGCCGGATGAAGATGGTGGCGACCATCAGCGCGAAACCGCAGATGGTGGCGATGGAGGGGTTGAAGAACACCACCGACACCTGCTCGGTGATGCCGAACAGCAACGCGCCGACCAGGGCGCCCACCGGATGCCCCAGGCCGCCCAGCACGATGACGATGAAGCCGATCAGCGTGTAGTCGTTGCCCATGAACGGCGAGAACGCCGGGAACACCATGGCGACCAGCACGCCGCTGGCCGCCGCCAGGCCCACGCCCAGGCCGAACGCCACGGCCGACAGCCGCTCCGCGTTGATGCCCACGATGCGCACCGCGTCGCGGTTCATGATGATGGCGCGCAGCGCCTTGCCCAACTGGGTGCGGTACAGGAACACCGTCAGCGCGGCGATGATGGCCAGCGCAATGGCCAGCGCCAGCAGGCGCACCGTGGGGATCAGGACCGGGCCGAACTTCAGGAAGACGGGCTGGATCTCGTAAGGCAGGGAGCGGGCATCCGCGTCGAACGCCAGCAGCATCAGCGCGCCCAGCATGATGGACACGCCGAACATCAGCAGCAGCGAGCTGATCTCCGGATCGTCCGCCTTCGACAGCCTGGGAATCAGCACGAAGTACAGCAGGTAGCCGGCCAGGAAGAAGGCGGCGAACGCCAGCGGCAGGGCCGCCAGCGGATTGATGCCCGCGTACTCCAGCAGGTAGAACGCGAAGTACGCGCCCAGCACCAGGAACTCGCCGTGCGCGAAGTTCACCACCCGCAGCACGCCGAAGACGACGTTGAGCCCCACGCCGATCAGGCCGTAGATGGCGCCCAGGATCAGGCCGTTGATCAGGCCTTGGATAAGCAGTCCGGTCATGGCGGGGTCCTCAGGCGATGTAGCGGCGCAGTTGCGGCTTGCGTTTGATCAGGCTGCCCACGATGCCCCGCGGCAGGAACAGCATCAGCAGGACGATGATGAGGCCCAGCAGCAGCAGGTTCACCACCGGGAATTTCTGCCAGATCATGTGGTCGATGCCCAGCAGCGCCAGCGTTCCGACCACCGGCCCGAGAATGGTGCCGAAGCCGCCCGCCATCGCATAGATGATGCTTTTTGCCGTGATCAGCACATGGAAGGCGTATTCCGGGTCGACGACGTTCGTGTACCAGGCCTCGATGCCGCCGGCCAGCGCCGGAAACAGGGCGGCCAGCAGCCAGGCCTTCAGGCGGGTATTGGGAACGTGGATCCCGACGCAGGCGGCCGCGCCGTCGTCGTCGCGTATGGCCTTGAGCGCGCGGCCCAGGCCGGACACGGACAGCCAGGTGACGGTGGCCAGCGTGGCGCCCATGACGATCAGCATGGCGTAGTAGCTGTGCGTGGGATTGTTGGCCGAAGACAGGATGATGCCCATGCTGCCGCCGGTGAACGACTGCGGCAGATTGGAAATGATCAGCTTGACGATGGTGGCCAGCGCCAGGCTCACGATGCCGAAGTACACGCCGCGCAGGCGCAGGGTGGGCGCCAGGAGCAGCGCGATCGCCACGCCCACGCCGCCCGCGGCCAGCAGCGACGGCAGGATGGGCCAGCCCAGGATCTTGTAGCAGATGCCGGTGGCGTAGGAGCCCACGCCGTAGAACACCACATAGCCGAAGGGCAGATAGCCCGTGAACCCGACGCAGATGTTCATGGCGCTGGCCATGGTGATCCACAGCATCAGGTAGAACGCGAAGGAGATGTTCGAGGTCGCCATGGGGATCACGGCAAGGCCGGCCGCCAGCGCGGCGAAGAGGGTCACTGCGATGCGGGTGCGCAACCGCACGGCGCGCAGGTCCTGCGCGCGATGCGAAGCCGCGCCCGCCGCCAGGGCGGGACTGCTGCTCATGATGTCTTCCTCCGGGCCGTCTCGGGTTGGATGGCCGCTCTATTTGGAGGCGATTATGAACAGTTCAAACCATAACCGCAAGTTAAGGACTAACCCTTATCCGCGCCGGGAAACGCCTCCGCCAGCACCTCGCGCAGCTCCTTGATGAACTGCATGGCGATCTGCGACGGCTCCCGGTTGCTGGCATAGACGGCCGAGATATTCAGGGGGATGCGCTCCTGCAGCGGCACGATCACGACGTCCGGCATGGTGTTCTGCATGACCGTGAATTCATCCACGATGGCGATCCCCACCCCGGCATTGACCAGGGCGCACGCCAACTGGCTCCAGGGCACGTCGGCGCACATGCGGCAGGGCAGCCCGGCCTGCTCGAACGCGCCCAGCACCAGCATGCCGAAAGGCATGCGGGTGCCGACCACGATGTGCGGATGCGGGGAAAGATCCGCCAGGCTGACCGACTCCCGGCCCGCCAGCGCATGGCTCTTGGGGATGGCCGCCACCATGCGCCCCACATGCAGGAGCTGGGAGGTCAGGAAGGGGTGGTCCGCCTGCATCACCACCAGGCCCAGCTCGGCCTCGCCTTGCAGCACGTCGGTGATCAGGCTGGGCAGGGCCGAGGTGTTCAGCCGCAGCAGCAGCTCCGGATGCCGCCGCTGGAAGCGCGCCACCGCGCGCGGCACCAGGAACTGCGCCAGGCTGGGAATGGAGGCCAGGCGCAGCACGCCCGTGCCGTGCTCGGACAGCGCGTCGGCCAGATCGTTGACCCGCTGCATCATGCGCTGGGTTTTCTCGATTTCCTCAAACAGGCTGTGGACTTGCGGGGTGGGCCGCAGCCGCCCGCGGACCCGCTCGAAGAGCGTCACGGCCATGCTCTTCTCGGTCTGCGCCAGCATCCGGCTGACCGCCGGCTGCGAGATGTTCAGCAGCCGCGCCGCGCCGCTGATCGAGCCGGCCATGACGATGGCCCAGAGCATTTCGGTCTGTCGGTAATTCAATTTATTCAAGGCGTGCGCTCCATGCCTATTTGTTATACGCTTTGTCGCGTATTGGGCAATTATTGCCCAATACCGGGTTCTCTAGCCATGCTTCGCGGCGGAAAGAGGGCCCCAAATCTATAACGATTGGAGACATCCCATGTTCGCTAAATCCTGGTTGTTCCGTTTACCGGCGCTGGCCATGGCCCTCGCCGCCTTGACTCCCGCCACGGGCGCCGCCCAAAACTCGGACAAGATCCGCGTCGGCATGACGGTCTCGTCCACCGGCAGCTTTGCGCTCGCATCGCAATCCGGCGTGCGCGGCGTGGAATTGTGGGTGGACGACGTCAATCGCCGCGGCGGCATCGACATCAAGGGCAAGAAGTATCCCGTCGAGCTGGTCAAGCTGGATGACCGCAGCGACAAGCAGATGGTCACGCGTGTCTACGAACGCCTGATTGTCGATGAAAAAGTGGATCTGGTGTTTGCGCCCTTTGGCTCCACGCTGACGGCCGCGGCCGCCACCGTGACGGAGCGGCTGGGCAAATACATGATGGTCTGGTCCGCCGCCAGCGACGACCTGTACAAGCAAGGCTTCAAGAACATGGTGTCCGGCACCCAGATGCCAGTGTCCGCCATGCTGCGCGCCAACATGGAGCTGGCCGCCAGGCAGGGCGTGAAGAAGGTGGCGCTGCTGTACTCGGACGAACCGTTCCCCGCGGGCCTGGCCGAGGGGGGACGGGAACAGGCAACCAAGAACGGCATGCAGGTCGTGCTGTTCGAGAAATACCCGAAGGGCCAGAAGGACTTCAGCACCATCCTGCAGAAGGCGCGCGCGGCGGGCGCCGAAGCGCTGGTGCCGACCTCCTACGAGGGCGACCTGATCAGCATGACGCGGCAGATGAAGCAGTTGGACATCAACTTCCCCTACGTCTTCATGGTGTATGCATCGACGCCGCAGTTCCAGGCGATCGGCGCGGACGCCAACTACATCTACAGCCACACCAACTACCACCCCGCGATCAACTGGAAGGTCAACGCGGGCATGAGCCGCGAGCAGTTCGCGGCGGCCTACGACCAGCGCTTCCCCAAGGCCGAGTTCCCGCCCGACTTCCAGACGGCGCTGGCCTACGGCGCGGGCGCGATCACCGAGGAGATCGTGAAGAAGGCAGGCAATACCGATGCCGCGGCGCTCAAGCAGGCGTCGCTGGACCTGTCGGGCAAGCTCACGGTAATGGCCGGCCCCTACGCCATCGACGACACCGGCAAGCAATTGCTGATGCCGTTCCCGGTGGTGCAGCTGCTGCCGGGCAAGGGCATGGTGCCCGTGTGGCCCGCCGACGTGGCCGTGGAAAAGCCCGTTTACCCCACCCCTGACTGGAACAAGCGCTAGCCGCGCACGAGCAGCCGGCCGCGCGCGCGGCCGGCGCATCAACCTGAGGAAAACATGTCTGAAATCGCATTTGCCACGCTGGGCGAGCTGGCGGACGGCTTGAGCAAAGGCCGCTACAGCTCGGTCGAATTGACGCAGCACTTCCTGGACCGCATCGCCCGGGCCAATCCGGCGCTGGGCGCTTATGTCAGCGTGGACAGCGCCGCAGCCCTGGGCCTGGCCCAGGCCGCCGACGCGCGCCGCCGCGCCGGCTACGGCCTGCTCAGCCCGCTGGACGGCGTGCCCGTGGCCGTCAAGGACCTGTGCGACGTGCAGGGCCAGGTCACCACCGCGGGCTCCGAAGCCTGGCGCGACCGCCGCAGCGGCGTCACGGCCACCGCCGTCGCGCGCCTGCTGGGCGCAGGCATGGTGGTGCTGGGCAAGACCCACATGGTCGAATTCGCTTTCGGCGGCTGGGGCACGAACCCCGTCATGGGCACGCCGCGCAATCCCTGGGACCTGGAACAGGCGCGCATTCCCGGCGGCTCGTCCAGCGGCTCCGGCGTGGCCGTGGCGGCCGGCCTGGCTCCCGCCGCGCTGGGTTCCGACACGGGCGGCTCGGTGCGGATTCCCGCCGCGCTAAACGGCGTCACCGGGCTGAAGACCACGCGCGGGCTGATCAGCCTGCATGGCGCCGTGGCGCTGTCGAGCACGCTGGACTCCATCGGCCCGCTCACGCGCGACACCCGCGACGCGATGCTGCTCACCGCCCTGATGGCGGGTCCCGACGCGCAAGACCCGCTCACGCAGGGCATTCCCGCCTTCCACTACCGCGAACCCGCCGCGGGCGCGCAGCCGCTGCGCGGCGTGCGCATCGCGATGATGCCCGCCTCGCAGCACCCCATCGCCGCGGATGCCGACGCGCTGGCCGCCCTGGACGACGCGCGGCGCGCGCTGATCGGCCTGGGCGCGGACGTGGCCGAAACGCCCTTCCCCTTCGACTTCCGCGAGATGATGCTGCGCAACGGCCAGATCATCGCGGCCGAGGCCTACGCCATGCACCGCGACTACATCGAAGACCCGGCGCAGCCTATCGGCCAGTACGTGCGCGCCCGCGTGCTGTCGGGCAAGGGCGTGTCCGCGGCCGACTACATCGCCGCGCTGCAGGCGCACGCGCAGGCCCGGCAGGCCTGGCTGGACTGGATGCGCGACATCGACGCGGTGCTGACCCCGTGCGCACCCTTTGGCGCGCGACGCCTGGACGAAGTGGACGAGGCGGCCACCCCGCTGGCCGCCTTCACCCGCGCGGGCAACTACGTCAACGCGTCGGGGCTGGCCCTGCCCGCGGGCTTCACCGCCGGCGGCCTGCCCCTGAGCGTGCAATTGCTGGGCAAGCCCAACGGCGAAGGCGCGCTGGGCAGGATAGGCATGGCCTTCCAGTCCGCGACCGACTGGCATCGCCGCCGCCCCGACCTGAGCGCGGTCGGGTTGTAAGTCCGTTGCGGGACGCCGGCGGCGCGCGCCGCCGGCGTTCGCCAAGCGTCCTAGGGAAACTCCCCCCTTGCTGCCGATTGGCCTGAAGCAATATCTTGGACGCCAAATGTGACCATGCAGTCACATGAGTTCGCTGCACCCTCTCTTTGTCGTCGTCCCCAACAACAAGGAAGTCCGGCATGCCCCAGCGTTCACCCTTTGCAGACCCGGCCGGCGCCGCCCGCCGCGACTTCCTCTTGCGCGGCGCGGCAGGCCTGGCCGGCGCGGCGGGCCTGGCGGCCGGCGGCTGGCCCTTGCAGGCGCTGGCGCAGTCCGCCCCGCCGCTGACCTTCGCCTTCTGGCCCTGGGGCAGCGAAATCGTGCAGCAAGGGGCCGCGCGCTTCTCGCAGGAGCGCGGCGTGCCCGTGAACCTGTCGCCCATCCCCGGCGACTATGCCGCCGTGCTGGAAACCCAGCTCGCCGCCAAGGCGCCCCTGGACATGTTCTATGCGCAGCGCGGCCAGGCCTCGCGCTGGTATGCCGCCGGCTGGATCCGGCCGATCGACGACATGCCCGGCCTGGCCGACATCCAGAAGCAGATGTTCCCGGGCATCGTAGAGGACGCCAAGGCGACGGACGGCCGCTATCTCGGGCTGACTTACTACAACGGCGGCCCGTTCGCCCTGTTCCGCAACGAGCAGATGCTGGGCGAGGCCGGCTTTGGCGGCACCGCCAATGCCGCCGACTATCCGCAGGACTGGGCCACGGTCGAAAAGCAGGCGCGCGAGATCAAGAAGAAAGGCCTGGCCGAGCACCCCATGCTGATGCCCTGGTACAACGCCTGGACCGGCCTGCCGTGGGCGCTGATCGCCCAGTGCTTTGCCGAAGGCGAGCGCTTCGTCGATGGCGAGCTGCGCGCGACCTTCGGCCCCGATACGCCCTTGGTGAAGGTGCTGACGGACTGGAAGCGCTGGTGGGACGACGAACTGGTGCAGCGCGCCGTGCTGACCTGGTCGGGCACCGAGACATCCAGCTCGTGGATGAAAGGCCAGCACGCCTTCCACCTGAACATCGACTACTACAGCTTCAACTACAACGATCCGGCCAAGAGCAGGATCGCCGCGTATTCCAGCTACAACCCCGTGGTGCCCGGCGCCACGCACGACACCGTGCTGGTGGGCCACGCGCTGCTGTGCATGTCCACCCGCAAGCGCAGCGACGCCGAGCAGGCCGCGCTATGGGAACTGGTGAAGTACTTCGGCTACCGCGACAAGGCCGGCCAGCTCACCACGCACAAGAACTGGATCGCCAAGGCCAACCTGGAAGTGCCGTTCCCCGAGCTGTACAGCGATCCCGCCAGCAAGGCGGCCATCATGAAATGGATGTACCCCGCCCATTCCGAGCAGGTCTACCAATGGCTGTTCCAGGGCCGCGAGAAAGCCGTGGCCGCCAACATCCTGAAAGCGCCCTGGTATCAGGAATGGGACGCCGGCATGCACGAGATGATCGCGCAGGACCTGCTGATCAAGGGCTCGAAGACGCCCGCGCAGGTGGCGACCGAGCTGCGCGCCCGCTGGGACGCGCTCTACAAGAAGTACGCCAAGATTCTGAACCGGAGCTGATATGGCCAGCGTCACCCTGCAAGGCATCCAGAAGGCCTATACCCACTTCCAGGCCGTGCGCTCGCTGGACCTGGACATCCGGGACGGCGAATTCGTGGTGCTGCTGGGGCCCTCCGGCTGCGGCAAGACCACCACGCTCAACATGATCGCCGGGCTGGACACGCCCACCGGCGGCGAAATCCGCATCGCCGACCGGCGCGTGGACCAGGTGCCGCCGCACCGGCGCAACGTGGCGATGGTGTTCCAGAGCATCGCGCTGTATCCGCACATGACCGTGCGCGAGAACATCGGCTTTCCGCTGCGCATGCAGAAGATGCCGTCCGCCGAAGTGCGCACCCGCGTGGACCGCGCCGCCAGCCTGCTGCGCGTGGAATCCATGCTGGACAGGAAGCCCTACCAGCTGTCGGGCGGCCAGCGCCAGCGCGTGGCCATCGGCCGCGCCGTGGTGCGCAACCCCGACCTGTTCCTGTTCGACGAACCCTTGTCCAGCCTGGACGCCAAGCTGCGCACCGACATGCGGGTGGAGCTCAAGCGCCTGCACCGCACGCTGCAGGCCACCTTCATCTATGTCACGCACGACCAGGTCGAGGCGATGACGCTGGCCGACCGCATCGCGGTGATGTCCGGCGGCAACCTGCTGCAGTTCGCCGATCCGGACACCATCTACCGCCGCCCCGCCAACATGGAAGTGGCCGACTTCATCGGCAACCCCGGCATGAACTTCCTGCGCGGCGCGCTGGCGGCGCACGATGGCGCGCCCGCGCTGATGACCGAAGCCGGCCGCTACGTGCTGCCGCCCGCGCTTGCCGCCGCCGCCCGCGCGCTGCCGGTGGGCAGCCAGGCCACGCTGGGCATCCGGCCTGAAGCCATGGCGCCCGCGCCGCTGGCGGGCGACGGCCTGCTGCTGGAAGGCCGCGTCTGGGCCGTCGAGCCCGTGGGCCCAGACCAATTCGTGGACGTGGCGGCGGGCGGCGAAGAGGGCCCGCGCCTGCGCGCCCGCCTGCCGCCCGAGCGCCGCTACGAGGTGGGCGCGCCGATAGCCCTGGCGCTGCCCGCCCAGCGCCTGTATCTGTTCGACGCCCAGGGGCTGCGCGTGCATGGCGGCGAGGAGCCGCGGTCATGAGCGCCGCCAGCCTGTCTCCCGCCCGCCCCGCCCTGGCGCGGCAGGGCGGCAAGGAGATGTCGGACCTGGGCTTCGCGATGACCGTGATCGTGGCGGTCTATGCGCTGAATACGCTGATCATCGGCGTGCCGCTGGGCTATTCGTTCTGGCTCAGCCTGCACGACACCAACGCCATCCTGCGCACCGAGGAATTCGTGGGCGCCGAGCTGTACGGCGAGGTGCTGGGCGACCCCGCCGTGATCGACGCGATCTGGCGCAGCCTGGGCTTTGTGGCAATGTGCGTGGCGGGATCGTTCGCCGCCGCGCTGGGCATCGCGCTGGTGCTGAACGAAGAGATGCCGCTGCGCGGCCTGGTGCGCGGGCTGGCGCTGCTGCCCTGGGCCATGTCCCAGGTCGTGACCGCCACCGTATTCTCGTTCCTGCTCAATCCCAGCTTCGGCGCGCTGACCGGCCTGCTGGCGCCCTTGGGGCTGGCCAGCGCCGCCACCGTCTGGCTGTCCAGCGACTGGGCGCTGTTCTGGGTGGCGCTCGCCTTCGTCTGGCATATCGCGCCGCTCGGCAGCTTTTTCTACCTGGCCGCGCTGCAGACCATTCCCCGCGACCTGTACCGCGCGGCGCGCGTGGACGGCGCGGGGCCGCTCTCGCGCTTTCGGCACATCACGCTGCCGCACCTGAAGCACACGACGCTGATCGTGCTGGTGGTGATGACGGTGGAAGCGGTGCGCCAGTTCGACCTGCTGTTCTCGCTGACGCGCGGCGGGCCCGGCACGTCGACGCAGATCCTGCCGCTGCTGATCTTCCGCTACAACTTCGAATTCTCGAAGTACGGGCTGGCCTCGGCCGCGGCGTTCCTGCTGACCGTGCTGTCCCTGCTGCTGGCCACCGCCTATTTCATGCTGATCCGCAAGAAGCGGACACCAGGAGAAGCCCATGCGAAATGACGCCGCGCAAGTCACCGGCGAAGGCTGGCGCCCCTGGCTGGTGGGAGCCGGCGTGGCGCTGGTGGCGTTCTGGTGCCTGTTCCCGCTGTACTGGACGCTGAAGGCCTCTTTCATGGACGAGTCCGCCATCATCATGGGCGTGGCGCACAACGCGGGCGGATTCACGTTCGACAACTACCTGCGCGTGCTGGGCCTGTCCACGTCGGACTCGATCTTCGGCGGCCAGACCAAGGCCATCATGTCGGGCTTCGTGAACAGCGCGCTGGTGGCGCTGCCGGCGGCGGCCGTGGGCACGGCCATCGCCACGCTGGCGGGCTATGTGCTAGGCCGCTTCGAGTTTCCGTTCAAGGGCCCGCTGCTCTATGTGCTGCTGGCCTCGCGCACCTTGCCGCCGATCGCCCTGCTGATCCCGTACTACGTGTTCTTTGCCGCCATCGGCCTGGCGGGCAGCCTATTCGGGCTGTGGATCGTGTACCTGACCGCCGTGATCCCGCTGCTGTCCTGGGTGCTGATGGGCTACTTCGCCTCCCTGCCTGTCGAGATCGAGCGCGCCGCGCGCATGGACGGCTGCACGCGCTGGCAGATGCTGCGCCACGTCACGCTGCCCATGGCGCTGCCGGGCATCGCCGCGGCCTTCATCATTGCCTTCCTGGTGGGATGGAACGACCTGCTGTTCGCCATCGTGCTGACCGGCGGAACCTCGGCGCAGACCCTGTCCGCCTCGCTCCTGGGGCTGTCGCCCCTGATGCCGGGCTTTCGCGCCGACCTGGGGCTGTTCGCCGCGGCCAGCATGCTGGCTGCCCTGCCTCCGCTGGCGCTGGCCATGCTGTTCCAGCGCTTCATCACCAACCTGAACATCGTCGATCCCGTGACGAGCAATACGGATTAGCGATGACGATAGGCGTAGCGGCTTGCGGCCCCCAGGCGGGCGCGGCGGTGCGGGCGGCGGCGCTGGCCGCCGAACTGCTGGGCCATGGCGCCATCGGCGGGTTTGCGGTGTTCGCCGTCCTGGACGACGACGGCTGCGTGCGGCATGCGGCGTGCCAGCGCGGCGGCGTCGCGGCGCTGGACCTGCCCGCGTCCTGGCTGCGCGCCCGCCATGCCGCCCTGATCGAAAGCGGACCGGACCGGCCCGAGCCGCTGGCGCAGTTCCTGCCCGGCGCCGACGGCGTGGGGCTGGTGACCGGCCACCGGCTGCCCAACCGGCCGGGCGCGGACGGCATCGCGCTGAACCAGGCGGCGCTGCGCCTGATGGCCGCGGGCGCGGCGCCCGCCGCCGCGGTCCGGCAGGTGCTGGACGCGCATCCGGAGATCGACGCCGGCCTCATCGCGCTGTCGGCCGCGGGCGAGATCGGCTGGGGCAATACGTTGCGCGTGTCGCGCCGTCCCGACCAGGGGCATGCCTGGCGCGACAACGGCGCCTGCCGCGTGGCGGTGCTGCACAACTCCATCCACCCCTGCGCGCCGCTGGCCGACGCCATGGCGGACCTGGCATGGCATGCCCTGACCGGCGAATCCGGCCCGTATCGCGCGCTGGCATTGCGCGCCCCGGTCGCGATCGCCGCCGCCGCGCGCGACCGCGTGCTGGTGGATGAACGGGGGCAGATACTGGCCATCGAGCAGGCCGACCCGTCCCTGCCCCTGTCCCGGCGCCGCGCCAGCGCGGTCTATCTGGGCAGCGAAGTCTGGCAAGATGGCAGGAAGATCGGCCACACCGTCAGCGAACTCAGCGCCGACATGGCCGACGGCCGGGTGTTCGGCGTGCCGGACCCCGCCCGCTCCCTCGTCATCATGAAGGAATAGGCCCATGTCCCGCCGTGAAAATACCGAGCGACAGATCCTGCAAGCCCTGGAAGCCCAGATCCTGGAAACCGGCATGGGCGGCGTCGGCATCAACGCCATCGCCAAGCGCGCCGGCGTCAGCAAAGAACTCATCTACCGCTACTTCGACGGCATGCCCGGGCTGATGCTGGCCTGGATGCAGGAGCAGGACTTCTGGACGCGCAACCCCGGCCTGCTGGCCGCCGACGAATCCAGCCAGCGCACCCCGGGCGAACTGGTGCTGTCCATGCTGCGCGCGCAGATCGACGCGCTGGCCTGCAACGAGACGCTGCGCGAAGTCCGCCGCTGGGAACTGATTGAACGCAACGAGGTGTCCGCGCCGCTGGCCGAACGCCGCGAACGCGCCGCGCGCGGCTTCATCGACCGCGTCGACGGCCTGGCCCCCGACGTGGACATGCCCGCCGTCGTCAGCGTGATGCTGGCGGGCGTGCTGTACCTGATGCTGCGCGCCAAGACCGAATCCCATTTCCTGGGCGTGCCGCTGCGCACGCCGGAAGGCTGGGACCGGATCAACGGCGCGCTGGAACACCTGGTGGCCCACGGCTTTCCGCCGGCCTTGAACACCGAGTCCCTCGCCAACCTGGAGGCGCGCCGCAGCCCGCCGCGGCCGGCCTCCAACCCCGAAACCTGAACCCTCGCCCCCCATGCCCGCGCATCCCGACCAGCACGACTACGACATCATCATCACCGGCGGCCTGGTGGCCGACGGCCTCGGCGGCCCCGCCCGCCGCGCCGACCTCGCCATCCAGGGCGAGCGCATCGCCGCCATCGGCGACGGCTCGGCATGGCGCGCGCGGCGCCGCATCGACGCCACGGACAAGGTGGTGTCGCCGGGCTTTATCGACTGCCACACCCATGACGACCGCGCGCTGCTGGGCACGCCGCTCATGCGCCCCAAGGTCAGCCAGGGCATCACCACCGTCGTGACGGGCAACTGCGGCATCAGCCTGGCTCCCGTGCGCGCGCCGGGCGACGTCGTGCCGCCGCCGCTCAACCTGCTGGCCAAGCACACCGGCGAGCTCTATGCCCGCATGCGGGACTACGCCGACGCGCTGCACGCCGCCCCGGCGGCCGTGAACAGCCTGGCGCTGGTGGGCCATTCCAGCCTGCGCGTGTCCGCCATGTCCCGGCTGGACCGCCCGGCCGACAAGAACGAGATCGCCGCCATGCGCCGCGCGCTGGACGAGGCCATGGCCGCCGGCGCCGCCGGCCTGTCCACCGGCCTGTACTACCCCACCGCCATGCACGCCAGCACCGAGGAAGTGATCGGCGTGGCCGAGCCCCTGTCCCGCTGGCGCGGCCTGTACACCACCCATCTGCGCGACGAGGCCGACCACGTCTGCGATTCCATGGAAGAGGCCTTCCTGATCGGCCGCGCGGCCGATGTGCCCGCCATCCTGTCGCACCACAAGGTCACGGGCAAGCACAACCACGGCCGCACCGTCGAGACCCTGGCGCTGTACGACCGCGCGCGCGCCAACCAGCCGCTGGGCATGGACGTGTATCCCTACGCGGCGTCGTCCACCATCCTGGAGCCGCGCCGCGTCGCCGCCGGCGAGAAGATCATCGTCACCTGGTCGCAGACCCGCCCGGAAATCCAGGGCGTGGACCTGCGCGAGCTGGCCGAGCGCGAAGGCAAGGATCCCACCCGGCTGGCCGAAGAGCTGTCGCCGGGCGGCGCCATCTATTTCTCGATGGACGAAGAGGACGTCAAGCGCGTCATCGGCCATGGCAACGTGATGATCGGCTCCGACGGCCTGCCGCATGACCAGCGGCCGCATCCGCGCCTGTGGGGCGCGTTCTCGCGCGTGCTCGCGCGCTATGTGCGCGAGATGCGCGTGCTGGGCATGGAAGAGGCGATCCGCCGCATGACCGGCCTGACGGCCGCGCAGTTCGGCCTGAAGGACCGCGGCGTGCTGCGGGCCGGCTGCTATGCCGACGTGGTGGTGTTCGATCCGCGCACCGTCGCCGACCTGGCCAGCTTCGCCGAACCGACGCTGCCGTCCACCGGCATCCAGGCCGTGCTGGTCAACGGCCTCTTGGTCGAGGAAAACGGCGCGGCCACCGGCGCCCGCCCCGGCCGCCTGCTGCGGGGCGACGACCGCGCCGCGCCCGGCCTGGATACGCCGGCCTGGGCGGCCTGAGGCTTACGCCCAGGCCGCCGCTCTTTCTCTGCCGCGCGCCGCGCGGCGCCCCTCTGGAGCATCATGCACATTGTTGTCATCGGCGCGGGGGTGGTCGGCATGACCACCGCTTACTTCCTGCATCGCGAAGGCCACCGCGTCACCGTGGTCGACGCGGGGCCGGGCCCCGGGCAGGCCACCAGCATGGCCAATGGCGCGCAGCTCAGCTACAGCTTCGTCGCGCCGCTGGCCGACCCGGCGGTGCTGCCCAAGCTGCCATCCTGGCTGCTGGGCCGGGACACGCCGCTGCGCTTCCGCCCTCGCCTGGACCCCGACCAATGGCGCTGGAGCCTGGAATTCCTGCGCGCCTGCACGCGCTCAAGCGCCCGGTCCACCACGCGGGAGCTGCTGGCGCTGGGCCTGTACAGCCGCTTGTGCGTGCATGAGCTGGTGCGGCGGGAACGTCCGGACTTCGATTTTTCCTCGTCGGGCAAGCTGCTGGTCTACCAGGACGCCGCTGCCTATGAGCAGGCGCTGTCGCAGCGCGACTACCAGGCCACGCTGGGCTGCGAGCAGCGCGTGATGGATCGCCAGGCCTGCCTGGACATGGAGCCCGCGCTGGCCGATATCGGGCCCAGCATCGCGGGCGCGATCTACACGCCGACCGAGGACGCCGGCGACTGCCTGCGGCTGTGCACCGAGCTGGAACGCATCCTGCGGGCGGCGCCGGACCCGGTGCAGTTCCATTTCAATACCCCGGTCAGCGCCTTGCGCCCGGAGCGGGGACGCGTGGCGGGCGCCTCGACCGCGGCCGGCGACCTGGACGCCGACCACTATGTGCTGGCCAGCGGCATGGGCGCGCAGCCCCTGGCGCGGCGGCTGGGGCTGGACCTGCGCATCTACCCGCTCAAGGGCTACAGCCTGACCTACGCCCTGACGCCGGACAGCGTCGCGCCCAGCGCCAGCATCAGCGACATCCGCCGCAAGGTGGTCTATGCGCGGCTGGGCGACCGGCTGCGCGTGGCGGGCATGGTGGATATCGGCACGCGCGGGGGAGCCATCGACCCCGCCCGGGTGCGCAGCCTGGAGCGGGATGTCGCGCAGTTCTTTCCGCGCCTGGGTCCTGCCGGCCCGCCAGAGGCCTGGGCCGGCCTGAGGCCCGCGCGTCCCAACGGCAAGCCGCTGATCGGCGCCACGCCCTACCGCAACCTGTGGCTGAACACGGGCCACGGCGGCTTGGGATTCACCCTGGCCGCCGGCAGCGCGCGCATGCTGGCGGACCTGATGCGGGGCCGCGAGCCCGCGGTGGACGCGGCGGCCTTCGCCCTGCAATAGCCGGCGCGCTCAGTCCGCCTTGATGCCGCGGGCCTGGATCAGCTTGCCCCACTTGTCGCGCTCCTTCACTTCGAACGCGGCCAGGTCGGGGCCAAAGACGTTGCCGGGCGTGGCCCCACCTTGCGCCAGGGACTGCTGCAGCGCGGGCGACTTCAGCGCCTGCTTCATCGCCGCGATGAGCTTGTCGACCACCGGCGCGGGCGTGCCGCGCGGCGCGTACAGGCCCGACCATGCGGTGACCTCGAAGCCCGGCAGGCCGGCCTCGGCCATCGTGGGCAGGTCGGGCGCCGCGGGGCTGCGCTCGGCCGACGTGACGGCGATGCCGCGCAGGCGGTCGCCCGCCTTCAGCGTGGCCATGGAGCTGGGCAGGTTGTCCATCAGGATGTCGACCTGGCCGCCGATGACGGCGGGAATGGCGGCGGACGAGCCCTTGAACGGCACATGCAGCATCTGCAGGCCGGCCATGGATTCGAAGTACGCGCCCGTCAGGTGCACCGACGAGCCGATGCCCGGCGAGGCATACGAGTACTTGCCCGGGTCCTTCTTCACGGCCTTGATCACGTCGTCCAGGTTGCGCCACGGCGATCCGGCGGCCACCGCCATGACGTTGGGCGTGGATGCGATCATGCCCAGCGGCACCAGGTCGGTGGCGGGATTGAAGCCGATGTTGCCGTAGAGGAACTGGTTGACGCTTTGCGTGCCGACCGAGCCCAGCACGATGGTGTAGCCGTCCGGCTGGGCGCGCGCCGCGGCGGCGACGCCCAGGTTGCCCGCGGCGCCCGGCTTGTTCTCGACCACGATGGACTGGCCGAGCGCGGGCCGCATGTGTTCGGCGATGGTGCGCGCAAAGATGTCGGTGGTGCCGCCGGGCGGGAACGGCACGATCAGGGTGATGGGCCGCGCGGGCCATTCCTGCGCCGATGCCGCCGCCGCGCCCAGCGCCAGCGCCGCCGCCACCACCGCCTTGGTCCAGCGTCCAGTCCTGGCGGATTCCCGCCCACGAGATAAGCAACCCATCCTCTTTCCCCTACGCATGAAGCGTGTTCGATTGATCAAACGGAATTCGGTGCATCGTTACTGCGCAAACAAAGGTGACCATATGGTCACTTTGTCGGCATTAGGAACCCGGGCCGAAGGCTTGTCAATGAAAGCAAAGGGGGTTTAGGCGTAATCCCTAGGGTGTCATTCGGTGGGCGCGGGTTGGGGTTCGGCCGCGGGTTTAGGTTCGGCCGCGCCCGCAGGCGGTAGCCCGTCCCAGCCGCCGCCCAAGGCCACGATCAGGTTCACGCTGGCGACCAGCCGGCTGCCCAGCAGGCTCAGCGCATTGCGCTCGCTGTTGAGCGCCGTGGCGTCCACCACCGCCACGCTCAGGTAGTCGACCAGGCCGGCCTTGTACTGGTTCTGGATCAGGCGCAGCGATTCGCGCGCCGATTCCAGCGCGCGGCGCTGCACGATCTGCTCTTGTTCCATCACGCGCAGCTGGATCAGGTAGTCCTCGACCTCGCGCAGCCCGGTCAGGGCCGCCTGGCGGTATGCCGCCGCCTGCGAGTCATAGGAGGCGCGGGCCTGTTCCACCTGGGCCTCGCGCGCGCCGCCGTCAAAAATCGTCAGCGCCAGCGCCGGGCCCAGCGACCAGAAGCGCGCCGGCGCGGTCAGCAGCTCGGCGAACTCGCCGTTGCGGAATCCGCCGTCGGCGGACAGGATCAGGCTGGGGAACCATGCGGCTTGCGCCACGCCGATCTGCGCGTTGGCGGCCGCCGCGCGGCGTTCGGCCGCGGCCACGTCGGGGCGGCGCTCCAGCAGTTCGGACGGCAGGCCCACCGGGATCTGCGGCAGCTTCAGCGCGAACACCGCGGGCGGCAGCGCGAACTGGGAAGGCGCCTGGCCCATCAGCACCGCGATGGCGTGCTCGAACTGGCCGCGCTGCCAGTCCAGGTCGATGGATTGCGCGCGCGTGCTTTCCAGCTGCGTGCGCGCCACGGCCACGTCGGCCTGCCCGGCAACGCCCACCGCATAGCGGTTCTGCGTCAGCTCCAGGGATTTTTCATACGCCGCCACGGTCGCGTCCAGCAGGCGCTTCTGCTCGTCCAGCACGCGCAATTGCAGATAGGTCTGCGCCAGCGCCGCCTGCGCGCTGAGGCGGGTCGCGCCCAGATCGGCAAGGCTGGCCGCCGCGCTGGCTTCCGAGGATTCGACGCTGCGGCGCACCCGGCCCCAGACATCCACTTCCCAGCTGACGCTGCCCGTCAGCGAGTACTGGTTCGACACGGTGCTGCCCGATGACGACGAACCGCTCTGGCCGTTGCCGCCGCCCGCGCGCGTCATGCCGGCGTTTGCGCCCACGGTCGGGTAGAAGCCGGAGCGCGCGCCCCGCACCAGCCCCAGCGCCTGGCGGTAGTTGGCCTCGGCCTGCGCGATGGTCTGGTTGGATGCGTTCAGGCGGTCCAGCAGGCCGTTCAGGGTGGCGTCGTCGTAGACCTTCCACCAGGAGCCGCGATCCGCGTCGTCGCGCGGCTGGGCCGGCTTCCAGCCGGCCACTTCGCCCTGCCCTTCCTTGTAGGCCTCGCCCACGTCCAGCGCCGGGCGCTGGTAGTCGGGGCCGACCGCGCACGCGCCCAGCAGCGCGCACAGCGCCAGCATGGCCGCGCTGCGGGTAAGGGTGGCGTACGGAAACTGCTTGGCGTTACGGATCATGTAGGTTCTATGGAAGCAGGGGCGTCGTTCCGCGGGGCGCGCCGGCGCGCGGCCCACAGGCGGAAGCGGTCCAGGTAAAGATAGACCACGGGGGTGGTGTACAGCGTGAGGATCTGGCTGAGGACCAGGCCGCCCACGATGGTAATGCCTAGCGGCTGGCGCATCTCGACGCCCGCGCCGGTGGCCAGCACCAGCGGCAGCGCGCCGAAGATGGCGGCCATGGTCGTCATCATGATCGGACGGAACCGCGTCAGGCAGGCCTGGAAGATGGCTTCGCGCGGCGCCATGCCGTGGTTGCGCTCGGCGTCCAGCGCAAAGTCCACCATCATGATGGCGTTCTTCTTGACGATGCCGATCAGCAGAAACACCCCGATCAGCGCGATCAGCGTGAAGTCGTAGCGCACCAGCAGCAACGCCAGCAGCGCGCCCAGGCCCGCGGAAGGCAGGGTGGACAGGATCGTCAGCGGGTGGACAAAGCTCTCGTACAGGATGCCCAGCACGATATACATGGTGACCAGCGCCGCCAGGATCAGCCAGGGCTGCTGCGCCAGCGTCTGCTGCAGGGCGGCGGCGGTGCCCTGGAAGCCCGCCTGGATCTGGTCCGACGGCAGGCCGATGCGCGCCACGGCGTTGTCGATGGCGGCCGTGGCCTGCCCCAGCGATACGCCGGGCGCCAGGCTGAACGACACGGTATCGGCCACGAACAGCCCCTGATGCTGCACGCTGAGCGGCGCGTTGGTGTTTTCCAGCTTGGTGAAGGCCGACAGCGGCACGCGCGCGCCATCCGCGGTGATCACCTCGACCTGCCTGAGCGATTCGATGTCCTGCGCGAATCTCGGGTCCACGCCCAGCACCACGTGGTACTGGTTCAGCGGCCCGTACATCACCGACACCTGGCGCTGGCTGAACGAGTTGTTCAGCACCGTGGAAATCGTGGACATGCTGATGCCCAGCCGGGTCGCGGCCTCGCGGTCGATCACCAGGTCGATCTGGCGCCCCTTGTCCTCGACGTCGGTGTCGACGTCCGTGATCTCGGGGATCCTGGCCATGGCCTGCTGCACCTTGGGCATCCAGGTCCGCAGCAATTGCAGGTCGCCCGACATCAGCGTGTAGTCGTACGAGCCCTGGCTCTGGCGTCCGCCGATGCGGATGTCCTGCTGCGACACCAGGAACATGCGCGCGCCCGGCATGTCCTGCAGTTTGGCGCGCAGGCGGTTGATGACCACATCGGCCGAAACCTTGCGCTCTTCCAGGGGCTTCAGCTGGATCTGCATGAAGCTGCTGTTGCTGCCGCCGCGCCCGCCCGCGTAGCCCGTCATGCTCTGCACGGCCGGATCGTCCAGCACCACCTTGCGCAGCGCTTCCAGCTTGGGGATGGTGGCCTGGAACGAGGTGCCCTGGTCGACGCGGAAAAAGCCCAGCAGCTGGCCCGTGTCCTGCTGCGGGAAGAAGCCCTTGGGCACCACGGTGTACAGGTAGATGTTCAGGCCCACGGCGATCGCCAGCGTCAGCATCATCAGCCGGCCGTGTTCCAGCGCCCAGCGCAGCGACCGCCGGTAGCCGCCCAGCATGGCTTCGAAGCCGCGTTCGGACCAGCGCGCCAGGCGTCCGGGCGGCTTCTCTTCCTTGGGCTCGTTGCGCAGCAGGCGCGCGCACATCATCGGCGTGAGCGTCAGCGACACCACCAGCGACACCATGATGGCGGCCGACAGCGTCACGGCGAATTCGCGGAACAGGCGCCCGACCACGCCGCCCATCAGCAGGATGGGGATGAACACGGCCACCAGCGACAGGCTCATCGACAGCACCGTGAAGCCTACCTCGCGCGAGCCGCGCAGCGCGGCGCGCATCGGCGACATGCCGCGCTCTACATGGCGCATGATGTTCTCTAGCACCACGATGGCGTCGTCCACCACGAAGCCGGTCGCGACGATCAGGGCCATGAGGGAAATGGTGTTCAGCGTGTATCCGCACAGGTACATGATGCAGAAGGTGCCGATCAGCGACACCGGCACCGCCACGCTGGGAATGATGGCGGCGCGCCAGCGCCTGAGGAAAAGCAGCACCACCAGCACCACCAGCCCCACCGCGATGATGAGCGTCAGCTCCGCTTCGTGCAGCGACGCCCGGATGCTGGGCGTGCGGTCCTGCGCGACCGTCATGTTCACGTCCGCCGGCATCAGGGCCTGCAGGACCGGCAACTGCGCGCGCACGGCGTCCACCGCTTCGATGATGTTGGCGTCCGCCTGGCGTCGCACGATCATCAGGATGGCGTTGCGGTCGTTGTAGAAGCCGGTCTGGTACAGGTCCTCGACCGAGTCCTCCACCTTGGCCACGTCCGATACGCGCACCGGTGCGCCGTCGCGCCAGGCGACGATCAGCGGCCGGTATTGCTCGGCGCGGCTGAGCTGGTCGCTGACCATGATCTGCCAGTGATAGCGGTCGTTTTCCAGCACGCCCTTGGGGCGGTTGGCATTGGCGTTGGACAGCGCGGCCCGCAGCTCGTCCAGCGACACGCCCTGGTTGGCCAGCGCGCCGGGCAGCACGGTGACGCGCACCGCCGGCAGGGAGCTGCCGCCCACCGTGACCTCGCCCACCCCGTCCACCTGCGACAGCTTCTGCGCCACGATGGTCGAGGCCAGGTCGTACAGCTGGCCCTGGCTGAGCGTATCGGAGGTCAGCGCCAGCGTCATGATGGGCGCGTCCGACGGGTTGGACTTGTGGTACGTGGGGTTGCTGCGCAGGCCGGACGGCAGCAGCGCGCGCGCGGCGTTGATGGCGGCCTGCACATCGCGCGCGGCGCCGTTGATGTCGCGCGACAGGTCGAACTGCAGCGTGATGCGGGTGGAGCCCTGCGAGCTGCGGGACGTCATCTCGGTCACGCCCGCGATGCTGCCCAGCGAGCGCTCCAGCGGCGTGGCCACGCTGGACGCCATGGTCTCGGGACTGGCGCCCGGCAGGCTGGCCGACACGGAGATGGTGGGGATGTCCACCTGCGGCAGCGGCGCCACCGGCAAGAGGAAGTACGCGAGCAGGCCTGCCAGCACAACCGCCAGGCTCAGCAGCGTGGTCGCCACCGGCCTGACGATGAAGGGCGCCGACAGGATCATCGCGCGTCTCCCGCGGAAGGCTCGCCCGCGCCGCGCCAGCGGCGCGACATGCGGTCGAACATCAGGTAGATGACCGGCGTGGTGAACAGCGTGAGCACCTGCGACAGCAGCAGCCCGCCCACCATCACCAGGCCCAGCGGTTGGCGCAGTTCAGCGCCGGTGCCGGTCGACAGCATCAGCGGCAGGGCGCCGAACAGCGCGGCAAGCGTGGTCATCAGGATGGGGCGAAAACGCAGCAACGCCGCCTCGTGGATGGCCGCGCGCGGAGAGAGCCCGCGCTTGCGCTCGGCGTCCAGCGCGAAGTCGATCATCATGATGGCGTTCTTCTTCACGATGCCGATCAGGAGGATGATCCCGATGATGCCGATCATGTCGAGTTCGGTGCCGCTGATCAGCAGCGCCAGCAAGGCCCCCACGCCCGCCGAAGGCAGCGTGGACAGGATGGTGATGGGGTGGATGTAGCTTTCGTACAGCACGCCCAGCACGATGTACATCGTGACCACCGCAGCCAGTATCAGCCACAGGGTGCTGGACAGCGAATTCTGGAATGCCAGCGCCGCGCCCTGGAAGCGCGTTTCCACCGCGGCCGGCACGCCGATCTCGGCTTCCGCCGCCGCGATGTTCTGCACCGCGTCGGACAGCGACGCGCCCGGCGCCAGGTTGAACGACACGGTCACCATGGGGAACTGGTCCAGCCGGTTCACGGCCAGCACCGTCCTGCCTTCGGAGATGTGGGCCACTGACGACAGCGGCACCTGCGCGCCCGTGGAGGTCGGCACATGGATCTGGCCCAGCGAGGCCGGCGACATCTGGAACTGCGGCTGCACCTCCAGCACCACGCGGTACTGGTTGGACTGCGTGAAGATGGTGGAGATCAGCCGCTGCCCGAAGGCGTTGTACAGGGCCTCGTCGATCACGGCGGCCGTGATGCCCAGGCGCGAGGCCGCGTCGCGGTCGATCTCGACCCAGGTCTGCAGGCCGTCGTCCTGCAGGTCGTCGGTCACGTCCTTCAGGCCGGGCACCTGGCGCAGGCGGTCCACCAGCTTGGGCGTCCACTCGCTCAGCACCTTCAGGTCCGGATTGGACAAGGTCATCTGGTACTGCGTGCGGCTCACGCGGTCTTCGATGGTCAGGTCCTGCACGGGCTGCATGTAGACCGTCAGGCCGTCCTGCTTGCTCAAGGCGTCCTGCAGGCGCGCCATGACCGTGGGCAGGTCGCCGTTGCGCTCGGCGTGGGGCTTGAGCGCAATCTGCATGCGGCCGGCGCTGAGCGTGGCGTTGCTGCCGTCCACCCCGATGAACGAGGACACGGCCTGCACGTCGGGATCCTCCAGCACCAGGCGCGCGGCGGCCTGCTGGCGCTCGGACATGGCCGTAAAGGAAATGGACTGCGGCGCCTGGGTGATGGCCTGGATCAGGCCGGTGTCCTGCTGCGGGAAGAAGCCCTTGGGCACCACCATGTACAGCGCCACGGTCAGCGCGAAAGTCCCCACCGCCACCAGCAGGGTCAGCGGCTGATGGCGCAGCACCACCTGCAGCATGCGGTCGTAGGCGGCGATGACGCGATCGATGAAGGCGCCCGTGGCCTGATGGAACCGTCCGTGCTTCTGCTCGGACTCGGCGCGCAGCAGGCGGGCGCACATCATGGGCGTCAGGGTCAGCGACACCACCAGCGAGATCAGGATGGACACCGCCAGCGTGATCGCGAATTCCCGGAACAGGCGGCCCACCACTTCCGTCATGAACAGCAGCGGGATCAGCACGGCGATCAGCGAGAAGGTCAGCGAGATCAGCGTGAAGCCGATCTGCGACGCGCCCTTCAGGGCTGCCTGCAGCGGTTTTTCGCCCTCCTCGATATGGCGGGCGATGTTCTCGATCATGACGATGGCGTCGTCCACCACGAAGCCGGTGGCGATGGTCAGCGCCATCAGCGTCAGGTTGTTGATGGAGAAGCCGGCCAGATACATGATGCCGAACGTGCCCACCAGCGACAGCGGCACCACCACGCTGGGAATCAGCGTGGCCGTCACGCTGCGCAGGAAGACGAAGGTGACCATGACCACCAGCCCCACCGCCAGCAGCATTTCGAACTGCACGTCGGCGACCGAGTCGCGGATGGTCTGGGTGCGGTCGGACACCACGCTCACGTCCAGCGTGGCGGGCAGCGCGGCGCGCAACTGCGGCAGCAGCGCCTGGATCCGGTTGACCACGTCGATCACGTTGGCGCCGGGCTGGCGCTGGATGTTGAGCAGGATGGCGGGCTTGTCGCCGGCCCAGGCCGCCTGCCGCGTGTCTTCGGCGCCCTCCACCGCGCGCGCCACGTCGGACAGCCGCAGCGGCGCGTTGTTCTTGTACGCGATGATCAGGTCGTTGTAGGCGGTGGGCGTTTTGAGCTGGTCGTTGGCGTTGATCGTGGTGGACCGCTGGGGCCCGTCCAGATTGCCCTTGGGCTGGTTCACGTTGGCCCCGACGATGGCGGTGCGCAGGTCCGACAGCGACAGGCCGTTGGCCGCCAGCGCCTGCGGATTCACCTGCACCCGCACCGCCGGCCGCTGCCCGCCCGCCACGCTGACCAGGCCCACCCCGGGAATCTGCGACAGCTTCTGCGCCACCCGCGTGTCCACCAGATCGCGCACCTGCGGCAAGGGCATGGTGGGCGAGGTGATCGCCAAGGTCAGCACGGCGGCGTCGGCCGGGTTCACCTTGTTGTAGGTCGGCGGCACCGGCAGGTCGGAGGGCAGCAGGTTCGAGGCCGCGTTGATCGCCGCCTGGACCTGCTGTTCGGCCACGTCCAGCGGCAGGGTCAGGTTGAATTGCAGGGTGATGACCGACGCGCCGCCCGAACTGGTGGACGACATCTGGTTCAGGCCCGGCATCTGCCCGAACTGCCGCTCCAGCGGCGAAGTGACCAGGGAGGTCATCACGTCGGGGCTGGCGCCGGGGTACAGCGTCACGACCTGGATCGTCGGGTAGTCCACTTCGGGCAGCGCCGACACCGGCAGGAAGCGGTAGGCGATCAGGCCGGCGATCAGGATGGCCACCATCGACAAGGTGGTGGCCACGGGACGCAGGATGAACAGGCGCGACGGGCTCACGGCGGTCTCCGCCTACTTCGAGGGCGGCGTGGTGCCGGCCGCCGCGCCCGCGCCCAGGCTCTTGTCGCGCGCGGCGGGAATCACTTCCGCGCCCCCCACGATTTCAACCTTGGCGCCCGCGCGCAGGCGGTCGGTGCCTTCGGTGACGACGCGGTCGCCGGGCTGCAGGCCTTCGTTGACGGCCACCACGCCGCCGTTGATGGCGCCCAGCTTCACCTGGCGCACCGCGATCGTGTCGTCGGGCTGCACCAGGAACACGAAGGCGCCGGCCGAGCCCTGCTGGATCGCCGCCGTGGGAATGGCGGTGACGTCCCTGCGCGTCAGCACGTGCAGCCGGACGTTGACGAACTGGTTCGGAAAGAGCGCATCGTCGGTGTTGTCGAACCTGGCCTTCAGTTTGAGCGTGCCGGTCGTGACGTCGATCTGGTTGTCCAGCGTTTCCAGTTTGCCCGTGGCGATGCGGCGGGTGTCGGCCCGGTCATAGGCTTCGACGGTCAGCGTCTTGCCGGCGGCGATTTCGGCCCGCACTTCGGGCAGCTGCGTCTCGGGCAGCGTGAAGACCACGGCGATGGGCTGGGTCTGGGTGATCACCACCAGGCCATTGACGTCCGCGCTGGACACCAGGTTGCCGCGGTCGACCTGGCGCAGGCCCAGGCGGCCGCTGATCGGCGCCGTGATGCGGGCGTAGTCCAGCTGCAGCTTGGCGTTGTCGACATTGGCCTGGTCGCTCTTGACCGTGCCCTCGTACTGGCGCACCAGCGCGGCCTGCGTGTCGACCTGCTGCTTGGCGATCGAATCCTGCTTGAACAGGGCCTGGTAGCGCTGCAGGTCGCGGCGGGCGTTTTCCAGCTGCGCCAGGTTCTGCATCTGCGTGCCGCGCGCCTGGTCCAGGGCCACCTGGTAGGCGCGCGGGTCCACCTGCGCCAGCAGGTCGCCGGCCTTGACCTGCTGGCCTTCCTGGAAGGCCACTTCGACGAGTTCTCCGCTGACGCGGCTTCTCACCGTGACCGTGTTGTAGGCGGTGACGGTGCCGAGCGACCTGAGGAAGATATCGATGTCCTGCTGCGTGGCCGTGGCGACCCGCACCGGGACGGGCATGTTCGCCATGGCCGCGGCCATGGAGGGCCGGGCGCCGGGCCGCCCGCCAGGGCCGCCCGGCTTGGACGAGGGCCGCAACGCCAGCCAGGCAACGCCCGCCACGACGAGCAACAGCACCGCCAGTCCGACGACACGGCGGCGGCTCCAGCGGGAGGGCGGGGAAACAGGACGGCTATCGGGCATGGAAACGGTTCCGGCACACACGGAGAAAGCCGTATTGTCTACTAGACCGTCCCGGTTTCGCCCCCCGCCCCGTCAAGCTGAAACTACCCGCAACAGGAATCGGGCCGGCGACACCGGCCGTAACTTAGCCTATGAGCTGCAAAGCGTCATCTGGAAGGGAACGTCGCGCGACACCTGCTGGGGCTTGAATTCGCCGTCCTGGGTGGAAAAGCGTATCCAGATCATGTACTTATTGGCGCTGATCTCGGGAAACGCCCCCTGGGTGGGATCCAGCCACACGCGCAGCAACTGGAACTGCTTGCCGCCCAGCATCTGCTGGTAGGCGCCCTGCTCGGCGACGATATCGGTCTTGCGGCCGGATTCGCGCAGCAGGCGCAGCGCCAGGGTCAGGCCGTCGTAAAGGGGGATGAAGGGGGCAACCCAGGCTTGCAGGTCCGCGCAGCGGGCGGCCTCGGACTTGTTCTGCCAGGCATAGTAGGACGGCATGTCCACCTGCGTGGCGCTGCCCGGCACCGACAGGCGGCCGCGCAGGCTGGTCAGCCATTCGTTTTCGCGCAGGGACTGGCCGGTCTTGCCGGGCGCGGCCAGCGCGCTGGCCACCTTTTCCATTTCGCGCAGCATGCCCTCCAGCGCGTCCTGCGCCACGCCGGGGTGGTCGCGCAATCCGACCAGCGCCATGCGCTGGCGTTCCAGGTCTTGCAGGACCGCGCCTTTCACGTCGGTGCGTTCGCACGCGTCGAGCAGATCGAACAGCGATGTGACGGCCACCTGATGCTGGCGTGAGTCTCCCTCGCGAGCAAAGAAGAACAGCCTGTCGAACAGGTATTCCAGCCGCAGATAAGCGCGGATGCGCTCATTGAAGGGATATTCGTAAACGATCACGCTTTTTTACAGGCCCTATCAGTGGTTGGCCGCAAGGCCAAGAGTGTTCGGGGTGCCGGACCACCCGCTGGCTTACCGGCCCGTTGTGGTCGCCAGCGCCAGCCAGCGGTCATGCAGGGTCAACGCCTGCGCGCGCAACTGTTCCGGCGATGTTGCGCCGTCGTTGATGATGACGTCGTCCGCAACCTCCAGCCGGCTGGCCCGCGCAGCCTGTGCCGCCATGATACGCCGGATGGCGGGCTCCGTCAGCCCGCTGCGCTGCTGCACGCGGGCCACCTGCGTTTCGGGGTCGCAATCGACCACGCAGATGCGGTCCACGCGCGAGCGCCAGCGCGCCAGGGACTCCACCAGCAGGGGCACCACGAAGACCAGATACGATCCCTTGGCCGCGGCTGCCTGGCGCTCGGTTTCCTGGCCGATGACGGGATGCAGCACCGCTTCCAGCCGCAAGCGCACCTGCGGATCGGCGAACGCCTGCTCGCGCATCCATTCGCGGTTCAGCGCGCCTTCGGGCGTCAGCGCGCTTGGGCCGAATTCGCGCTCGATCGCCGGCATGGCGGCGCCCCGCGCGGCGGTCAGCGAGCGCGCGATCTCGTCGGTGTCGACCAGGGTCGCGCCCCATTCCGCCAGCATGTCCGCCACGCGCGACTTGCCGGAACCGATACCGCCCGTCAGACCAATCTTGAACATACCGCCCATCCTTTCTTGCCTAGCGCATGAAGTGCAATAAGCCCTGCTCGCCGCCCAGCAGCAGCATGACCAGGCCCGCCAGCGCCAGATAGGGCCCGAAGGGCAAGGGCTGCCCCCGGCTGGCGCGTCCGCTGAGCGTCAGCGCGCCGCCGATCAGCACGCCCACCAGCGAAGCGCCGAGCAGCAATGTGGGCAAGGCCCCGACGCCGAACCACGCGCCCAGCGCCGCCAGCAGCTTGAAGTCGCCGTGGCCCATGCCTTCGCGTCCGGTCAGCAGGCGGAACACATGAAAGATAACCCACAGGAAGACATAGCCCGCCACCGCGCCCGCCACCGCCATCTGCAGGCTGGTGAAAGCGTCGAACATGTTCACCAGCAGGCCCGCCCACACCAGCGGTTGGGTCAGGACATCGGGCAACAGCGTCGATTCGAAGTCGATCCAGGCCAGCGCCACCAGCATGGCGGACAGGCCCATGGCGGCCAGGGCGACGGGCGTGGGGCCGAAGCGCCAGGCACAGGCGGCAAACAGCGCGCATGTCAGCAATTCAATGGCGGGGTAGCGCCAGCCTATCGGGGCCTGGCAGGCGGCGCAGCGCCCCCGCAGCCACAGCCAGCCCAGCACGGGGAACCGGCCCAGCCGTGTCACCGGGGCATTGCAGGCGGGGCAATGCGAGGCCGGCGACAGCAGGCCATAGCCGCCGGCGGGCCGCGCCTTGCCCACGGCATCGAGGCACTGCGCCTGCCATTCGCGTTCCATCATGCGCGGCAGGCGGTGAGTCAGCACCGTCAGCCAGTTGCCGGCGAAGAGACCAGCCAGCGCGGCCATGCCGATGAAGACGCCCAGGGGTAAATCAAAGACACGCCACATCGCCGTCAATCATCCTTGCGGCGCGCGGACAGGGCGGTATCCGCCCCGCGGGCGAGGCCGCAGGAAGGGACGGCCCGCGCGCGGCTATGTCGTAATTTGTGCATAAAGTGCTGGCTATACCCAAGAGCGGCTAAGGGAACGTATCGAATCTTCGCATAAGTGCGTAAAATCGGAGACAGACTCAATTCACGGATAAGCTGCCATGGCCGCGCGCTTCGACATCGTTACCCGCTCCCGCAAATTCAGCATCATGGGGGTGCTGCTAGCGGGCACCGCGATAGGCGCCGCAGGCTGCGCACAGCAGAAAACAGAAGGCTATTACGATCCCCCGGTTGAAAGCACGGTAACCGATGCCCAGTACCAGGGGTCCGGCGCCGGCTACCGCAGCGTCATCCGCGCGCCGTCGCAAGTGCAGATCGCCCTCAAGCCCGACGCCCGCAAGCAGCAGAACCAGGCCAACCAAGCCAACCCCGCCGGCCAGACCACCGAGGACGGCCAGGCCGTACCGGAAGGCGTCCCCAGCGGCTCTGCCAGCAGTTCGGCGGCCGCCGCGCCCGCCGCCGCGCCCGCGCCCAATGCCGCCTCGCAAAGCCTGGTGCCGCAGCCGCAAACCTATATGGGCACCCTGCCGTGCTTCTCGCCCGCCATGCAATGCACGGCGCAGCGCGTAACGCTGACCCTGGCGCCCAATGGCCGTTGGCGCGGCCGCACGGCCTACCTGGACGACGATCCCAAGAAGGGTCCCCCGGTTGCCGAGCAAGGCTGCTGGGACGCTACCGACGAGCGTCCGCCGCGCGTCATCCTGATGGACGGCCAGGGCAATGTCCGCGTCGAATTCCTGGTGGCCGCCAACAATGTGCTGCGCGTGCGCTCCATCGGCGGCCAGACGCCCAACCTGAACTACAACCTGACCCGCCAGCCGGATCTGGACCCGATCGACGAGCTGGCCAAGGCCGGCGCGCCCAAGTGCCCTTGAACCTTGCCCGCGGCGGCTGACCGCCGCCGGCCAGACGTGAAGCCCCCGGGCCTGACGAACCGCGTGTTCGCCAGGCCCGGTTTCATTTGGGGCGGACTCCGGGCCAGGCGTCGGGATCCGGCGCCCCCTGCGGCGCCTGGCTTGGGGCGAAGGCCGGCGCGGGCTCATGCAGCATGTAAGCCGGGGAGCCAGGCCGATTCGGCGGGGATGCGCCGGCGCCGTCTTTCAAGGCCCCGAGGATGGGCGATGCGCCGGAACGCCCATGCGTGCACAGCCGGCACGCGAGCTGCATGGCGTTGCGGGCGTCCAGCTTGGCGAAGATGCGGGCGCGGTGGGCCTCGACCGTGCGCAAGGAGATGCCCAGGTCGATGGCGATGACCTTGTTGGGCCGGCCGGCAGCCACATAGTCGACGATCTGCCGTTCACGGGCGGTGAGGGACGACAGGACGGCATTCAGGTCGGGACGGGGAGATTGCATGGGCAGCTCGCTTGCAATATAGGATTGCAGTAAGTCTGCCCGGCCGCCATGCGCGGCGTAAGCTGGCAATTCTGTCAGGGGTGGACGTAAACGCCCCCCTATGCCGCGCCGCGGGATCAGGCCGCGTAGGCCAGTTCCAGGTTGTCGATCAGGCGGGTGGCGCCCAGCTTGGCGGCCGCCAGCGCCACCAGCGGTTCGCCGGCCTGCAGGTCGGCGGCCTCGGGGCGCTTCAGGTCGCGCTGGCGGCGCAAGGCCACATAGTCCACCGTCCACCCGCGCTGGGTCAGTTGCTGGACGGCGTCGTGCTCCAGGGCGGCGGCGTCGCGTTCGCCCTGCGCCAGTCGGCGGCCGATGTTCTGCAGCTCGGCGTACAGGGCCGGCGCCTCGGCGCGCTCCGCATCGCTCAGGTAGCGGTTGCGCGAGGACAGCGCCAGGCCGTCGTCGGCGCGCACGGTCTCGTGCGCCAGCACTTCCACGGGCAGCTGGAACTGGCGGCACATGTTGCGCACCACCATCAACTGCTGGTAGTCCTTCTTGCCGAACACGGCCACGCGCGGCTGCACGCAGGAAAACAGCTTCAGCACCACGGTGCTGACGCCTTCGAAAAAGCCCGGGCGGAATTCGCCTTCCAGGATGTCGCCCAGGTCGTCCGGCGGCTGCACCCGGTAGTTCTGCGGTTCGGGGTACATCTCGCGCTCATTGGGCGCAAACAGCACGTAAACGTCGCGCGCCTGCTCCAGCTTCTCGATGTCTGCGGCCAGCGTGCGGGGGTATTGGTCGAAGTCCTCGTTCGGACCGAACTGCAGGCGGTTCACGAAGATGCTGGCCACCACGGGATCCCCGTGCTGGCGGGCCAGCTTCATCAGGGAAAGGTGGCCTTCGTGCAGGTTGCCCATGGTGGGCACGAAGGACACGCGATTCTGTCCGCGCAGGTGATCGCGCAATTCCTGGATGGTGTGTACGACTTTCAAGGGACTCTCCGGGGGTAGGGGGCAGCCCGGTCAGGATCAGGCCGCGACCGCCGCGACGCTGGTGTAAGCCAGGCGCACGTAGATGGGAGCATAGGGCTCCGCCTGCGTGATCTCCAGCAGCGATTCGCGGGCCAGTTCCAGCATGGCGATGAAATGCACGACGACGACGGCCGCGGGCGCGCCCTCGCGGACGCGCTCCATGAACAGGTCGCCGAATTCCATGAAGCGCACATCGTTCAGGCGCCGCAGGATATGCGTCATGTGATCGCGCACGGACAACTGTTCGCGCGTGATGTGATGGTGCTGGTTCAGCTTGGCCCGCTTCATGATGTCGGCCCAGGCGGCGCGCAGGTCGTCCACGTTGACTTCGGGCAGCGCGCGCTCGACGCTCAGGTCGGCAACCGCCTGGCTGCTGACGAAATCGCGGCCCAGCTGCGGCATCGCGTCCAGCTTCTGGGCGGCCAGCTTCATCTGCTCGTACTCGAGCAGGCGGCGAACCAGTTCGGCGCGGGGATCCTCGGGCTCTTCGCCAGTGTCGGTCTTCTTGACCGGCAGCAGCATGCGCGACTTGATCTCGATCAGCATGGCCGCCATCAGCAGGTACTCGGCGGCCAGCTCAAGATTGGTGATGCGGATCTGGTCCACATACGACAGGTACTGCCGCGTGACATCCGCCATGGGGATGTCCAGAACGTTGAAGTTCTGCTTGCGGATCAGGTAGAGCAGCAGGTCCAGCGGCCCTTCGAACGCTTCGAGGAAGATCTCCAGCGCGTCCGGCGGAATGTACAGGTCCGTCGGCATCTGGAACAGCGGCTCGCCGTAGAGGCGCGCGAACGCCACGCTGTCGACGATATCGGGGGTGCTGTCGACGGACGGTTCCACTAGCGCGGCCAGGGCGTCGCCCGGCACGGAAGAGTTCTGGACCATGTTTGCCGCAAGGGTATCAGTCTGCCTGATACACGTACGGCTTTTGCGGCACGCGGGCCGCGCGGAAGCCTTCCAGCAGCTCCGAGTCCTGCTGTTTGTCCCAAAGACGGGCGCGGCCCTCGCGCTGGCGCTCTTCGGTGCCAGGGTGCGACTGCTTGTAGTCTTTCAGGAAAAGGGTGATCTCGGATTCGTAGTTGGTCGCCATGGCACCAATTTCAATGGGTTTCGGATCTCCGGAGTTTACTTCACGGCGGCCCTCCCCCCGGCGTTACAATCGTCAGGCACCCAACGCCCCCCTCCCCCATGTCCGCAGAATCCGCAGCCGCAGCCAATCCCGCTCCGCCCTCAACCCCGGACGCGCTGCGCGCGGCACGCATGATTCCCTTTATCGTGGGCTGTGCGCTGTTCATGCAAATGCTGGACGCCACCGTCGTGGCCACCGCCCTGCCGGCCATGGCCCGGGCGCTGGGATCCACCCCCGTGCGGCTGAATGTGGCCATTACCTCCTACCTGTTGGCCGTGGCCGTTTTCGTGCCGATCAGCGGCTGGGCGGCCGACCGCTACGGCGCGCGGCGGGTGTTCGTGGCCGCGATCGGGCTGTTCACCCTCAGCTCGGTGGCCTGCGCCCTGTCCCAGGACCTGCCCCAGCTGGTGGCGTCCCGGATCGTCCAGGGGATGGCCGGCGCAATGATGGTGCCCGTGGGGCGGATCATCCTGCTGCGCACCGTGCCCAAGCAGGATCTGCTGAAGGCCATGTCGTTTCTCTCGATCCCGGCGCTGCTGGGGCCGGTGATCGGCCCGCCGCTGGGCGGCTTCATGGTCACCTACATGTCGTGGCACTGGATCTTCCTGATCAACATCCCCATCGGCTTCCTGGGCATCTTCCTGGTGCTGCGCTATGTGGAGGAGATCCGCGAAGTTGCCGCCCCGCGCCTGGACTGGGTGGGATTCCTGCTCAGCGCCGTCTGCCTGGCCGCCCTGGTCAGCGGCTTCGAGGCCATCGGCCGCGACGTGATGCCGGCGCCGCTGCTGCTGGGCATGATCGCCGTGGGCGCCGCCTGCGGCCTGCTCTACGGCTGGCACGCCCGCCGCGTGGAACATCCCATCATCGACCTGTCCCTGATGCGCATCCCCACGTTCGCGATCTCGACGCTGGGCGGCAACCTGTGCCGCTTCGCCGTGGGCGCCACGCCCTTCCTGCTGGCCATGCTGCTGCAAGTGGGCTTCGGCCTGTCGCCGTTCTCGGCGGGCCTGATCACATTCGCCAGCGCCGCCGGCGCGCTGCTGATGAAATTCGTGGCCACCCCCATCGTGAAGCGCTTCGGCTTTCGCCGCGTGCTGACCCTGAACGCGCTGCTGACCGGCGTGTTCATCGCCGTCTGCGGCACCTTCACCCCGGCCACGCCGGTGTGGCTGATGATCGCGATCCTGCTGGTCGGCGGCTTTTTCCGCTCCTTGCAGTTCACGGGGGTAAATACGCTAACCTATGCCGACATCCCCCCGTCCAAGATGAGCCGCGCCAGCAGCTTCGCCGCCATGGCGCAGCAACTGGGCATCAGCCTGGGCGTGGGCGTGGCCGCGGTTACGCTGAATGTCAGCATGGCCATGCGCGGCGCCGAGACGCTGGCGGTCAGCGACGTCATCGCGGGCTTCATCGTCGTCGGCCTGCTGTGCATGGCCTCGACCTTCTCCTTTAGACGCCTCGACCCTCTGGCCGGGGCACACCTGAACGGCGCCAAGAACAGTGACGACGAATGAATTTGTCCTAGCCCTGGACCAGGGCACGACCAGCTCCCGGGCCATCGTATTCGACCGCGAAGGCGTGGTGCGCGGCGTCGGCCAGCGTGAATTCCGCCAGCACTACCCCCGCCCGGGCTGGGTCGAGCACGACGCCGGCGAGATCTGGCACAGCCAGCTGGACGTGGCGCGCGAAGCGCTGCGCAATGCCGGCGCCACCGCCGCCGACCTGGCCGCCATCGGCATCACCAACCAGCGCGAAACCACTCTCATCTGGGAACGCGCCACCGGCCGCCCCCTGGCCCGCGCCATCGTCTGGCAGGACCGCCGCACCGCGCCGCTGTGCGACCAGCTGCGCCAGGACGGCCACGCCGACTTCCTGCAGGCGCGCACAGGCCTGGTGCTGGACGCCTATTTCTCGGGCACCAAGCTTTCCTGGCTGCTGGACCACGTCCCCGGCGCGCGCCAGATGGCCGACCGCGGCGAACTGGCCTTCGGCACGGTGGACACCTGGCTGGTCTGGCAACTGACCGGCGGCGCGGTGCACAGCACCGACCCCAGCAACGCCTCCCGCACCATGCTGTTCGACCTGCACACGCAAGACTGGAACGACGAGATCCTGGCGCTGCTCAAGATCCCCCGCAGCGTGCTGCCGCAAGTCGCGCCCAGCAGCGCCATCGTGGGCGAGGCCCTGCCCGAGTGGCTGGGCGGCTCCGTCCCGATCGCCGGCGTGGCGGGCGACCAGCAGGCCGCCACCTTCGGCCAGGCCTGCTTCACGCCCGGCATGGCCAAGAACACCTACGGCACCGGCTGCTTCATGCTGATGAACGTGGGCGACAAGCCGGTGCAGTCCAAAAACAACCTGCTGTCCACGGTCGGCTGGGGCCTGCCCCAAGCCGGCAACGGCGGCTGGACTCCCACCTACATGCTGGAAGGCGGCGTGTTCGTGGCGGGCGCCGCCGTGCAGTGGCTGCGCGACGGGCTGGGCATCATCCAGCGCTCGGAAGACATCGAGTCCCTGGCCGCCAGCGTGTCCGACACCGACGACGTCTTCATGGTGCCCGCCTTCGCCGGCCTGGGCGCCCCGCACTGGGACCCCTACGCGCGCGGCACCCTCGTGGGCCTGACGCGCGGCACCTCCCGCGCCCACATCGCCCGCGCCACGCTGGAATCCATCGCCCTGCAAAGCGCCGAACTGCTCACCTGCATGAACGGCGACAGCGGCATCGCGCTGACCCAGCTGCGCGTGGACGGCGGCGCCGCCCGCAACGACCTGCTGATGCAGATGCAGGCCGACATCCTGGGCGTCCCCGTCGTGCGCCCCCGCGTCCCCGAATCCACCGCCCTGGGCGCCGCCGGCCTCGCGGGCCTGGCGGTAGGCTTCTGGTCCAGCCAGGACGAATTCGCCTCCAAGTGGCAAGCCGAACGCACCTTCGAGCCCGCCTGGCCCCAATCCGTGCGCGACGCACGCATGAAGCGCTGGCGGCAAGCCGTGGAACTGTCAAAGGGTTGGTCAAAGGGGAAATAGGCCGCGGCTTGTCTTGCTGCGGTGTCTGACCTTGCCCCCGGTGTCAGACACCTACGCCATACCCCGGTGTCTGACACCCGTGGGAGACGGGCTTCAAGCCTGGGCCGACATTTCAGGGGTGTCAGACACCTACGCCATGCGCCAACACGCCGCAACAGGCATGCCTACACCTCCCGCCCCACACGCGAAGCGTCATCATCACGGCGCAAGACGCGGCGTAAGTCCCCAAAGGCCGCCGACGCGCCAGGCGTCTTGAGAACCCACACCCGGCAAAACTCCAAACAACATCAAGCCGCCCGCACCCCAATAGAAACCACCGTAGCACTGAACGCCTTCAGCAACTCCTCCCGCGCCGCCTCCGCCCTGACCAGCGAAGCCTCCTTCACATGCCCATACCCCCGAATCTCCTCCGGCACACTCGCTAACGCCACCGCCCGATCCAGATTCCCCCGATTCAGCTTCGACAGAATCGCCGTCATCGTCTCCCGATACTCGCGGATCAGCTCGCGCTCCGCGCGCCGCTCCTTCGTATACCCGAACAGATCCAGCCTCGACCCGCGCAAGAAACGCATCCTGGCCAACACCCGGAAAACCCGCAGCATCCCCGGCCCATAGCTGCGCTTGACCAGATGCCCGTCCTTGCCCCGCCGCGCAAACATCGGCGGCGCAAGGTGAAAGCGCAGTTTCCAGTCGCCCTCGAACTGCTCGCCCACCCGCTTGATGAACTCTCCGTCCGAATACAGCCTCGCCACCTCGTACTCGTCCTTGTAGGCCATCAGCTTGAAGTAATAGCGCGCCACCGCCACCGCCAGTCGGCTCGTCCCCGTGGCCTCGCGTTCGGCGTGCGCCACCTTGTCCACCAGATCCGTGTACTGCTTCGCGTAGGCGGCGTCCTGGTACTGCGTCAGGAACGCCTTGCGCACCGCCACCACCTGCGCCAGCTCGCCTGACGGCTTTTTCAGCTCCACCACCGGACTAGCCGCGCGCGGACGCTTGATCTCGATGATGTCTTCCTGCCTCGCGGGCGGCATGCCGCCATTGGCCAGCAGCCGCGCCATATCCGCCGGATCATGCGCGGCGCGGCGGCCCCAGGCGAAGGCGGCGGTGTTGGCGGGCACCTGCTGGCCGTTCAGCTCGATGGCGCGCAACAGCGCCTCCCGCGACAGCGGGATCCATCCCTTCTGGTAGGCATAGCCCATCATCAAGGGATTCGAATAGATCGCATCGCCCAGCAGGCACACCGCCAGCGCGGCGGCGTCCACCGTGTCCAGGTTTTCCTTGCCGCAGGCGGCCTGCAGGTCCGCCGTCAGGCTGGCGCCGGGCAGGGTCCAGTCGGGATTGCTCACAAACGCCGCTGTCGGCGCGGTGCCGGTGCTCAGCAGGGCGCGGGTGCGCCCGGGGCTCAGGCGCGCCATGGCCTCCGCGCTGGTGGCCACGACCAGGTCGCCGGCCAGCAGCAGGTCGGCCTCGCCCATGGCGACCCGCGTGTTCATCAGGTGGTCCGGCGTGCTCGCCAGCACCACATGCGAATACACCGCCCCGCCCTTCTGCGCCAGGCCCGCCATGTCCAGCACCGAACAGCCCTTGCCCTCCAGGTGCGCCGCCATGCCCAGCAGCTGGCCGATGGTGACCACGCCCGTGCCGCCCACGCCGGCAATGAAGATGCCATAGGGCTGTTCCAGTCCGTGCGCGCGCGGATGGGGCACGTCTTCGTCGATGGCGCCGTCTTCGGGCGCCCGCGCTTGCGGCTTCTTCAGCTTGCCGCCTTCCACCGTCACGAAGCTGGGGCAAAAGCCCTTCAGACAGGAGAAGTCCTTGTTGCAGCTCGACTGGTTGATCGTCCGCTTGCGGCCGAATTCGGTCTCCAGCGGCTCGACCGACAGGCAATGCGATTTCGCCGAGCAGTCCCCGCAGCCTTCGCACACGCGCTCGTTGATGAGGACCCGGCGCGCGGGATCGGGATAGGCGTTCCTCTTGCGGCGGCGACGCTTCTCGGTGGCGCAGGTCTGGTCATAGATCAGCACCGACACCGCCGGGTGTTCGCGCAGTTCGCGCATCACAGCGTCCAGCTCGTCGCGATGATGCACCGGCACGCCCGGCGCCAGGTCGTTGATGTCCAGGTACTTGTCGGGCTCGTCCGTCACGACGACGATCTTCTCGATGCCCTCGGCGGCCATCTGGCGGGTGATCATCGGCACGCTGATGGGGCCGTCCACCGGCTGCCCGCCCGTCATCGCGACGGCGTCGTTGAACAGGATCTTGTACGTGATGGGCGCCCGGGCGGCCACGGCCGCGCGTATCGCCAGCAGGCCGGAATGGAAGTAGGTACCGTCGCCCAGGTTGGCGAAGACATGCTTTTCGTCGGTGAACGGCGCCTGCCCCAGCCACGGCACGCCTTCGCCGCCCATCTGGGTGAAGACATCGGTGCCGCGGTCCATCCACCTGACCATGTAGTGGCAGCCGATGCCAGCCATGCCGCGCGAGCCTTCCGGCAGGCGGGTCGAGGTATTGTGCGGACAGCCCGAACAGAACCAGGGCTTGCGCTCTTCCACCACGCGCGGGCGCGCCAGAACCTGTTCACGGCCACGGATGAATTCCAGCCGCGCCTCGATGCCGGCGCGCACATCGTCCGGCAGCTCAAAGCGCAACAGGCGCGCCGCGATCGCCTTGGCCACCATGGCGGGCGAAAACTCGTAATGCGCGGGCAGCAGCCAGTTGCCCTGCGGGACCGACCACTCGCCGCCGTCCTTGTCGTCGAACTTGCCCACCACGCGCGGAATCTTCTTGCCGCTGCCGATCCAGCTGAACAGCTCCTCCTTCAGCTGGTACTCCAGCACCTGGCGCTTTTCCTCGACAACCAGGATCTCGTCCAGGCCTTCGGCGAATTGCTGCGTGCCGGTGGATTCCAGCGGCCACACCATGCCGACCTTGAACAGGCGCAGGCCGATGCGCCGGCAGACCGCTACGGAGAGGCCCAGGTCGGACAGCGCCTGGCGCGTATCCAGATAGGCCTTGCCCGACGTCATGATGCCAAAGCGCGCGTCGCGCTGCGGCACCTGCCAGAGCTCGCGGTTCAGCTTGTTGGCGCGCGCGTAGGCCAGCGCGGCGTAGAGCTTGTAGTCCAGCAGGCGCGCCTCCTGCTGCAGCGGCGTATCGGGCAGCCGGATATTCAAACCATCCGCGGGAAGCTGGAAATCCTCGGGCAGCAGGATCTGCACGCGCTGCGGATCCACCTCCACCGAGGCCGACACCTCGACGATGTCGGTGATGCATTTCATGCCGACCCACACGCCCGCATAGCGGCTCATCGCCCAGCCATGCAGGCCGTAGTCCAGCACCTCCTGGACGCTGGACGGAAACAGCGCCGGAATCATGCAGGCCTTGAGGATGTGGTCGCTCTGGTGCGGCAGCGTCGAGGACTTGGCTGGGTGGTCGTCCCCCGCCACCACCAGCACGCCCCCATGGCGCGACGTGCCCGCGGCGTTGGCGTGCTTGAAGACATCGCCGCAGCGGTCCACGCCGGGCCCCTTGCCGTACCACATGCCGAAGACGCCGTCGTACCTGGCCCCGGGGAACAGGTTGACCTGCTGCGAGCCCCACACGGCGGTGGCGGCCAGGTCTTCGTTGATGCCCGGCTGGAACTCGACGTGGTGGGCCTTCAGATGCCTGGCGGCCTTCCACATGTTCTGGTCGACGCCGCCCAGCGGAGACCCCCGGTAGCCCGACACGTAGCCCGCGGTGTTCAGGCCCGCCCGCAGGTCGCGCACGCGCTGCATCATGGGCAGGCGAACCAGGGCGTGGATGCCGCTCATCCAGGCGCGGCCGGACTCCAGGGTGTATTTGTCGTCGAGCTGGACGGATTCAAGCGCCGCGCGCAGCGCGGGAGCAAGAGGGGCATTCATGTCTCTACTCCAAGATCCTGGATGCCCCCACCAGCTACGCGTATCGGCCTATTGGAGCGCACGCGGGCCAACAAGGGCCGTGAATGAAGTCCTGGCGCGATCGCGCTTCTAGTGCCTACACTTGTAACCGCTTGCCCCACCCCCGGCAATAGGGCGATGCGATAATTGCCGCCATGGACTTCGCCCCTCGCATCGTCGCCTGGCAACGCCAGCATGGCCGCCACGATCTTCCCTGGCAAAACACCCGAGACCCCTATCGGATCTGGCTGTCCGAAATCATGCTGCAGCAAACGCAGGTGGCCACCGTCATCCCCTATTACGACCGCTTCCTGCAGCGCTTCCCGGACGTGGCCGCGCTGGGCGCCGCCATGCAGGAAGACGTGATGCCGTACTGGGCCGGCCTGGGCTACTACGCCCGCGCCCGCAACCTGCACCGTTGCGCGCAGGAGATCGCGCGCGACTGGAGCGGGCGCTTTCCGCCCACGGCCGAAGCCATCGCCACCCTGCCCGGCATCGGGCGGTCCACCGCCGCCGCCATTGCCGCGTTCGCCTATGGCGAGCGCTCGCCCATCCTGGACGGCAACGTCAAGCGCGTGTTCACGCGCCACTTCGGCATCGCCGGGGATCCCGCCAAGCGGGACGTGGAGCAACGGCTGTGGGCGCTGGCGGACGCGCAGGTCGAGGCCGCGTCCGGCCTGGACATGGCCGCCTACACGCAAGGGCTGATGGACCTGGGCGCCACGCTGTGCACGCGCGGCAAGCCCGCCTGCGACGAATGCCCGGTGGCCGAAAGCTGCGTGGCCAGGCGCGAAGGGCGCCAGGCCGAGCTGCCCACGCCCAAGGTGCGCAAGGCCATTCCCGAACGCGAGACCTGTATGCTGGTGCTGCGCCACCAGGGCGCTTTCCTGCTGCAGCAGCGGCCCGAACCCGGCATCTGGGGCGGGCTGTGGAGCCTGCCTGAATTCGATGTGGCGGGCGACCCCGACAGCGCCTCGCGCGCGCTGGGGCTGGAACCCGAGGAGCGCTTCGAGCTGGCCGCCTTTGCCCATACTTTCACGCACTACCGGCTGCACATCCGGCCGTGGCTCGTGCCCGTGCGCGCGGCCAGCCTGCGCGAACCGGCGCTGCCCGAACGCTGGGTCCCGGCGGACAAGCTGGCGTCGATGGCGCTGCCCGCGCCGGTGAAGAAGCTGCTGCAGGGCCTGGTGGACGCCGGCATGCAGGACAGCCTGTTCCGGTAGCAGGCGCGCATCCCAAAGTCCCAAGGTGTCTGACACCTTGTCTTGCAGAGGTGTCTGACACCTTGCAGCGGCAGCGCAAGCTGAAGACCGTCTCTGCTGGTGTCAGACACCGACACCGGTTCCTGCTGGTGTCTGACACCGACACCGGTTCAGACGCCAGCCTGCCGCTCAGGCGGCGGCGTCCCCATCCCAGGTCCCAAGGTGTCTGACACCTTGTCTTGCAGAGGTGTCTGACACCTTGCAGCGGCAGCGCAAGCTGAAGACCGTCTCTGCTGGTGTCAGACACCG